>CAWDOP010000023.1:0-30231 GCA_963804005.1 uncultured Ignavibacteriaceae bacterium | reverse complement strand
GGAAGAATAAAAATCTTCTCAGTTTAAAATCAGAAGAACTTTTTAACATTCGTAAAAATGAAATGAGATACGTTTTTCAGGATTCGATTAATAGTCTTGATCCATTAAAAAAAGTAAAATATTATTTCGATAATACTGAATGCAAAAAGGGAAAATTAGAAGAGCTGCTCTGCGAGTTTCAACTTCCCGATTATAACTCAATATCAGAAAGGCATCCTTATGAATTAAGCGGCGGAATGCTGCAAAGGTTAACTTTTGTTTTGGCTTTCGCTATAAATCCCGAGCTAATAATTCTTGATGAACCAACATCTTCTATTGATTCAGTCAATACATTGTTATCACTAAAAGCAGTTAAAAACTTTGTAAATAAGAATAATAATTCCGCCTTGATTGTGACACAAGATATTTTATTTGCACAAGAAATAAGCAGTAAAATTTCTTTTTTAAGAGAGGGAACTTTAACTGATTTTATTGAAGTTGATGATCTAATGAATTCTAATGATAGTAGTATCAATTCTTTTCTTAATGCTTATAAAGAGTTAAGCAAATGAAAACTCTATTAAAGTCCGAAAACCTACATTACGATGCGTCTTCAAATGAAGTATTTGGGAAGGGTAAAGACTTTAAAATATTAAAGAATATTTCATTTGAGCTGTATGAATATGAAATACTTGGTATTGCAGGTGAGTCGGGCAGCGGGAAAACAACCTTAGCAAAATTATTAGCCGGAGTAATTTCTTCTAATAATGGAAAGTTAACCTTTAATTTTAACAATGACTGGTCTGGAATAAAAACAATGCCTGTTCAAATTTTATTTCAGAATAGCAGTGAAATAATAAATCCCATCCGTAAAGTTGGAGAGATAATCGAAGAAGCAGCAAAAATAAGATTTGGTGAAGAATTAAAGTCTAATGAAAAGGTTGTTAATTCTCTGAAATTGGTTGGATTAAATGAAGATTTTGCTGCAAGAAGAGGGTTTGAACTAAGCGGCGGTGAACAGCAGCGCGTAGCACTTGCCAGAATAATTTCGGTTGAACCGGAGATATTAATTCTTGATGAACCTTTTTCAGCTCAGGATGTTGAATCGCAGTTAAATTTTTTAAACCTCATAAAAAAAATATCTGGTGAAAAGAAAATCACACTTATTATAGTTTCACACGATTTGAATTTATTAAAATTATTATGTGACCGCATAATGATATTATCTAAGGGCGAAATTGTGGAGATTGATGAAACTGAAAAAATTTTTTCCACACCGAAATCAGAATTTACAAAACAGCTTATAAAAGCTTCAACACTAGAGAAAGATAATCTAAAAATATCTCCATAATCAAAGGAAATAAATTATAAAGCACGGGGGGCAAGGAAATACCTAGTTGATTTAAATTCTAGATAACGAGATACTATTTTAAATAAATCATTTTTTTAGTGATTCTTTTTCGTTCAGTAATTAGAGAGTAGAAATAAATTCCTGCGGGTATATCAGTAGGATTAAAAGATACTTTATAATTACCTGAGGGATATTCGCCTTCTATCAATACTTCAACTTCTTCTCCAAGCAGGTTATACACTATCAATCTTATGTTAGAAATTTCTTTTAATGAATATAAAATTGTAGTTGATGGATTAAAGGGATTGGGATAATTTTGATATAAATGATACCCATTTACTTCTGGATAATCTTTGTTTACATCGGATATTATCCTTTCCACAACAACTTTTACTGGCAAATATTCACGTACACCTTCAATCCAATATTCATTATAAGCATGATAAATAAAATGGTTTAGAAGTAATGAGTCATACATTTGCGTAGTTGCTGTTCTAAGAAATATTAATCCAGAAATAAAAAAAGAATTATTTATAGCATCATTTTCGATTTGGACAACAGAATCTATATTGTAGAATTGCCATTCTGGGAAAGTAATTGTTGATGAATCAATACTAACATCTTTTTCATACAAAATTGTTTCTTCTGGATTATTTCCAACACTGATTTTAAAGTAATTATTAAATGTAAATGTGAAACCTAAATTAAATATTAAGAATCCAACTTTCTTTATTATTATACTTTCAGCTTCATCAGGAATATTAAACTTTACTGCAAAATTTGCCATCCAATCTAGAACAAATCCATTTTGCTCGTCAATAAAATTAGTCGTGTCTGGGAATAGGTATAATGTGTCAATAATCACCTGTGCCCTGATTATGCTTGGAAAGGATAAACACAGGATAAATATAAAAATAAAGATGATTTTGAAATTGTTCTTTTTCATTAAACTATTTCTTATTAATCTTCATTTTAATTTAAATCTTATGAGCTAAGTAAATCCGACTGGGAAAAAAAGTCCGTAAGCAATAAAAATGTATCAAGACTTTTTCAGTTTTAAACATTTCATCTGTAAGAGAAGTTGAGTGGACGGAGAATATTTGGATATGATTTGCCACCTCTCTTCTATCGCAATACAGATAGAGAAAGAGTAAAAATATGTCGAGGCGGAGTGCCAGTTTTAATGCCATTAGATTACCCTTCTAATTGGACACTGCAACAGTATATAAAATTTTTCAGAGAGTCAAATTATTTTTATTATACAGACTCTAAAGACTTAATTATTGGTGGGTTAGCGAATCTGATCTGAGAATAATTTATTGTGTTAACTTTCTAAACAACTCCACATCTATCCTTGTTGTCACCTTAAAGTTAAAGACAGAACTTTCAACAATATGAACTCTTTTCCCTGTTCGTTTTACAAGAACTGATTCATCTGTTCCTATAAAATTTTCTTTATAAGCTTTATTCATTGCTCTTAGAAGATCTTTGTATTTGAAAATCTGCGGTGTTTGAACGTAATAAACTTCATCTCTGTTCAGATATTCTTTAACTATTTTATTTCCTTTTATCAAAGTATCTTTTGCTTTGATGCAAACGAGAGCATTCCCTTTTTTTTTTGCAGTGTTTATTGCCTTAGTTAGTATTTCATTTGGAAGTAATGCCCGTGCAGCATCATGAACAACAATTAGATCATTTGGCTCCGCTTCCGATGATAACAGCGCATTGTAGACAGAATCCTGCCTTGTTGCACCGCCTTCAACAATAAGTTTTAGTTTGCTGAGTCTGTATTTTTTCACAAGTTTTTTCAGCATATCAAAATATTCAGGTTCGGCGGCAACAATTATTTTATCAATCAGCTTATTTTTTTGAAACGTCTTAAGTGTGTAAACGATTAACTCTTTACCATTAATCTTAAGATATTGTTTAGGAGTGGCAGTACCTTTTACAGTATTGCCAGCTCTTAAACCTTTACCACCGGCGGGAATTATTGCTGTGGTTTTCATATCATTTTATAAAATTAGCATTGCATCGCCATAGCTGAGAAAGCGATATTTTTCTTTTAATGCTTTTTTATAACCTTTCATCATAAAGTCAGTCTCAGCAAAAGCTCCGGCAAGCATTAACAATGTTGATTCCGGAGCGTGAAAGTTTGTAATCAATTTACTTGTAATCTTGAATACATAAGGCGGATAAATGAACTTATCAGTCCATCCTCTTCCCTGCTTGACAAAACCATCAGCAGTTGTACTTGTTTCAAGAGCACGGCAAGCGCTGGTACCAACCACAAATATATTTTTTTTGTGATGCATGGCTTTATTAATTACATCTGCAGAGTGCGCAGAAATTTCATAATACTCAGAATCCATTTTATGCTTTGTAAGATCTTCCACTTCAACCGAACGAAATGTTCCCAGACCTATATGAAGAATTACGGGAACAATTTTAACTCCCTTTTTCTCAATTCTACTAATAAGCTTATGAGTAAAATGAAGACCTGCTGTTGGAGCAGCAACGGCACCATCAACTTTAGCATAAACAGTCTGATAGTTTTCTTTATCTTGCGGCTCCGGTTCGCGTTTGATGTATGGTGGAAGCGGAGTTAATCCTAATTTTTCTACTGCCTGATAAACTCCGGTTTTATTGAAACGAACAGTTCTTCCTCGTGAAGTAGTATTATCAATAACCTCACACCAGAGATGATCGTCGAAATAAATTTTATTGCCAATTCTAACTTTACGAGCCGGATCAACAATAACATCCCAGATACAATCTTCTTTGTTTAATTCACGCAACAGAAACACTTCTATCTTTGCATTAGTTTTCTCTTTCTTCCCAAACAATCTTGCCTGAAACACACGTGTTTCATTCACAACCATCACATCACCCTCTGCCATATAATCGACAACTTTAGTGAATTTCTTATCTCCAATTTCCCCTGTCTCACGGTTTAGAACCATAAGTTTAGCTTTATCCCTTGGACTAACCGGATACTTTGCGATGGCTGTCTTGGGTAAATTGTATTTGAAATCTGTTAATTTCATTCTTCCTGCCTTAATTAGTTATGTTTATGACAAGGAAAAAACCGGAAACTTAAAAACATTTCCGGCTCAATCCTTAATTAATTTATTATTTCTTTTTTGATGCTTTAGCTTTGTCAGCTTTTTTAACTGTCTTCTTTACTTGTTTCTTTGCTGGTTTAGATTTAGCTTTTTCATTAAGAACCGCTCTGGCTGCAGCTAATCTTGCAATCGGTACTCTGAATGGAGAACAGCTTACATAGTCCATTCCTACTCTGTGACAGAATTCCACAGACGAAGGTTCACCTCCATGCTCGCCGCAGATTCCGACTTTAAGATCAGGTTTGGTTGATCTTCCTTTATCGGTTCCCATCTTAACAAGTTGACCAACACCTGATTGATCTAATGCCTCAAACGGATCGTTTGGCAGTATTTCATTCTGAACATAAAGCGGTAAGAATTTACCTGCGTCATCACGTGATAAACCAAATGTTGTTTGGGTCAGATCGTTTGTTCCGAAACTGAAGAACTCTGCACGTTCAGCTATTTCATCAGCGGTTACACAGGCACGGGGAAGTTCGATCATTGTTCCTACAAGGTAACTGATCTTCTTTCCCTTTTCCTGCATTACTTCTTTTGCTACTCTTCTAACAATATCTTCCTGAAGTTTGAATTCATTAACATGACTTGTTAACGGAATCATTATTTCGGGTTTTACTTTCATACCTTCATTAGCAACATTAACTGCTGCTTCGATGATTGCACGAGCCTGCATTTCTGTTATTTCAGGGTATAATACACCTAAACGGCAGCCTCTAAATCCAAGCATAGGATTGAACTCATGCAGACTTTCAATCTTTTCTCTGAGTTTGGTTTCAGATATTCGCAATGCATTTGCAAGTTCTTCTATGTCTTTTGCAGAATGCGGTAAGAATTCATGCAAAGGCGGATCTAAAGTTCTGATTGTTACTGGATATCCGTCCATAGCTCTGAATATTCCTTCAAAGTCTTCTCTTTGAAGAGGAAGAAGTTCAGCAAGAGCTGCTTTTCTTTCAGCAACTGAATCGGCAACAATCATTTTTCTTACAGACATAATTCTTTTTTCACCAAAGAACATATGTTCTGTCCGGCATAGTCCGATACCTTCAGCGCCAAAAGCAATAGCATTTGATGACTGATCAGGCTGATCAGCATTTGTTCTTACCTTCATTGTTCTGATCTTATCTGCCCACGTCATTAAGCTGTTGTAAGTATTGAACACCGGTGAATCTTTTGCATCAAGAGTTTTAGTTATAAGAACCTGAATTACTTCAGAAGGTTTGGTTTCAAGTTTTCCTTCAATCACTTCACCGGTAGATCCATCTATTGAGATGTAATCACCTTCTCTAACAACGGTATCCATTCCATCAACAGTGATTGTTCTTTCTTTATAGTTGATCTTCAATGCACCGCAACCGGCAACACAAACCTTACCCATTTGACGTGCAACAAGTGCAGCGTGGGAGGTCATTCCGCCCCTTGCTGTAAGAATACCTTCCGATGCGTCCATTCCTTTAATGTCTTCAGGAGAAGTTTCAATTCTTACAAGAATAATTTTATCACCGTTCTTAGCCATCTCTTCTGCATCCTGAGCGCTTAATGCCACCTTACCCGATGCAGCACCGGGACCTGCATTTAATCCTTTAGCAAGAAGTTTTCCTGATTCAACTACTTTTCTTTTTTCTTCAATATCGAAGATTGGTCTTAGTAATTGATTCAACTGATTTGGCTCAATTCTTAAGATCGCTTGTTCTTTGGTAATTAATTTTTCCTTCACCATATCAACAGCCATTTGAATAGCTGCAAATCCGGTTCTCTTTCCAACACGGCATTGAAGCATCCAGAGTTTGCCTTGCTGAATAGTGAACTCAAGGTCCATCATATCTTTATAGTGTTTATCAAGTATTTTTCTGTACTTATCAAGCTCTTTGTAAAGTACAGGAGACTCTTTTTCAAGTTGAGCAATTGGAAGAGGAGTACGTGTACCAGCAACAACATCTTCTCCCTGGGCATTAAATAAATATTCACCGTAGAAAACATTTTCGCCAGAGGCAGGGTCACGTGTAAATGCTACACCTGTTCCGGAATCTTCTCCCATATTTCCAAATACCATTGATTGAATGTTAACAGCAGTTCCCCAACTGGCAGGAATGTTATTAAGTTTCCGGTAAACAATTGCTCTTTCATTCATCCATGAATTAAACACTGCACCGGCAGAACCCCATAGCTGTTCCATTGGGTCATCAGGAAAATCATTTCCCGTTTTTTCTTTAATTGCAATTTTGAACTCAGCGACTAATTCTTTCAAATCGTCAGCTGAAAGTTCGGTATCAAGCGTAATGCCCTTTGCTTCTTTCTTTGCATCCATTATAACTTCAAACGGATCGTGTTCGTGCTTGTCAACAGGCTTCAACCCGAGCACTACATCACCATACATTTGGACAAATCTTCTGTATGAATCGTATACAAAGCGAGGATTGTTTGTTTTTTCAATTAATGCCTGAACAGTAATATCATTCAAACCAAGATTTAGAACTGTATCCATCATTCCCGGCATTGATGCACGTGCACCTGAACGCACTGAAAGAAGAAGAGGATTTTTATGATCGCCAAATACTGCGCCCATTTCCTTTTCAACTTTTTTAAGAGCATCAATAACCTGAGATTTTAACTCCTTAGGATATTTCTTTTTGTTATCGTAATAGTATGTACAAAGTTCTGTAGTAATTGTGAATCCAGCCGGAACAGGAAGACCGATATTAACCATCTCGGCAAGGTTTGCACCTTTACCACCGAGAAGCCCTTTCATATCGGCTTTTCCTTCAGCTTTTTTGCCTCCGAAGAAGTAAACGTATTTCTGAGTCTTAGCCATTTATATAACCTCCGTAGTGTTTTATCGTTTAGCTAACTATTATAATTAGTCGTTTAGTTTATTAATTAAATATTGTTTGAATGATTCTTCTTCATCCATACATAATTTTATTTTCAAATAAAAGATATCTATATCATCAAACTCTCTTGAGTATTTGATAAGCTTAACTGCATCCTTCTCCGTTGTTATAACAGAGTGAGAATTTGTTGCATAAAATTCTTTACGAATCCGCTGCACTTCTTTTAATGTATATTCTTTATGATCTCTAAAAATTATCTGATTATTTACCTCAACACCCGATTGTTTAAGAACCTTTAGAAACGATTCGGGGTTAGCAATTCCTGAGACAATCAATCCTTTTTGTCCGTTAAATTCTTCAATGCTGTATTCAATGTTTTTTGCAACATCTACAAAACCAATTGCTTTATAGTGCGAAGTAAAAACCTTCTTATCTTTTATGTAGACTTTTCGTTTAGGAATTATTTCTTCTTTATCAGAAAATTTTCTGTTAAGTATTACCACATCGGCTCGGCTAATAGAGTCAAAACCTTCTCTCATAATTCCTGCCGGCAAATGATTATGAACAAACATATCATATTTGTTGAAAAAATTTTGTTCAATAATTAAAAGATCAATATCCCGCTTTATCCATCTGTGTTGAAATGCATCATCAAGTACAATCGTATCAACACCTGTATCCTTAATCAGTCTTTTTGCTCCCTGAACACGCCTTTCACAAACCGCAGCCGGAACATTAGTTACACTTGCAGTGTGATACATTTCATCACCGGATTGATCAACTGTTGAAAGCATTTTCGTTCCATCTGACACAAGCAGATAACCAATTGATGATCTTCCATATCCACGGCTTAATACACCAACTTTTTTGTTAGATGATTTTAAAAATTCAACCAGATAAATTACCATAGGTGTTTTACCTGAGCCGCCAACTGTTAAGTTTCCCACAGATATAACTTTTGATTTCACCTGAACAGCTTTAAAAATATTTTTGTCAAAGAACAGATTTCTTAAGCGGATAATAAATCCGTAAACAGGTGCAAAAGGAAGCAATATGAATCTTAAAAAATTCATTGTTATAAAAATCTTCCTGCTTCATTTTGCAGTTCAATCAATTTCTCTTCACAGTTTAAGATCATTTTCGATGTTTCTTCGTAACTTAAATTTTTATCTATGATAATTGGTTCCGAATAAAATGCATTAGCTTTTGTAAAGAAATATGGAACATGGAATTTATCCCAACTCTTCAACAATTTCTTTTTTCTAAATCCAATTCCAAGAAGTACCAGCGGTATTCCGCTTTTCTTTGCGGCTATTACAGCTCCGGCCTTAAATTTATGAACCGGTCCGCGAGGTCCATCAGGTGTTACTGCAACGGAATATTTATTTTTTGCGTAATCAATCATAATACCAAGTGCCACATCGCCTCCTTTGCTGCTTGAACCTCTTACCACTTGATAACCCCAATGTTTAAGCTGCTTTGCAAGAAGATCTCCGTCTTTGCTTTTGCTTGTTAACGCTGCAGATTTTTTTCTGCCATGCAAATACCATGACAGCAACATTGTTTCGTGCCAAAAAGCAATTACATAGTTCTGATTGTTTTCATCTAATCGTTCAATAACATCTTTATTCTTAAAATTTATTCTCAACGACTTACACAATAAATCAACACTATGAGTAAGGAATATATTCCCTACAAATCTTAACGTATTCTGTTTTATTTCTTTAAGCTTCATTAATCAAATTATAAATTGCTTTTGCTGCATTTGTAGAAGCATTTTTCTCACCAAGTTTTATTCTGATTTCACCAAGTTTTGATCTCATTTTTTCATATAACGAACCGTCTGATAATATTCCTTTACTTTCATTATAAATTTTATCTGAGTTTACATCTCCCTGAACTAATTCCGGAACGACATTTTCATTAAGAATAATATTTGCTATTCCAATGTTTTTAACTTTAACCAAAAATTTTCCTATTCGGTATGTAATGCCACTTGTCTTATATACAATGATCATCGGAAGCTGCATCAATCCTGCTTCAAGTGTTGATGTACCGGATTTTATAATTCCAAATTTTGCATTTTTTAGGAAATCATAGGTAAACCCTCTTATTAGATTAAATCTATGATGCTCTTTATATTTTTCAAACAATTTCTCATCAAGATTTGTAGAACAAGCAACTACAACCTGTAAATTAAACTCGTCTGCTAATCGTGTGGCAGCTTTTATTGTTTCAGGAAATATTTCTTCTATTTCATGATTTCTGCTTCCGGGTAAAACCAGTAATATTTCTTTTGATTGATGAAGATTAAATTTTTGTTTCAACTCATCTCTTGATAAGAAACTATATTGATTCAATCTCTCAATAAGCGGATGTCCGACAAACACTGCATCAACGTTATTTTCTTTATATAGTTTTTCTTCAAATGGAAATACTACCAGCATTTTTTTTACAAGTGTACGAATTTTTTTTATTCTTCCACTACCCCATGCCCAAATTTGTGGAGAGATATAATAAATTATATCAACTTTATTCGCTTTAAGCTTCTTGGCTATGTTCAGGTTAAAGCCAGGATAGTCAATTAGCACTGCATATTTTGTTTTTCTTTTTTCAACTTCACTAAGAATATCCCTTTTAACTTTTCTAATGAAAGGAAGATGTTTAACAACTTCTGTAAATCCCATAAAAGCCATTTTGTTGAGATGGCAAATAATCTCAACTCCGGCTTCTTTCATTTTGTCACCGCCGATACCAAATAATTTGATATCGCTATCAAGAGTTTTTAATTCTTTAACGAGTGCCGCAGCATGAAGATCACCAGACACTTCACCGGCAATAATCAAAATATTTTTATTCTTTATTTTACTCATTAAAAAATGTTGTTAACTCTCAGATACCATTTAATAATTAATAGTAATGAAACAGTTACGAATGCCTGCAATGTTCGCGTCTCAGATTTCAATCCCATATTTAATTTGAATGTCGGTTGTTCAATTTCTTTTACTTTATAAGGAGTTAATCTTGGAAAAAACCGCGGAACATTCTGTGAATAATGTTGATACGCATTTGTAAATTTCTTTTCAAGGAAAGCTTCTTCCTCTTTAACAATAAGATGATATTGCAAAACAAAAAACAAAAGTGCAACTATCTGCAGATAAGGAAACAAAGCATAAGACATTATGCCAAGTCCAAAGTACATTAAGATATTTCCGACGTAAAGCGGATTGCGAACGTAAGCGAATGGTCCGCTAATAACTAAATAAGTTCCACCGACACCACTGGTTGTTCTTGTTTCGCTTCCAGCCCAGCTTACACCCCACAATCGAATTAGTTCCCCACAAAGTGCTATAACAAAACCTATAATTAAAGTTGTTAAGTTAGCGTTTTCAAATACCAGCATAAGAATAAGAAACGGTATTGGTGTATAGCTCCTATAACTAAAAAACTTTTTTGCTAATTGTGACATTTAATTATTTCTCTTTCTCTAAATCTTTATTCTTATTCAATTCTTACTCTTACTTTACTCAACTATATAAGCCGCTCGTCTTTTCAATTCTGCCTGATGACTTTTTCGTAATTTTTTATCGGTAATAAGATCATCAATTTTTTTTATAACGCCAGTAAAATCTTTGAACGGTGAATATGATATTCTTTCCTTTTCACAATATTTCAAGAGACCATCTTTAGCGAAAATGTAATCGCAATACTGAGCCGATTCTTTATCCGAGTTCCCATCGCCGACGTAAAATGTATAATCATCATCGCTGCTGTTATCAAGTATATGATCTCTCTTGCAATTTGCCGATGAAGGAAAATCGGAATTAAAGAACGGATAGCCTGGAATTAATTTTCCTGAATCATCAAGTGAAAGGTTATTTGCATAATATTTCAGTTCCTTCAAATTCTCACGCATGAATATTCTTTCGATGTAATAATCAAAGCCATCGCTTAGAACAACCAGTTCAATATTTTTTTCTCTGCAATATGAAACCAGTGAATGAAAAGTTGTATCTATTTTAATTCCATCAATGAAAGTATCAAGTTCATTCTTATCAATTACCGGAGTTGAACTGCAAAGCAAATCCCAGCATTCGCGAGATGAAATTCTATCGTTCAATAAATCATCAATCACCGGAAGAACTTTTTCACTATCACAAAACTTTGTAAAGATTGAGTCGCCGATATCCTGCTCTGTGATTGTGCCATCGAAATCAACAAATATTTTCATTTCACGTTTTTTCACTTAGGACTGACCACCATTTTTCTAACTTCAATATAATTTCCAGCTTTGAACTTGTAGAAATAAATTCCCGGTATAAGGTTTTCATCTGTAAAAATTACTTCGTGACGACCTGCAGAATATTTTTGTTTTGGTATTTCCTTAATCAGTTCAACTTTACTGTCAAAAAATTCTAATAGAACATTTTCATCTTCAGGCAAATAAAAACTTATTGTAGTTGAATCCGTAAAAGGATTCGGTGAATTCTGCGCAAGCACAATACTGCTGGCAGACTCCAAATAATTTATCTTAACGAGATCATAAACAGTTGATGCATCCTCGCCATCTTTCTGAATAATCCGGTAATATAAAGTTCCGTTTGTATTCGGAACGTCAACCAGTTCATAATAATTAACAGAGCGATTTTCATTTGCTTCAACAGTTCCAATAAGACTCCAGTGAGCTAATCCAGTATCTGATTGAACAGTTCTTTCAATATTGTAAAATACATTCGGTGATTCATTTGCAGCGTACCAGCTTAATTTAATTTTTTCATCTTCTATACTTGCTGAAAATGCGAGAACTTGCGATGCATATGTCCCTGTTTCAAAAACTTTCTGCGAAAAGATTTCATTATTTCCTTCTCGCTTTTCTTTAAATACTGCAATTGCACCGCCGGAACCGTCAGGAATAAGATTTAAATAACTTTTTTGCGAGTCATGGAATGAACCGAGAATTACGGAAAGACTATCCCAAAGCAATTTCCCCTGGTTATTTATTTTCTGTGCATAAATGTTTCCGTATACAGAATCTACTCTTCTATCAATCCACACAACTATTAAATTTCCTTTTTCATCATTTATTATTTTTTGTCCGAACTGATCTCCTTTAAGATCAATTACGGAAATGCCGTCTTTCTTCCACAGCGGTCTACCGTTTTTATCAAATTTTTGAATAAAAATATTTTTATCATTTTGAAATTCATTTGTCCACGTCACATAAATACTTGAATCAATTAAAGTAGTTTGAGAATTTAGCTGATTTCCATTTAATAATGTTACTCTCTTTCCACCAGTTCCCCAGGGGAGATTTCCATTTCTTGTAATTAGCTGATGATGAATTTCTTTTTTCTGTCCCTGATATTGAAAAGATAGATAAACCGAATTACCAAAACGATTAACTGTATAACTCAATACATTATTAATCGTGCTTGAAATATTAACCGGTTCTTTGCCCCATTTTTTAATATTATTTTGATCAACAAAGGAAGCACGCAAAACACTTTTGCCTGAAAAGTTCTCAAGCCAAAAAACAAAAGCACCGTCTTCATAATCAGCAACAACCGAAGTTTTACTTTTTCTACTGTTTGATTTGAATAACCATGATTCATCTGAACTTTTAGACAAAGATGAACCGCTTTGATCAAGAAATTGATACGCGACTAAATAATCGCCAATAAAACCCGGTTCACGCATAAGGTAAGAAACACAGATTATTCCGCTTCGATTAATATCTATTGAGTAATCAAGTATTTCTAATTCATTTTCGGAAATATTCAGACCTTCATTTCGCCATAATCTTTCGCCGTTCTTTGACAACTTCTGAATAAACAATTGATCCGGTTTATCCTTCACCGCACCTTTCCAAAGAACGTATGCATTTCCATCATTATCATTAACCGCAACCGGAATTTCTTTTTTCCCGATTAATGTTGAAACTGTTTTCCCATCGGCTCTGAAACTAACTTCACCGTTTTCATTTGCGTGAATAAAAAATATATCACTGGTATTTCCATATTTTTTATCTTCCCAAAAAACGAACACGCCGCCGTTTCTATCATCAAGTGCAGTAATGTTGATCGGATCTTTAGGCCCATTAACAAGCTTTGTGTTCACAGCCGGATTGTTTACCCATTGAGCCTGAACGGAGAAAACCGGTAATAAAATTGTCAGTAAAAGTAAAATTATTTTTGCCAGCTTAATCAAAATCATAAACTTTTCTAATCTTATCCTGCGATAGCATCAATATCTTCATCAAATCTTACGCTTACCAATTTGGAAATACCTTCTTCCTGCATTGTTACGCCATAAAGAATGTGCGCAGCCTCCATAGTACGCTTGTTATGTGTAACTACAATAAACTGCGTATCTTTACTGAACTCGTGTAGGATGCGTGTAAAGCGATCAATATTTGCATCATCAAGCGGAGCGTCAATTTCATCGAGGATACAAAATGGGCTGGGCTTAACAAGATAGATACCAAACAATAATGCAATTGCAGTTAGTGTTTTTTCTCCTCCTGAAAGAAGCTCAATTGATGTTGGTCTTTTACCCTTGGGTTTTGCAATAATTTCTATTTTTGCTTCTAGAGGATCGTCGTTTTCTTCAAGCCGTAAATCTGCTTCATCACCCGGATCAAATAAAGTTCTGAATATCTTTATAAAATTTTCCCTGATTTTTTCAAATGTTTCCATAAACTGCTTTTGGGCAGTATTATTTATTTCTTCAATAGTTTGTATTACATCTTTTTCTGAATCAATCAAATCATTTCTTTGCTTCAATAAAAAATCGAGCCTTTCTTTTTCCTCTTCATACTCAGAATAAGCAAGCAAGTTTACCGGACCGAGTGATTTTACTTTTTGCTTGATATCATGAACTTCACTGCTTCTTTCTGAAAAATTAAAAATTTCAAGATCATCGAACGATTTTTTCTCGAGCTTAAGAGAATAACTCTCTTCAATATTTTCATATAAATTTTGAGTCTTAATAATCAGCTCATTTAACTTCATTTCGGTTAAATGAATTTCTTCTGAAATTTTATCTCGCTCTATTCTTAAAGCTTTTAAAATGTTTTCTCTTTCGCTCATTTCTGCACGAAGCGCTTTATATCTCGTATCAATCTCAGTTTCACTTATAATTATTTCTTCTTTGGCTTTTTCCAACCCGGAAAGTACAATTTGATTCTCTTTTACTAAAGAAAGAATATTTTCACTTTCGTTTGTTGAATCGCTGATATCAGCTTCACGCTTCTCAATTGATTTACGAATATTTGAAATTGACTCTTCAGCACGTTTGATAGCATTTTCAGTGTTTTTCTTTTCGCCGATCAGCCTCTCTAATTCAAGATTTAACTCGTTGATGTAGTCTTTTGTTAAATTGAATTCTTTTTCCCTAAGCTTGAAATTTTCTTCCAACAAACTTCGTTTGCGTTCTTCTTCATCTCTAATGCTATTTTCGGTAAAAATTAATGATTCCAGTTGATTGCGTTTTGTATCGAACAGATTAGCCTCTGCGGCAAGATCCTGAATTTCCTGTTGAATTTTTTCAGCCTCATCGTTGGCTTTTTGTTTTTCAAATTCAAAACGGGAAATCTGTTTATCAACATTGTTAAGATCGTTTATTAGAAGTCTTCCTTTTTCTGATAAACCCTTAAGATCAATTGAAGTTATTTTTTCTTCTGTTTCTTTTATTTTATTCTGCAGCTCTGCTAACTGCTTTTCTCTTACGGGAAATTCTCTTCTTAAATTTTCAAGAAAATGTTTTCTTCCAAAAATAGTAGCATCAATCTGAGGGGCGGATCCGGCTTCAACCACACCATCAGCACTAAGATAATCTCCATTTAGATTTGTAAAGTTAAATCCAGGATATTTTTTGAAAAGAGTAAAGGCTGTATCGAGATCATTAACTATTGCAGTATTGCCTAAAATTTTATTAAAGAATGAAATCCATTTATTTTCAGTTTTAACAAAATCCTTAGCCCAGCCTAAAAATCCTTTTTCCTGTTCAATCTTCTTTGCCTTACGCTTTCGTAGATAACCAGATATTTTATCAACAATATCTTTATTTGTTGTTTCTGCTAAATCAGAGATATAAAACGAAGCCTTGCCAACTTCATTATTTTGCAGATACTCAATTCCGTTTTTCAGATCATCAAGAGTTTCAACAAGAATATTGTTGAGATTATTCTTCAGTGCTGCTTCAATAGCAAAACGATATGTTTCCTCTGAGTCACCAATATGAGCAAGGATTGTACTTTCACCTTTTGCCCAGGATTGATCATCAAGCAAAGCTTTAGCACCTTTTGAAATTCCCTCAAGTTTATCAATTAATGATTGAATAAATTCAATTTTATCTCTAAGATTTTTAATTATGCTTTTATCTTCGAGTTCTTTATCCTTTAAGTCAGAAAGTTCGTTTTCGCAATCTTCTTTTTCTTTTTGCTTGGCTAAAAAGAGAGAATCAGCTTGTTTTAAACTTTTTCCTATTTCTTGTTTTTCATTTCCAAGTTCCTCAAGATAACCAACTGTTTTTGCAACATTACTTGTAAGTAGAAGAATTTTTTCGTTCAGTTTATTTATTGCTTCTGTCTTTTGCTTAAGCAAATCTTCTGTGTTGTGTAATTCGTTTTCTTTTCCGGTTATCTCTTTAAATTTTTCTAGTAAAACATCTGATTGAACTTTAAGTTGAACTCTCTTTTCTTCAAGAGCCGATTCTTGTTCTTTTAGTTTATCTTCAACTTTTTCTCGCTCCAGTTCTTTTATCCGGATCTTTTCTTCAATTTCTTTAATGTTATCGTCACCTTTAGTCACAGTATTTTCGGATTCATTCAATTGAACTTTTAGTTCTTCAAGCTCTTGATTGAATCTTTCAATGTTACGCTCTAAAGAACTTTTTCTTTCTTTGTTAAGAGAAAGAGAATTTTGTGTATTGTAGATTTTTTCAGTCTGAAGTGAAAGCTCTGATCTTTTCTGTTGAAGTTCTGTTTCTATTACTAAAAGTTTTTCTCGATGTTCTTTTAATTCATCATCAATTCTGGAAACTTCTGATTCAATCTGAATTTTCTGTTTTAGTAATTCCTTTTTTCCGCTCTTTGATTGTTCGGTCTGCAAAGTAAATAAAGCTAATTCTCTTTCTGCAAGATCAAGCTCAAGTTCTCTAAGTTTAGAAGAAAGATTATTATGCCTGTCAGCTTTTTTAGCTTGTCTCTCTAGCGAGTTTACTTTTTTCTCAACTTCAGAGACAATGTCATTTACTCTGGTAAGATCAGTTTTAACATCATCAAGTTTTCTGAGTGCCAGTCTCCTTCTCAGTTTATATTTATTAACGCCTGCAGCTTCTTCAAACATCGTTCTTCGTTCTTCAGCTTTATTGCTTAATATGGTCTCAACCATTTTAAGTTCGATAACTGAATAAGCATTTGCACCGACTCCGGTATCCATAAAAAGATTGGTGATATCCTTTAACCGGCAGATGTTTTTGTTAAGAAGATACTCACTTTCGCCCGATCTGAAAATTCTTCTCGTAATTGTAACATCGGTATAGTCTGTTGGAAGAATTCCTTTTGTGTTCTGAATTGTTAATGAGACTTCTGACATTCCCATCGGTTTGCGCGTTGCAGTTCCGTTGAAAATAACATTCTCCATTTTATCACTTCGCAGCGCACTGCTTTTCTGTTCACCAAGACACCAACGAATTGCATCAACAATATTGGTTTTCCCACAACCGTTTGGACCAACAATAGACGTTATACCCTCAACAAACACTACATTGGTTTTCTGTGCGAATGATTTAAATCCGAATATTTCAAGTTTTGATAAATACAATTTGTTTATCCGATAACGTTAAACTGCTTTAAAGTTAACATCAGGTACTGAGTTACCGAGTTGTTTACCTGGAAGTAAATTAAAAATCCACCGAACACAGTGAGGAAAAGTAAAATACTGTAAAAATAAACCGGACCTGCGCTAACATCATAAATTACATAAATGCCTTTCATCAATCTGTAAATTAACCAGAATGTGAAAATTGCAAAGACAACAAAGAAATAAATATTGGCAATATCTGCCATTAGCAATCTGTATAGAATTATACCGACAGGAATAAAAAGTACTAACGGGAGAAATGCCCATATAATTACAAAAAATGCACTTGTCAAATAGACTTTTGTTTTAACAAACATTGATGCAGACCTCACAATCAAAGTAAGCAATACTATGGCTGCAATGAACATAATTGATAACCAGATAAGCGAGCTTAACGGATTCCAGGCAAAATAACCTACCGCAAATAAAAGATTTGGACTTCCGAATGAGAGTAGAATTTTTTCAAATAAAATATTAGTCTTTAAAAAGAATAGAATATTGCTTGTTAGAAGTGCGGCTGTGATTGAAATAATAACCGCAAGAAATAATGAATGATATGCAGATAATATTCTTTGATCTCTCACATCGGCAAAAAAGTTATACGGACGAAGCAAAGCACGTGATGCATCTTCCCTAAACTTCCTACCGGAGTTTACAAGAATTCCGAGGGAAATTGCAAGTAGAAGTCCTAAAACAATAAATACCATCGGTGCATCATCTTTATTACTACCAATCGGAATTGTAACTTTTTCTGTGTTCTTCAATCTTGCATTTACCACTTTATAAGCAAGACGTGATAAGTTTCTATCCGCTCCGGCTAAACCAATATTATAAAATAACCCCGCATCATATCCTGAAAGGAGTGAAGGAAAATCGCCTTTAACATCGTACATCGTGTTTATGAAGAAAGCACTTAATTTCACGTCTTCTGCAAAATTAAAAAGTTCATCGAAGTATTTTGCCTGAGCTTCGTATGAATATTCATTTACATAACCATCGGTTTCACCAATATTAACTGTATAAGTCGCTTCACTAATAAAAAATCTTCCCGTACCTAATTTTTCTTTAAGTTCTGTTAGATCATTTTTTATATCGCTAATGGAAATATTAAAAAGTTCAATACCGTATAAATCAATATTTTCAATTTTATCTATATCAAATCCGATAAATGATGCAAAGGTAAGAAATTCATATTGTTCTTTAACTTTTCCACCAAGATCCGTAAGTAATGACTGATGAGAATCAAAACGTGACATATAAGAACTTCCAAATCCAACCGCACCGACTGCAGAATATTCTGAATAAGCTTTAAGAAAATTGTTAAGAAAATTTCTGCTTCTTACCATAAAATTCTGATCGTTTGCAAGTCCTTCTGGAATTGAACCAACTGGAATTTCAACGAAAGCAATTAATCCAATTTCTTCACAAAGTTTCAGATAATAAGGATGAGGAACTGATTTAGAAAATCTTACAGCATTAAATCCTGTTTCTTTTATGAGTACAAGATCTTTCTCCATCTGAGAGTAAGATGAAAGACTTCCAAATTCATTAAACGACGGAAGAAAAGTTACACCTTTCAAGTTACCTGCTTTAGCATTTAAAAGAAGATTATCATCTTTTAATCCTAATTCAAAAAGAGCGATTGATTTGTCAGTCAAATCAACAAGCTGATCACCACGGTATAGTTCAAGTCTTATGATATAACTGCCGGGAGTTTCAGGCGACCATAAAATCGGATCATTAATTAAGATAGACTGCTTCACTTCAATTTCACGATTCAGTTTCAATTCAAACTTAAAATCATTGCCGCTTATTTGAGTTTTGCCATCGGGTGCATATGCTTTTACTTTTATCGTAAAACTATTTACTGCTTCAATTGTATCATTCAGTTTTTTGAATTCCTTATTCTCAATAACAGATTGGATTTCGACAGAAGCTTTTTTGTTCGAAAAGTTAATCGATTTCTTAAGCGTCAATTCTTTAATATTTATGTTTGGCGTAAGATGAAGAAAAACATCACGGATAATTCCACCAAAGTTCTGCGGAAATAAAAATCTTTGTTTAAGAGGAATTGTGTTTTCAGAATCCAACTTGTAGCTGAGTTTAACAGAAATTAAATTGTCTTGATCAGATTTAAGGATATCTCTCGGCACATCAATACTGAAAGGAAACTCCCCACCGGAATGCCTATAAATAATATTTTTATTCAGAGAAATATCTGCCGTATAGTTTAAGCCAAAGAATACAAGCTTCATTCTGCTGCCATTTATTTCATCAGAAGAAAGCTTAAAAGATTTTTCAAAGACAAATTCGCCTTTGCCCTGAAATATTGATGGAACACTTACACTCACTTTATTTCGCTTTTCGTCATCGGCAGAATAAATTTTCCATTCACCGTTAAGCGAAATTATTTTTCTTGAATCAGTAATGTCAAAAAACAACAAGTCAGCTGAATTGATCTTATAATGAGGCAGGTCCCGAAAGACAACCTGAGCAGATAAAAGCGGTTGAAATGCTATTATTGCAAAAAGAACTAATCGAATTATGTGATTAAACGCCGAAATGTTGATTTTCATATCCAAATTGCTGAGAAATAAACTTACAAATATAGCTTCAAATCGAGGGGAATGCAATGTAAGAAATGACAGATTGAGCCTATATCTAAGAAAATTTTGGAAAATGAAATTTATTCATGGCTTTCATTTTTTTGTTGCTTATTATACTGTGATTACGATTGTGAGTTGGACAAGAGGGAGGTTAAATATATAGGTTACAATTTAGAACAATGAATCATTTATTTTTCGGAAGCATCAAATTGATTAAAATTTAAGACATTTTATATGAATTCTATAAATGAAATTAAGAAGCTAAAGATTAATAATTACATAAAAATTATGCAGTCTGATCTTGATGCATTAATAACGCAATCTAAAATATTATTAGAAAAAGATACTCTGATTTCTGACAAAATAAGAATACTGCAGCTAGATAACTGCATTTTTTTTCAAGAGATGACTGGTAAAAGAGAATTTCTTGTAAGAAAGATGAAAGACTTAAATTCCGCCAATGAACTTATGGCAAAAAGAATGGAGATTTACGAAAAAATGTGGGATGGCTGTGGATGTAAGGTTGATTATTACTCCTGAAATCTGACTAAACTTTATTTACGCTTCTATATTAACTACGATTTGTTGACTTCCTAAAACAATTTGTCTAAGGCTTTGCAGCTTTAAATAAAATAATATTTTCTCAAAATAATTCTATGTGTGTTTAATCAAATCTTTAAAATAATTGTAGACATTTTTGCCAAGATCAACTGTTATCACTTTTCTATTATTATCAATCAATGCCTGCCTGTCACCAAATGCCTGTGCCGTCTTAAGAATTCCAAAAGTTATTGATGAGTTTTCTTCGGCTGGATTATCCGGAATAGGTAAATCATCCGGCATATCAGCAAGAAGCTGAATGAACAAACCGTTTCCAGCATCACCTTTGTGTAGTTGTCCGGTTGAATGCAGGAACCTTGGTCCGTAACCAACTGTTACTGGAACTCTATATAGCTTCTGAATTTTTGTCCTCAGTTTCTGTAAAGATTGTTCGGTTTCTATATCAGGTTTTAGATATGCCTGAATTGAAACATAACTCTTACCCACGACACAACTTGATAAAAATGATTTCAAAACTTCATTCAAATTATTGCCTGAGAAAACTCCATAAACCTTAATACCGTTTTCAATTAAAGTTGATTTTATTTCAGGCAGCTTGCCGGTTTCCTGATATTCTTTAACAAACTGTCTTGCAATAACCTTAGCCTCTTCCACATTCGGCTGATCAAACGGTTGGATTTGCATTCTCCATCCTGCAACTGCAGTTGCAAATTCCCATTTGAAGAATTCTGCTCCAAGATCGTAAAGGTCATTCCATTCAATTTCAACAATAGGGAAACCGCTTTTCTTAAGTACATCAATCTTTTCCTGATTTGAAGCATCATCTTTTAATCTGATTGAAACGAATAAACGATCTTTTCCATAAAATTCCGAGCCAACTAATTTTTCGCCATCTATAGGAAGAATTCCCTTCCCATTTTTTCCTGTGCTTTCTGCAACAAGCTGCTCAACCCAGGATCCAAAACTTTTAATTTTTTCTGAAAGTATAAATGTGACTTTATCTATTCCCCGTTCAGCAAGTTCACCAAGAATACAGCCAAGTTTAGCAATGATATTATGTTCGCTTGAAAGTTTTGACTGTTCTGCAATTGCTTCAGCACGATCAAGAAATTTGTTTAGATCAATACCAACTAACGATGCAGGAACACAGCCGAAAAGTGATAATACTGAAAATCTTCCGCCAATATTAGGATCGTTCAAAAATATTTTTCTGAATTTAAGTTCTTCAGCAACTTTTTGAAGTCCGCTTCCCGGATCAGTTATCGCAACAAAGTGATTCCCGACTTTTTCTTTTCCTACTTTATTAGAAACGTGGTTATAAAAGAATTTCATAAAGGAAAAAGTTTCAACTGTTCCGCCGGATTTAGTTGAAACAATATAAAGTGTTTTTTCAGGATCGAGCGAATCCGCAAAATGTTTAACTACGCCTGGATCAGTACTGTCTAATACTGCAAGATCAAGATAACCTTCTTTCACTCCGAATGTTAAACGAAAAACTTCTGGAGCCAGGCTCGAACCGCCCATTCCAAGAAGTAATGCGTGAGTGAATTCATCTTTTTTTACTGAATCAACAAAACTATTAATTTCGCCAATTGCATTTCTGGTTGCAGTTGGACTGATTAGCCAGCCCAGACGATTAGTAATTTCCTTTGGATCTTCACTCCAGACAGTATGATCTTTCTTCCAGATTCTTTCAACAATATTTTCTTTTAATAGTCTTTTAAAAGTTTTGTTAACTTCATTTTCGAAATTGTTTAATGAGACTTGGATCATTTCATTTTTCTTTCTTTAAAGTTTCAACTTTTTCAGAAATACTTTTTAACAATGAGTCGTATGAATCCGCAAAAGCTTTAACTCCATCAATCTGAAGTTTATCTGTTATTTTTTCTATATCAATTCCAAGTACCGCTAATTGCTGAACTTGTTTTTTTGCTTCTTCCAATGCTTCAATAAGAGTCAATGCAATTTTTCCGTGATCAAGAAATGCATTCAATGTTGCAGGCGGAATTGTGTTAACCGTATCAGGACCAATCAAATTATCGACATAAAGTGTGTCTGAATAATTTGGATTTTTTGTCCCCGTGCTTGCCCATAGTAATCTTTGAACTTTTGCTCCTTTTTGTTTTAACTTTTTCCATCTTTCACCGGAAAAAATTTCTTTGGACAATTCATAAGCAATTTTTGAATTTGCAATTGCTATTTTTCCTTGTAAATCTTTATTCCCTTTAGCTTCAAGTTCTTTATCACAAGCAGAATCAACACGACTTACAAAAAACGATGCAACCGAAGCAATTTTACTTATATCGCCATTGTTTGCATAAAGTTTTTCAAGTCCTTTTATATATGCTTCCGCAACTTGCTTATAATTTTCATTGCTAAAAATTAATGTTACATTAACATTTACACCTGAACCAATAACTTCTGTAATGGCAGGTAATCCTTCCTGCGTCCCGGGTATTTTAATCATTATGTTGGGACGATTAAGAATCTTAAATAATCTTTTAGCCTGATCGATTGTTTCACTTGTTTTATATGCAAGTTTTGGACTTACCTCAATACTAATAAATCCATCAAAACCATCTGTGTTTTTATAAACGGGAAGAAGAAGATCAGCAGCCATTCCAATATCTTTTAATGCCAGTGCTTCATAATTTTCTTCTGTGGAAAGATTTTTATAGATAAGTTGGCGAATATCATCATCGTAATCAGTACTGCCTGAAATTGCTTTATCAAAAATTGTTGGATTGGATGTCATTCCTCTCAAACCCGTATCAATAAGTTTTTGAAGTTCACCGGAAGTGATTAAATCACGTTTTATATAATCAAACCATATTGACTGTCCGAGTTTAGCAAGTTCAATCATTTTTGACATTTCATATCCTCTTTGTTTATTTTGCCTTAAGATTTTCTGTGCAAAGTTAAATATACAAAAGGAATTATTTAAGTCCGGTAATTTATTTTATTATGCAAATGCCAATACGCAATAGCGATACATTATTTAATATCAGAACTTATGGACTGATAGTAGTATATATTGTCCTGCTTTTAATTTCGGGGATTTATGATTTGCAGATTTCCCAATCAATAGCAAACCAATATGCAGGATGGGCAAAGGTAATTGAGGGGTATGGAGAACTCCCTGGAATTATTACTATTCTTACAGCAATTTTTATTTATTATAAGAAAAAGAAACATTCATCTAACGCACGAACAATATTATACGGCTCCATACTTGTCTATTCAGCTTTTATGCTTTTTACTTATTCTGGATATTTGTTTTTAAAGCCAATTGTAAAATCTGTTCATCCTATTCTGATATTTGGTGTGGGTTTCACAATTATTTCTGTTTTATTAGTTAAGCAACTAAAAATAAATTTTTCTGATAAAGCATTTAATTTTTCCAAAATTACTCTGTTGATGGGAATATTCGGTTATGTTTTATTTGTTCAGCCACTAAAAGTGTTTTGGGGAAGAATCAGATTCAGGGATTTGGATGCACTATACTCCAACTTCACTCCCTGGTTGGTACCAAACGGAATCACCGGTAATGAATCTTTTCCATCTGGTCATGCTGCGATGGGATTTGTTCTCATTTCATTTTTTGTTTTATTTAAAGACAGAGGATGGATTACCAGATATGGGGCTTATGTTTTTATTTTGATGTGGGCTATTACAGTAGCTGCAAGCAGAGTGATTATCGGAGCACATTTTCTTTCAGATGTTGTGGTCGGATCAGCAGGTATGATTTTTAGCTATTTATATTTTTCTCAAAAAGACAGAATGAGAAATATTTGATAATGATGATTTAAAAAGTTTTTTCTTTATAATTTATTGATTTTTCTTACTCTGCCAATATTCCCGATAATTTTTCTGTGTTACTAATCCGAGCATTATTAAAATCTTATTTACAGCTCGGTTCATCGTTAGAATGCAATCACTTTTTCTTCAAACTTGATGAGACAACTTCAAATACTTTGTCCTTCAATGAGTCATAAGAATGATCCGTTGGATAAACGGGTTTAAGAAATTTTACATTAACTTTTTTCCAGGGACGAGGAAAAATTTTACCCGTCGGCAGCGCATCATAAGCACCATTTATGGCGACTGGAACGATAGGAATGTTCAATTCTCTTGCAAGAATTGCAAATGTTTTTTTGAAATCACCGATATTGCCGGTTTTAGTTCTTGTGCCTTCCGGAAAGATGATAATATTTCTTTCTTTTCTTAGTACTGATGCAAGTTTTTGTAATGAAGATTTGAGATCACTTAAATCCATAACTATAACATTATTCTTGTTAGCAACAAATTTTAACCAGCGCTGTTTGATGTGCTTTTCTTTTGCATAGAAATAAGTTTTTTTCATCAACTTGTTTTTCAGAAATACAGCTACAAACAAACCATCAAAAAAGCTTTGATGATTTGGTGCAAGAATAAAAGGACCATCGGGAATATTTTCTATCCCTTCGCCTTTAAGTCTGAAATAAAGTCTTAGAAATACTTTTGCGGAATTCTTAATCAAGTTATGAGTAAACCAGCTTTTAGGCAGATCAATATCTAACTGCTCTTTTAAAATACTTCCCCAATCAATCGCTTCATTACTCAAATGAGTTTTTGTTTCTTTGACATGTTCACTCAATTTTGAAATGTTTGAATAAGAGAGTAGTTCATTCTCTTTCATCTTTATTCCAAATGTTGATTCTAGATAAACCAATAGATTCAACTTATCAAGAGAATCTAATCCCAAATCTATTTCCAGATGATCGGCAGGATGGACTTTACACTCTTTATTCGTTTCAATGAATTCTTTAAGCAACTGGTATTCACGAAAATCCGGTTCCTCGATCTTTTGCTTTTCAGATTTTAATGTTGTTTCAAGATCTGGTAAAAGGAATCTTTTAAGTTTACTTAATCTAGTTCTGGGAAGCGGTTCATTGATTATCGAAAACTTCATCAGTTTTTTATACGGAGTTACCGATTGATTATATTTATCAATCACTTTCAATCTAAAATGCTCTTCTAAGTTTTCGATTCCACTCTCACTAACTTTCTGAAAGTCGGGATAAATCACTGCGTGCAGCATATCGGATTTTTCGAACACTCCTATTTCACTGACCAAATCTGTCATCCCAACAATTTTAAACTCAATTTCTTCAGGATTAATATTTTTTCCGTTTGAAAGAATAATAATTTCTTTTTTTCTTCCTGTAATAAAAATCCTGTTCTCTTCATCAAGATATCCCAAGTCACCAGTATAAAGCCACCCGTCTTTTATTATCGCAGCAGTTTCTTCAGAACGATTGTAATAACCTTTCATTACATTTCTTCCACGGTTAACAATTTCACCGTCAATAATCTTCACTTCGTTTGTCTTTAGTGGCTGACCCGCAGAACCGGGAAGTACTTTCCCCGGTCGTGAAAATGTAATCATTGGAGCAGTTTCCGTCATTCCGAAACCTTCGAGCAGTTCGAAGCCTAATGTTTTAAAATCCTTCGCTACTTCAATATCCAAAGCAGCGCCGCCGCAGACCATATATTTTATATGTCCGCCGAATTTCTGATGTGCTGCTTTAAATATTTTCCTGGAGAATGTAAGGGAATTTCTTTTCTTAGCAATCTTGAACAACAACTTCACGATACCGCTTTTATTTATTTTATCTTTTATTCCTTTGCGGATTAAATTATAAAATCGGGGTACGCCGATAATAATATTAATTCCGTTGTTCTGAAGCGTGCTCATAATATCTTCCGAAGCCATTGATGGCGAAAAAACAGCAGTCGCTCCTGTGTGAAGTGTAACAATAGCAGTTCCAAGCAATGGGAAAATATGATGCAGAGGAAGAAGGATCATTACTTTATCTTCCTTTTTATAAATTTCTGCATCAGTTGTAACAGATTCAATATTAACAAGAAGATTATCAAACGATAGCATTACACCTTTTGGCGAACCGGTTGTGCCGGAAGTATAAATAATCACAGCCGTTTCATTCAAATCTTTTTGAGGAAATTCAGTGACACCTGCTGCTCTTTCAATTGTAATCTCATCAATATTCATCAGGCTTGGTTCGTAAGCAAGCTCTTCATTTGCTTTAAGAATTACCTCTTTTGTCTGGTTTGAATAGAAAACAACTTCAGGTTTACAGTCATTCAAAATGTATGCAACATCTTCAGATGAAGACATAAAATCAATCGGTACAACACAGGCATTTTTCTTCCAGCCTGAGTAAAAAGCATAAATCCAATCAGGTCTGTTTTCAGAAAATACCGCGACTTTGGAAAGATTATCTTTTTTAATAATGGAAGCATAAGAACCAACATTCTCAATAAGTTCTGAATAACTTATTTGCTGGTCTTTCCAGATAATAGCTGTTTTTTTATGATCCTGTAAAAACAATGAGACCTCGTAGTTTTAATTCTTCTTTGAGTTGTGAAGATATTAAAATATAAATTTAAAACCACTTAATTTTTTATAGCGATTGACTATAATTAACTATATGAATAATATTGATATAAATAATTAAGGTATAAAATGAGTGAACAGGAAAAACCAGAAATCGGATCAATAACGTGGATTGATTTAACAGTTCCGAATGCTAAAGAAGTAAAAGATTTCTACAGTAAAGTTGTGGGCTGGAAATCAAATCCAGTTTCTATGGGCGATTATAATGATTTTAGTATGATTGCTCCGGAAAGCGGTAAAGTCGCATCGGGAATTTGTCACACAAAAGGAGTAAATTCAAAACTTCCGCCGCAATGGTTGGTTTACATCACTGTACAAAATGTTGATGAGAGTGCAAAGACCTGCAAAAAAAACGGCGGGGAGATAATTGTCGAACCAAAGAATATGGGAAATTACGGAAGATATTGTGTGATAAAAGATCCTGCTGGTGCAGTTTGCGCATTATTTCAGCCGCTGTAATTTCTTTTGTAGGGAATGGACTCTTTACCTACTGCAGGTAGGACGTCCATTCCGCTTTTTGTTTTTTATTTATCTCTTTTCGGATCGGTCTGGAGACCGATCCCTACATTTTTAGGAAAACCATAATTAGATTTTTACTACACCCACTTTTATTAAACAGGATTTAATTCGTTCAAACGTTTTTTGAATGTTGTTATCCAACCCGATGGAAATGCGGACAAGTCCTTCGCTCAATCCCATCTTTTCCTGTTCTTCTTTTGGAATTTCAGAAGATGTACTGTGTCCGGGTGAAGAAAATAACGTTTTAAAATATCCTAAACTTACCGCAAGATATCCGACTTTTTCATTCTGCATTTCAGCCATGAGAGCATCTGCTGTTTTTACATCACCTGCATCTATTGCAAGTATTCCACCAAATCCAAATCCTTCATTCCTGATTTCATTTAATAATTCATAACCATTATGCGTTTTTAATCCGGGGTAATAAACTTTAAGACCTAACTTTTGAAGATTTTCAGCAAGATAAATTGCATTCTCGCTGTGTTTTTTTATTCTAATATGAAGTGAATGTAAATTCTTTAATATACTTGCAGCACGGTGGCTATCAAGAACCGGTCCCAAAAGCATTGCTGCTCCGGAATTTATATCCATAAGCTGATTAATAAATTCACGTGAACTGCAAACACAACCAGCTACACAGTCACTTGTTCCATTAATAAATTTTGTTAAACTGTGAATTACAATATGTGCCCCAAGATGAATAGGAGTAACGATAAAAGGACTGAATGTATTATCGACAACAAGTTTAAGATTATGTTTATCTGCTAATTTCGCAAGCCCTGAAATGTCAGCAATTTCTAATAGAGGATTACTGATTGCTTCACAATAAATAATTTTGGTTTTATCTGTTATTGCATTTTTAACAGCTTCAAGATCCTGGATATCAACAAAGTTTACATTTATACCGTGATTCGGAAGAAAATTTTTAAAGAAAGCATAAGTCCCTCCGTAAATCGTTCTGCCCGAAATTATTTCATCACCACATTTACATATTTGAAGAATCGTACAAGCGATTGCAGCCATTCCGGATGATGTTACGATTGCAGCTTCGGATGCTTCTAATCTTGCAAGTGCATCAGCCAAAAATTTATTTGTCGGATTCCAATGACGGGAATAAAGAAAGCAGCCCTCGATTTCGTGATCAAATAGTTCCTTCATAGTTTCGGGATTTAGAAAAGTATAAGTCGATGAATCCGTAATTGATGGATTCACATCCCCGTATTCGCCAAATACCAAATAATCCTGGATTTCGACACTCGGATCGAAGTGATGCATGATTTTTTCTCCCTTAATTAGTCAATGTGAATTTTTGTATTGAACTTAACCGTAGACAAAATAAACATAGTATTAATTCTGCTAACACCTTTAATCTTTGTGAGTTTCTCAAGTAAGAATTTCTCATACTGCTGAATATTCTCAACTGCTACTTTAAGAATAAAATCTTCTTCCCCGGCAACGTGATAACATTCAAGCACTTCTTCCACTTTCTTAATATGTTTAGTAAACATATCAATCGAGTTCATCTGATGAGCAGTCAGCGATACAGAGACAAAAGCAAAAGTTCCCTTTCCAATCATTTCGGGATTAACAAGAGCAACATATTTCCTGATTACTCCGTTACTTTCAAGTCGTTTTACTCTTTCCAGCATTGCTGGTGGTGATATTCCCACTTCGGTTGCAAGCTGAACATTGGTAATTCTTGAATCATCCTGAACAATGTCAAGAATTTTTTTATCTATTTCGTCTAGTCTCATGGCATTATTAAAATTAGTTTTTTGTGATTTATACTTAATAAAATACGGTTTTATTAATTATCTGTCAAATTAAATTATGTAATACAAATATTTACCGAATATCAATAACTTACTTGCGAAAATGCTTATGAAATACGAGTTTTGAAACGGCATATTATAAAAATATCTTGGAAAGCCTTAAATGAACGAAAAACAATTAGCAGCAGAAAAATCAGTTGAATTTATTAAAAATGGGATGATAGTAGGACTCGGCACCGGCTCAACAGTTAATTTTATGCTGAAGAAACTTTCTGAACAGATTAAAAAGGGATTAAAAATAAAAGCTGTCGCAACATCTAAACTAACATATCAATTAGCTTCTGCATTGGGTATTGAAGTAATGGATGCTGATCTTGTAAACAGAATTGATCTTACGATTGACGGAGCAGATGAAGTTGATCCGAACCTTAATGGAATTAAAGGAGGTGGAGCTGCTCTTCTTTACGAAAAGATTATTGCCTGTAACTCAGCCATGAATATATGGATAGTCGATTCATCAAAACTTGTTAAGACTTTGGGAAAGTTCCCTTTGCCCGTTGAGGTTGTCCCTTACGGATCAAATTTATTATTCTCAAAGTTTGAAAAAATGAAATTCAATCCTTCATTCAGAAAATTTGAATGTAAAAATTTTATAACCGATGGCGGACATTTTATAATTGATCTTAACCTTAAAAAAATTGATGATCCGGTTGGATTAGAAAAAGAGTTAAAAAAATATGCCGGAGTAGTTGAAGTAGGTTTATTCACAGGTATCGCTGATATGGTAATTGCAGGAAAGGGAGAAAAGGTAGAAATACTTAAAAAATAAAAAAGGCGAACCATCCCGAAAGATGATCCGCCTTAGGCTGATAATAAAATTTTCACTTATTTATCAAAACCAATTTTTTTTAGTTCCTGGGCAACCTTCCTCGAGTTTAGATAACCGAAGAGTACCAATAAACCCAAGAAAATGATTACTCCAATTTCAGTTAATCCCATTTTCCTCTCCTTTATGATCAATAAAATTATAATTTCTTACAATAAAATTTTGCAAGGATAGTGCCACTTGTAATTTTTTAAGTCCGTTTGAAAACAAAAAAAATAAGAAGGAAATATTTTGAATGCTGACTATTCAAAGTAAATTTTACTCAAGAGTTCTGTTTTTTACTTAGT
>CAWDOP010000022.1:0-95820 GCA_963804005.1 uncultured Ignavibacteriaceae bacterium | reverse complement strand
CCAAATTTATCCGCTTATGGCGGAGGCTGATAAATCTTACGGATTAAGGAGGTTATATGGCATAATGATATTTATCTCAAATTATATTGGTTTTCCAAAATATCCATTATTTGCTTTATCTGTTATAACCGCCAAATCAGCGTATAGTTTGTCCCTTAATTCTATTTTATCCTTATTAAAATATTTAAATATTTCACACGCATAACCCATAATTAATTCTTCAAATAACAAAGTGTAAGCAAGAATCTGTTTCGTAGGTTCAAGAAGAGTATCGTTAGGGTTATAATCTGAAATATTTCTTTTTAAAAAAGCTTCTTTTAATTTTGGCCCAGGATGAACAAATAAAGAAGTAAACCTATACAAATGGTAGTATCTTAATTTCAGTTCTGGGTCTAATCTTTGAATAAAAGGTTCAGGTCTTTTAAATTTTCTACCACCACCTTCCAATTCTTCAACTAAAAAAGGGAATGAATCCTTTTCAAACTCAATTAGTTTTCTAAATTCTATTACATTTTCTTTATCCCATACAGGATTATCGCTTTCGCAATTGATTTCCATATCGCGGATTTCCTGCGAAAAATTGTAATATGGTTCTGCTTCAAGTTTATATACTCTCTCATTTCTTTCTTCGCCAGATGATTGTTTTATCCAATTAATATTGAATAAAAGTTCCATTATTTGACGTGTTAAAATTATTGCATCGGCATATTGTTGATTAGTAAGCAAAAGTGAAATCGATTTCGATTTTTTCTCACATAGCTTTATTGCTAACATATTATATAATTCGAATGGTTGATTTTTTTCATCCAATAATATATCTCTGATTGTTGAGCCGAATTCTTTAAATATTCTTCTTGCTTCATTAAAGTAATTAATGTACTCAATCATATTCTTAGCCATATAACGACTTGCGCCTAACCCTCCGCCCATAACAGGGAAGACAAGTAGAGCACAATTGCCAAAAATTATTTAGTTTATTAAAACGAACACTTAGAACAACAAACTATAACTAAAACACAATTTCAAAAATCTCAAATTCGCCGAACTAAAATGGCGGTCAGCGTTGAGGCGCTTGTTATAGCCTATTTCTTAAATCTCGATCTTTTATCATATTTTAAAAACCAATCATATAATTCCTGTTTAGGATAGACCAACCAATCTATCCAATGACCAACATCAGGTACTGCTGTGAATTTTAAATCCTTATTTTTCCCATGCAGTTTATTAATCATCCATTCAGTATCCTCAAATTGAACCACTTGATCAATCTTTCCATGAAAAGCCCAAATAGGGATATCGATTAATTTATCAGTATTTTTCATTATGTAATCCATATGACGTGTAAATCCACTCATAGGAGCAATAGCTGCAAATTTTTCAGGATATTTTATAGCCAGATACCATGTTCCATCTCCACCCAAACTGACTCCTGTCAGATAAATTTTATTTGTATCTACTCTGTATTTTGTTGTTACTTCTTTACAAAAGTTCTCAAACCAATTGTCAGTAGACCATCTTTGGTTAATTGGACATTGTGGTGCAACATAATAAATGGAAATTCTCTCCCTCTCCAAATTTGGTCAGGAATACCGCAACAATAAAGCTTAATTGTATCTTTGCCTCTACTTGAACCTCCGTGCAGATAAATTATCAATGGCCATTTTTTTAACGTATCGTCATTATATTCTTTTGGCGTGTAAGATATGTAATGGTAATTTGCGTCTTTGGGATTTTGATTTAATCCTTTTTCGAAAATCAATTCATTTTGTAATGAACCATCAATATTCCACCATGTAGATTTTCCATGTTCTTGACCGTTTATATAATATTGCGTCGACTCTCTTTGTCCATTCGAATACCAATATTCATGAAGTCCATGTCTTAATCCATTTAAAAAGTTTGTTTTGCTCTCGATTTGGCCGTTTTTGTACCATACTTTGAATTCTGCTTCTTTGGTATTTGTCCTATAATTACACCAGAGGCTTTCTTCTTTGATCCTCTTATCAAAAGAACTATAGGCTCCTTCCATTTGAATCTGACCATTTGGATAGTAATCCCGAACATGATATAAACTATCGTTCTTATCAAATTGAATAATTCGCTTGTAAATTATCGTATCATTTTTAGAAATTGGATAATGTAAATAGAATGTATCAACCTCCTGAGCTTTTATGGCTCCAAGGCAGATGAACAATGATAATATTAATGTAAAGTACTTCATTTTAATGGGCTATAACGGCATTGTGCCTAAGCTGCTGCCCTAGAACAGCAAAGCTACATTTATTAAATAACTTTTTAATTAGAACAAACTTTCATTTACAAATTTCGCTGAACAACAAACCCGAAATGGAACTAAAAACTTTTGAACTGCAAAAATGCCAAATGCGAAAACGCTTTCGGCTTGAGGCACGGGTTAGGTTGAATTATTATTCATTAAACAGAAACTAGTTTATAAAAATTGATTTTGCCGAGTCCCTTCAAACTTTCTGATAGAGTCAGAACCTTATAACCAAATAGCTTTTCGCTTATTGTTTGTAAAGTTTCATAAAATTCCTCTGAAAAAACGATTTCATTTTGACTAGCATATTTTGATATTCTAGCACATCTGTCTATGCAAGTACCAATTGGATCATACTGAGAATTATCAAGTATATCTCCATTAACACAATTACCAAAATCGATAGATGCTTTCGAATTAATTTTAAATTTTCCTTTATTGTACTGCTTTAATCCATCGAAGTTTTGAAAAACTTCTGTGCAACATTGAATTATTTTTTGTGGAGCTATATCTATATCAAAAATTGCCATAATTTCATCACCGATAGTTTTAACGATATTGCCATTATATTGTCTAATAATTTTTGCAGTCCTTGCTAAAAATATTTTTTGGCGAATAATCCAAAATGATTCAGGAAGACTACTATCGAGGCAAAATTGTTTTAATTCTGTAGAATCACATAAATCAATCATAAGGATATACAAATCTTTTGATTCGACGAAAGATTCTAATGTATCTGTCAGATTTTCTATTTTATTTATCAATTCTGATTTCGGCATTTTATTCAGATATTGTATTCAGAACAAAATCTTCACCAGTTATTGTAAGAAACCAGTTATTGCCAACGCTATTAAGAAATGCTTTTTTCTTTGCTTGCCTAAGAGCGTCTGGGATGTTGATTTTGTTCCAGCCGGGATAACCTACTTCTCTAAATAATTCTTTTACATCTGACGATTGTATATCACTTTTTTCTTCTATCTTCGATAAATAATAAATAAAAAATGTCACTATATCTGGACGAGATTTAATGTCTTTAGAATGTATATAATTCCTATAGAATTCATTAACTGGTATTTTCCCAACTTTGTGAGATTTAATTGGGTGTGTAGGTTCTTTACCCTTAACTTCTTCTTTTTAAAGGGATTTCTGTTCTGCTCAACAAATGTTTTATCGCATCTGAATATTTTTTCTCTTTCTCTTCTAACCATTCTTTATCGTGACTTGAAATTTCAATTGTTCCCACTGATACAAGAATTTTATAATGTTCCATTTTATCTCCATTTATTTTTATAAAAAATATTTACATTTGATTATTCAACCTAACTATTACTTATACTGCACCAGGAAATTAGTTAAAGTACGTAGATATGTCGAAAATGCAGTTGCATATCTATGTTCTAGTTTCTTGGATAATCATTTATTTTCAAAGTATTTAAAAATATCCTTTGCATATCTATAATCTATAAACATATAAATATAAGTAATATAAAATAATTTTAATGAGTCCAGCACCTAACACATAAAGTCAGGACCCCCGCCAGAGATAGAAGGAATTTGTGAGGGCAATGTAAGTAAGAATTGCAAAATGTATTCAACAACCCATTGCCAAATTAGGGGAACGTTGTGAAAGAATCAAAAAGGCTAAGGGGCAAAGGGCAAAGAGCAAAGAGTCCATTCAGGTCAATCATTCAATTTGCTAAATCTCCACCACTCCAATTTTCCAACATTCCAACCGCTTTCCACGTATTCCCCTCTCCCTTCCTGCTGTTTTTTTTCTTAAGTTTAATAAAAAGATTTATTCAAAGAATGCAGAGAAAAAAAAGATTATCAAACTGACTTTATCAGCAAGCTTGCTGAACTTGCCGGAGGTGCAATTCAGTCCGGTCAGTTTGATAATTTAATTGCTCTGATTGAAAATGAAATTAAGCTTCACTTCTTTACCAACTCTTCCGAAGCAAACCTTATAAGAATTATTGAAAACCAATTCGACAGAGTTTTCTTTATTAAAGAATGTATTAACTATCCGCATCAGATTGAAATTCTTGTTACAATTGCATCGAACAGTAATTATCTGTCCGATATACTTGTCCGCAATCCTGAATATTTTTCCATTATAACAAATCCGGATAATCTGAAGAAGCAAAGAAAAGAATCTGACTTCACAAAAATTGTTTTGGATTCTGTTAACAGATTTAAAACTTTTAACGGAAAAGTAACTGCACTGAGAAATCTTAAGAGAAGAGAATTTCTTAGAATTGGTTTGATGGATGTTTATTTAAATGAAAAAGTTGAAAGAATTACAGAGGAGCTTTCGTTTCTTACTAAATCAATTACTTCGATTCTTTTCGATCTATGCTATAAAGAAATTTTACTGAAAAATAAAATTGAGAAACTTTCCAACAAATATTGTTTGATTGCCCTGGGAAAGCTTGGAGGTAATGAACTCAATTACAGTTCTGATATTGACCTGATAGTTTTCACAGATAAAAACACTTTAATAAATAAACGGATTTATTACAATCAGATTATTACCGAAACAGTTCAACTTTTTATTGAACAAGCTTCATCCATTTCTTCAAAAGGATTTTTATACAGAGTAGATTTTCGTTTGCGACCAGATGGGAAAAATGCACCGTTATGCGGAACAATTAATCAATATCTCCAGTATTATGAATTGCGCGGTGAAGATTGGGAAAGGCAAATGTTAATTAAATCCGACTTTATTTGCGGCAGCTACAATTTATATAAAAAGTTTTATTCGTATTTAGAAAAATTTATTTATCCTTCGTCGTTTTCTGTTTCACCTTTGGTTCAGATAAAAAAATTAAAATCAAATATTGAAAAAAGAGTTTCGGAAGAAGATAATATAAAACTTATTCCCGGCGGAATACGTGATATTGAATTCTCGGTTCAGGCATTACAATTACTTAACGGCGGAAAAAATAAATCACTTAGAACAGGAAATACTTTAACAGCAATTAGTGAATTGAATAAAACAAAACTGTTGAGTGATGCTGAAACAAAAACTTTTTCAGAAGCTTACATTCTTTATAGAAGAATTGAGCATTATCTTCAATTGATGAATAACACACAGACACACACTATTCCGGATTCAGGTGAGCTTCTTGAAAAAGTCAGTCATCATTTGGGATTTAATACATCGTCCGAATTTCGGAAAACATTTAGAAGCGACGCGTAAAAATGTTTCAGCAATTTATCAATCAATTACAGGTATTGACGAGATTAAGAGTGAGTCAATTTTTGAAAACATAAAATTCATAGACAAAAAAAGAGCACAACAAAATCTTGATTTTCTGAAATATGGGAAAGGAATTCTCGGTTCAAAAATATTTGATAAAATAACCACTTCACTATTTGAAAATATTCAAGATGACCTGGCGGATTATTTGAAGAAATCAGTTTCGCCGGATACTGTTTTAGAAAACTTTGCGCGAATAATTAAATCAGCTCAATTCCCGAATATATGGTACAAAGAATTTGATGATAAAAATTTCCTTAAACTCTTTTTAGGATTGTGTGAATTTTCTCAATTTGCAATAAACCTATGTGCAGAAGATAAATCTCTGCGAGATCTTCTGCTTTCCAGAAAATGTTTTACGCAGTTGGAAGAATCAGAATTATCGCAGTTGAGTACAAAAGAAATACTTTTCATACTTTCGGTTCAATTAACTTCCGGATTGATAAAATCGAATGAAGTAAATCAAGTTTTAACTTCTATCATCAACAAAAAAATAAACAATTGCTGTAGGAATTTTACATCTGACAAAAATTGGAAAAATAACTATTGTTGTAATTGGAATGGGAAGTCTTGGTGCAGGAGAAATAACTTTCGCTTCTGATATTGATTTAATATTTGTAATTGATGGAATCAATAAATATCAACGAGTTCAAAATGATTTCCAGGAATTTCTGTCGATACTAAAAAAAGAATTATCTCCCTTTGATGTGGATTGCAGATTAAGACCCGAAGGTAAAGGCAGTCACTTAGTTTGGGATTTGAAGAGTTATTCAGATTATTTGAAGAATCGTGCAAGAGTCTGGGAATTTCAGGCTTTTCTAAAAGCCGATTTGATTTTCGGAAGTAAAAAATATTTTAACACTCTGATTGAAGATTGTGTTAAATCAATTCAAGGATTTGAACAAAACATCATCAAAAAAGAAATGCTTGAGATGAGAAGAAAGTCAATCTCTTCGGATAGTATTTCCGGCTCAACAAATATTAAAAGATGTTCGGGCGGTTTAACTGATATAGAATATATTATTTCTTATTTTTTGTTATCAGATTCTCAATTAGTTAAAATTTTTATTGGTGTTGGAAAAGAAAAATTTGCCAAAGTTTTATCTTTGAACAAAGATTACGATGTCGACTTTGAGTTACTCGCACAAAATTTTAATAAGCTGAAAGAGATTGAATTGGCGAATCAAAATTTATTTGATTCAAGGACACCAAGAATTCCTAGTAGATGAAATTAAGTTGGAATCATTATCTGTTTTTCTTAGCTACTACAAGTTCAAAATTATTTTTAGATGACTTGAATAAGATTTTACAATTCAATACAAAAATATTCAAACAAGTTTTTGGTTAATAAATGAAATTCATAAATAAATATTTCTACATATTAACAGGATTCATTGCATTTGTTGTTTATCTTTTTACGCTTGCACCTTCGGTCATACAAATTGATACAGGTGAACTTGCAGCAGTTCAGGCAACACTAGGAATTGCACATCCAACAGGATATCCACTTTATACAATAATAGGATTTCTTTTCTCAAAAATTCCTTTACCTTTTACAACCATTTATCAGCTGAATTTGCTTGCTGCCTTATATTGTGCAATAGCAGTTTCAGTATTTACATACACTGCTAAGTTTATTCTTGATAACATCGAGATCTTCTCAACTTCAAAAGTTGCAAAGACAGATAAAAAAAAGAAGCAAAGCAAAAAACAAAAAGCAGAGAAAAAACAGTCATTAAAAATTTTTCTTGAGTTTAATGAGCCAATAAAAATACTCAGTGCCGTGTTAGCAGGATTAACTCTTGCTTTCAGCAAAACATTCTGGTTTCAAAGTACTTCTGTTGAGGTTTATTCATTTCATATTCTGTTGATGAGCTTGATAATTCTTTCATTAATTAAAGCTTTTGTAAAAAGAGATGAGACTGAAGATAACATTAAATCGAAAAGCTGGTTGTTATTTGCTTTCTTTCTTGCACTAGGATTTACAAACCACATGACAACTTTGTTAATACTTCCGGGAGTTGCATATCTCTACTTTAACAAATGGAGATTTAATAAAAATAGTTTTTTGCGAATTGGTTTAATGATTTTATTATTCTTACCTGTCTTAGCTTTAATCTATGCCTATTTACCAATTCGTGCATCGCAACAGCCCTTTTTTAATTGGGGAAATCCTGTTGACTTAGAAAAAATTATAAGACACATAAGCGGATTTCAATATCAGGTCTGGCTATTCTCTTCAACAGAAGCAGCAAAGGAACAGCTTGATTATTTTATTGGCAATCTTATATCAGAATTCTCTATAACAATTTTAGTTGTTGTTTTTGGCATTATAGTAACTTTTATAAAATCGAGGAAACTATTCATTTTTCTATTTATATCTTTTCTATTTACAGTTTTATATTCTATCAATTATGATATCAATGATATAGATGCTTACTTCCTTCTTGCTTATGTAAGTCTTGCATTTTTCAGTATTCTGGGTTTTGTGAAAATTTTTTCTGAATTATCAAACAATAAAATTGTAAGATCAATTACTGTTTTTGTGGCTGCATTGACTTATTACTTTTCAGGCATACTCAAATTTTAGCGAAGTTGATCAAAGCAAAACTTATGTTTATGAAGATTACACAAAAACTTTGTTGAGCAGCGTTGAAAAGGATGCTATTATTTTTAGTTACCAGTGGGATTATTTTATCTCCGCATCATATTACTATCAGTTTGTTGAAAATTTAAGGAGAGATATTGTTGTAGTTGACAAGGAATTGTTAAGAAGATCGTGGTATTATGTTCAGCTTGATAGCAAGTATCCCGGTTTGCTTGACGGGATCCGAAAAGACGTTGATCCATTTCTTGAAGCATTGAAACCGTTCGAAAGAAAAGAAAACTTCGATTCGAATCTTTTGGAAATGTTATTCCGGAAATTGATGACTAATCTGGTTGCTACTAATATTAATAAACACAATTTCTATATTGCGCCGGAAGTAGTACAGAATGAAATGCAGCGAGGTGAGTTTAATTTACCTGATGGATATTTTCTCAGTACCGCATCTTTTCTTGTTCAAAGTAACTAAACATCAAAAGTATATTCCTGCCCCTGATCCTGACTTCGAAATTAGAATGCCCGAAAGAAAAGATGAATATGTTTTAGCAATGGAAAACTTTATTGGCAGTATGCTGGTAAACAGGGCATTTTATGAATTACAGTATAATAAAATTGGGAGGGCTAAATTGTATGTAAAAAAAATTGCGGCAGACTTTCCCGATTACCGGATTCCACCGCAATTACAAAATCTTTTAGTTGATTGATTTTCTATTCATTAATAGCATCCAACAATTCATCTATTCTATCTTCAGAAAGTTCAGCTTTTGTATAGAAGGATTGAAGCATTACGTCAACCTGTTGAATGAGATTTCGTTTATAGTACTTTGGTGCATAGACAGAACCGTCAAGCATATAAATTCTTTTTGTCTTTTCATCATAAAAAGTGTAGTTAACAAACGGTCCGCCCATTCCTTTGGTGTTTAATTCCCACAGTCCCTGAGTAAAAATTGCATATCTTTCTTTAAAGTTCACTTCGTTCCACGTAAAGAAATCTTGAGCAATAACAACATAAGCAGAATCATCAGAAGTTAAATAAAATTTTTCCGTTACTCTGTTGCGAATTGATTTTATAGAATCAATGTTAAGGTATTCAGGTGAAGCATTTTCAATCCAGTGAACAAAAATCCATCTTTCCATATCACTACCGGGTGATCTTCGAAGCCAGACGAAATTATCATCGGGCTTATTTAGTGCAAGTTGAAAATCTGCCTGAACATATATTAACCAACCGTAATCACGCAAAAGTTTTCCCTGAATATCTTTTCGTTCATAAGCACTGCTGTAAAGACTTTCATACAGTCTTTTATCAGATATTTTCTGATAGGTATAAAGAATCTTATCCTTATTCTTCAATATTTTAAATTCAAGTTCACGCATAGAAGGAGCAGTGAGAACTGTAACAAGCTGATTTTTTGCCCAAAGATCATATTTCCTTAGAATGAAATCACTATCAGTCAGAAATTTTTCTTTCACGCTTGAATCAATTATTGACTCGATGTATTTAGATGTATATGAACCCGAATTAAGTGGAGCAGCAATAACAATGTTTTTTCTGTTCCTGAATTTATCAAGCTGGTTAGGAGAAATCCTTTTCAGATTAAAAAGTTTTTCAGGAAGCGGAGTATTGATCTCAATCTCCAGTGTGGTTTCCAGAGCTAATTTGAGTTCTTCAAACTCAAGCGAATCTGCCACCACAAATATTTCATCTTCAATACCTACTGCCGGATTTCTTGAAGAATCACAAGAGGATAAAAGAATTATTAAAACTAAAATTAAAGGAATCAAAATTATTTTTTTCATAATTACACCGGAACGTTTTTAAGAATTAATTCCAGATTTGGAAGCCACAATGAATATAAACCCCACATTATAAATCCAATTGAAAAAGGAACTGATATATTATCATCAGCAATTCCAAATGAAAGATTTTCAACAATAGCACCCATAAAGGCGGCAATAAATCCAATCAGATATTCCATACCTAAATTCCCGACCTTAGGAGTAAAAAAAATTACTATACTTGCACTAATGAAAAATGCTAAAGTTCCCTCTAAGCTTTTTCTCAAGAATTTAATTTTACCAAATTTTCTTCCAATAAGAGCCGCACTTGTATCGCTTACTATTAGAATTGCAAAAGCAGTAACAAAAATAACTTTAGGAAAAATTAAAACTCCTAGAAATGCAGCAATAAGCACATACGTTGCGCCGTTAAGATTTCTTTTTTTATGATCAAGTTCATGCTTGCGAAGCAAGAATCCAAATATCTTATAAAAATATTTTCCGAAAGCAGGTGATAAATACCGTCCAAGATCCATCATCAATGCAATTACAGTAAGAATTCCTAAAATTGTTGCGGCGGTAGTAGATGGAATAAAGTAATAAATAACAGGGATGGAAAGAGAAAAGAGATGAATTAATTTTCGAATTAATTCATCTCTGTAGTGAATTGTTCCATTATCAATTTGATTCATCTTTAGGAGTTGTTTCCTTGTTCTTGCGTTCATCCATCAACTTTTTAACATGCTCAGGAACTTCATCGGTTTTAGGTTTTTCTTCCTCTTTCTGAACAGGAGGAAGTTCTTCTCCTTTGATAATTCTGTCGATTTCTTCTCCATCCAAAATTTCTCTTTCAAGTAGTTCTTTAGAAAGCTTATGCAGTAACTCAATATTATCACGCAATATACTCTCTGCCCTCATCATACCTTTATTAACGATTACTTTAATTTCTTCATCAATGTCAATTGCGGTTTTTTCACTATAATCTCTGTGCCTTTGAATTTCTCTGCCAAGGAATATCTCTTCCTGTTTAGCACCATAACTTAAAGGACCAAGCTTTTCACTCATTCCCCACTCACAAACCATTTTACGTGCAATGTTTGTCGTTTTTTCAATATCATTACCTGCACCGGTTGTAAAATGATTGAACACAATTTTCTCTGCTGCTCTTCCGCCTAACGCATAAGTTATCATCGCTTCAAGATATTCTTTAGAGTAAGTATGCTTTTCATCAATTGGAAGATAGCTGGTTACACCTAAGGCTCTTCCTCTCGGAATAATAGTAACTTTATGAACAGGATCTGCTTCGGGAATCTTTCTTGCAACAAGAACGTGACCAATTTCATGGTAAGCAGTAGTTTTCTTTTCTTCATCTGAAATGATAAGACTTTTTCGTTCCATTCCCATCATTACTTTATCTTTAGCTTGTTCAAAGTCATCCATTTCAACGTTTTTCTTATCCTTTCTTGCAGCAAGCAGTGCAGCTTCGTTAACAAGATTGGCAAGATCAGCACCTGCAAGTCCGGGAGTTCCTTTTGCAAGAATTTCGAGATCAACTTTTTCAGAAAGAGGAATATTCCTTGTATGTACTTTAAGAATTCCTTCTCTTCCTTTTACATCGGGACGATCAACAACAACCTGACGGTCAAATCTTCCCGGTCTGAGTAACGCCGGATCAAGCACATCGGGTCTGTTTGTTGCTGCAATAATTATAACTCCGCTATTCTGTTCAAATCCATCCATCTCAACCAGAAGCTGATTAAGCGTTTGCTCTCTTTCATCGTGACCACCGCCGAGACCTGCACCTCTGTGTCTTCCGACTGCATCAATTTCATCAATAAAAATTATACAAGGTGCACTTTTCTTTCCTTGTTCAAATAAGTCACGAACACGGCTTGCACCAACACCGACAAACATTTCAACGAAGTCGGCACCGCTTATAGAGAAGAACGGAACACCAGCTTCACCGGCAACTGCACGTGCTAATAATGTTTTTCCTGTTCCCGGAGGTCCTAATAACAAAACTCCTCTCGGAATTTTTCCTCCAAGTTTTTGAAATTTTGATGGTTCTTTTAAAAACTCAATTATTTCAAGGAGCTCAAGTTTAGCCTCATCTGTTCCGGCAACATCTCTAAATGTAACTTTTTTACCGGAAGCACTAATCAATTTTGCTTTACTTTTTCCAAAAGAAAAAATTCCTCTTGATCCGCCACCTTGTCCCTGCATTCTTCTCATAATAATGATCCAAACTGCAATGATGAGTAGCCACGGCAAAAATCCGATGAGATAGTTTACCCACTCACCTGATTGCTTCTCAAAAGTATAATCGATTCCTTTTTCTTTCCAGATTGCTTCTTGATCTTTAATAATTGGTTCGGGAATATAAACCGAAATAGCTTTGACCGGAACAGGTTTGTTATTTATTGTAACTGTTGTTTCGGAAGATAGTTCAGCATTGAAACTATAATCGTTTAAATCCGATTTAGTAATAGTTGCAGAAACAATTTTGCCCGGTTCGTTAAGTAAATTTTCATATTCACCATAAGGAATTTCGATATAGTTTTCAGTTTCAGTACGAAAAACCTGCATAACAATTACTGCAGCAACAACTACTGCTCCCCATCCAAAAACCATACGAATTACTTTTGACCAATCGAAATTATCATCGGGACGATTTGGTCCATTACCTTTATCAGGCCCTTTGGAGGGAGGTTTATTTTTATTATCACTCATATTAAATATTCTGAACTTTTTATCCATATTATTTGAAAATCTCCGTCATTCACTTAATACAAAAATTGATTTCAGATTACGAAACTTTTGTTCATAATCTAATCCATAACCAATTACAAATTTACTTGGAATATTAAAACCAATATAATCAATTTTTACTTTATATTTAAGGCTTTCAGGCTTCATTAGCAGTGATACAACCCTCATGCTGGCAGGTTTATGCTCTTTGAATAAATCCTCAATATATTTTATTGAAAGTCCTGTATCTACAATGTCTTCAACAATTATTATATCTCTGTCGTTCACATCGCAATTAAGCTCTTTTAGAAGTTTAACTTTACCTGATGATATTTTTGCATCTCCATAGCTTGATAATTTAAAAAAATCAACCTCACAATTAATATTGATATTTTTTAACAAGTCAGACATAAAAATAAATGCACCGTTTAATACGCCAATAAATACAGGGACTTTATCTGTATAATCTTTTGAGATCTGCTCACCCAATTCTGAGATACGCTTTTGAATTTGTTTTTCAGTAAGCAGAATATCAAATTTATCGTTGTTAACTATAATGTTTTGTCCGGCTTCCAACATAATTGTAAAACTTTCTTTGTTTTGTTTGTTATCCTGAATCGGTGATCTATTCTTTTTCCTATTAACCAAATTATCTGATCGCCATCAATAAGAACAAATTGATTTTGCTTATCTAATCTGTTCATTTTTATATCAATAAGAAAATCAGATACTTTTTTTTCACCCTCCATTCCAAGCGGAATAAATTTATCGCCATTCTGCCATTTTCTGACTAATAGTTTCTTCGAAATACTATCTCCGGAAACATATTCAATATTCGAATCTTCACTATACTTAATTTTATTTTTATCGAACTCTTTAATTGAAATAACTTCTTTATTTGTTTTAAGTGATTCACCAACTTTAATAAAAATCTTTTTAGAAGTAATTACAGAAGATTTTTTTTTGATGACCAGTTTTTCTCTGTCTTTTAACGCAATAAGATTTCCAGAAAGTTCTATCGCTACTCCGGATTGTTTATTTGCCAGTTCCAGAATTCGTTTTACATCACTATAGTTAAGACTTACTTCCCATTTATTTCGGACAGCTTCTCTAATAGATTCTGTAACTATTGATCTATGAATACCGGGAAAAGAATTAATATTAATCGTTAAACTTTTATCATCTGAAGCAATAACTTGATTCAGAAATTCACTTACTTTTTTATCTAGAAAATCTTTTACTGATTGAAAAACAAGTGAAGAATTAAATATTGTTTCATTCAAAGAAGGATTTAATCTTTCTTTAATAAAAGGAATTATTTGCTTTCTCAAATAATTTCTTTCATAATCTTCTGATAAATTTGATTCATCAATCCGATAAGCAATTCCGTGAAGATGAAGATAATCTAAAATTTCATCTTTACTTAAACATAAAACAGGACGTATAATGTTTTCCCTTTGTGCAGGAATTCCACTCATCCCAGTTATTCCGCTACCTTTTATAAGATTCAAAAAAATAGTTTCAGTATTGTCATCCTGAATATGAGCAGTGGTAATTTTTGAATAATTATGTTTAACTGAAATTTCTTTCAGCAATTTATAACGAATAATTCTTCCTGCTTCTTCAACAGAAATCTTATTCTTTTTTGCAAATGTCTGAACATTCTTAACGGAAGAAAAATATTTGATCTTTAATTTATCACAGAATTTACTGCAAAACTTTTCATCCTGATCAGCAGCATTTCCTCTGAGCTTATGATTAAGATGAAATGCACCCAGTTCAATTTTATATTTCCTATGATACTTACTAAGAAAATGAAGAAGAAAAACAGAATCAGGCCCGCCGCTGAGTGCAACAAGAATTTTATCACCTTTTTCAATCAAAGAAGATGATGCGATAAACTTAATTACTTTTTCTTCTGTTTTTTTCACTTGATTATTTTTTCATTTGAAATTCAGAAGGATCTTTTCCTTCCATAATTCGTTCGACGTATTTGCCAAGAACATCAAACTCTAAGTTCACAGTATCTCCGATTTTCTTATCAGCAAAAATTGTTTCCTTCCAGGTATGCGGAATAATTCCAACTGAAAAGGTATTATCTTTTAATTCGGCAACAGTCATACTAACACCATCAATTGCAATTGATCCTACATAAATTAGATAATGTTTGAATTCTTCTTTAAATGAAATCGTAACCCAATGGCTGTTTGATAATTCCTTTACATCTTCAACTCTTCCGATAGTATCAATATGCCCAAGAACAAAATGTCCGCCAAGTCTTTCATCAGCACGCAAAGGTCTTTCAAGATTTACTTTCTCGCCTTGTTTAAGAACGCCAAGATTAGTTTTTTTTAATGTTTCTTCAATTGTATCCACAGAAAATGAATCCTCAGTTTTCTTAACAACTGTAAGACAACATCCGTTTACGGCAATACTACTTCCGATTTCCAGATCGTTCATTATTTTTTTTGCTTTGATCGTAAATTGAAATCCATCTCCGGTTGGAAGCTTTTCTGAAAGAGTTCCTTTTTCTTCAACTAAACCTGTAAACATTTTATCTCCGAATTAATAACTAAAAATAATTATGTTACAAAACTACATGATACAGCATAGACTTATTGTAAATTAATGAGCCGAGACTATCTTAAAAGTGAGTTTTACCTGTTTGTCATTCCCACAAAAGTGGGAATCTATTTTGTTTATAGGTTTAGATTCCCGCCTACGCGGGAATGACATGAAAATTGGAACTTTTGAAACAGCCTCAACTCTAATTAAACATTTTGATTCAATAAAAATTGATTAAACAAATGCTATGGTAAATACTCCGCTACAATATCCTCACCTATAACTTCACAACTCTTCAATTTTAGATTGAGAGATTTTTTAACATTCTCAGTTCCAAGATTATTAACAACGGGAACACCTGCTCCAAAAATCTTGGGACTAATAAACAAAATCATATCATCAACTAATTTCTGCTTTATAAAAGACGTAAAAATTTTACTTCCGCCTTCAACAAGCACAGATGTTATGTTGAGTTTTACTAATTTTGATAAAAGAGATCTTAAATGAATCTCTTGATTATGACTTTTTTTTATGATCAAAATTTTAACACTGAGTTTTTCCAGTGTATTGATTTTTCTTTTTTTTCTAGTAGCTGTATCAGAAATAACCAGAATTGTTCTTTTATCATTATTCTTTTGGAAGATTTTCAGATCAGTCGGCAGTTCTAATTTTGAATCAAGAATGATACGCCAGGGATTTCGTCCCTCAACGTGGCGGACAGTGAGCTGGGGATCATCAATCATTGCAGTATTCGAACCAATTAAAACTGCATCATACTTATTTCTTAAACTATGAACATATCTTCTGGATTCAAGCGAAGATATCCATTCGGATTGGGAATTTACATCAGCAATTTTTCCATCGAGAGTAATTGCAGCTTTAAGAGTAACATAAGGAAGTTTTTTATTTATAAACTTAAAAAAGAATTTATTCAGTTCTTCACATTCTTTTTCGAGTACACCAACTTTGACTTCTATTCCCGCATCTTTTAATTTTCTAACACCCTTACCGCTGACTAAAGGATTTACATCTAGTGTTCCAATTACAACTCGTTTAATTTTTTCCTGAATTATTCTATCAACACAAGGCGGGGTTTGTCCATAATGACTGCACGGCTCAAGGTTTACATAAAAAGTTGAACCTTCAAGTTTTTCGGTTGATGAATTGATAGCATTTATTTCTGCGTGATCATCACCATACTTTGTGTGAAAACCTGCTCCGATAATTTTATCGTTTTTGGTAATAACACAACCAACAAGAGGATTAGGACTGACTTTTCCGATTCCTCTTTTTGCTATTTCTAAAGTAAGCTGTATGTAAGATTCATCAGCCACAAATGAATTCTTTTAATTAATCTCTAAAATTTCAAATTTTAATAAACCTGCAGGAGCTTTGACTTCCACGGTTTGTCCTGCTTTAGCACCAAGTAAGCCTTGTCCAACCGGAGAAGTTACAGAAACTTTTCCAGCCTGAAAATCAGCTTCTTCAGGCGAAACAAGCAAATACTCAACAACCTTTTTTGTTTTTATGTTTTTGATTTTGACTTTAGATAAAATATGAGCTTCATCTTCCGGCATTTTTGAGGTGTCAATTATCTGAGCACGTGAAAGAATATCTTCAAGCTTTGCAATGCGCATTTCAAAAAGCACTTGTTCTTCTTTGGCTGCATCATATTCGGCGTTTTCAGAAAGATCGCCGTGAGAACGGGCTTCTGCAATTTTTGAAGCCATTTCTTTTCTGCCGCTGATTTTCATAACCTTAAGCTCTTTTTCAAGTTCTATCAATCGTTCTCTTGTTAAATAGACGAAATTTTTACCGGACATAACAAAACTCTGTTTGTTGTTGAATGATTTAAAAAAAATTGCCACCGTCCCTCAATTGAGGACAGTGGCAACGCAAAAATAAAAATAAGATGCCTGTATGTCAAGCAGTTGAATTACTTGATTAATACCATCTTCTTAGTTGACGTATAATTCCCAGCACGTAATATGTAGAAATAAACTCCTGAACCAAGTCTTTCGACATTAAACTCAACTTCGTAAATACCTGGTAGTTTTTCCTCATTAACTAAAGTTGCAACTTCGTTGCCCAATATATCGTAAACATTTAAGGTTACTTTTGAAGACTTTAAAGGTACCATCTCTACTAAAGGAATGGTATATCTTATTTTAGTTGTGGGATTAAACGGATTTGGATAATTCTGTTCCAGTGAAAAATTATTAAGATTGATGTCTCCTTCAACTCCGGTGTACATATTGCTAAAACAGTTTTTAATATTTTATTATTCGGATCGAAGCTGATTGATAATGGTTCTCCTTCAATTGTTACATCAAAATTCTGATTTTGTTCATTGTTAAAAACAGTTACTAGTGTATCACCAACCGCACGATTTATTTTTATCTGAACCGGCATTGTAAAGAATGATGGATTTGTATTCGCTTGTTGATCTATTCTTAACGAAAGATTCCACAGATTTGATCCCAAATCATATTTATTCCAAATTATAGTGTATTGCGGATAGTTTTCGCCGTAAATCCATTCCTGAAAAAAATAATCTAAAGATGAACCGTAAATACTTTCTGCAATTGCCTGAAAATCTTCAGTAACCGCGACACCATAAGCAACCGAAGGATGAGTATGAATATGTTTTCAATATGTTATAAAAAGTTCATCACCAACAATTCCCCTCAACATATGTAAGAACAACTGCTCCCTTTGCATAAGAACGAGCATAGTTGAAAATTTCCCGGAAATCTGTAATATCCTCAATGTAGATTGAACCTGTTGCAGTTTTGGCACTATTCATTCTTAAGTTAATTTCAGTATTATATGCGGCGGTTCCTTGAGTAGCTTCGAGATATAAGGCTTGGGAATAAGTCGCGAAGCCTTCATTAAGCCAGATGTGATGCCAGTCTTTACAAGTAATTAAATCACCATACCACATATGAGCAAGCTCGTGAGCAATTAATCCATCATACCATGCCCCCATTGAAGAAATCGTTTGATGTTCCATTCCTCCGCCCCAGCTAAATTGTGCATGTCCGTATTTTTCATCAAGGAATGGATATTCACCATAATGTTCAGCAAAAATTGAAATCATAAGTGGAGTTTTATCAACTTGCGGTTTGGCTGTAGTATAAGATTCCGGGTAAATATAATTTGTTATTGGCATTGAATCAGTCGGTGAATAGACATAGTAGTTTACATATTCGACATAATTTGAAATTGCAAGTGAGATAAGATATTGCGCAATCGGATAACTGCTCTTCCATTTGTATGTATGAGTTCCATCACCGTTATTAACAATTTCAATTAATTTTCCATTAGAAACGGGAATTAAACTTGTAACAACGGTAATCCAAATATCAGCAGAGTCTGCTTTATCCGCAGGTGTATCTTTACAGGGCCACCAATCTTTTGCACCGTAAGGTTCGCTTAACGAACAGATAATAGGCTGCCCGTTATGCTGATCAAAAGTAAAACTGCCAAATCCTGTTGTTGGCGGAACGCCTTGGTAAGATATCTGAAATGAAAGTTCTTCTCCCAGAGAATAATTTCTATCAAGTGTGATTGTTATTTTATTATCATCGTGTGTATAAGTTCTTGATGATCCGAATAATAAAACTGAATCAACTGTGAGTACCGTCGTTAAATCAAGATAGACTGTGTTAATGGAAGATGAATCTACTTTTGCATTTACCGTTACGTTACCGGACAAATAATTTGGTGAGTAGGTTATTTTTAGATCAAGTTTATAATAAGTAACATCAATTTTAGAATCGCCCGGATAATTTATTTCACTGATTTTCTGCAACCGTAAAAATCTTTTAATCTTAGATTGACTGCATAGATCAGCACCATCCTGGGAGGAAATATTTATAACAGACAATACAAAAACGAAAACGAACAATTTTCTAAACATACTTATACCGAATTAGTTTTCTTAGATTAAGATTAAAATGAAATTATGTATAATCAATGAATTAATTCATACTTTTTTTACATCATGATAATTCCTGAATTCTGCAAACAGATTTGAAATCGCAGAAACGGCATACTTTGTTTTCCCGATCTTCAAGCTGCGAGAGTCTAAAATCTCCACCAGCAATTAGATTTACATATTTGACAATCGATTCAAAGGCAATTTTGAGAATGTTCTCATTCATTTCTATTCGTTCATCATCGCCCATTTTTCTTGATGAGGAAATGCTTATCACATTTCTTCCGAAATCTTTTTGAGTGAGTTTTAATGAATAAATTTCTGCGGCAAATGGGTAATATTCTTCATTGAGTTCTGCTTTAATCAAAATTTTTGAAGCATACATATATAAAGGCAGTTGCAATGATATTCCTTTTGAAAGATCGTCCTTTGAAGGTTTCTTTCCACCTAGTTTATAATCAACAACTTTAAATGTTTTATCATTTTTATTCAGATCGATTCTGTCAACTTTACCGCGAAGTTTTATTCCATCGAATTCAATACTCGAAAGGGGATTTTTATTCGCAATATTTACGAAAGCATATTCAAAATATTCAGGGATAAATCCTTCTTCCGATTCTCTTTCAGTTAACAAAAAATTAAATAATATTGAATTTTCTTTTTTGTTATTAATGCCAAAGATTTTTTCTCTTTCAAAAAAAGATGCAGGTGAAACGAATTTAATTTTGCTCACTTTTTCTTCAGCAATTTTAAACAGTAATTTTTCTGCATCTTTAAATTCTTTATCTGAACATCCGTTCAGCTTAATTCCTTTTTCACGTAACTGGGAATAAAACTTATAAAATATTGAATGAATTAGACTTCCTATCTCAAATGCTTCTATTTCCTCAGTTGGTTCTTCAATCGTTTCGAGAGACAAAACTCTGTTAACAAAATATCGGAATGGACATTTTGCATATTCTTCAAGCTGCGATGCGGAAAATTCTCTCTCTTTAAATGATAATAACTTGTTTTTTGCTTCATTGCTGATATTGTCATTTATGTGTCCGGTATAAGGCGATTCGGCAAAAGCATCATTCTTGCGAAGCGAATCTATTTTGATTGCTTCACTAATTTCATACGAGTTTAACAATCCTGAAGAATCTTCCAATTCACTTTTACCGACTGCTTTGAATAATTCTTCCTTTGAACCGATAAAATTTTTAAAATCATTTTCAGATTTATTTTTAATATAAAAAAGTTTTTCCAGATCAGTTATAAAAGACGATTCAGTTAACTCTTTCTTATCCCCTTTTAAAGGATAAGTAACATATAAACATTTTTCAGGAACACACATTGCCTGATAGAATCTGTATCTTTCTTCAAGAAGATGACGACGTTCATCTCTTCGTTTCCTGTGTTCGCCCGAAAAGAAGATTGCAGGTTGATAACGAGTTGGAAATTCACCATCAACCATTCCGCCCAGGAACAAATACTTAAATCGCAATCCTCGTATTTCATCAACCGAAGTAACAAGAACTCCTTTGCCATGTCTTTCTTTAATGTTGTAACGGTTGAACAACAAAGCGGTTTTTATTTCGTGCAGAAAAAATGAAAGTGAAAAAGTCTTTGAACTTTCAAATTCATCTTCTAGAAGATCAAACAGCTCTTCTATTGTTTCAACAAATACAGTAATAGATTTTACATTTTTTTCAATATTATCGGGATTATCATTTATCAGCTTTGCAGAAAGTTTTAATGATGATAAAAGAGTAAGCAAATTTTCTTTAAAACTATTTATTGTCTGTTTCTTCTTAAATAATGAAAGTAAATCATTTATTTTCTGAATATCATTCTTTGCTTTTTCATATTGCCATTTGGACAAATGATTTGCGTCTTCGTCATCATAACAATTTTGCATTTGTTCTAAAACATTTTCAATCGAATTGATCCAATTCTTATATCCGGCAACTAATTTTAAATTAGTCGAAACTAAAAGAAAATTTGAAAGATCAACATCTCTGTATTTCAATCCATCTTCCGCTTAAAGCTCTGAAAATATTTTTGTAATAAAAATCATTTTCCAAAATTTCTAAAAGATTTATTATTGCAACTACCGGTGCAGAATTGCTTAGAGTATATCTATCAGTAAGATTAAACGGAATTCCGTAATTGCTAAAAATATCTCTTATCAAAGCTGCATGTTCACTTATCAGGTTGAAGGCAACACAAATTTCATCAGCGTTTGCTTCATTGTTTATGATCAATCTTTTTATCTCTTTTGCAATGGTCTCAATTTCTTTAACCGGATTTGCAGAAACTGTTTTAATTATTTTTAGAATTGGATGCAGAGGTTCAATCTTTTTAGAAGAAAATAAATTCTCCCGAATCCTTTTTCTAAATTCATCAAACGAAGAGGCTGAATGATCTTGAATTTCAAAAAATCCTTTGGTGCTCAGTCTATCGTAACAGTTTTCTAAATGAGAAAATATTTCAAGATTGTATTTATGGTAATCAAATGAAAGAAAAAGTGAAATGTTATTAAGATTTGATAAACGATTTATCAAATCAATTTCCGGCCGGGAAAATTCATCAAATCCATTCACAATTATCGTATTTGCATTGGGATATATTATGCGAAATGCTTTTACAAAATCTTTATCGGTTAGTTCGATTAAATATTTATAGATATCACCAAGTTCAAAAGCATTCAATTCTTTAGTTTTATTTTCATAAACAGAAAAAATATTAGCAATATCAAGTGCTTTAAATTTTTCTGAACCGGTTAGATCGGCAGATTCCTTTTTAATATCTGCGGGGCTAATTCCCTGCCGCTTATACTCGCTGATTACGTTTTTCACCAATTCAAGAGTGCCGCGTGGAATTTCTTTTTTGTAATCACTAAAGTATTGCAAATTAACTTCAGAAAAAGATTGATTTAACAAAACAACTGCTGCGGCATCACTTAAAATTTTTGCTTCAAAATTTCTGGCTTCATCAAAAAGTTTTGTTGATATAGTGGCTAAGGTTTCAAGATTTAATTCAGATGCTGTTTGATTTGGTGCATTGCTTATAAGTTCTCTTTTCAGATAACGTACTTTACGGTTTGTGGGAACGATTAAAACAAGTTCGTTAAACTTTCCTGCATTAATTTTTTCATGAATAAGCTGATCGATGTCAACTTTATCTTTTTGTGATTTTGTTAGTATCATTTGTCTTTTTTAATAATAAATCTCTGTATGAAGCCCTTATTTGATTATCAGTTTTTAAATCCAAGACTTTTATCATTTTTGCAAATCTTTTTTCAGCATCTTTCAATCCTTCTACAACAATCGTTTCAAGTTCGATGAATGAGCCCAAACATTTCACCGTATCCAAATGTATTCTAGTGTTATTGTATAAATACAATTCGCGGATTTTTGAAACTGTAATTTCAGTATTTAAAAACTTACTGAAGAATTTTTCATGATTTCCTTCAGCTAATTTAACCAATTTAAAATCAGACCAGCGTTTTGGTAATTTTTCATTTCTCAAATAATAAATCAAACTTGATTTGCTATTTTCTATTCTCAGCTTAAGCAATCCCTTATCAACAGCATAATAAACATCTTTCTGAATTAAAACTTCTTTTAATTCTATTCTATGCTGTCCTAGTTTTTGTTTTACATCTTTCAGAGAGTCAAGCTTAATTTTTATTTCAAGGTTTCTCGGCATTATGTTTTTTCTTTTTTATAGATATGAAGAACTTCTCTTTCTCTTCTTGGTTTAATGGAATTAATATTTTTCTCCGAAAGTTCTAAAGTAAGAAATTCAGAAAAAATATTTTTAGTATCATCTTCATCAATTCCGAACGGCGGACCGCCTTCTCTTTTTTCCACCGGAAAAAGAATAAATACAAATCTTCCATTATCGTTTAATAATGAAAAAATTGTCTTTGCATATTCTCTTCTTCTAATGGGATCGAAGGAACAATAAGTTACATAATCAAATATATAATCATACTTGGTTTCAATATTTTGTGGAAGATTAAAAATATCATCTACAATAAAATTGATTTTTACGCCATTTTTGTCAGCAACGGTCTTAGCAAATTCGATTGCTTTTACAGAAAAATCTACGGCATAAACATTCAAACCGTGTTTGGCTGCAACAACCGCATCATAACCTTTTCCGCACCCCACAACTAACAATGAACTTTTGAGTGTGAAAAATCCTTTATTAAGTAAATCAATAAAAATGGGAGTTGGAGTTTTCAAATCCCACGCGTCAAGATTTTCTACGTATTGTTGATCCCAGAACTCAGAATTGTTAATATTATCCATCATTTAAATAACTACAAAAAATTACATTGATATTTTTTAAACTATCCGTATTTTAACACTAAAAATAAGAATACATTATGAGAAGAATAATATTTTCACTCACTTTATTGATAATTATTCCATTTGCCAGCATAAATTCTCAAGGCATTGGTGAACTTGCACCTGAAAAACCGCTTGAAGTATTTCCTGATAATGCCTGGGGAATGGATATTATGTTTGGTGAAGCCGGATTTGGATTAGGCACTTTTTATCGCAAACAACTTTCTATGAAATGGACTGTGTTTGCAGATCTTTCTATTTCCGAAGCCAAAGATGAAAGAGAGTTTGAGTATTATGATATTTGGGGACAATCATTTATTCTCGGTAAGAAGAATCGTGTTTTTGCTATTCCAATCAATTTAGGATTGCAATACAGACTTTTTGAGAATGTAATTTTTGATAACCTTAGACCTTATATAAATTTTGGTGTTGGTCCTACCTTAGCTTTAACTACACCTTATGAAGAAGAATTTTTTAACGCATTTTCATATACACAAACAAAAACTGCTTTGGGGGGTTACATAGGATTCGGTGCAAATTTTGGTTTGGATAAATCTAGTTTAATCGGTATGAACTTCAGATATTACTATACTCACTTCTTTGATGAGGGCGTTGAAAGCTTATACGGCAGATACAAGAAAAATATTGGAAGCTTTTTTGTTACGTTAAATATTGGATTGATGTACTAAAGATCACTTCCACTTAATCGTACAACCAATTGAATAAGTTTCAGGAACAGAAACTGCTTTGGTTGAAAGAATTTCATCTAAAGCTTCTCTTAAATACTTGCTATTAACTTTTTGCGGCTCCTGCCAGTTATCATCAATTTTTCCATGATAAACTAACTTCCTGTTTTTATCAAACACAAAAACTTCAGGGGTATGTGTTGCGTCATAAGTTCTTGCAAGGGATTGATCTTCATCATATAAATACGGGAAGTTAAAACTTTTTTCTTCTGATCGTATTTTCATTTGCTCAAAGGAATCTTCAGGATATTTTACGGCATCATTTGAACTGATAGCTATTATCTGAATTCCTTTTTCAGTATAATCTTTTTGAATTTCTTTAATACGCTCTTCATAAGCCTGTACATAAGGACAATGATTACAGCTAAAAATCACAATTAGTATTCTCTTATTGATGAATGATGATAAAGCATAATTTTCACCATCAACACCAGGCAAATTAAAGTCAGGCGCAGATGAACCGATTTTCAAATTGTTTGTAGCCATGTTAAATTTTCCTTAGAATTAAAATATTTTTATCCAACAGACAATTCTCGATGAAAAGATTAACTTTTATCTTTCTAATAATTTTATCAGAGTCAGCTATGCCGCAAACCTTTGACCTTGAACAAGACTTGTATAATAATTACGAAAAATTTAGAGAAAAAACTTTAACTCATAGACGATTTAAACACTCAGATATTCTTCCTCTCATCAAGCAACTGGAAAATAGTAAAGATTTCACTGTTAATAAAGTTGGAAGTTCGGTTGAAGGTAGAGATCTTTTTCTTATTTCAATCGGACAAGGTGAGAAAAAAGTTTTCCTGTGGTCTCAAATGCACGGTGATGAGCCAACAGCAACTGCGGCATTGTTTGATATTTTCAACTTTTTTTCTGATTCATCCTACAGCGATTTTAAGAAACACATTTTAAGTAAAGTAACTCTTTACTTTCTTCCTATGGTAAATCCCGATGGTGCAGAAAAATTTGAGCGAAGAAATTTTTTTGATATTGATATCAATAGAGATGCAAATAGATTGCAAACTCCAGAAGCAGTAATATTAAAGGAAGTCTTCGATAGTTTAAAAGCGGATTTCGGATTTAATTTGCATGATCAGGATCCTCGCCATTCTGTTGGAAATAGCTTTAAGTCGGCGGCAATTTCATTTCTTGCACCAGCATTTAATTACGAAAAAAACGTTGATCCCATTCGTGAAAAATCAATTCTTCTTATCGGAAGATTGACAAAAATGCTGAATCAATTTATTCCCGGTCATATAGCAAAATATTCTGATGATTATGAACCGCGTGCTTTTGGCGATAACTTTCAGAAATGGGGAACCAGTACAATACTCGTTGAATCAGGAGGATGGAATAATGATCCGGAAAAACAGTTCCTGAAAAAACTGAATTTTCTTTTATTGATTTCAGCATTCAAAGAAATTGCTGATAGCAGCTACAAAAATGGAACCGCAGATACTTACGATAAAATTCCGTTTAATGACAAATATATTTTTGATTTGTTATTAAGAAACCTGACCTTGAATCATAATGGAAACAAATTAAGAATTGATGTTGCAGTTAATTTTATTGAGTTCGTTTCTAAAACAGATAAGACAATTTATAAAAGATCTTCTATTCAGGATTTGGGTGATCTTTCTGTCTTTTACGGATTTCAGGATTTTGATTTTTCGGGATATGAAATTCAGCAAGGTAAAGTTTTCACAGAAAAAAAAATCAACTTAAAAGATATTCAAACGATACACCTTTACGATTATTACAGCAAAGGATTTACAGTACTTACTTCCGGTGATTCGATTGATGGAAGATTTACTGATTTTCCCATTAACATTTCGTTCAGAGAAAAAAACAATACTACAAATTTTCTTAGGATTGGTGCTCCTGCAGATTTTGTATTGTTAAAAAACGGTAAAATAGAATACGTTTTGATAAATGGATTTTTACAAAAAGTCCAAAATGGCAGTGAATTTTCAGGGAATGGAATAATCTATAAATAAGTAGTCTTTGAATATTAAAAGCATAAAAAATGTTCAAATACATCCTGTTATTAGAATAAGGTGTAGATTTCTAAGTGATAATCAAATATGCAAAGGAAAGGAAAAGAAAATAGATGTTATTGTGATTGCAACTAACAGTAGAACCGGAATATTGCATACTTTCTTGGGCAGTGTAGCAGAAAAGGTGATTAGATATTCAAAAACGCCTGTTTTAGTGATAATACCTACTTCAAAAGACAAGTAATACCATAAAACTTGTTTTCTCTCGAGTGAATTTTTATATTTCTAATCCGTTTTTATAAAAGATTGGATAATTATGGCTAAAGCTAAAAATGTCGAGGCTTTTTGTTCGTATTGCGGTATTGAAAGAACTTTGGAATTAGTAAAAGTTACGTACGAAGGCGAATCAGAAACCAAGAAGTGGGGTAAATGCAAAAAATGTAAGCAAATGACAATGATAGATCTTTCTCAGATTCAGATGTTAGATAGCAATTCTAAAAACATGAAGACGGAAAATGCAGTTGAATATTCACCTGAAAAAAGTTTCGAAATAGGTGATGCTATCTATCATAAAGGCTGGGATGATTTCGGTCTAGTAACTTCTAAAGAAATTGTATCAAACGGACAAAAATCAATTACTGTTGATTTTCAAAAATCAGGGATTAAAAAACTTATTGAATCAATTACAAAACAAAGCCAACAAAGCGAGGTGAATTAATTGGTAGGTATTCAGATAGGCGAAAACGAATCCATCGATAAGGCTCTCAGAAGGTTCAAGAAAAAATATGAGAGATCCGGAGTGTTGAAGGAATTTAAGAAAAGAACTTTCTTTGTAAAGCCTTCGATAAAGAAACGCATGGAAAAGCTAAAGGCCATTAGAAGGGCTCACAGACCCGAAATTATATAAATTAAAAAGCCCTCTTTCTGAGGGCTTTTTCTTTACTTGATGTGAATTACAGGTTCTATTATTTCTGGTTCTTTTCCTATCAGAAAATATTTTTCAAGATGATTTTTTACTAATTCAAAAGCTTCATCAACATTATTACAGAAGCGAAATCGTTTCATATCAGATTCACTAATCACACCTTCATAAATAAGATTTTCAAAATTTATTACACTCTTCCAATATTTTTCATCATAAATAACAAGAGCAAGTTTTTTCCTGATTTTATCTGTCTGAATTAGTGTAAGAATTTCAAAAAGTTCATCCATAGTACCAAAACCGCCGGGAAATACAATTAATGCTTTTGATAAATAAGCAAACCAAAATTTTCTCATGAAAAAGTAATGAAATTCAAAACTAAGATCTTTAGTAACATACTTATTAACGAACTGTTCAAACGGAATGCTGATATTTAAACCAACAGAATAACCGCCGGCTTTTTTGGCACCTTTGTTGGCAGCTTCCATAATTCCGGGTCCGCCGCCTGTGCAAATAATAAATCGGTTTGCGCTCGTTTCTAGATTCATTGACCACTCTGTTAATCTTCTGGAAAGTTCAACTGCATCTTCATAATATCTTGACATTTCAAGTGAGCGCTGAGCCTGACGCAATACTTTGCCAAAATTTGGTATGGATTTAGGATTTGCAGTTTGAATTTTATTCAAAGCTGTTTGAGCATTACGTTTTGACATTAATCTTGCAGAACCAAAAAAAACAATCGTATCCATAATTTTATGCTTTTTGAATCTTGCCTGCGGTTCAAGATATTCAGCAAGCAATCGGATTGTTCTCCCATTAGCTGAATTTATAAAATCAAGATTCTCATAAGCTTTATTATTTTTTTTATATTTAGCCATACTCCTCACTTAGAATTATTGAATAAAAAACGAATAAACAATTTCCACTATTTCGGTACATCTGAATTTAACTTTATATTTGCACCGACCAAAAATTTTCATTTAAGAAAAGAACTTCCTAAAAATATCAAAATTTTTCATCAGATATGAACAAAAGGATTCTCTCTCTCATACTTTTATTATTGCTTGGATTCACTTTTATTCTAAATGCCTCTTCAAGAGAAGAGCTGATTAGCAAGATAAGAAACATACTGAGCAAAATACCTGTAGGCACAAATACAAGCATAATGATTTATAATCCGTTAAATCAGGACACTATACTTGTTGATAATCACACGAAGTCTATGGTTCCTGCTTCAGTTACAAAGTTGTTTACAACTTCAACGGCTTTAACAACTATGGGTGGTGATCATTTCTTCAGTACAAAACTGCTTACGGATGATTTTAACATTAATGATGGGATTATTAATGGTAATCTTTACATTAAAGGATATGGCAATTCGTTATTCGCCAATAATGACTTGAATGAAATGATTTCTGTTTTAGTTAAACTCGGAATTAAAGAAATAACCGGCGATATAATTGGCGATGATACTTACTTCGATGATATTTACGTGCGTGACGACTGGATACCAAATGAGAACGCTAATGTGAAGTTACCTCCGATTTCTGCACTTGTCTTAGATAGGAATCAAACAATAGTTCAACGCAAAGTTAGAAAACGTACAAGAAATTATACGGTGAATGTAAAAAATCCTCCTTTGTTTGCCGCAAATAAATTGAAGGAAAAACTTTCCATTGAAGACATCATAGTTAAGGGTACGGCAAAAAGCGGAACTGCGACTTATGAAACGAAATTACTTGCAGAATCAAAATCATCACTACGTGATATTATTTCTATCATAAACAAGAATAGTGATAATTTTCTTGCGGAAGTATTATTCAAATCAATTGGTGCAGAAGCAAGCGGTAAGCAGGGTAACTCTTTTTATTCCCAGCAAACAATATTAAACTTCATCGAGTCAAACGGAATTTATAAATACGGGACTTCTGTTGTTGACGGTTCAGGTATTTCCAGATTTGATCAAGTTACTTTAGGTGCAGTAACAGGAATACTCGAAAAAATGTATTTCGATCTAGTTCACTTCGATGATTTTTTTAATTCGTTAAGCATTGCCGGTGTTGATGGAACTTTACGAAATCGAATGACAGGTACCGCAGCAGAAAATAATTTCAGGGGAAAAACAGGTACTCTCAATGGTGTGACTTCAATTTCAGGTTATGTTACTACTTCTAGTGGAGATGAATTAATTGTTGGAATTATGTTTGAATTTACACGCGGAAGGTGGAATTTTTATCGCAACATTCAGGATGAAATAATTATATTACTTGCTGAGTGGGGTGAATAAAAAACCCTAAGGAAAACTCCTAAGGGTTTTATAAATATCAACAAACTTTTATAACACTATCACTCTTGTGTGGGAGGAACTTGCTGCTGAGGAACAATAGGTGTAGTTGGCAAATTTGTTCTTCCACCTTCCTGAATCACACTTCTTTGATCAGATGATGATTGACCCGGTAGAAAAAATAAATTGATAACAATAGCCAAAACTGCCAAAGCTCCACTAATCCACCATGTAGACTTACTCAAGAAATCAGTAGTTCTTCTGGTACCAAACATAGAACCCATATTTCCTGCACCTCCAAAAGTTCCAGCTAATCCGCCGCCTTTACTTGATTGAAGAAGCACAACAATAATTAAAAGTATTGCTAATATGGTTGCAATTATAATTAATAATGAATACATATCTTTCTCCTTTGATAGTAGCGGGGGAGGGATTCGAACCCCCGACACGTGGATTATGATTCCACTGCTCTAACCTACTGAGCTACCCCGCCTCAATGTTTTTTAAGCTTACAAATATAAACACACCCTTAATTTATTCAAAATATTGAATTTTTGAACCTTTTATTGTATATAGACAACAAAACAGGCTAAATAATCAAGAGTTTTGAATTGCAATCCACAACTTATCTATTAATTCTTCAATACCATATTTTGTTGCAGAAGAAAAGATGATAACAGGAGATTTAATCTTTTTAAGTTTGGCTTTTGAAAGCTTTATAATTTCTTTCTCTTCAAGTAAATCCGCTTTTGAAAGTGAGACTACAATATTTTTTTTCACCAGCACTTTACTATAGCTTTTTAACTCGTTGTATAAAATATCAAAATCTCTCTGATAATCATCCGAAGTAATATCAATAAGGAACAAAAGAATTTTAGTTCGTTCAATATGCCTGAGAAACTTTATTCCAAGACCCTTACCTTCGTGAGCGCCTTCAATAATTCCCGGAATATCGGCAACTGTAAAACTCTGATAATCTTTATATCTCACAATTCCAAGATTTGGTTCTAACGTTGTAAAAGGATAATCAGCAATTTTTGGTCTTGCAGCAGATATTGTTGATATAAGAGTCGACTTCCCAGCATTAGGAAAACCAACTAATCCAACATCTGCAATCAGTTTAAGTTCAAGAATTACTTTTAATGATTCACCGGGTTTACCTGGTTCTGCAAACCGAGGTGTTCTTCGGGTCGGAGTTGCAAAATTAGAATTGCCTTTTCCACCCCGCCCTCCTTTTGCCAAAACGAATCTTTGATTTTCTTCATTGAGATCGAAAAGAATTTTTCCTGAATCAGCATCCTTAATAATTGTTCCGGGAGGAAGTTTTATCACAATATCTTCCCCATTCTTTCCATCTTTTAACGATGAAGCGCCTGGAGCACCTTTTATGGCATTGTATTTTTTTTTATATCTAAAATCAAGAAGAGTTGAAAGGTTTGAATCAGTCTCGACAATTATATTACCACCATTGCCGCCGTTGCCGCCAGAAGGACCACCTTTGGGTACATACTTTTCTCTCCGAAAAGTGACAGCACCATCACCACCATTACCGGCGATAACTTCAATCTGGGCATAATCAATGAACATATTAAACCTGATCGAAGTAATTTGCTACAGCGTTGGTTAGAATTACTGCTTGCTTTGATTGAGGACTAATTTTAATTGAGATGAAGAGAGCTTTCAGAATTTCCGTTGCTTTTTGATAGTTTTCACATTCGGAAATTTTTTCAACCGTATTTGCAAAATCTTCACTATCAGAATTAAATATTGAATCAGTTATTTTATTTATTTCTTTTGAGCTTAAGTAACTAAAAACATCTCTTTGCTTTTTCTTTTTAACTTTCGGTAATTCCTCTGGGATACTTTCTTCAACCGCTTCTTTTTTCTCCTGAATTTCCGGTTTCGTTAAATCAACTTTCTCTATTTCAATTTTTTCTATGATTGGAGGTTCAGATATTTCTTCTATTTTTGGTTCTTCAATTTGCTCATCAAAATTTTCTTCATCTTCAATTTCTAATTCGTCGAAGTTAACCGTCTCTACCTCTATTTCTGATTGTTCAATTTCCTTAGGAATATCTTCTTTCTCTTTTTCTTTTTCTTTTGTTTCTATATCTTCAATATTAAGAACTTCTTCATCATCAGGGACAACTGCATCAAAATCTTTTAATTCTTCTTCATAAAATGAAAATAGTTCTTGTTCATCTTTTTCACTCAAAAGTTCCGGGTCTTCAATTACGTCACTTTCATCTTTAGACAATAATTCAAGTAGCTCTTCCTCCGTAGGCGGTTTTTCCTGATCTGTTTTCTGTGAAATATCTTCAACAGTTTTGGGAGTAGTTTTTTCTTCAGCCTTTTTATCAGGGTCATCTAAAAAAGAAGAAATAACCATTCCTCCAATTTCGGGATTAACGACTTCTTCTTTTAGTTCATCTGTCAGATCTGTTGATTTCTTTTTATCATCTGTTTGAACTGCTTCGGGTTCTTTATCAATAATTATTTCTTTTTCCCAAACAGGTTCTTCTTCAAGGATTTCCTCCTCGGGTTCCTTCTCTTTAATTAATTCCTCGATATCTTTTTTAACAATTTCATCCTGAACTAACTCCTGAATAATATTCTCATCGGATTTTTGTTCTTCTTCCAGAAATTCCTCTGTTTGAGTTAAGGGTTTTATTTCGGCTTCTTCTAAAGTTTTAACTTTTTCGAAATCACCATCAACTTCGGATTCAGGTTCTTCAGAAGCTGGATTGATTGATTCGGGTTCGACAGGTGTAGCAGAATAAATTATCCTTCTTATATCATCAATATCATATTTTCTTTTGCCCGGATTTGGAATTACTCGCTTTAATTTTAACAGATGATCGATAAGATTCTTTTCTTTAAGAAATATTTCGACCGCCTCAACCGAGATATTTTTTTTATTCAATCCGCCAATGCTAAATAAATCTGCTATTGATACCAGAGAATTATCTACTAATTTTTCAAAATGAGTGGAAAATAATTCCCTGTCAATTTTGTTAATGATTAGTTCAAATTCTGTAGAAGAGAGGTTTACAATATTTCTTTTTGACAAATATGATTTAAATACATTCTTCAGATAATCATAAAAGTAAAGGTAATTTAGCACGAGTTCAAGTTCTACAACAGAGATGCTCTTCTTTTCACCAAATATTAATTTCTGCAAAGACCAGTTTGGTTTTAAAATATAACTAACATTAAATGAAACGGCACGTGAGATAAGAACTTTCATATCTTCATAGGATACTTTTTTTGTTTTCTTTATCTCTTCAGCAATCATTGAAAAATGATGATTAATTTTGCTTCCAGAATAATCAAACAAAGAATCCTGAATTAGTTTCTGCCGATCTTCATAAATAAGAAATTCAAATTCTGCGTTTAAATATTGTTTAATAGCAGGATGAATATTCGTTTCAAATAATCTTTCAAAAGTGAAAAACGCACCAAGCTTCTTCACGTGATTCAGTGTAAAGTCTGTTATAAATTTTATTTCAGTTTGAAACATAATATTGGATATAGCTTCTAAATTATTTGCAAAAATATAAAAAATCTCAATTAAAGTTCATCTAATAAACTAGTTATCTAAAATAATAAAGGATTATTTCATATTCAGATAAATAATCTATTAAATTCATTATAATTAACTAATAACACCTACTTTAGTACTGTCCAGCTTCTTTCTCGAATTCATGTTCAAAAATAATAACTGTTCAGATTGTTTTGCCCGTAAAATACATTTATCTGAAAATTCCCTTTTCAATCGCCCATATTTTCATTGATACACCTTTTAAATATACAAATCCCGATTAAATTCTAACCGGGATTTATATTCTTCGATAAGCTTTCTAAGAAATCACGTGTTTCAGTCTTTTGTTTTTTAATTATTTTACACTTCTACTTCCTTAGATTTTACCTTTGCCATCATAAAATCCCGGTTCATTCTGGCAATATTGGTTATAGAAATTCCTTTTGGGCATTCAGCTTCGCAGGCATAAGTGTTTGAGCAGCTTCCAAAACCTTCCTCATCCATAACTGCAACCATATTCATCACACGCTCATATCTTTCTGGTTGCCCCTGTGGAAGTAAAGCAAATTGAGAAACTTTAGCTCCTACGAACAACATCGCAGAAGAATTTTTGCACGCTGCTACACAAGCGCCGCATCCTATACACTCAGCAGCATCCAATGATAATGATGCAACTTCCTTAGAAATTGGTATTGCATTAGCATCAGGAGCACTGCCGGTATTAAATGAAACATAACCACCGGCTTGCTGAATTTTATCCAGCCCTGAGCGATCGACGATTAGATCCTTAATTATTTTAAATGCAGTAGCTCTGAATGGTTCGATAAATAATGTTTCGCCATTTTTAAAATTACGCATATGCAGCTGGCAAGTAGCTATCTTGGGAAGAGCTCCGTGCGGATGTCCGTTTACAACAAGTCCACAAGTTCCACAGATACCTTCTCTGCAATCACTTTCGAAAGCGATAGGAATTTTACCTTCTTTTTCTAATTTATTATTTAATTCATCAAGCATCTCAAGTATTGATGCATCTGGCGAAACGGAGACTTTAAATTGTTCGAAATCCCCTTTTGCAGCCTCAGATTCTTGCCGCCAAATATTTAAAGTTAAATTTATATTATTATTACTCATTATTTGTAACTCCTTGTTGCTAATTCAACAAACTCAAATTCAAGATTTTCTTTGTGAAGATTCCATTTACCTGCTTTTTCAAATTCCCATGCAGCTACATAAGCAAAATCTTTATCGTTTCTGATTGCTTCACCATCTTCAGTTTGATGCTCTTCTCTAAAGTGTGCACCACAGGATTCATCCCTGTTTAATGCATCAAGAGCCATTAATTCTCCAAGTTCTAGAAAATCAGCAACTCTGCCTGCTCTTTCCAAATTTTGATTTAGATCTTCACCTTTTCCGACAACTTTTACATCACGCCAAAACTCATCGCGTAAATCAGCAATATTTTTGATTACCTTTTTTAGGCCGGCATCATCACGAGACATTCCAACTTTATCAATTAACAAATGTCCTAATTTCTTATGAATTTCATCAACGGTTTGCTTGCCATTTATAGATAAGAGTTTATTAGTATTGTCTTTTACTTTTTCTTTCGCTTCTTTGAATTCAGAACTATTTACATCAGCTTTAGTTGGTTTTTCACCTCCAAAATAATTGCCGATAGTGTAAGGCAGAACAAAATAGCCATCAGCTAAACCCTGCATAAGAGCACTGGCACCAAGTCTGTTTGCCCCGTGGTCAGAATAGTTAGCTTCGCCAGCTACAAATAAGCCCGGAATATTACTCATCAAATTATAATCTACCCATAAACCACCCATGGTATAGTGAGGTGCTGGGTAGATTTTCATTGGAACTTTATATGGATTTTCATCCATAACATTTTTATACATGTCAAATAAATTACCATATTTTTCTTTGACAGAATTTTCACCTAATCGTTTAATGGCATCAGCAAAATCAAGATAAACAGCTCTGCCACCCTTTACACCTTTACCTTCATCACATACATATTTTGCACTCCTTGATGAAACATCTCTGGGTGCTAAGTTTCCAAAGGATGGGTATCTTCGTTCAAGATAATAGTCTCTTTCATCTTCAGGTATTTGATCAGGGGGTCTATGATCGCCAACTTTTGTAGGCACCCAAATTCTGCCATCATTTCTTAAACTTTCGCTCATTAGCACTAATTTAGATTGTCCTTCTCCATGGACGGGAAGACAGGTTGGGTGTATTTGAGTAAAAGAAGGATTAGCAAATAGAGCTCCACGTTTATGAGCACGCCAAACTGCGGTAGCATTACATAACATCGCACTTGTAGATAAAAAGTAAACGTTGGAATATCCACCAGTTGCAAGAATGACAGCTTGAGCAGCATAACTTTCTATCTCGCCGGTTAGCAGATTTCTAACAGTAATACCTTTCGCCTTTCCATCAACAAGTACAACATCCAGCATCTCACGTCGATGAAACATCTGGACATTGCCTAATTTTATTTGCCGATTCAAAGAGCTATATGCACCAAGCAGTAACTGCTGTCCTGTTTCTCCACGTGCATAAAAAGTCCTGGAAACTTGTGCACCACCAAACGAACGATTTGCTAAAGTTCCACCATATTCTCTCGCAAAAGGTACGCCCTGCGCAACACATTGATCGATAATGTTATTACTAACTTCTGCAAGGCGGTAAGTGTTAGCTTCACGTGATCGAAAATCCCCACCTTTAATAGTGTCAAAAAATAATCGATAAACAGAGTCACCATCGTTCTGATAATTTTTTGCAGCATTTATTCCACCTTGTGCACCAATTGAGTGGGCACGTCTGCTGGAATCATGATAAGTAAAAGCTTTTACTTTATACCCTAACTCACCTAATGTTGCAGCAGCAGATGCACCTGCTAGTCCGGTTCCGACAACTATGATATCAAATTTACGCTTGTTGGCTGGATTAACCAGTTTCATATTAAATTTATGATTAGTCCATTTTTCTGCAATGGGTCCTGCTGGGATTTTTGAATCAAGCTTTATCATACATTACCTCCGTAGAAAAAGAAAAAGTAAATAGGCATAGAAGCAAATCCTAAAGCCATTAAAATTGCGTAAGCAGTTCCGAATTTTTTAATAACTGAAAAATACCTTTTATGATTCCATCCAAATGTCTGAAATGCACTTTGAAAACCGTGATTGAGATGAAATCCTAAGAGTAATACAGCAATGACGTATATAGCCACGTACCACCACATTTGAAAGAAACCATTTACAATAGTAAAATACTGATGTGTATGAGCTAAGCCTTCAGGATCGTGAACATTGAAGCGCCAGAAAAATGTTCCTAAATGCAGAGCAAGAAAAATAAATACTATTGATCCAGTTATGAACGAAGTTCTTGAAGAAAACGAACTATTTTCACCTGAGGCGTTTATTTTATACTTGCCGATAAACTTACCTCCCTGTGTTTTCTTATTCTCCAACCACAATCGTAATCCATTATAAAGGTGAAAAAGAAATGCAGCCAGAAGCACAACTTCGATGACACGGATTAAAGGTTTAACAACATCAAGTGCGCTTACATAGCCATTGAACGCATTAGGACCAAAAAACAAAGTGATATTTCCGATCAGGTGAATGATCAGAAAAATGATCAGAAAACTCCCCGTGACCGCCATAGTAATTTTTTTGCCGATCGAGGAGTTTGCAAATTTTAGAAACCAACCCATTATAAAACTCCTTCTGATTCAGTATGATTAAATTGAAAAATGAGTTTGATAGGAAGATATTTTGAATTGTAACAATGCTCAAAGTTAACAGAGAAAAATATTTTATACTCTTGTATCAACGGAATGTATAATGTTAACATTTGATAATAAAAATTATAATGCAACTTAGAAAAAAAAGTTAAAACTGAGAAGTAAATAGGCAAAAAAAATAAAGAAATTTGAAGTTATATTAATTAAAACTATTTTAACATCAGTTCTTTGAACAAGTTTTATGGTGTCCCGCTATCCCCAACATTTTGGGATTGAAAGGGAATTATAGGGAAATTCGGTGCTCCCGCTATGTGGGAAATTCCGATGCTGTCGCGCAACTGTGAAAACAATTAGCAATTAAAAGTTAACAATGAACAATTTATCTTTTCATTTTTCATTATTCATTATTCATTGTTAATTGTTTAAGCCAGGAGACCTGCCATAAAAGTTAATTAATCAGCCTTCGCGAGAAAGGTAAGATTAACGATGGTCTTCTTCTCCATTCGTTTTATCTCAACTTTTTTAACACGCGAAGTTACTTTCAATTTCCATTTAAAGAGTAACTTCTATGCACCAAAAAAAAATCTTTATTCTGTTCTTTTCATTTTTTCTGTTTTCTGTTTTTTTATACTCTCAAAATTCTATAATTCAAAAAACAGATTCTGCCGGAATTTACAGATTATCAGATGTTGTTATTTCAGCTACAAAAACAAATTCAAGCACACTTAAATTGGCCAATTCAATCAGCATTATTGATTCGGTTGAGATAAATAACCGAAATACTTTCAGTTTATATGATTTATTAAAAAATGAATACGGATTGAGTTTTACGTCGCAAGGTGGACCCGGAACTTTATCAAACATTTACATTCGTGGTGGAAGTCCATCTTATACTTATGTTTTAGTTGACGGCGTTGAGATGAATTTGACAAGCGATCCAAATGGAGTTTATGATTTCTCTGCATTGCCCACAGATAATATTGAGCGCGTAGAAATTTTAAGAGGTCCGCAATCTATTCTTTATGGTTCCGACGCACTTGCCGGTGTTATAAACATAATTACAACAAAAGGTTCAGGTTCTACGAGATTTTCTCTATTAGCAGAAGGTGGATCATACAGCACATTTAAAACAACAGCAGGTTTAACTGGAATTTTAGGCAAACTTAACTATTCGATGAACATAGGCCGGGTTAAGAGCGATGGATTTTCTGCAGCCAACGAAAAATATGGCAACATTGAAAAAGACGGTTTCCAAAATGATAATATCTCAACTGCTTTAGGTTATCGATTTTCCGAAAATGTAAAGACCAATTTTTATTTCAGATTTTTAAAGTCAAAGGCCGATTATGATCAATCCGGAATTTATGGTGATGATCCAACTTATAAGTTCAATCAGGAAGAATTAGCTTTAAGAGGTGAAGGTGTTTTCAATCTTTTAAATAATGTGTGGGAACAAAAAGTCGGGGCATCGTTCATACGGAATATAAGAAAATATAAATACGATGAAACAATTAATAACTTTTCTGCTTCAACAAGTTTTTATGACGGTCGAAAGCTTAAACTTGACTGGCAAAACAATTTTAGTATAATTGAAAATAATTTAATTACTCTTGGTGTTGATTTTGAGATAGATGAAACTGTTTCAGAATTTAATTCCTTCTCTGCTTTCGGTGATTTTATAAGTCTCTTTCCGAAAAGTGATGCCAAAACATTTGGCATATATCTTCAGGATCAACTAAAAATCGGTGATGAATTTTTTGCCTCCGCAGGAGTACGATTTGATAACCACGATAAATTCGGTTCTTCTTTTACTTACAGATTAGCACCTGCTTACATAATTTGGCAAACGGGGACAAAACTAAAAGCAACAGTTGCGACAGGGTTTAAAGCTCCTTCTTTATTTTATTTATACGATCCGGCATTTGGAAATCCCGATTTGAATCCTGAAAAAAGTTTTGGTTGGGATGCTGGAATAGAGCAGTTCTTCTGGAATGAAGAATTATCATTCGGCGTTACATATTTTGAAAATGACTATAAAGATTTATTCGGATTCGATAACAACTATAAAACAATAAACATCAATAAGGCTGAAACAAAGGGCGTCGAAGTATATTCAACAATAAAACCTTTCTTTGGTTTGGATGCTAAACTAAATTATACTTATACTAACGCAAGAGATAAAAGTGAAGGATTAGCTGAAGAGGACCAAAAACTTATAAGAAGACCGGAACATAAAATCGGTGGATATTTAAGCTATAATTTCTCGGATAAAACAAATGTGAATGTTGAAGTGATTTATGTTGGCAAAAGAGATGATTTAGATTTCAGCACATTTCCATCTACAAGAATTCAGCTTGATCCTTATGTCCTTCTGAATGTTGCTGCGCATTATAAATTGTTTGATTTTTTAAGATTTAATTTGCGTATTGAAAATCTTCTAGATTCTGATTATGAAGAAGTTTTTGGATACGGAACTGCAGGCTTATCGGTTTACGGAGGAATAAATATTACTTTAGATTAAGAGTGAGAGCTTAAAGATTTTACTCTTTTTACTTTTTTCTTTTTTCTTTTTACTTGAACAAACTCTATTTTTGAACAATTATAAACAGTAAATATTTACTAAGATTTTAAAGGAAAGGATACGAAATGAATTCATTAAAATTATCACCAAGATTTTTAATGCTTACGGGTATGGTATTAGTCGCTGCTTTAATTCGACTTTTACCACATCCGCCAAACTTTGCACCTATAGCAGCAATGGCTTTATTCGGAGGTGCATATTTTAATAAGAAAGCATTTGCTTTTGTTATTCCGCTTGCTGCGTTGTTTCTTACCGATTTATTTTTAGGATTTCATAATACAATGTGGGCAGTTTATTTAGGCTTCGTTTTAATTGTAGGATTAGGAATGATAATGCTTAAAAAGAAATCTGTTTTAACAGTAATTCTAGCTTCCGTAAGTGCATCAGTTTTGTTTTTTGTACTTACCAATCTTGCATTCTGGGCAACAGATACATTATATCCGGTTAATCTAACAGGATTGGCAGTTTGCTTTACTGCTGCAGTCCCGTTTTTCCATAACACACTTATTGGAGATTTATTCTATACCGGTGTAATGTTCGGATTGTTTGAGTTAGTAAAAGTAAAATTCCCGCAGCTTGCGAAAGTAAAAGCTTAGATATTAAAAAACCTTCAAGGTCGTAATAAAGACCTTGAAGGTTAAGTACTATTTTCAATTGTTTTAATAGAAACAAATAGACTATTTGGTTAGTACCATCTTCTTCGCATTGGTGTAACTGCCTGCCTGCAATTTATAAATGTACATACCGCTTGGAAGGTTACTTGCATCGAACTCTATAGAGTAATTTCCTGCACTCTTAGTTTCATTAACAAGTTCAGCAACTTCACTTCCCAAAATATCATACACTTCAAGTTTTACAAATCCCGGTTCCTTTAATGAGAATTTAATTTTTGTGCTTGGATTGAATGGGTTGGGATAGTTTTGAAAAACTTTGAAGGATGTTACCAGGTCTGGCTTTTCTTCTATTACATCCACTGTTTTTTGATATTTTAGTAATGTACTATCTGCGCCAACTATATAACCTATATTCCCATTATAAAAAAAGTATATACGGTATAAATGAGAAGTTGTGCCGCTTTCAATCTGTTGCCAGGTAATGCCTTTATCTGTGGTGTGCCCTATAAATCCATAATTTCCTATTGCCCATCCGGTACTGTCATCAGTAAAAATAACATCATTCATCCATGCACCTGACAGATACTGAGTCAGCCAATTCTTTCCTCCATTGTTTGTCACCTTTATCATCCCCCAAAAAAATGGAGGATTAGAACCTGCAATATAGCCATGCAGAGAATCTGTGAAATAAATGGCACTGCCTACCGTGGTTAAAGTATCGTTGAACTGCCACGTTTTACCACTATCAACAGTATTAACAATGAAACCTGCATCAAATATCCATCCTCTTCCAACTGCCCATCCATACTTTCGATCAATAAAAAAAATATCAGTTATTCCAATTGATCCTATATGTGATTCTATTGTCATCGTTTTCCAGGTTACACCTCCATCTGTTGTTTTGTAAATACTATCTCCTCCGGCAAAGCCATTGAGTGAATCGAAGAAGGTTAAACAATTAATCACAGGCGCGGAATATCTATCCCAACTCTTTCCTCCGTTCTTAGTGCTTAAAAGAAAATATTCATACTCATCATTTGACAGTGTTAGACTAGCTATCCATCCATGCAAAGAATCGGTAAAAATAATACCATCAAGCCAAGCATTGCAACTGTCAACCTGTGTTTCCCAGCTAATCCCTTTATTTGTAGTATGGAATATTGTACCAGGAAATAAGGTAATCCACCAACCATTTCTTTCATCAACAAAGAATCCATGGTAAGTATTGTGATTGTTGGATGGATAAAACACAGGGTTTACTTTAACCCAATCTTGAGCATAAAGCTTGTCCACTGCTCCCAAGCAGTAAATTAGTCCAACGCTGATAAGCATCCGTTTAATTAAATCTATTTGAAAGAAATTTTTCATTTTCTTCCTCTTCATTTGAGAAAAATAAGTTTATAAGAAAAGAGTGATATGAAATATATTTGTAGATAATATAATAGAATTGATATAGAAAATGGCATAACTAACATTTTTCCCTCTGCACAACTGGGGGAAAGAGTTAATACGCCGCGGAGTGCTAGAGTGTTTATAATCTTAGTAAAAGAAAAGAAGAGTAAAACAGTTTTAAGTATCCTGATCATATAAGCCTCCAAATACTCACTACAAACGAAAGAAAAATAAACAGTAAAGTCAAATAAAATTTTATTAATCGATTGCCAGCTATCAAATAAAAAAAGGCACGTTTGCTCGTGCCTTAAAACTACATACCACAAGCTACCAACTACTTACTTCCGCTTCCCTCTTTGATAAGCCAGCATAACAATTTTCTTAAGCGCCATTCCGTAAGACATTTTTGCAGCGTGAGCGGAGCGCATAAAGCCTGCTCCTTCTGTAAGATCGGGATTCGGATTTACACTTATCTAATTATTAACACTCTTGAAGAATCAGAATCTATTGGAACGTAAAGCGAATTATCATAACCGATTGTGGTTGACCAATAAATCAATCCCTGAATATAATATGGTAGCGACCATAACACATTTACCAAAATCTAATGCATCTCCACATTCTACCTAAGTATAAATCTCATGAATACCACCTAAACCTTCTTCCTGCAAGTATACAAAAGGGTTTAAAATTATAAAATAATAAAAAAGGAATTTGATTGTCATTCTATCCACCTTTATTGTAATGCTATTAATTCTCCAGTTAAGCTATTGATCAGTAACTTTCCATTAAAAATGGCAGGGGAAGAGTAAGTAGATCCTGAATCAAGCAGCTTACTCCAGATAATTTCACCATTCGGACTTATCTTGTGACAAGTAAATAAAAGGTTGGAACTTGTTCCTGTAATTACGAATATGTTGTTTTCTTTATCGCATACTAAAGGAGAATTTATATCCTCTAATTCGATTATCCATTTTAGATTTCCTTCAAAATCCAGGCAGTGAAGTGAGTCATTCCCGAAATAAATATTCCCCTCTCGGTCAATGCAGGGAATGGCATTATTACTTACCCCGGCAAACGGATATGACCATCTATCCGAACCATTTGGAGTTATTGATATAAGTTTACTATCAAAAGGTGATGTTGCTTGTATTACATAAATATTTCCTTGCGAATCCACTACAACAGTATTCCCAGTCGTAATCTCCCCAAATGTCCACTTAATACTTAAATTTGATATATCAACTGCGACAACTGATACATCTCTTCCCGGCAAATAAGCAGTATTACCATCAGGTGAAAATGAAATTGAGCTAGTATTGGGGTATAGATTAATTCGATTATCTGTTATTTCTCCAAGCAAAATTCCTTCAGGACTTAGTACCTGCATTCCATAAAACGTTTTTGTAAAATATAAGTTGCCTTCTTTATCCACACTTATTGATTCATTATAAGTTAATTCATCTGACTTAAATACCCAATCAATTGTTAAATCGGAATTAAAGCAATAAATACTTTCCCTCCCGTTTGAACAGATTATTTTTCCTGAATTGGTGATAAGCGGAGTACAAAAATTTTTAAAGGGAAAATCTGCGGGGATCAGCCTTTCCGAGACAATAATTCCATCCATTGAAAATTTTAACAGAACGCTCCCGCTATCTGATGAAGATGTAATAAATATATATAAATCCTGAGAAATTACAATTCCGCTTCTGAATTCTCTGTCACTGTTATATTCCCAAAGAATATTTCCTGTTATAGGACCGGTTTCATTATTTCTACCCGTGCTCTGAGGATCGTGATGATTCATTGGCCAAGGACTATCAGCTAAACTTGGCCACGGAATATCTTCCTGGTAACCCGGTGGTTTTGGCGACGGTTGTATAACCTCATCTTCACAGGCTGTAAATAATATCTGGTTTGAAAAAAATATTAAGAGTATGAGACTGGAAGTAACTGTTTTGAAGACATTAGAAAAGTGTAATTTTTTTGTTAGGAAAGAATTTTTTCTATAAAAAATCTTTAAGTATTCTTTTATTACTCCCATAACTCTCACCCTTTATCTAATTATTAACACTCTTGAAGAATCAGAATCTATTGGAACATAAAGCGAATTATCATAGCCGATTGTGGTTGACCAATAAATCAATCCCTGAATATAATATGGAAGTGACCATATTATATTTCCATTGGAATCGAAACAATAAATTGTATTTTTATACTCATTTGACGTAGTGGAAACCGTGTATATTCTACCATGACCATCACAAATAAAAGGACTTGGGAAATATTCTTGAGAGAATGCTTTCTTCCACCTGAGGTTACCATCATAATCTAAAGAGTAAACTGAATCCGAAGCAAAATAAATATTGCCATTCTTATCCATCGCTGCATCCTGTCCGCTATAAGATGTCCATTCTCCTAATTTATATTTCCATCGTAACGTTCCATTTGGATTAAGTGAGAAATAGTAAATCGGCATATCAGGTTGACTTGTGTCTTTAGCAACACAATAAATATTACCTTTTGTATCAACCAAAGGTTCGTTTTGCACGGTTTGGGAGAATGTCCACGAAATTGTCTGAGATGTAACATCTATAGCATATAATTTAGACTGGGTAATTATATAAATAACTTTCCCATCCCGGGACATTGCAGAGTTACGGACTCCGACACTACCGAAATCTGAATTGAATAATTTCCATAATATGTTGCTATTTTTATCAACAGCATTCAAATTACGATCAAGATCAATAAAGTATATTGTTCCATCTAATCCAACAGAAATTCCAATCTGCACAATTCCGCCTGTATTTAAGGACCATTTTATACTACCATCCAGATTAATAGCTAAAAGCTTCTTTTCCTGGAACAAACCAATATAAATTGTTCCATCATTTGCGACCACCGGAGTTGCATGAATTTCATCATTTGTAAGTCTAAGTCTCCAATTTTCATTACCATCCTTATCGAGCGAATATAAATAACCGGGATAAGATGTAGCAAAATAAATATTAGAATCAGCGCCTACTACTATTCCTGATGTTATCAAAGGAATCTTTACATCTTTATATAAACTTCCGCTGATTGGTCCATAAAAAGTAGTTCTTCCATTATTTTGTGAATTGCCGTGATAACGGGGCCAGGGACTATCAGCTAAACTTGGCCACGGAATATCTTCCTGGTAACCCGGTGGTTTTGGTGTTGGTTGTGTGATCTCATCTTCACAAGCAGTAAGTAAGAAAAGGTTGGCAAATAATATTAAGAGTATAAAACTGGAAGTAACTGTTTTGAAGACATTAGAAAAGTGTAATTTTTTTGTTAGGAAAGAATTTTTTCTATAAAAAATCTTTAAGTATTCTTTTATTGCTCCCATAACTCTCACCCTTTAAGTATTTAATATTTTACCCTCTTTTAATGTAAAAGAAAAAAACTAATAAAAACAACTAATTATTTATTATTTGATTGCCTATTAACAGACAAAAAAAGGCACAATCACTCGTGCCTAAAAACTTACTAACTACAAACTACTTACTACTACCTATTTCTTCCTCTTCCCTCTCTCATAAGCAAGCATAACAATTTTCTTAAGAGCCATTCCATAAGACATTTTTGCAGCGTGAGCAGAACGCATAAATCCTGCTCCTTCTGTAAGGTCTGGATTTGGATTAACTTCCAAAACATACAGATGATTATCTTTCGATAATCTCATATCAACTCTGGAGTAATCTCTTACACCCATTACTTTAAATGCAGAAAGAGCCATTTGCTTTGCTTTTTCCTCAACACGTTTAGGAAGTTTTGCAGGACATTTAGGAATTGTTTTATGATATGACTCGTGAAGCGGATCCCATTTAGCCTGGTAGCTTACAATGTTGTAAAGATGATCGGGCATTTTCTTAAAATCTATTTCACTGATTGGAAGAACTTTTGGTTTCTTATCGCCTATTACAGCAACGTTCAATTCTCTTCCGTCAATAAATTCTTCACACAATGCAGGCTGGTTGAAATATTGAAACACATAATCAATTCGTTCTTTAAGTTCTGCTTCATTGCTGACAATTGATTCATTCTCAATTCCAACACTTGCATCTTCAAAAGCAGGTTTTACAATTACAGGAAATTTCAAACTGCTTCGGTAGGTTTTAGTCTTCTTCCTGAATACTTTAAATCTTGGTGTACGGATTTTATATTCACTAAGTATTCGTTTTGTCAGTGCTTTGCTCTGGCAGTTGGCAAGTGCTAAAGGCGGAGCGCCTGTGTATGGAATTCCCAGCAATTCATACAATCCGACAACATTCATCTCATATCGGGCTATTTCTTTATAAATCTCAACAAAATTAAAAATTACATCAGGATTGTTCTTATTCAGATCATCAATGATCATCTGAAAATTATCTTTGATGTTGAGAGTATAAGTGTCAAAACCAACTTTGCTCAGTCTTTTCGCCATTATTTCAAACTCTTCCATAGGAGTCAGGTTTTCAACCTCAAAATAATCCTTAAAATCACCTACTTTTTCTGTGGATTCAGGAATCTTATAATATTCCGGGTGGGCTTCGTTATAAACTATGGCGACTTTTATTTTTTTTTCTTTCATAATAAAAAATAATTAAAAAAGGCTTTATATAAAACTTGAACTTTCATTAAGTTTATGCTCACAAAATAGAAAACTATTAATGAGCTTTTATCCTCAACCATATAAATATCAGTGCGGACCATTCGCACTCAAGTATGCCCTTGTAATGCTTGGCAGATTCGAAAGTGAAAATCAAATCGGTATTAAAGCAGGAAGCTCCTGGTGGTACGGAACTGATGAAATAGGACTTGCTAAAGCTGCGAAGTTTTATAATTGTAAGATGAGATATTTCAGAAGGGAAAAAGGTGAGGATGCAATAAAAATTTTAACTGAGAATTTAAAGAAAGGTTATCCCTGCATTTTAAGTGTTGATAACTGGGAACACTGGTTCACAGTAGTAAATGTTCAACAAAGAAAATTTATTGTTATTGATAGTTCACTTGATAAAGTAATTACAATCTATACGCCCAATCAACTTTTGAAAAGATGGAAATATTATGACGAAGATGATGATGAAATAAGTTATGATGGATATGCAATAATTCCGCAATACAAAGTTTCAACTAAAGCAAAGTTCACCCTTGAGCATGCAAGATTTGTAATGGATTCGAGAAATCAAAAGCTGGCGAAAAATTGGGATACCTACTTTAATGATTTGATTACGATCTGTCATCCACGACATGCCAATGCAACTCACTTAATTTCTTTTCGTGATTTTCTTAGACGATATGAAAAATTATTAATTTCTCAGGTTACCTACTGGCATGGAACTCCAACTCCAAGAGAGTTGAAAAAAATTCTAAACAACTTTCAGTTTATGGCAGAAGTTTATGACCTCGTTATTCACGCCGATGAACAAAAAAAAGCCCTAATCGATCTTGCCTCTATTTTAATGATGTACTCGTGCGGTAAATATGGGATGGATGAGATTTATTAAAAGTTAAGCTTATGTTCAAGATCAAGTAAAAGAGAATAAAACCTAAAAGACTGCGATGAAACGGAATCCAATTATTCTTAAAAAAGAAACGACTGCATTACTTATAATTGATTTGCAGGAACGAATTCTTCCTGTGATCAGAAATTATGAAGTGGTTTTGGAAAACACCATTAAACTGATTAAAGGATTTAAGATTCTTCAACTTCCTATCTACTTTACAGAACAATATCCAAAAGGATTAGGACCAACTTCAAAAAAAGTTCTTGATGAACTTGAAGGATATACTGCAATTCATAAGATGAGTTTTAGCTGCTCAGGTACAGAAGATTTGTTTGATGAACTTCATAAAAAGAAATTATCACAAATTGTTGTATGCGGAGTTGAATCGCACGTTTGTGTTCAGCAAACAGTACTGGATTTGATAGCAAATAACTTTCAGGTTAATTTAGCAGCAGATGCAGTCTCATCAAGAAAAGAAATTGATTACAAAATAGCTCTTCAAAGAATGCTTACTCTTGGAGCAGAAGTTACAACAACTGAATCAATTTTATTTGAATTGCTTGAAGTTTGCGGTACTCCGGAGTTTAAAGAAGTCTCGAAAATAGTAAAGTAGGAAAATAAAGAAGCCGGAAAGAGTCCGGCTTCACCTATTGTATAACTTCAATCAAAAAATATGTTCAAGATTCTGATACTTCGTATGAACTGCTTCAACCATGCCATCAATATTTTCCATCTTATTATTTTCAGCAGCCAACTTTAAATCTCTTGTAGCATCATAAAGATGATTAACTGCATTTATGTATTCATCTTTCTTGTTTGTTGCTCTTCTTGGTACATCAGCCGTTTTTAGTATTTCAGCTTTAGCAAACAATTCAAGAGATGCTTCAGTTAGTTTTTCATGATCTTTTTCAGGATAGTAGTAATGATAAATCATATAAAGTGTTTGATGATAATTATCAATTTCTTTCGACATTGGTCTGATTATCCTGACCAGCATTTCATAATCAGCGTGAAGTACTTCTGCAGCATCCAGCATTTCTTTATCATTATCACCCTCAGCAGCCTTGTTATATTTTTCAACAGAAGTACGAAGTTTTTCAACTCCTTCTTTCCATTTACTTTCTTTATCTCTTAGAATTCCGGGAAGTTCAACTCCAAATATTTTTTGTGCTCCGGAATTAACTTCATCAACATATCCTTTAAGCATTTCAATATCTTTATTAGGAAATGCTGTATGCCAAATTGGATAGATCACATCATGAAAAGAAAAAAGTTCAGGAACATCCGAGCTTGTTTCTGAAATTTGTTTCTGCTCCTGAGCAAAACCAGCTAAACTGAAAGAAAGTAACATGCATAGAAAAACGAATAAGAAATAATTTTTCATAGGATTAAATAATGTTTTTGTTAATAATGATTGCCTTTGGTGGCAAAGCTACTTAAAAAGATAAATTAAGAAAAGAAATAGTAGCTAATTTTGGTTAAGGAGTTTCAGTGATTTAAATCTAATAGTAGTAACAAATTTTAACAACTTGTTATTTTTACATCTATTTGTTCCTATTACCCAGATAGCAAACTTTAATAGCTATAAAAATGTAAGTTTTGTTTACAACTATTCTTTTTAATTGTTTTTAGAATTTGGACTTATAATAGATAGTATAAAAATTTTTATCAAATAAATGACTATTTTGAATCAAAATGATACATCTTTCATAATCCAACCGAAAAACTAAGTTCAGATTATGTAAGAATTCTTACATTAAAGCCAATATTCTATTTGATAATACTGCTTTTAAATTATTGGCATAAGTGTTGATTAACACTGGAAGTATACAAGTTTCTAAATCATAAAGTGGCAAAGAATATTAACTTAAATCTATTAGAAGTTGTAAATGATTTTTTTAATCCCAATCAGATAGAAGATCTTTTCAAGCAACTTAACTTCGGCGATACTGCGGACACTTCTTCAATTAATAAATCCGACGAAACATTAGATATTAGCTTTCCCTCTGGAGTTATAACAAAATCGCAGATTGATTTACTCGTAACTTTTGCTTCTACAAGAATCAGCGAGGATAATTTTTTAGCTTTACTTTTACTTCTTAGTAATGCAACTCTTACTTATGGTGACTTTAATACCTCAATAAACCTGTGCGATAAATTAATTTCATTATCATCAGACAATCCCCTTTTAGGTGATATTGTCGCTAACGCTTACTTAGTTAAAGGAGAAATTTTTAGCAGGCAGGCGAACTGGGAATTGAGTTTTTCTGAGATTAACAGAGCTCGTAATTTATTTTTAACCATTAATGATAATAACGGTATTGCGAAATGTGAAAATCTACTCGGTACTATTTATGGTGATCTTGGTGATCTTACCAATGCCATTGAACATTTTGAAACTGCCTTGTCGCTCATAAATAATCAAGTAAATTATTCATTTTCCGGAAAAATTGAGGTTAACCTTGGCATAGTTAATACCATACAAGGAAAGTATGATGACGCTATTTCTTATTTCAAAAGAGCACTGATAAACTTTGAAAAAATATCTGAGTTAAAAAGAGTATCGGAAATACATCACAACACTGGTATGGTTTATACTAAAAAGAAGGAATTTAGTGCTGCATTAAATTCTTTGGACGAATGTATCATTCTCTCGGTAAAGCTTGGTTATCTCCAAACATGCGGACTTGCTTACTTAAGCAAAGCATTTGTTTATTCTCAATTGAAAGATTTCAAACTTAGTCTTGCTTTTGCAGATAAAGCAATGGAAATAGCATATAAACTTGATGACAAGCTAACAATTGCTGAGGTTTATAAAATTAAAGGTATTATTCAGCGTGAATCAGGTAATCTCATGGCATCTGAAAATCTACTGCTTACAAGCCTGAGACTTAATCAGGAGACAGGCAATCAGCTTAATGAAGCTGAAACTTATCATGAATTAGGTTTGCTTTATAAGGAAATGAACTTGCTTGAGAAGAGTAAGAAAAACCTGGATAAAGCTCTTGAATACTTCAGGAAAATTAATGCCGAACCAGAAATCAATAAACTGGAATCTGCCCTCAAGTATCTAATCTAATTTCAAGAATCTTCGAAGAAATCTTCTTTCTTAATCACTTCGTTTCTTAATAATTCTTTCAATACAATTTCAATTTTATCGCCAACCTGAAATGGACGGTCAAATAAAATCGCTATGTTTCAAAAAACATTCTGCAATATTTATTTAATAATCTGCTAGATATTAAATAATCTAGAGTGTCGGTTGGATGGGAAACAATAAAAATTGCCTGTCCCCGATATTCGAAGCAAGGACAGGCAAATTTCTTTAACTGTAGTTATTTAGTACTATAGGCCTTTAAATCCATCCATCATCATTCCTCCAAAAGCAATAGCATTAACGATCATGCCAATGACAAAGTAAATAACTATGGAGACTATTATAATTACAATAAAATATCCAACAAGTTTATCCTGAGGAGTTTCTTTAACTGTTTGAAGTCCAAGGTATAAAAGATAGAGTCCATAAAGTCCACCGATCACTCCAAGAAAACCTAAAAGAGGGAAAATCTGAAATATACCGGCTACCCAGGCAGCAGTATATGAATAGGCCACAACTTTTAGTGATGCTAACATATTTTTTTGAGAGCCAAATGAAGGGGCCAGTGCATCAACAATGAAAGCCATTAAATACACAGCACCAACAGTCATTGCATAGTATAAAACCAAGTATAGCAATCCTCTTTCAACAGGCATTTTATAGGAACCAAAAGGACCTAAAGAAATACCGACGAGAGATTGTCCTATAAATCCTGCAACTGCAGGAATGAGAGCAAGTATAAGAACATATTTAGTGAAAAGATCACTAACAGAAGTTTGTTCGTTCTTAATAACTTCCCATTCAGTTTTAGGAGTAATTAAAATATTTTTTGCACGTTCAAACAGATTCATGCTGCTCTCCTTTATTTGTGAAGTAATGATGGTTAATAAGCGATCAAATTTAATAGTTCTGGTTTATTATTTAATTTTAAATGACAGGTAATTGTTTTATTAGTGTTAACTTAAATAAATTCTAATATCATAACAAGAATTACTAAAAAGAATATTTTAATCTGAAGAATAAAGAACTACCTAAATCACCAAATTCCGTTAATGAATCGCCACCGAATAATAATCCTGTTAAATACAAATCAAGATTTGTAACAATTGAGTAACTTGCCGATGGAACAATTACATAGGATTTATCATCAGGATTGTAAATCGCAAATATTCCTCCTCTTAACAGAGGAGTAAACTGATAAGAAAATTCCTGAAAGACTGACCAGCTTGCAGGAGTGAGCATATCAAGCTCAACTGCTTCCAGTCGATAGAATGAAGCGTACTTATCTGTTCCATTACTGTTATACAATAATTCAGTATGGATGTAAAATGAATTAGGAAAAGTATAGTCTCCCGAAAGAACGAATGAAACTGTGGGTTTATTTTGTGTGAGAGGTTTTAAATTATAGAGTTCATATAATATTGAATCGAATTGTTTGTCCGGAGCTTGAGAAACTAAAATTTCTCCGCGAAAGCCTGCATCAAGAATATCCCCTACCCAGCCGCCGCCAACGACCCATCGCTCTTTTTTATAACCGGCAATTAAATTAAAGTCATAGTCCCAATGATTAAGGGAAAGTAATCCTGCAACAATTAAATCTTCTTTTTTCTTACCTGGACTAACGGCTAATTCAACTTTTGTAACTGGTCCGGTGTAATATTGAACTCTTACTGCATCGGCACCGGGCAATTCTTCATAATCAAAATCAAGAACTGCTTTTGGATTAAATAAATCTATCGGATTCCATGCCCAGCTTGTTCCCCAGGCAATGCGTTGTCTTCCTACAGTTATTTGCCAATCGTCTTGTACCCAATCAAGCCAGAGTCTGTCAATTTCGACATAGCCGATTGAACTTTCTTCATTCCAAAGAACTGCATCCAGTTGTACTAAATCGTGTTTTGCTTTTATCAAATCAATGTAGTTTGGAATTTTTTCTACTGACTCGCCATAAAATATTCGCGTCCTAAATTCTAAAGCTGCTGTTAGTGATGGAGCCGGGTACCAGCGTGTGTTCAATCTTGAGTGTAGTAAATGATCATTAAATCTGTCATCAATTCCCGGATACTTTGACGAACTGAAAAGATATTTTACATAACCGTTATAATCCGTTGATGATAACTGCGCAGAAGAGTTTATTGTAAAGAGAAAAAATATAACCGATAATAATTTAGTTTGCATTCTCCGTTACCTTAACATTAATTTCATCTTTCTCAACAGTGCCATCGCGTAAAGTAACAACTCTATGCGCCCTATTTATTACTCTCTGATCGTGTGTGGAGAAAACAAAGGTCATATTAAAATCTTTGTTAAGTTTTTCCATCAAATCCAATAACGATTCTGCGGTTTGGGAATCAAGATTAGCAGTTGGTTCATCAGCAAGAACAAAAGAAGGACGCGAAGCAAGTGCCCGAGCAACTGCAACTCGCTGCTGTTGACCACCGGAAAGTTCTGACGGTTTATCGTTTGCTCTGTCTGCTAATCCGACTGCAGATAATAATTCTAGGGCTCGTTTTTCCCTTTCCGACTTACTTAATCCTTGCAGAAGCATTATGAATTCAACATTTTCTTTAGATGTGAAAACAGGAATAAGGTTATAAGCCTGAAATACAAATCCTATGTGATGAAGTCTGAAATTAACAAGCTCATCAGCTTTATAAGTTGAAATATCAACGTCATCAACAATAACTTTACCGGAAGTCGGAACGTCGAGTCCGCCTACAATGTTTAGCAAAGTCGTTTTACCAGAACCAGAGGGACCAACTATTGCAGTAAACTCACCGGTTTCAATTGAGAGATCAACTTCGCTTAGAGCTTTAACCGGAACTGCTGTTCCATCGTAGATTTTTGTTAGTTTGTTAGCTTCAATTAGTGACATTTGGCACTCCTTCTTTTTTAACCACATAGACACATAGGGAACATAGCAAATCCCAATGTGTTCTAAGTTGTTTAAATTCTTTATTCTTCAGGTAATTCCCGAAATAATTCATTGACATAAGTTTTCTGACCTTCTTTGAAAAGGTTTGCACAGTTAAAATTTATGAGTATTCCTTTGGGCTTATGCAATAACTTCATATAGGTAAGTAATTGAGCTTCAAAAACCGGAGCAATAGCATCTACAGCTTTAATCTCAACAACTATTGCATCTTCAACCAAGAAATCACAACGAAGTTCTGCATCTAACTCCAAACCTTTATAATTAACAGGAACTATAAGTTCAGAAACAAATTTTAATTTTCTTAATAATAATTCTTGTTTCAAGCATTTGTGGTAAACGCTTTCAAGCAATCCAGGTCCTAATGTTTTATGAACTTCAATCGCAGCACCAACAATTTGATAAGTCAAATCATTTAAATATTTCTTTGTCATAATGCATCTTTTCTTTTTGCCACATAGCATATTTGGATTATAAAGAAACTATGTGTTTCTATGTGCCTATGTGGTTTAAATATTTTCAGTATGTTCTTATAGCTGTTGCTGGTTTCAGTTTGATGGCTTTAACAGCCGGATAAACAGCCGAGAACACTGCTGTTATTAAAATCATAATTGTGATTGATAAATAAAAATAAATTGGTAGATGAGGATAAAGTATTGAACCTAAACCCCATTCCGATAATCCTGCAGTAAAAGCAGAAAGATTTATTCCTGCATAACCGAAATAAGCAATTGTAATATATGCGAGGATCATTCCGACAATTCCACCAACAAGTGAAAGTGTAATTGTCTCAATAATTATCATAAAAAATACTCTTCTTCTTTTCATTCCTATTGCCATCAGCACACCGAATTCTCTTACTCTTTCAAGTACTGACATCAGCATTGTGTTCGTAATTCCAAACAGAAGCGCAAACAGAATCACTCCCAGAAAAATATTTAATTGAAGTGCTATCATTTCATCCATAAGTTTCAATTCTGGTGCAAGATCTTTCCAGCTTTGAACTGATAAATGATCAAAAGTATGGTAAAGATTTGCATGAAGTGAATCAACATCCTGAACAGAATTTAGCCTTACGGCTATTTCATGGTAAATAGGATTTGATTCTAAAAGTGAAAGTATATCACCTTCCCTTATAAATACAGTTGCCCTGTCAAACATGGTTGATTCAGTGCGGAATATTCCTGTAACCCTGAAAGCTCCATAAATTATTTTTCCATCTAATCCCTGAAAGCTTAAGACAATTTTGGATCTTTCTTTTATTCCAAGATTATCCGCAAGCTTATAACCAATCAAAATCTGATTCCGGTCATCACTTTCAAAATAACTTCCTGCAATAATTTGCTTATGAACTGTGGTAACGGTTTTTTCATCATCTGGAAGAATGCCTGTAATTCTAACTCCACCGGATGATGTTGCGGAAGAAATCATTCCTTCAATTATAAGTCTTGAGGAAACTCCGGTAACATTTTTCTTAGACTTAATTTCAGAAGAAATATTTTGTGCATCCGGAATAATTTCAGTTAACAGTTTATCATCCTCAAATCCGGGTAAGTGAATTTGAATATGACCGAGATCGCGATCGATGGTTGAATTTATTAATGATTCGCCCATTCCAAACATTACTGCACTTGCGAACAACCCGCTTAACAATCCTACAGCAATTGCCGCAATAATTATCAGACTTCTTCTTTTATTTCTCCAGATATTTCGCCAGGCTAAACTTAAAAGCATATCAACCTCTCATTGCTTCTACTGGTTTAATTTTTCTAATAAAGTTTATTGGATATAGTCCCGAAAAGAGTGCAATTGCCAGGACAGTCCACATTTGAGCAATAAACATTCCGGGATAAATTGCAAAAGGCAGAATAGGTTCAAATCCCCAGGCAAGAATTGCCTCGGCATATTCGCCTGTAAGAGGAATGGGATTATTTACAAAATAAATTATTATGGGCAGACTTACGATTGCACCAGCTGCAACTCCTATAAACGATATGAAAATAGTTTCAAGAGTTGTTACGAAATAAAGTTTCCATTTTTTCATTCCTACTGAAATAAGGATTCCAAATTCTTTCACACGTTCGGCGGTCATCATCATAATAGTCCCGAAAATTCCGAATGCAATTACAACGTAAAGAATTCCAAGCATAATTATTCCCTGCGCATTATCAATCTGAATTGACTGAACTAACTCAGGAGAAAGTTCTTCCCATGTCATTATAGCATAATTTTCACTTGCCTGACTTGAGGACTGGTCAAAAAGAGATTTAACTTCTTCATGAATGCTATTTAACTTCTTAGGATTATCAATCATTATTGAAAGAGAAGTTATTCTATCGGGTGCAGAAAAAATCCATTGCGCATAAGGAATTGATACATAGGCAAATGATTTATTTTGTGCAGGAAGATTAAACTTCACAATTCCCTGAACTGGAACAAGCTCGGCTGCAGTAATTCCATAAAGACCTTGACCAAAAATTAAAACGGAATCGCCAATACCAACCTGCATCAATTCTGCAAGACCTTCAGCAAGTAAAATTCCGCGGGATTCATTAGTAAGATATTCACCTTTAACAAGTTTTTCTTTCAATAAGGTTAATTCATTTTCGCGTTCCGGTTCTATTCCTACAATCTGAGCAACCTTTGTTACCTTCTCATAAGAGATCAAAGAAAAAGTTTCAAATCTTTTAACAGTATGTTCAATTCCTTCAATCTTATTTATTTGATCAACCTTTTCATCTGCAAGAATAATACTTTCTTCAAGCGATCTTTTCTCCCAATAGTCTTTTCCCTGAACCTGAATATAGCCGGTGTACATTCTTACGGAAGAATCAATCATGTAATCATAATAACCAGTTTGCATTGATCTCATCAGCAAAGCAAGTATAACGGCAAAGAACACTGATGCGGCTGCTATCAGGGTTCGTCTTTTGTTTCTCCATAGATTACGCCAAGCAAGACTAAAATATGTAAACATTTATCACCTCACGCGTTTCATATTTTGTTCTGAGAAAAATGAAGTCTCAACTTTGTAATTAAACTGAATCGTTGAGTATTCCATAATTGTTTTGTTACCGGGTTTATCTTCAGGAATCATTTCCCAATAAGTTAAGATATTTCTTCCTCCCATTTTTTTCTCTTTGCTGCCGATAAAATATTTTACAAGAAAACCATCTTCATCATAATAATCTGTTTTTATCTGCAGATAAGAATTTTTAGAAATCCAGGTAATGATCTTTCCCCAAACAACACCAGCTTCGGGTTTAGGAATCATTTCGACTTTATAACAATCATAACCGGATATTTTTTCTTCACCGATCAGTTTATGGTGATAATCATTTACAACAGAAGACTGACGAACAAGATCATCATTTGTAAAATCTGATCCCATCCATGATTGAAGCATCATTGATGGAGGAATTTTGATAACTCTTTGTGCTGACGGCAGCCAGTTCCATACTTCATTTTTTCTTTTAAGTGTTACAGAACCTCTGTCACGAGCTGGTTCGGTTATATAGATCATTGCGAAATCGGGTTCAAGAGCCCAAACTTTCATTCCTATCGTGCGAGACCAATTTGGTTTTTCTATCGTCATTTTAAGCTCTGAATAGCTGCTGTTTGAACGCATTAGTTCATCAGCTTTTTGAATTATCTCTTTCCCAGTTTGGGCATGGGAAGTTGAGAATAAAAGTACAATAATTATTATTAGCTTTTTCATTTTATATCCTCTTCTCGAGTGACAGCATTAACCACATAGGCACATAGAAACACAGAAACACATAGGAATTTTAAAACTATGTGACCTTATGTGTCTATGTGGTTCAAGTATTTTCATTTTTAAACAAAATGTTTAATAAGTAATTGTTTAACTTCTTCTGCCGGAAAGGATTTCGGATCCAGCATGCAATGCAACTGAATTCCATCCATAACAGCAGCAAAATAACGCATCATAAATTCGGGATTCGCCTCTCCTTTACTCCTAAAATATTCAGTGAGTCCTTCCATGTACGGTTTTGCAGCTTCCATCATTTTTTCATATACCATTGCCATAACGTCGGGCTGAACAAAAACAGAGAAGTATAATTTCCAGTAATATGGCTTTTCCAACACGAGATCAATTCCAACGTTTATAAAATTTATTATATCATCTTGTGTAAATTTCTTATCGGGTTTTAAAGGCATAAATTCACACATCAGGTTTTCCATCATTCCGATCATCAATTCATTCAGCATATCCTCTTTACTTTTGAAGTAGTTATACATTAATCCTTTGGATATGCCTGCAGTTTTTGCAATGGAACCGACCGTTGCAGAATGATAACGCTGCTTGGCGAAAACTTCGAGAGCCGCATCCAGAATCTTCTGGCGGCTTCCTTTTCTCATTACTTCAAATTGTTCTTTTGTTCTTGGCATATTATTGACTGAACGTTTATTCAAAGATAAATAGTTAGAATTTATTTGTCAATAGCTGTTTTTTAAGCGGTTTATAATTGTGATGAGGGGCTAAGACTCAGAACTCACATCCGAGGATACTTAAAATAAATAGCACAGAAATATTAAAGATAATTTATTGTATAAAGTTTATTACCAACTTGAATATTCTGTATATGAATTTTAACTTTTAGTAGATTTTAAAATAATTATGGAAAGGAAATTTTTTTATGTCTGAAAGCTTGATAGCTCACATTGAAATACCATCAACAAATCTTGACAGATCAAAAGAATTTTATCATAAAGTTTTGGGATGGGAGTTTAAACCATTTGGAAATGATTATTTATTATTTAATAATCACAAAGGAACGATGGCGGGATTGAGAAAAGTTGACAAAGTTGCTAAAGGTGATTCAACTGTTTTTCATATAAATATGCCTGATATCGATTCTATTTTAAAAAGAGTTAAAGACAGCGGCGGAGCAATTTCACGCAATAAAACAGTAATTCCCGCTATGGGCTGGTATGCTTTATTCGAAGATCCGGATGGAAATATTGTAGGACTGTATCAAAAAGGATAAGGCTCAGGAATTTTGGAGAAGTGGAGTAATGGAATATATACTCCATTATTCCAGCACTCCATCATTCCAATTATTCTGACTCAACAATTCTGTATGAATGTTCAATCGGCATTGCTTTTTGAAGCATTGCCGTTACACTGCAGTATTTTGTCATTGAAAGTTCAATAGCTCTTTCAACATCCTTCGCCTGAATGCCTTTTCCGTAAAAAACATATTCAATGTGCATTTTTGTAAAAACCTGCGGATGCTCTTCTGCCGAATCTGCAGTAATGTTCATTTCAAAATTATCAAGTTTAATTTTTTTCTTCGAAAGGATGCTGGCAACATCACTTCCCGAACAACCACCCAGACTTAACATTAGTAATTCTTTGGGACGAATTCCGGCATTACTTCCGCCAAAATTTTCAGGACCATCCATAGGGACCCAATTATTAGAATCGGTTTTACCTACAAATGTTATCCCCTGAACTTGTTTAATAAAAGCTTTTTTAGTTGCCATTTTATTTCTCCGTTATAATAAATAATTAAAAAATTTTCGCCAGGTTTGATGAATTCCATAAAACATCGATTCAAATTTGTAAAATATTTGCATTATTTCTAAAGGGTGACCTTTTATGATCTCACAGTAAATGAACTCCTTTTAATTCTTTTTGACTTTTGCTAAAATTAATTGCAGATTCCATTTAGTAATTTTTCTCTACTCCGTGAGGGCTAAACATTAGAGCCATTTTACTGTTAAGTCCTGAGATGACATCTCGATAACTCTCCCAAAGAAGAAATTTTATTTTAAAATAACAGTTGCTTTATCAATTACTATCTGCAATTTTAGAATTTCTTTCCTTATTCCGCTGTTTTACTCGGCTTCAATCATTATTCATCTCTCTTTGTAATATAAACTTAACTGTTAAGCTTTATCATCATCATTTAACAAATGTACAGTTTGTTATCCAATATGTAAATTATACTTGACATTATGTAAAACAGACCATATATTAGAGTCGAACAAAATATTTATAAATATTCGTTGATATTGTGAAAACTAACTTAAGAAAATATCGATTCGAAAATGGAGAGCTAAGTCAGCAACAGCTTGCTGATATAGTAAAAGTTTCTCGACAAACAATCGTTGCTATAGAGCGCGGTGACTATAATCTCTCGGTCAAACTTGCTTTGCTATTGGCGAGAAAATTAAATACAACAGTAGAAAACCTTTTCCAACTTGAGGAGAAAGACTATGTTTAAAAAAGATCCAATATTTTGGCTGGCGACATTTATTTTCGTATCAGCTATAGTCATTTATGGTTTAACACAAAATCAATTATGGCTATTCTTGTTAGCCGGATCATATTTACTGCGACCAACATTAGCTTCTCTAAATATTGCAAAATCTCTGGTTGATGAACGTCAAATGAGTATTCAGTATCGCTCAGGAAATATTGCATTTGCTGTTATGATAATAGCCTGCATTATTATGGCGGTCTATCAAAGCAGCAAAGATGATCATAGCTGGGAATTCTTTAATACCATTGTCATTATCGGTTTAGCTGCTAAGGCTTTATCAAATGTTTTTTTAATTGGGAATTACCGTGAGTCGGGAACAAAAATAATTATTGCGGTTGGTTTAATGTTCGTTCTATTTGCTTCATTGGGAAACGGATTCTCGATTGGGACACTTATGGAATCGACTCCGGGATTAGCGATCGTAGGCTTAGGCTGGCTGTCAAAAAAATTTCCAAGAACGATTGGCGGAATTATTCTCGCTGTAACTATCGTGCTTTCCATTTTTATTCTAAGTAGAGGATTCATCATTGGGCAAATTATTACTGCCGTACTTGTGTTTGTACCGTTGGTAACGGCAGGAGTCAGTCTTATTGTTGGTGATAGAGTTGAAAAAGATCCTGAAGGTGATGTTCTGGTTTAATCATTTAGTTATTTATAAAGCAACTTGAATCTTTAGTTTATTTCAAGAGGTTCTTTAATTCATTTAATTTCAAAACTTTCAATGGAGTAGTTATGTATTTACAAAAGCGTTCATACTCGATTTCTTTCATTGTACTAATTCTTTTGGGATTTTTCTTCAGTTCAGGAAAAGAAGCCAACGCACAAACAAAACTGCGGATCGGAGTTTTCGATTCGAGAGCAGTTGCAATAGCTTTTTATCAATCAAAGTTTTCAAATACTCAGCAAACTTTTGGCTCTTTACATACAAAGATGAAAGAAGCAAAAGAGAAAGACGACAAAGAGGCGATTGCCAAAATTGAACGCGAAGGAACACTTAGGCAGGCAATGATGCATCAGCAGGGATTTGGGGATGGTTCGGTAAACAATATAACCGAGACAATCAAAGATAAAATGTCTCAACTTGCAAAAAATGAAAATCTGACCGCTATTGTTTCTAAATGGGAGCTAGTTTTCAACAGTGCAGATATTGAATTGGTAGATATAACCGTAAAGGTTGTTGATTTCTTTGAACCAAATGAAAAAATGAAAGAAATGACTAAAGGGGTGATGCAATCGGAACCGATAAAGGATGCTTATTTAATTGACGATTAGTTTAATTTGAAAAAGTTGAAATCTTGGTACAATTTTTTGTAAAAAAGGGATAAAATATTCTATATCACATGCGGTCTTTCAGTTGCAGGTATAATTATAGCTTTTATGGAACAGGAACTTTGGTTTATGTTTTTGGTGACTGCATGTCTTTTACGCCCTGCTCTTCACGAGTTTAGTCTTGGTAAACAGTATACTGATGAAAGGCAGTTAATCATTCAAGTGGAGTTTATTTCTACAGAATGCAGGCTGGTAATTTTGTTGAGACGAAGAAGATGATACTAGTAAAATAGTATCATATGACCTAAACTTTAAATAACTTAATGAGACTAAGAACCGGCATGCCAGCGGCAGCAGGCATTTCTAAGCTATCTGAGTGCAATTTCTTTTACTAAATTAAAAGCATCAACAACGTGTCTTCTTTCATGTCTAATGCTTCCAATAGTCAATCTTATTATAAACTTATCACTAAGTTTTGTGTGGGATAAAAATAATTTACCTGATGCATTAATTTCTTCTAATAATCTTTCATTCATTTCATTCAACTGGTCTTCTGTTTTGCTGCCGGGATTAAATCTAAAACAAACTGTTGAGAATGGAACAGGAGCCATTCGTTCAAAATCTTCTTCTTCATCAATCCATTTTGCAAATTCCTGGGCAAGGTCAATATGGTTTTTAATTCGTGTGGCTAATCCTTCAACACCAAAATATCGAATTATAAACCAAAGCTTGAGTGAACGGAATCTTCTCCCAAGCTGTATGCCGTAATCCATTAAGTTTTCAACTTCATCATCTTGTTTTGTTTTTAAATATTCAGGTACAAGACTAAATGCACGTTTCAATATTTCAGGTTTGCGTGTGAAATAAATACTTAAATCCATTGGAGTGAACATCCACTTATGTGGATTGATAACAATTGAATCTGCACTCTCCCACCCTTTTGTAATCCATTTCATTTCAGGAATCATTGCAGTAACTCCGGCATAAGCGGAATCAACGTGAAGCCAGAGATTATGTTCCTCACAGATTGATGAAATTTTTTCGACAGGATCAACACTAGTTGTTGATGTTGTTCCAACTGTTGCAACAACACAAAAAGGTTTCCAGCCATTTGATAAATCTTCTTTAATTGCTTCTTCAAGTTTTTCAGGGATCAGCTCAAATTTTTCGTTAACGGTAATTTTTCTTATTCCTTCCAATCCAATTCCTAATGTCACTGCACCTTTTTCAATGGATGAGTGAGCGTGTTCAGAGCAATATAGACGCAATCTCGGAACATCATTTCGTCCTGCCATTCCTTTTTCTCTGAAACCAAGATTAAGCTGTTCACGTGCTGAAGCAATTGCGTGCATAGAACTTGTTGAGGCAGTATCGTAAATAATTCCCCAATAATTTTCGGGAAGTCCCACCATTTGCCTGAACCAGTTCATCATTGATTTTTCAAGTTCTGTAAAAGCGGGTGAAGTCTTCCATAACATTCCGTTCACGCCTAAGGCAGCTGTTAGAAGTTCTGCCAAAACTCCGGGAGCACTTGATGTTGAATTGAAGTAAGCCATAAATCCGGGATGATTCCAATGTGTGATTCCATCCATTAAAATCTTATCAACATCATTCAAAACTTTTTCTATATCTTCACCACTCTGAGGTGGAGTTTGAGGAATCCTTTTAAGAATATCACCCGGATTTACTTGTGATAAAGGTGGATATTTTTCAATGTCTTTAAGATAGTCGGCAATCCAATCTACAAGCTTATATCCGTTTTTACGAAATTCTTCAATCGACATATCGTTAAAATTATTTTTCATCTATTTAGCCCTTAAAAAGAAAATGGCACACAGATAACTCTGATCTTGTAGATTCACAGATTAAATCATCATTATCAGCTAGCTATTAAAATTGCAATTCAAATCTAAGAAAAGTATTTATCTTTTTTTATGAATCAATTTTTAATAATTAGAATAACAAAAAGTAAAATTATTTATATTTCAAACGGGCTGATCAAATTACGATAAAAGTTCAGGTAAGAGAGATGCAGATGAAAAAGTTGGCGCACAAACACTAAACAATATACTTAACCTTCAAGGTCTTTGATTGCGACCTTGAAGGTTTTTAAATCTTTTTATCTTCTGAAAAATTCTGAGACAATCTTTTCCCAATTTATATCGGAAAGTTTTTCAAGCTGACCGATATATAACTCATTTTCATTCACATATTCATCACCTTTTTTCTCTGCCTTTACTATTTCTTTCATAACAGATTTGAAGTGTTCAATATCTTTCTGATAAAGTGTTACTGCAGATTTGCCAATATGTAATTCTTTTATTTCATTATCTATATTATCTGTATCGATCGCACAGAACCAGTTTCTTTCATAAGGTGTGATATCAAGAGGCTCAAGATCCTCTCTTAGAATTGTATTGATTGATTTAACAATACCGCTGACAGGTGAGTTAAAAGATACCTTTTTGTTACCCTGTCTAATAGTAAACAAGGGTTGACCTGCTTTTACATTCATACCAAGATTTGGAAAATCAACAATATCAACTTTACCAATAAGCTTTTTAGCAAAATCATCCATACCAACTTTAGCCATTCCTTCCTGATTCAAATTAACCCAGGTGTGGCTGTTTGATATGAAAACTCCTCCAGGAATTGAGAACTCACTTCTTGAAGAGTCTTCGTCTGCCGGCAAATTAGTTATGTGCACCTTTGGCTGAAGCTGTTTCTGAATTTTATCTTGTCTTTTTATAACTGCCTTATTTGCAAATGCAAGCAACTCATCTTCTGTAAAAGGTTTCTGAACATAATCCATTGCACCATATTTCATAGTTTCAACTGCAGTTTCAACTGATGCATAACCAGTTATTATTATAACATCAATATCCGGGCGAAGGTGCTTTACTGATTTTGTTACTTCCACTCCATCCATTTCCGGCATTTTAAGATCAGTAAAAACAAAATCGTAATGATGAGTTTGAATTAATCCCAATGCCTCTTGTCCGGTTTCAACAGTGTCAATTGAATAGCCATCCAGTACAAGAATTTTTCTAAAACTGCTCAGAATAACTTCCTCATCATCGACGCAGAGTATTTTCGCCTTAGGATTTTCAACCTCGGCACGTTTTAAAGTTTTTGCTTCTCTGCTATAATCAAGTTTTAAGCTGTCCTGCAGAACTAATTCACGTTCTTGTTTTAACTTTTTCTCGTGCAATCGTTTTGAAATCATACGGATAAGAACATCCGCAATTATGAATATTATAATTGCAACTATGAATAACGCCATCTTTTCCTCCTAAGGGATAAATTAATTTCTATTTTAGTAAAATAAACAACTTTAAATTAAATTCTATCTGAACTGCAAGGAATCAGATTTTTTTGCTCATAAACAGGATCAGTAGGTATAACACGATATATCCAACCTTCAAAGTAAGGATCTTTTTCTAATAAATTAGTATTAGTTTTAAGGTTTTCATTCACTTCAACAATTCTACCGGAAACGGGCGATAAAATTTTGTGTGCCCTGTCTTCATTGGATATTAATGTAACACAACTAATACCCTGAGCTATTTCTTCTTCGGGATTTTGAAATTCTATTTTTCTTACAGAATCAATTGTCTTCATAAAAAGGTCACAAATACCAATAAGTACAGAGCCATCTCTCTCCTGAAACATCCAGGAGGCATAACCCAGTCTGAAATATTTTGATGGACCGGTAACATAATATAGATTATCATCTAACTGCTTTGCAGATTCAAACTGTTTCTTTTTTATTTCCTGATACTTATTAGCACGAAATACTGAATTAAGCAATTCATCTACTGTAAACGGTTTAGGAATAAAATCAATTGCTCCTTTATAAAGCGACTTAACTGCATTCTCAACAGTTGAATATCCTGTTGTTATAATTACGGCGCTGTCAATATTCTTAGCATGTAATTCATCAAGAATTTGAAACCCATCACCATCGGGCATCATAATGTCGCAAACAATTATGCTGTAAAAATTTTTAGATATTTTTTCAATGGCATTCTTAACTCCGTATGCTGAATCAACGGTGTATTTATCCAAATAACAAATTTTAATTACCGCATCAATAATTACTTGTTCATCATCTATAACCAATATGTCGGCTGTCTTGCTCATATAATCAAAATTATCTTTGCTGCGAAAGCGGAAGCCTGATTGTAAAAGTTGTACCCTTAATAAGTTCACTATCTACAGTTATAGTGCCGTTATGATTATCAACGATTCCCCAGATAACGGCTAGGCCAAGTCCCGTACCCTTTTGTCCTTTTGTTGAAAAGAAGGGATCAAAAATCCTGGATATATCTTCTTTGCTTATTCCGTTGCCAGTATCTTTAATTTTTATTTCTATGTATTCCTGTAAGCCTGCTGAGTCTACATAATCCCATTTTTCATAAGGACAACCCTTTGTAGAGCACACTTGGTAAATTCCTTGTCCTGCTACCTCGATACCGATAATTGAAGAACCACATTTAGGACATGATTTATTTTCAAGAATAAGAGAAGAGTTACAATCGGGACAAACATATTGTGCATCTTTTTTCTCTTTATAATCCTGTGCATAAATGTTTCGAATTTTTCCATAGATCGGATCAACGTGAATTATACTTTCTGTTCCGTTTGATCTAACTTTAACTTTAATCGAAGGGATCCCGTCAATTTTAACTTCATTATCAAGCAAGTTGTGACGCTTTGGACAAGTTGCTTTTTTAATCTGTGCAGTTCCATAAGGTGACAAGGATATATGATTAGTTGTAACAGTAATTGTCCCGCCTTCTTTACCAATTGCATCAGAAGCATTTACAAAAAGATTAATGAAAACCTGCTGAATCTGGTTTGCATCTACAGTAATTTTAGGAAGATATTTACTTGTTTCTTTTAAGACCTTCACTTTATAAATTGCAAGTTGATTTTCTATTACTTCAACAGATTTATTTATTATCTCATTTATATCAGCACTGCTTTTCTTCGGAACTGATTGACGGGCAAAATCAAGAAGACTTTTTACTATCTCACGGCTACGCAAAGTTTCACGAACAATTACTTTCAGATCTTCCTGAAATTCAGGATTATCTTTTGTTCTCTTCAGAAGAAAACTGCTGTAGGTTAATACACCGGTAAGCGGATTATTGATTTCGTGTGCAACGCCTGCAGCCAATCTTCCGAGCGATGCCATCTTATCAGATTGAAAAAGCTGCATACGCGCTTCGGAAAGCTTTTTAGTCATGTTATTAAATGACTGACCAAGTATTCCTATCTCATCGTCGCCCAGATCTTTGATAGTATAATTTAAATTGCCGGCACTAACTTGCTTTGTTCCGCCTAATAATTCATTAACCGGAAGCGATACCCATTTTCTAACAAAAAAACCGATTAAAAGTCCAACAGCTAATATTGCAACAATAGCAAAAAATCCGATCTCCCATTCGCTTTTAAGAATTGATTTATCAACATCTGCAAGTGAGATTGAAACATCTAAAACACCAAGCACTTTTTGATTTGCAGGGTGTGCATGACAATCAGACTGCCAGCAGGATTTTTCATTATAAATTGGAGTGATAATTCCCAGAACACGATTTGAATCCGGATGAACTCTGAATATTCTGGTTCTCTCCGTGATAGAAATTTGCTCGAGAGGCTTATCTTCAGCATGGCAAGCGTAGCAGCTTTCTGCACGCTTGTCTACCATCCTATTAATATTTGTTGCATCGGATGAATAAATAATTTCACCAACCTTATTAATAATTCTTACATCCCGAATTTGAGGCTGCGTACCAATTGAATTAATTGTCTGCTGAATGCGGTCTCTTTGGTTAAGCATCATATCATAGCGAGTGCTTGATATTACTGTCTCACCAAGTTGATTTGCATGTCTTTCAACTTCAGATATTAAACTTATACTTTGCGATTTAACATTAAAGTAAGCAAACACACCAATAATAATTAATGATGTAAGTGCAACGGCAAATATTATTCTAAATCCTATTTTTTTAAACATAATTCCGGAACCTTAAAACCTTTGAGCTATTTCCACAAAATTTTCAATAAGTTCTTAATTAAACTAATTATTTTGAAATCAATTTACCCGGTTTATTTTTCGGATAAACATAATCTTCATGACAATTATCGCAAGTTGGCTTAACAGCATAATTATTTTCTGCATGACAATCTTCGCAACTAAACTCAACGTGCATTTCATCTAATTTTAATCCTGTAACCGCATGATCAAATGTTTCGCTATTCCAATCTTTATGACAGCTGATACAATTATTATCAACTTTGGCAAACGGCATTTTTGAACCGTGACACTTCTGACAGGTAAGTTTTGTGTGATAGGATTTAAGAGCCCATCCTGCGCTTGTTAAATGATTAAAAGGTGCTAGTTCTTTATCACTGTGACATTTACCGCACTTGTCATCCTTGTGGCAACTAATACAGTTTGTATGCTGCTCTTCAAATGAAAGTTTTTCTTTACTAACATCACCATTTTTAGTTCTTTCAGATATTGATTTTCGATTAACATCATGACAACTTGAGCATCCTTCTTGCTTATGACAGCTTATACATTCCAGACCAAATTTCTTGGTGTGATCACCATGATAAAAAGTAGAAAATTTACCTTTATCTGATTTGGTTTCATATACAAGCTTTGTTGGTTCAAGAACTACCGGGTGTTTTCTGCCAGCTAATCTTTTAGCAATTTGTTCTTTTTCCGTTCCCCTAACTTCTTTAATAGGAACGTGACAAGAATTACAGGCTGTGGAATGACTCCATTCACGATGGCAATCCATACATTGTCTGTGATAAGCACCCTTTAAATCGGGAACGCTTACATCTTCACGTTTTCTTGAAGTTTCATGGCAACTATTACAATTTAGAATTGGTCTGGTAGTATTAAAGTGATGACAACCACCACAACCGCCGGACATTTCAGACATTTGAGCATGAATTCTGTGAGAAAAATATGCGGGTCCGTATCTATCAGTTATCTGATCTATTACAATTAATTCTGGAGTTTGTTCAGGTTTTTGATATACAGTAACTATTTTCTCTCTAGGACAAATTACAAGACAAGGTTCACTTTTTGTTGGCACTTCACAAGTATGACAGGTTTGACAACTAATATTTAAAGTTGAGTGATCCTTTCCCGGATTTTTCTGTGCATTAGCACTAATACATACAATTAGTAATAACGGGAGTACAAATATTTTTTTCATTCTACTTTACTCCTTTAATTGTGTATTTGGATTGAGGAGCAGTTTGTTTGCCAGGTAAACTGATAACCGGAAAATTCAAAACAAAAAATCGATATAGAAGAACAAGAATCGCTACAAATCCAACAGTTACAGAAATTTCTCCGAATGATGGGAAATAGGATTCCGTGCTATATGGTGGAGTATAAGCAACAACAAAATTATTAATTCGGTTTAGCAAAACACCAAAAACAACTAACGCTGATGCAATAAAAAGAAATAGAGGAGATTTTAAAACCTTTGTTGATAAAAACATTCTTAATGGTATGATTACTCCAAACAACATCTCGATAGTGAACATTATACTTGCTGTGTTAAATTCTGTCAAATAAACAAAAGTCTCGCGTATAAACATATCTCCTATTTTAAAGGCAAGATAAATTCCCAATAACGGCGCAATCATAAATCCTAGTTTTGATAGAATATGCATTTCAGGTTTTAGTCCTAAAGAACGAGAAGCAATTAATGATTCAAAAATCACCATTGGAAAACCAACAGCAATTGCAGATAATAAAAATAATAACGGAAGTACTGGCGTTTGCCATAAAGGATGCATTTTTGGTCCAGCAATTACCATCAAAGTTCCTAATGAAGATTGATGAAGAGATGACAACACAACACCTGCAATAATAAAAACAAACATTGTTTTTGAAAGACCTTTATCAAGTAAGCGCAACCCTTTATCTACAATTTTATTTAAGCCAGATAGAAAACCAGGGAAATTAACTTTACCTATAAATTTTTCTGTTACTACTGGAAGAAATTCGATGTAAAGAACAGTAAGATAAATCATTACGCAAATACCAACTTCAAATAAAGCAGAATTTCCATTCCACATAATGAGCGGATGCCAAATAAAATACCATCTCCCGATATCTACAAAAACTCCAAATGCTACAAAAGTATATCCAAGAGCCGCGGTTAATAATGCAGGGCGCACTATTGCATGATATTCATCTTTATGCATTATATGACCAAGTGCCGCAGTTGTAAAACCGCCTGCAGCAAGTGCTACACCAGCAGCTACATCAACGCCGATCCATAATCCCCAGGGATATTGATTGTTAAGATTTGTAACTGCGCCAAGTCCAAAGAAAAATCTTCCCATCAAAAAAACTAAACCATTTAATGCAATGATAATTAGTGCAATAACACCTGGAGTAAAATATTTATGTTTTATTGGTACAGGATTTACAGCTTCGTGATTCATTATTTTACCTCCTCATCTAGTTCTTTGCGTCGTTTAGAAATCCACATAATTCCACCAAGCAATGCGTAAAAAGAAACTGGTGGAACAAAGTATGCAAATATTCCGTGTTGTATTGATTCTGAAACACCGGGTGCCGGATTAGTTCCAAGATTTGGAAAATCAAGTTCTACAAAATCTTTATTTGCTAAATACATCCATGATGTACCGCCAACTTCATATTCTCCAAAAATATGATCGACATATCTATCGGGATTTTTCTTAATCCTATCACGAGCAATCTTAACAAGTTCAGTTCTGCTTCCATAAGTAAGTGCTTCAACCGGACAAATAGTTACACAAGCAGGAAGCTTTCCTTCTTTAGTCCGATCAAAACAAAAATCGCATTTCATAATATTTGGATTTAACGCTTTGTCATATTCAAAAGCAGGAACTTGAAATGGGCAAGCAGCCATACAGTATCGGCAGCCAATACACATATCTGTATCCCAAGTTACGGAACCATTCTCATGTTTTGTAAATGCGCCAACAATACAAGCAGAAACACACGCAGGATGATCGCAATGCATACATTGAACTTTTACATCCACTGGTAGGTTAGAGTTTTTACCGGAAGAATATTCATTCACAACAGTTAAAGCTGTGTGATCAGGTCTTCTTTTGGAATCTAGAACTTTTCGGTCTTCATACGATTCTAAATTTCCAGCGTGTAGATCATGTGCATCTTTACATGCCCACTCACAATTTCGGCAACCAATACAAACAGTCGTATCAACTAAAACTCCCATTCTATCTTCCGATAAAATGTTTTTAGGACCTGCTTTTGCAGTTGATGTGGAAAGTCCTGTAACTCCAGCCCCGATTAAAGCAGATGTTTTAAGGAAATCGCGACGGCTTTTTCCAGACATTTTTTAATCCTTTCAATAAGTATTTAAATATTATACAAAATGGATTGAAATAATTGTTTTTTTAAATACAATTTTATGCCATTCCAATAAAAAATCATTAAAGACAGAATTATGAGAATTTATTACATAAAGCAAATGCTAGAGAGCATAAATCTTTTTAATAAATCTATTTAAATTCTAAAATTTCGCAATATTGGCAATTATTATTATTTTTTTTCAGGAAAGAGAATAGACGGTAACTAGAAATACTTTTTTAATGATTATTATTGCTGAATACAAAATGATGCCGATCAAAAAGTATTAAATTAATTTTTGATTTAATCTCTGCTTGAAGTTGATAGTAACTTGAATAAAATTTTGTTATGAAAAGTGCTCCTACTTAAATCAACTACTTGCTATTAAATGTAAAGTTTCTCAAGAATTGTGATGTAATTTTCAACACTGCCTTGTTTAGAAAACTTACACTTTTCTTTCATCTAATCGTTTAATAATCCGACACTAATTGCATAACTCCTTATTTTTTAATAAGATAAAATGATAATAAAAAAATAAGAATTACTGGTATGCTAATTGTCTTTTGCTAAATACAATTAAAAAGAAAAAGGAGATTATCATGGTTACGTTTTTATTAGTACTCGTTTTAGTTTTTATTGCCGTTGATTTGTTCGTTCGATTTGTTATCGACCCACTAGCTTCGGGATCAAATAAGAAAAACAAAGTATCAAAATCCTTCACACCGAGATTCGATCCAACGATCAAATTTGCAATTGAAACAATGTACGACGGTGGAAAGCCGCTCAACAAAGAAGAATCAAGCAACACTACCAAGGATGAGAATATCTCAAAAGATTCAAGTGCAAGTTAAAAAACAGAAATAAATGAAATGATATATATAAAAAGGATACTTTATGGTTGCAATTTTTGTTCTGGCAGTGTTTTTATTTTTCATTTCAGTTGATCTGATAGTATTAAAAATTCAGGGGAAAAATCATCCGGCATTTGAGCCATCTTTCCCTCAATATGATTTATCCATATTTAATGAAAATAATTTTACAATCCCATCGAATATTTTTATTTCAAAAGGACATACGTGGCTTAAGAAAAATAAGGATGGTTTGATTTCTATCGGAATTGATGCATTTGGTACGATGGCATTAGGAACATTAACAATCTTGAAATGTGCAGAGGCAGGCAAAGAACTAAAACGCGGAGAAATGATTTTTGAAGGTTCCTATGGAAATAAAGTCGTAAAATTCTTGTCGCCTGTAAATGGAGTTGTAAAATCTGTTAACACAAATATAATTGGACAAAAAATCTCCAACCCATATGAAACATGGGGCGTTCAGTTATTTTCAAATGATTTCCCATTAGACCGAGAGGTGTCTTTATCTGGAATCGAAGCATCAAGTTGGATGAAAAAAGAATATGTCAAATTAAAAAGTTTCATAGAAAGTCATTCGCCTAATATAGAATTAGCTGGCGCAACTATGTTTGATGGAGGTTCGTTATCCAATGATACGATTTCTTCATTAGTTGATCAAAGTGCAAATGATTTTGAAAAAGAATTTCTCTCATTATAGAAACTGGAAGATAAATGTTGAAAGAAAAAGGGATTCTCTTTGATACAACACTTTGTGTAGGATGCGGTTCCTGCTATCAAGCGTGCAAAGAGGTAAATAATTTGCCGCAAACAAATAAAGATTTTTTAAAAGATCATCTATCAGATAACACATTCACTGTAGTTGAGCAATATGGTGATTTCTTTGCGAGGAAACTCTGTATGCATTGTGATGAACCAGCTTGTGTATCGGTCTGTCTGGTCGGAGCTTTAACAAAGAGTTCTACTGGTTCTGTAATTTATGACGCTGACAAATGTATTGGCTGTAGATATTGTATGCAGGCTTGCCCTCATAAAATTCCTCGCTATGAATGGGGAACGATTCAGCCCCGTATACGTAAATGTATTTTATGCGATAACCGCGTCAAAACCGGTCAGTTACCAGGCTGTGTTGAAGCTTGTCCAACCGAGGCAACGTTGTATGGCAAGATAGACCAACTGGTTTCAATAGCTAAAAGTAGACTGAAAGAAAATCCTGAGAAGTATTATCAGCACATATACGGTCTTGAAGAAGCAGGCGGCAGTCATGTTCTAGTTATCTCGCCTGTACCATTCGAGCAGTTGGGTTATATTGCTAAGTTACCAAAAGAATCGATGCCTGAATTTACAATGAGGGCAATGGAAAAGATTCCGTCGGTAGTTGTTGGAGGAGGAGTTTTCTTAAGCGGAATGTATTGGCTTACAAAAAGAAAAAATCAAATAGCCAATGAAGAAAAAATAACTACTAATGAAAAATAAAATATATGAACATCAATAAAATTTTAAAACCCACATTTTGGAAAGTTGTTTCAGCTATTATCATAATAGTTGGTTTATTTTCAACTTATTTTAGATTTTCACTCGGATTAGGGGCAACAACTAATTTACATGATACCGTACCATGGGGCTTGTGGATAGGATTTGATTTTATTGGTGTTGGACTAGCCGCAGCAGGATTTACAATTGCGGCTACCGTTCACATCTTTAACATTCATAAATATGAATCATTAGTAAGACCAGCAATTCTAACAGCTTTTCTCGGATATTCTGTGGTTGTATGTTTGTTGGTCGTTGATCTTGGAAGACCGGAAAACTTCTGGCATCCGCTTATTATGTGGAATATTCATTCTGTAATGTTTGAAATCACGTGGTGTATAATTTGTTATACCACAGTACTAATTTTAGAGTTTGCGCCCGTTGTGCTTGAAAAGTTTGGGCTAAAAGCTCCTATCAAGTATCTAAAAATAATCTCCATCCCTGTCGTGATCGCTGGTGTTATATTTTCGACTCTTCATCAATCATCTTTCGGTTCATTATATTTGATTGTTCCTGGAAAACTACATCCGCTTTGGTATTCCTCATTACTCCCTGTTCATTTTTATATTTCTTGTGTTGCGGCAGGCTTATCGATGATAATCTTTGAGTCATACCTGGTTGCCAGAGCTTTTACTAAAGAAAATGGTTTTCAAAACACCGAGCTAAAGATGAGTATTTTATCAAGAGCTGCTTTTGTGGTTTTCATTACTTTGATTGCCGGTTTTTTATTGAAGATTTATGATTTCCTTAATACTGGCAATCTAGTCTATTTGACCATACCTTCAACTGAAACATATCTCTTCTATTTAGAAATATTGCTTGGAACCATTGTTCCAATATTCTTTCTTAGCTACAGAAAATACAGAGAAGATAAAAAATGGCTATATATAATTTCTATCTGTGTAATTTCCGGATTGATCCTGAACAGATTGAACGTTGCTATCACGGGTTTAGTTGCCTCTTCGGGAGTAAATTATTTTCCATCATTTGATGAAATTAGTATAACGATGATGCTTGTTGTACTTGCAATATTCGCCTTTAGACTAATAGCTAAAAACTTTTCCGTTTTTATGAGTGAAGAATCCGAAGACTTGTTAGATGAAAAGAGTGTATATAAATCAGAACAAATAATTTTAAGTGAAAGATATGAACAATAAAAATGTATACAAGAGTAATAACTATGAAATGATGAAGTGCATCTGGATGGCTTCCGGTATTATAGAGTATAAATTATGCGATAACCAATTTGACTGCGAAAATTGCTCATTTGATAAAGTTATTGGGAATTTATCGAATGAAAAAGAAATACAGTTTAACGGAATAACAAATGTAGCAAATATAATTTTCGACAAATTGCAAAGCATTAGGTATGATGATAAAATTATATACTTAAAAAATAATTTCATTGCTAAAGAGATATGCCATGATACATTTTATCTTGGTATTAATCCCATTTTTGTTAGCTTTTTGGATATTGTAAGATCAACGATGGTATATGAGTCTGGGAAAAATATTTTTACAGGGCAACAAATAATTCAAATTCTTGGTGAGTGGGGAAGCGTTAGTCTTTCCGCACCAATGAATTTTTTAATTTATGATAAAGTTGGCGATCCAACTGACAACCCCTTTAAGTCTCAGTGGTTTGCAATAATCGGCGTTGTTCGATCAAGATATTTCGAGTAGCAAATTATATCAAGAAGAATGGGATAAAATGCATGCAAAGAGCTATTAGTATTATCGAGGATATAAAATCGCACGTACCTACAGTTGGGGAAACAATGATGGATGGAGGATCTCAAAATAAGTTTCTTTATCAACTTGTGGGTAAAAAAAGATATCATAAATATTTTAGATACTTTAATTGCTTAAAAATACTTTGCTTTAATCTTCATCACTCATTTTGTTTTTATAATAACCAAGATGATTTTTTCACCTCTCAGTATTCAAGTACATTCCTATACAATGATAATAAATTGAACAGATTGTAAGTATTTAAAGTATTGTCTAATTTTGTGATAATAGGGAAGTTAGATTTTATGAAACCTAGGATTATTAAATACACTAAGCGTTCAGCTTATAATTTCTATTTCATCTATTCTGATTATCACTTCTTTCAGTTTATACTTATTTTATTTTAAATAATCTCAATAATTATTTAACCCAAATCAAGATATCAGACCTCTTATAATATAAGTGACTTAATTAAAAAGTCAACACGTTATAGCATGCTTTTAAACCGACCTGAAGACGTTCATCAAATAATTAATACACTTCGTTCTTGAAACGGTGTTGAAGAAATACGTATTTACAACAAACAGGGTATAATTATTTTTTCAACCAACCCTGCGGAAATATTCAAAAAGGTTGATTTAACCGCAGAGGCTTGCATTGGATGTCATAACAGTTCTGTTCCACTGCAAAGTTTAACAAACCAAAATAAAATTAGAGTTTATAAAAATTCAGAAAATAAACGTGTACTTGGTCTAATTAATCCAATTAAGAATGAACCTGATTGCTCAAACGCAGCTTGTCATGCTCATCCACCCAAAATGTTAATATTCTGGGTGTTCTTGATGTTGGTGTTTCTCTGGAAGAACTTGATTCAATAATCCAAAAAAGCACAACGAAAGTAATTCTTAGCTTCGGTTTTATTGTTATCGTTATTTCATTTTTTTCGGATTATTTATATCAATTTTAGTTAACAAACCAATAAAAAAAATAAGGGAAGGTATTGAAGTGTAGGAAACGGAAATTTAGATTATAAAATCGAAATTACATTCCAAAAATGAACTGGGACAAGTGGCTCGACGGTTTAACGAGATGTCAACAAATCTTGCTGAAGCATATAAAGAAATAAAAAATTGGTCTGAAACTTTGAATGACAAAGTGAATGAAAAGACGGAAGAACTCAAAAATATTTACAACCAGGTTAATCATATTGAAAAGCTAGCTTCACTCGGAAAACTATCTGCAACTGTTGCGCATGAGTTAAATAATCCACTTGCAGGAATTTTAACTTACAGTAAATTGATAACAAAAAAATTACAAGCTTCACAGAAAGAATCGGAGTATTCAAAAATTATTGAATATCTAGAATTAATTTCACATGAATCTGCCCGCTGCGGACAAATTGTAAAGGACTTACTAATTTTTTCACACTCTGAACGGGATGAATTTGCAAAAGAAAACCTTGTAAAAATAATCTATCACAGTATTACTGTTATTAACCATCATCTTGAAATTAACGGTATCACTTTAATCAAAGATTACTCTGAATCACCAATTGAGATTTACTGCAACGCAAACAAAATTCAACAGGCGTTAATTTCGCTTATTGATTAATTCAATCGAAGCAATGCCTAATGGTGGAAAAATCACACTTAACTTAACACACGAAAAAAATAATGTTGTCCTTAGGATAATAGACGAAGGTACAGGAATTGCTGATAAAGATTTACCTCATATTTTTGAGCCGTTTTATTCAACAAAAGAATCATCCGCAGGTACTGGACTTGGCCTAGCGGTTGTCTACGGAATTATTACTAATCATAAAGGGAAAATAGAAGTAGAAAAAACTTCAAATCGAGGAACTACATTTAAAGTAATATTGCCACAAAATGAACAACTTGCTTAAGAGGAAGTTTTATGGATAAAAAAGAAAAAATTCTAATAGTCGATGATGAAAAAATTGTGAGGGAATCTCTTTATCACTGGTTCGAAGAAGAAGATTATCTAGTTGATACTGCCGAGGATGGAGAAACTGCCTTAGAAAAATATGAAAAGGAGAAATTTGATCTTCTTCTTGTGGACATGAAAATGCCGGGCATGAGTGGCTTGGATTTGTTATCCAAAATTAAAGCAATTGATAAAGATGCTCTTATTATCCTCATCACTGCCTTCGCTTCGGTACCAACCGCCATTACCGCTTTGAAAACCGGCGCCTATGATTATGTAACAAAACCTATTGATCCCGACGAGCTTGCGCATCTCGTCAAAAGAGCCCTTGAACAACGGGCGCTTAAAATTGAAAACATTCAGTTGAAAGAAAATATAGATGAAATAATCAAACCGGATAATCTGATCGGTGAGAGTTTTCAGATGAAAAAAATTTATGAACTTGTGCACAGTGTCGCCCGCACAGATACTACAGTTATAATCAGAGGTGATAGCGGCACGGGAAAAGAATTGGTTGCAAAAGCCATCCATATTAATAGCAGCAGGAAATATTTCCCGATTATTACCGTAAACTGCGGCGCCTTGACAGAATCGCTTCTCGAAAGCGAATTGTTCGGACACGAAAAGGGCTCATTTACAGGCGCTCAATTCAAAAGAAAAGGGAAATTTGAAATGGCAGATAGAGGAACAATTTTTCTTGATGAAATTGGCTCTATTTCCCTTAAGATGCAGATTGAGCTGTTAAGAGTTATTGAAACAAAACAGTTTAACCGAGTTGGCGGAAATGAATTAATAAAAAGTGATTTTAGGGTAATTACTGCAACAAATGAACCTCTGGAAGAACTTGTTAAAGCAGGCAAGTTTAGAGAAGATTTATACTACAGATTGAATGTTTTTACTATTGTTATACCACCGCTGCGTGAAAGAAGAGATGATATTCCTCTGCTTGTAAATTTCTTCATTAATAAATTTTCAACTGCAATGAATAAAAAGATAAAAAGTGTTTCTAAAGAGGCAATGGATTTTCTAATAAACCATAATTGGCCGGGCAATGTTCGTGAATTAGAAAATGCGATAGAAAGAGCGATGGTGGTTGGTAAAACTAGTTCTATTATTGTTGATGATCTCCCTTTTCATGTTTCAAGTAATAACTTTGAATTAAATGGTGACGAGAAAAGTCTTTCTTCAATGGAGAGTAAGTATATTCTTAATATCTTAAATGAGAATAGTTGGAATATTTCTAAAACCGCTCTGATACTTAAGATTGATAGGGTTACACTTTACAATAAAATAAATAAATACGGCCTCCGCAAAGATAAGTATTGATGAATATCTTTATTGCACCGATTAAATTTTACAGCACTTTGCTGCTACAAAACCTTGTTACTAGAATTATCCAAAAGGTTTTCTTCCAGAATTCATGTCATTGACCTAAAAATAAATCTTGATGATTTCTTCTCTATAGATCGCAAACAATATTTTTCCACACAGATTATTGCCGAGGCAATGAAGCTTACGGATGAATTTAACGGTAAAATAATTATGTTAACAGATGTGGATATTTTCGTTCCTGCATTAACTTTTATTTTTGGTGAAGCGCAGCTTAACGGAAAACATTCCATTCTTTCTGTCTGTCGTTTGCACGAAGAATTTTATTCCGGCATTTCAAACGAAAATCTTTTATTTGAGCGTACGATTAAAGAAGCACTTCACGAGCTTGGGCATTGTTACGGTCTGCGTCATTGCATTGATTGGGACTGTGTGATGCACTCATCAAATGGAATTGAAGAAGTAGATATAAAGGGAAACACGTTCTGCCGCAAATGCATTTCTAAGGTTGAAGGTTATAAATAGTAATTTTGCATTGCTGAATACGACAATTGTTAAATAACGACTTTTATATTCTTACTTTTTAACGGAAAAGAATAAAACTGTTCTTTATTCATTACTCTTTATCGATTTTGGCTTGTTTAAGTTATCCTGATAGAGTATGAACTTTACCGCAGCGGGGACAAGTAATTGAATTCTTTTTATAATCAGGGGTAACTTTAATTTTTACACCACAGGCACAATGGATAAAAGAAAAATCATTCAACTGCATAATTAAATCACCAGAAGTACGCTTTGCTGCTATTTTATCATATTCATCATACCAACCTGATGTAGGTCTTTTCATCACTATAGGTATTGCATCTAATGAAGCAGTGGCGGGAAGAATTTTTTCACGAGAATTCCTAATAAACTGAAATGCACTTTGATAACTTAAGTAATGAACTCCCTGCTGCATCGCTCTAAGTATTCTTATTCTCTCAGAAATTGGCGGGTGTGTGCTTGTAAGATTTGATAATTTCATCCCTTTCTGTTTCAACGGATTTACGATATACATTGGAGCAGTTATTGAATTTGCTTTTTTCATATCGAGAGTGTTTTCAGAAATTTTTTCCAGAGCGGAAGCTAAACCTTCAGGATACCTGGTTAATCTTACTGCTGAAGCATCAGCAAGATATTCTCGTTTTCTTGAAATTCCTAAATAAAGAAGTCTTGCCATTAGCGGAGCGAGTATTGCAAAGATCAAGGCAACTATCATTATTATTAATTGTATCTGCCCGCCTTTTCCAGATGATTTTGATTTATATCTTGAACTTCCACCGTAAAATAAGCTTCTCAAAAAAACTTCTGATAAAATTGTGATTGAACCAATCATCACTCCGGCAAAAGTCATTAATAAAACATCACGATTTACAACATGAGCCATTTCGTGAGCAATAACACCCTGCAATTCATCACGGTTTAATTTTCCTAAAAGTCCTGCAGTAACAGCAATCGCCGTATTCTCAGGCTTTATTCCCGCTGCAAACGCATTTGGTGCAGGATCATCAATTATATAAACCTTAGGAAGGTATGGAAGATTTGCAGCAATTTTCATCTCCTCAACAACATTAAATAGTTGAGGATGAACAGCTTTAGTTACTTCTTTAGCTCCGCTAATACTCAGCAAAATTTTGCTTCCGGCAGAGTAACTTATTATTGATAGTATAAGCCAGATGGAAAGTCCTATCAACACACCAAGAGGACCACCATAATCAGAATTATAAAATCTACCAAAGATATACCCGGCAAAAAATAATATTGCTCCGAGTCCGATAAATAATAAAATCGACTTTTGTCGATTAGCTTCAATAAGTTCCCACATATACTAAGACTTTATTTATGAAAATTTAACCTTTGGAACCTCTTTTTCTTTTTGATCTTCAATCTGGAAAAATTCTTCTTCCTTAAAACCAAACATTCCCGCTATAATGTTTGAAGGGAACATCTGAATTTTATTATTGAAGAATAAAACCTGATCGTTATATGCCTGACGGGCAAAAGAAATTTTATTTTCAGTTGATGTTAATTCTTCCTGAAGAGCAAGAAAATTCTGATTTGCCTTGAGGTCAGGATAATTTTCGACCTGAATACGTAATTGACCGAGAGCTCCGCTTAATAATCCTTCCGCCTGAGCTTTTTCACCAACAGTATTTGCACCTATAGCCTGGCTTCTGTATTTGGTTATGTTTTCCATTATTTCACGCTCATGCGTCATATAACCTTTTACAGTTTCAATAAGATTCGGAATAAGATCATGACGTCTTTTTAGTTGAACATCAATTTGTGACCATGCATTCTTCACCTGATTTCTCAGACGGATAAGAGCATTGTAAATTGAAATAACTAAAAATATTAGCGCTACTATAATTACAAGAACAATTACTACACCTATCATTTATTCTCCTTACTTAATTTTTTTGATTGAATAATTCTTTTAACAAAACAGCAAACTTATTTTCGTCTTGCACTGATGCTGATTTGATTATCTCTTCCAGTTCTCCTTTATCAAACCAAATTCCATGATTCTTTACACATTTATCAGTAATAATATCTACCTGACGATGTTTAACCTTTTCCATTTTTTTTCTACAAACCGGACAACGAAGTTTTTTCTCTTTTGAGTTATTAATTACCATTAGTGACTGAAGAAGTCTTGCTCTTTCAGTTTCATTGTCAATCATAAGTTCCATTTCACCTGCATCGAGCCAGATACCATTGCAATTTGTGCAGTAGTCAATTTCGATACTGTGAAGTTCAAGAATTACAAGCGTTTCTTTACAAGCCGGACAATTCATAAGTTTTATATTTTGTTGAACTGAAATTGCGAATAAAATTAGAAATAAAAAACTGTTTTAATTAAAATTACCTGATATGTTTTTCTTCCTCGACATAAGGTTCAAACCTTTCAAATATGAAATGTTCCCACACCCTTTCAACAATTGCAGGCAATCCTTTTTCCAATTCACCCGATCCATGAACAGATATCTTCATTAAAGTTGAGTCATTTCCAATAGAAGAAAACTCATAGGTTGTCACAATTTGTACTGCTCTGCCGGATAAACCAAGTGGACCATCGAATCTTATCATTTTTCCACGCTGAGAATAAATTACAGTTGCGTGTAAAACTCCGTTACCTTCATCATCAAAGATCTCATAAAATCCACCTCCCGGTTTTGGTTCAATAAAAAACTTTTTAGGATTTTCTGAAAATGAATGATCCCACCAGCCGCTTATATCTCCTGTAGCAGCATCAAAAATTTCTTCTGGTGAACCCGGAAGTGTAACTTCCTTTTCAAATGCGAATATATCAAAATGAGGAGTGATTTTTTCTGATTCCTGAGGAAAAACAGTTATCAAAAAAAGTGAAAATGCAAATAAAAGTATTTTCATTTTACCTCCATACTAGGATAGAAAATCATAAAACATTCTTACGAAAACTTTTTAAACGGTTTTAAATTTCTACTATATATTATATAGGTAGCTATCAGAAAAATAAATGCTGAAACAAAATAGATCCATATTAGGTAAGTTTTTTCTCCTTCCATTATTTCAAAACCGATAAAGAAACATATTACACAGTTACTCATATTAACAATCACATTGAACAAATCATTTTTTTGGCGGAATTTTATAAATGCAGAAATATTTGCAACTATCAGCAATCCGGATAAAACAATTATGTAATTATTCTGAATTTTATACCCCAAATAAATAGAAAGTAATAAAATTATTACACCAAGTATGTAGGATAACCGTATCATTTTAAAAGCCCTTATTTGTTTGTCTACAAATTAGTAAATATTGCACATTAAATCCTTAAATCGGGGCAGCAAAAATGGTTTAAAGCACCGATTTTTATTCTTCATTCCAACTGTTTTTCTTATCTTGCCATCAATATTTTTTTAGATGTACTAACCAAGAGAAGGAATAATTATGATAAGAAAAATTATTTTATCCGCTGTAATAGCTGTAAGCTTTTTATTTGTTAATACTAATAATGCCTGTACAAACTTTATAGTTACAAAGGGCGCAAGTGTTGATGGCTCTGTTATGGTAACTTACTCAGCTGATTCTTACGGATTTTATGGTGAGCTTTATCATTATCCGGCTGTTGTTTACCAAAATGGTACCTGGTTAGAAATTTATGAATGGGATTCGGGAAAATTCCTTGGAAAAATTCCTCAGGTTTCAGTCACTTATAACGTAATCGGAAATATGAACGAACATCAGGTTGTAATTGGTGAAACTACTTTTGGTGGAAGAGAAGGGCTTGTCGATTCCAAAGGAATAATTGATTACGGCAGTTTAATGTTTATCGCTCTTCAAAGAGCTAAAACTGCGCGTGAAGCTATTAAAATTATGACTGACCTTGTCAATGAATATGGATACTGTAGTTCTGGCGAATCATTTTCAATTGCAGATGCAAATGAAGCGTGGATACTTGAGATGATTGGAAAAGGTGAAGGAAACAAAGGAACGGTTTGGGTTGCAGTAAAAATTCCGGATGGTTACGTTTCAGGTCATGCAAACCAATCACGAATAACAACTTTTCCATTAAATGATCCTGAAAATTGTCTTTATGCTCCTGATGTAATTTCTTTTGCAAGAGAGAAAGGCTATTTCACAGGAAAAGATTCTGAATTTAATTTCGCTGATGCTTATGCTCCGTTAGATTTTGGTGCGATACGATTTTGCGATGCAAGAGTCTGGTCATTATTTAGAAGATGTAATTCAGATATGGATAAATATCTTTCATACATTAAAGGGGAATCATTGGAGAGATTGCCTTTGTACATCAAGCCTGATAAAAAAATATCTGTTCACGATGTAATGAATCTAATGCGTGACCACTATGAGGGAACTGAATTAGATATGACGAAAGGAATTGCAGCAGAACCTTATCAAATGCCATATAGATGGCGTCCGTTAGTTTGGGAGTACAATGGGGAAGAATATTTTCACGAAAGACCAATCTCTACTCCGCAAACAGGATTTTCATTTGTTTCCCAAGCGCGCTCTTATTTGCCAAGAGAAGTTGGTGGGGTTTTTTGGTTTGGTGTTGATGACACATACTTTACAGTTTACACGCCAATGTATGCTTCAATGATCAAAGTTCCATATAACTTTTCACATGATGTTGGCTCGATATCGAAGTTTAGTTGGGATTCTGCATTTTGGGTTTTCAATTTTGTTTCAAATTTTTCATACCTGAAATATTCAGTAGTTATAGATGATGTAAAGAAAACTCAGAATGAACTTGAAGGTACATACTTAGCTCAGCAAGAAAATGTTGAAGCAACAGCGTTATCGTTACTTAAAAATTCCGAGGGCGAAGCAATTGAATATCTGACTAGCTACTCAATATCATCGGCAGATCAAACTTATAAAACCTGGAAACAGCTTGGTGAAAATTTATTGTTAAAGTATATGGATGGAATTTCAAAGAATGAATTATTCAAACCTAAAAATATCGGATATCCTGATGAGTTTAAGAAAATGATTGTTGAAGAATCCGGCGAGAAATTAAAGATGAAAAAGACGAATGTTGAGCTGCAGACTTCCTATACACAGAACATTAGTAAGGCAGATGAACTTCTTAGTGAAAAGAAATATGCGGAAGCAAAATCCTATTATGAAAAAGCCCTCATAATAAAGCCAGATGAAAATTACGCAAAAATAAAAATTGAAAAAATTGAATCTTTGCTAAATACTATTGAGGAACTTCACAAAAGCACTTTTTAATATTTTTGATTAGTTAAAAATTTATTATAAAGAAAGCCTGATTTAATAAAAAATATTCCTTTTTAGGGAACATATTGAATTACGAAATGTAAAAGCAATCGTATTTTGAAGAAGTTCTATAAATTATTTTAAGTGAATATCAATTTTTATTGAGGACAGCCACTATGAAGAATAAAAACTTATTAATATTTGTCATTCTGATGACAACTGCTTTTGTTTCAATTGCCGGCATAATTACTAACACAGAATTATTTAAGAACAACAAAAAGGCAGAATTCAATTTTACAGGTGATTACAAATCTTCCTGGCGAAAAGTTGATTCATTAGAGCAAAAAGGTCTAACCCGTTCTGCCTTGGAAGTAGTTGAGGAAATATATAAAACCGCCAAAAGTGAAAAGAATCATCCGCAGTTTATCAAATCTATTTTTTACAAACTAAAATTTGCAAACTATACTGAAGAAGACAGCCACGTAAAAATAGTAAATGATGTAAAAGCTGAGATTAATAGTGCTTCTTTTCCTGCAAATGCAATTCTTCGAATCAATTCTGGCAAACATTTACTGGCAGTATTACCAGAACAACAGGTGGCGTTTTCAGCAAAGAACTGAAACGGTAAATTTTGATAATGAAGATTTTCAGACGTGGGATCTTTCGAGACTAGTAAGAGAAATTGTAAAATATTACCAGTCTTCTCTTGAAAGAAGTGATGAACTAAAAAAGATTTCATTAAAGGATTTTAAAGATATTCTTTACTATAGCGATTCTCAGCAGTCTTACCTTCGCCCGACATTATATGATTTACTTGCGCATAGTGCACTTTCATTTTACATAAATGATGAAGCATCAGTCACTGATCCTATTTACAAATTTGAATTATCTAGCGAAGATGATTTTTCATTACCAGAAGTTTTTGTTGATATAAGTTATCAAACAAAAGATTCACTCTCGCTTAAGTTTTATTCAATTCAACTTTACCAGAAACTAATAAAATTTCACCTTGATGATGATGAAAAAGATGCATTGATCGATGTTGATCTGGCAAGATTAAATTTTATGCGCAGCAACAGCATAAATCCGAAGAAACATAATCTATACTTAAATGCCATAATCAACCTTGAAGAAAAATTCAGCACTGTTCCCTATTCTTCTCTCATCTCATTTAACTTGGCAAATTATTATTACAATGAAGGCCTAAAGTACAATGCAGATGTTTCCGAAGATCATAAATGGGAAATTAAAAAAGCACTGGATATTTGTAACTCAACAATTAACAAGTACCCTGATACTTTTGATGCGCAGGAATGCAGATGGCTGCAGAATACAATCCTGCAAAAAAGTTTAGGATTTCAAACTGAATACGGCAACATTGCAGATAAGCCTTTCCGCAGTCTGGTTACTTTTAAGAATGTTGAAAAAGTTTTCATAAGGATTATAAATTGGAGCGAAAAGCTTGACAGCAAAGAGAATGGTTTAAATAGTCAACAGCTCATACAACTTTATACATCACAAAAACCTGTTAAAGAATGGACTATTGATCTACCGGATGATAAAGATTATCAAAACCACAGTGTTGAAATTAAAATGCCGGCACTTTCTTTTGGCAGATACGTTGTACTTACAGCAACTGATAAAAATTTCACTTATATAAAAAATGCAGTTGCATATTCTAAAATGTGGGTTTCAAACATCAGTTATCTTAGAAGAGATATGGGAAAAAACTTAACGCAGTTTTATGCCTTGCACAGAGAAACCGGGCATCCTTTAGCTAGTATTGATTATGAGATTTACAGACAACAATATGTTCCTGATGACAGAGCTTACAAATTCTTTAAAATGAGCAGTGGAAAGACAAACCGCGAAGGCGGATTTGAGTTTAAGAAAGAATCAAATCAATATAACAACTACAAAGTTATTTTTATAAATGGCAAAGACAGATTCGAATCGAATAATTATTCTTCCTTCTACTACAACAATGATCCGGTAAAAAGAACTACAACATTTTTCTATCTAGACAGGGCAATTTATAGACCTGGCCAAATTGTTTACTTCAAAGGATTGATTATAGATACTGATGGTAAAAAGGATCACAAAATAGTTGCGGATAAAAAAACAACTGTTACTTTCTTTGATGCAAACCATCAAAAAATAACCGATGCTACCTTTACCACAAGTGAATATGGAACATTCAATGGAAAATTTGCAATTCCCCTGGGCAAGATCGGCGGGCAATATTACATTGCAAATGAAAATGGTTCACAGTATTTCAGAGTTGAAGAATATAAACGACCTAAATTTGAAGTTAAGTTTGATCCGGTTAAAGGCAGCTACTCTCTCAATGATAATGTAACTGCAGAAGGTTATGCAAAGACCTATTCGGGTGTTAATCTGAATGATGCAGATGTTAAGTATAGAGTTGTTAGAACGGTTTACTTCCCTTACTTTAATTACAGGTGGCGCAGTTATTATAATTGGTATTGGGGAAGAAATACTGAAATGGAAATCACCAACGGTGTAACTAAAACAGATAAAGACGGAAAGTTTAAAGTTGAATTTGAACTGGTGCCCGATCTTTCCATGCCGAAAGAAACAAATCCGGTTTTCAATTATACCGTTTATGCGGATGTTGTTGATGTAACCGGGGAAACCCATTCCGCCCAAACTTATGTGAGCGCAGGATATATTGCTCTTGTTGCAAATATTAATCTGCCTGAAATAATTCAAAGCAATACAGATACTAAATATTCTGTTTCAACCACAAATCTTAACGGGCAATATGAAAAAGCAAATATTGAAATTGAAATTCATAAACTAAAAACTCCGGATAGAATTTTCAGAAACAGGTTGTGGAGTAAACCTGATAAATTCCTGCTAACAAAAGAAGACTATTATCAAAGCTTTACTCACGATGTTTATGATGATGAAAATGAGTTCTTCAGCTGGGAAAAGGAACGGAAAATTTTTGAAACTAGTTTTACAACCACTGACAGTTCTTATCTTTCTTTTGAAGGCCTCGATAATTGGCAGCCCGGCAAATATGTTTTTACACTCAAAACAAAAGATAAAAACGGAACTCCGGTTGAGCTTGTAAAATATTTTACTTTATTCAATTCTGAAGCGGATAAAACTCCATTGCGGGACGCAAGGTGGATTTATTTAATAGAGAAAAGTTACGAACCTGGAGAAACTGTAAAATTGTACGTCGGTTCTGCAGAAGAAAATGTGAAGGCTCTTTTCGAAATTGAATACGATAGTAAAATAATAAAAAAGGAATGGATAGCTCTTGATGATGAACAAAAGCAGATTAATATTCCGATTAAAGAAGATTACCGCGGTAGTCTGGTTGTTCACGTTTCTTTCATCGTAAATAGTGAAAGTCACATTTTAACAAAAGTAATTCCTGTTCCATGGAGTAATAAGAAATTAAATATCACTTTCGAGACTTTCAGAAATAAGATTCTTCCCGGCTCAAAGGAAGAATGGAAACTCAAAGTTACCGGACCAAACGGCGATGCTGTGGCTGCAGAATTGCTTGCATCGATGTATGATGCTTCACTCGATGCTTTTGCAGCAAACTACTGGGGATTCAATATTCATCCTTATTACTATTCTCGATTGAACTGGACAACAGATAATTCTTTCCAGACTATCAGCTCAAGAATTTACGAAGAAGGTTGGAACACATATGTTTCTCATCAGCATTTCTATTATCCATATATAAACAATTTTGGATTTTATTTTTATGGATATGGTTACAACAACGGGATTTATCGTATGAAAGGTGTAAGAGCTTGTGATGTAATGTATAAGATGGATGCACCGAGTGCTGTTAGTGAATCTGATGAAATGGGTGGTAACGATGACGAGAAAGAAGAAGGTAATTTGACTGCTTCAAGACTTGGTCAAACAGAGAACGGAAAAAAACAAATGGATACTCCTCAAACTTCATTTGAAGATGTTCCTATAAGAAAAAATCTGAACGAAACAGCTTTCTTCTATCCAGAATTAAGAACAAATGAGCAGGGAGAAATAATAATTTCTTTCACTGTACCTGAAGCATTAACCCGCTGGAAATTTATGGGCTTTGCTCTCACAAAAGATTTAAAGAGCGGAATTGTTTACAATGAAACAGTTACTCAGAAAGATTTAATGATTGTTCCCAATCCGCCAAGATTTTTAAGAGAAGGTGATGAAATTTATTTCACTGCAAAAGTAAGTAATCTATCGGATCAATCACTTTCAGGTGAAGCAACTTTGCAGTTGTTTGATGCCTTCACAATGAAACCGATAGATGGTCTGTTTGAAAATAATGACAACTTAAAATCATTTAATGTTGATAAAGATTTGAGTGAAGGCTTAAGCTGGAGATTAAAAGTTCCTTTAGGTAAAGTCGATGCAATTGTATACAGAGTAATTGCAAAATCAGGAAAGTTTAGTGATGGTGAAGAGAATGCGCTTCCGGTTTTGGTTAACAGAATGCTTGTTACCGAAACTCTTCCGCTTCCTGTAATGGGAAATCAAACTAAAACTTTTATTCTTGATAAGCTGATGAACAACAAATCATCAACTTTGCAGAATTATAATCTTACACTTGAGTTCACTGCAAACCCGGCGTGGTATGCAATCCAGGCACTGCCGTATATGATGGAGTACCCTTACGAATGTATTGAACAGATATTTAACAGATTTTATGCAAACAGTATTGCAACTCACATTGCAAACTCAAGTCCGAAGATAAAAGCCATTTTTGATACATGGAAAGAAATTGATAAAGATGCTCTAATATCAAATCTTGAAAAGAACCAGGAATTAAAGTATGCGCTCCTCGAAGAAACACCATGGGTTCTCGATGCACAGGATGAAACTGAAAGAAAACGCAGAGTTGGTTTACTTTTCGATCTTACAAGAATGGCGAATGAACTTGAAAGAGCTGAAAATAAAATGAGAGAAAAGCAATACTCCAATGGAGGATGGCCTTGGTTCCCGGGATTACCTGAAAATAGGTTTATCACACAGTACATTGTTGTTGGAATGGGACATCTTGAAAGACTTGGAATAAAAGATATTCGCGAAAATGCTGCAACGTGGGAGATGCTTCAAAAAGCAGTTCTTTACACTGATGTTAGAATGTATGAAGATTATGAACAGCTTAAGAGAAGCGGTGCTAAATATGAAGAAGAAACATATTGGTTATATACAGGCACAGTATCTTTATGGAAGAAGCTACTATCTAGATATACCTGTTGATGATAAGCACAAGGAAGCGTTCGATTACTGGAAATGGCAAGCGCAGACTTACTGGCTAAGTAACAACAAATATATGCAAGGGATGATATCGCTTGCGCTTTACAGAATGTACGATGCGAAAACTGCAAAAGATATAATTAAATCAATAATTGAGAATGCAGTGTTCAATGATGAAATGGGAATGTACTTTAAAGAAGAATGGGGATGGTAGTGGTACCAGGCTCCGATTGAAACACAGGCACTTTTAATTGAAGCGATTGATGAAATTGTCGAAAGATCAGGAATCTGTTGATTTGATGAAAGTATGGCTGCTGAAACAAAAGCAGGTTCAGGATTGGAAAACAACTAAAGCAACCGCAGAAGCCTGCTATGCTCTTCTTTTAAGAGGAACAAATTGGCTTGCAGAGACAAAGATGCCGGATATTAAAATAGGTGGAGAATTGCTTGATCTTCTAAATAATCCTGAAATTCATATTGAAGCAGGAACAGGATATTTCAAAACATCCTGGAAAGGTGAAGAGATAAAACCTGAAATGGGAGAAGTAACAGTAACAAATAATAACAACGTTGTTGCGTGGGGTTCACTCTACTGGCAGTATTATGAGCAGCTTGATAAAATAACTCCAAGTGAAACTCCATTGAAGATAAATAAGAAGTTATTTTTAGAATTGGATTCTCCAACAGGAAAGAAAATTACTCCTGTTACTGAAAATACAAAGCTGAAACCGGGCGACTTGATAAAAGTAAGAATTGAAATACGAGTGGACAGAGATATGGAATTCGTTCACTTGAAGGATATGCGTGCTTCCGGATTTGAACCGATAAATGTACTCTCGACTCACAAATACCAGGATGGCTTGTGGTATTATGAAAACACCAGAGATGTTGCCACCAACTTTTTTATGGATCGGCTGCCAAAAGGAACTTATGTTTTTGAGTATCCACTAAGAGTTATTCACAAAGGAAATTTTTCAAACGGAATTACTACAATGCAATGTATGTACGCTCTAAGCTGCCTGATATTACAATTGGTGGACAATTGATTGATCTTTTGAACAATCCAGAAATTCACGTTGAAGCAGGAACAGGTTACTTTAAAACATCCTGGAAAGGTGAAGAAATAAAACCCGAAATGGGAAAAGTAACAGTAACTAACAATAACAATGTTGTTGCGTGGGGTTCGCTCTACTGGCAGTATTATGAGCAGCTTGATAAAATAACTCCAAGTGAAACTCCATTGAAGATAAACAAGAAGTTATTTTTAGAATTGGATTCTCCAACAGGAAAGAAAATTACTCCTGTCACTGAAGATACAAAGCTGAAACCGGGCGACTTGATAAAAGTAAGAATCGAAATAAGAGTGGACAGAGATATGGAATTTGTTCACTTGAAAGATATGCGTGCTTCCGGGTTTGAACCGATAAATGTCCTTTCCCGGCATAAATACCAGGATGGCTTGTGGTATTATGAAAACACCAGAGATGTTGCCACCAACTTCTTTATGGATCGGCTGCCAAAAGGAACTTATGTTTTCGAGTATCCTTTAAGAGTGACTCACAAAGGAGATTTTTCAAACGGAATTACTACAATGCAATGTATGTACGCACCTGAATTTACAAGTCATTCCGAAGGTGTTAGAGTGAAGGTTCAGTAGCTTAAAATTGTCCAATGACTATCAGATTGGTTTCGGAGGAGTTCATATGGTTGAAATAAATAATGACCTCAATATTAATTTGAGTGATTCGGATGCAAAAGAAAAGCTAAAGTCAATTGTTGAAGTTATTGCAATTGACATTTACAGAAGTGAAGAAGCTTATTACTTATACAAAGAAATTGGAGAAAATGCTGAAAGGATCAATAAAAAAGGTTATGGTGGATTATTCAATTCTATTCAAGAATCCTTGAAGCTTCAACTTATAATTCGCACAACAAGAATATTTGAAAAACCAAAGCGATACACAATTAATAGTATTCCTTATGCTTTAATCTTTATAGAAACAAATAAAACTAAGTTAGATATTTTTAATAGGTTAGAATTTAAAAAAGCATTGAGCCGACTTGGGATGAAAGTTGATTCAATACTCGGATTACACTATGTTGAATTTAATGAAAGATGTATTAAATATTTGACCAAAATACTTCCAAACCCTGTACCGATTGAAATGAACGAACTTTGGATATCGTTATACAAAACCAAATGGCAGAGAGATAAAGTATTTGTTCATAATGAAATTCTTGATGAAAATAACCAGATAACCCCCACTTTTAAGGATCTACAAAATTTAATTGCACTCGCCAAAAATTACGTAATGGCTTTTGGATGGGGATACCTAAGTATGGCGTATGGCACGGGTGATGACTATTTTTTATCATATGAGTCAAATTTTGCGTCAAGGCAGATGAAGGATTTATTAAAAATTGCTAACATTGTTTAGATTCTTATAATTTAAAAATGTTATGGTGTACTATACTACAAATTTGTGAATTTGATTTATATGGTTTTTCACTTCTCCTCCACAAACCGGTTTTTTAATGCAACAGGGATTGCTTTGCTTCATTAAAAATTGGTCCGGATGCTTCACTGCTTCTTTGGAATAGAGAATTAACGGCTAGAGTAGCATTGTAAAAGAAATAAACAAATCCCGCAATTGAGAGAAAGTAAAAAATTTTTGAGAAGAATGATCTCATCATTCATACGCTTGTTATTTAATAATTTAGCATTTAAGCTTTAGACTTACAAACTCACAAATTTTCCACGTAAATTCTTTTTATTCTAAATGAGTCAGATCACTTTGCAAATGTCTAAATACACTAACTTTTTAGTAATTTTGGAACGATAATTTTTATGAATTCCGGAGTCTGTTTATGTCTATTGAAGTTAAACTTGGTGAAAAACCCGATTTAAAAAAAGATTTCCCTGTTCCTTTATTTAAAGAATGGAAACAGCAGGTTGAAAAAGATCTGAAAGGTGATTCATTCGATAAAAAACTTATTACAAAAACTTACGAAGGAATAAATCTTCAGCCCCTTTACACATCAAACGATATAAAAGATCTTCCGCAAGTAAATAATTTTCCCGGATTTGATAACTTTCTTCGCGGAAGTAATGTTTCCGGTTATAATAATCGTTCGTGGGAAATTGCTCAAGAGTATAGCCAAGCTCTTCCCGAAGATTTAAATAAAGCTATAAAATATGATCTTCAGCGTGGATTAAATTCCATAAATATTGTTTTGGATAATCCCACACAACTTGGCATTGATGCTGATCAATCTAGAGTTGGTGAAGTTGGTAAAGGTGGATTATCAATTTCCGATGTAAGAAAAATGCAATGTTCTGTTTAAGGATATTGACTTAACAAATCAACCAATTAATATCAACGGCGGATTTTCTGCTTTGCCTATCACCCTTCTTTTTAATGCATACGCGAATGAAACAAGAACTGGTTTGATGAATATTAAAGGATCAATCACATCCGATCCTTATGAATATTTATTAAGCAACGGTAAACTTCCTATTTCCCTAAAACAGATATTTGATGAAATAAAACTTTCAACAGAGTTAATGATCAAATCAAATTCACCGATTAAAACAATTGGGATAAGTGGATTTGCATACAACAACGCTGGTGCCAGTGCAGTTCAGGAACTTGCATTTACCTTTGCAACAGCAGTGGAGTATTTAAACGAAATGGTTTCTCGCGGATTGAAAGTAGATGATGTTGCTAAAAGAATAAAATTTACGTTTGGAATCGGTTCATTCTATTTTATGGAAATTGCAAAGCTTCGTGCAGCAAGATTACTATGGAGTAAAATTCTTGAAGCATATGGTGTAAAAGAAGAAAATCGAAAAATTTTCATTCACGGTAAAACTTCTCAGTTTAATCAGACTTTTTTTGATCCGTTTGTAAACTCACTCCGTACAACAACAGGAGCTTTCTCTGCAATTGTAGGTGGAGTTGATTCGCTTCAAACAAATACTTATGATGAATCATTTAATGTTCCGGATGATTTTTCAAGACGACTTGCACGTAACACACAAATCATTCTGAAAGAAGAATCACATCTTGATCAGGTTATTGATCCTTCTGGCGGATCATTCTTTGTTGAAAAGTTAACTGATGATATTGCAAATGCTGCCTGGAAATTATTTCAAACGATTGAAGAAAAAGGCGGAATGCTAAAAACAATTCAGTCAGGATTTGTTCATGATGAAATTGCAAAAGTTGCAGATGCTAAGAAGAAAGATTTTGCAAAACGGAAATCTGTTTTGGTTGGGACAAATATGTACGCAAATCCAAAAGAAGAACCACTAGAAATTAAACAACCAGACTATGATTCAATTTATAAAAAGCGTGTTGAATATATTCAGAAGTACCGAGTTAATGGCGACGACAAAAAACACTCAAGCATTCTCGATAAACTTCAGAAGACTGCCGATACGAAATCTTACGATATGATTGATAAAGCTACAGATGCATATCTTGAAGGAGCTTCTCTTGGTGAAATTTCAAAATCAATTCGTGCTTCATCGGAAAAAGGAATTAGTGTAAAACCTTTATCTCAATTTCGAATTGCAGAGATGTTTGAGAAATTACGAATTGCTTCTGAAAATTATAAAAAGAAAACTGGAAGCAAACCAAAAATATTTTTAGCTACGATGGGTCCGTTAAAACAATTTAAAGGTAGAGCAGATTTTTCACGTGCATTTTTTGAAGTAGGTGGATTCGAGATAGTATATCCGAATGGCTTCAGTACAACAGATGAAGCAGTAAAAGCTGCAATTGATTCAAAAGCGAATGCAGTTGTTATTTGTTCAACAGATGATACTTATCCTGACCTTGTTCCATCGATCGTAAAAGGAATAAAAGAAAAATCAATGGATACAACAGTTATACTAGCTGGTTATCCAAAAGACCAAATTGAAGAACACAAAAAATCCGGAGTTGATGATTTTATTTATCTGGGGGCAGATGCTCATTCAATTCTCTCCAATTTATTGAAAAGAATAGGAGCGCTATAAAAGAATGTTCAAGGTTAAATGTTTAATGATCAATGGAGAAAATCAAAATGCCTGAGAATTGTGATAAAGATAATGTAGTACTTAACAAGTCATTTGACTTTGCTCTAGAGATAATTGAATTGTACAAAATATTAAAGAGTAAAAATGAGTTTGTAATTTCTAAACAACTGTTGAGATCAGGAACTAGTATCGGAGCTAATATCGAGGAAGCAAATGCCGCACAAACTAAAAAAGATTTTGCAACTAAAATGTCTATTGCTTCAAAAGAAGCAAGAGAAACTCGCTACTGGTTAAGATTACTTAGCAAAAGTAAACTTGTAGAATACGACTACAATAATTATTTAAATAAAATTGATGAATTAATAAGAATTATTACAGCGATTGTTAAAACTGCTCAATCAAATCTAAATAAACATTGAAGATTGAGCATTTAACATTCTTTATGGAACAATTATGAAACCAAATTTTAAAAACATAGATTTAGACCTTACTTCAAAAAGTTTTCTAAAAAAGACTGGAAGAAGAAATTTAAAGAAGAAACCGGTAAAGATGTTGAAGAGTTTATCTGGCATACAATGGAACAAATTGACGTTAAACCGCTTTACACTAAAGATGATATAAAGAATACGAGCACATAAATTATATGTCAGGTATTCCGCCGTTCTTACGTGGACCATATTCCACTATGTATCGTTCAGCGTCCGTGGACTGTGCGTCAGTACGCAGGATTTTCCACTGCTGAAGAGAGCAATGCTTTTTACAGAAGAAATCTTGCTGCGGGACAAATGGGACTTATCGGTTGCATTTGACCTTGCAACACACCGCGGTTATGATTCCGACCATCCACGCGTAGTTGGTGACGTTGGTAAAGCAGGTGTTGCGATTGATTCTATTGAGGATATGAAAATTTTTTTTCAACAAATTCCACTTGATAAAATGTCAGTCTCGATGACGATGAACGGTGCCGTGCTTCCTGTCTTAGCATTTTACATTGTTGCCGCTGAAGAGCAGGGAGTAAAACTGGAACAACTGACGGGTACGATTCAGAATGATATTTTAAAAGAATATATGGTCAGGAATACGTACATTTATCCGCCTGAACCTTCAATAAAAATCATAGCAGATATTTTCAAGTTCACTTCGAAGAATATGCCAAAGTTTAACAGCATAAGTATTTCAGGTTATCATATGCAGGAAGCGGGAGCGACAGCCGACCTTGAAATGGCATACACACTTGCAGACGGTCTGGAATATGTCCGCACGGGAATTCAATCGGGAATGGATGTTGATACATTTGCACCACGTCTTTCATTTTTCTGGGCAGAAGGAATGAATTATTTTATGGAAGTTGCAAAACTTCGTGCTGCACGTGTGATCTGGGCAAAATTAATAAAAATGTTCAACCCAAAGAATCCGAAATCTATGGCGCTTCGCACACACTCGCAAACATCGGGCTGGAGTCTTACAGAGCAAGACCCGTACAACAACGTTGTACGTACCTGCGTTGAAGCAATGGCGGCGGCACTTGGACACACACAATCGCTTCATACAAATTCACTCGATGAAGCAATTGCACTGCCTACGGATTTTTCTGCACGCATAGCACGAAACACACAATTATATCTGCAGGACGAAACAAACATCTGCAAAGTAATCGACCCGTGGGGCGGTTCTTATTTTGTTGAAAGTTTAACGAATGAATTAATAAAGCAGGGATGGAAACATATACTTGAAGTGGAATCATACGGCGGAATGACAAAAGCAATTGAAGCAGGAATTCCGAAACTGAGGATTGAAGAAGCATCAGCACGCCGACAGGCAAGAATTGACTCCGGAAGCGAAACAATCGTTGGAGTAAATAAATACTGTCTTGATAAAGAAGCACCGATGGAAATACTTGAAGTTGATAATTCTGCTGTTCGCATATCGCAGATAAAAAGATTGAAGAAATGAAGCAAAACAGAAATCATAAAGAAGTAAATGAAGCACTCGCCGCACTTACAAAATGTGCAGAAACGGGCGAAGGCAATTTACTCGATTTATCAATTAAAGCCGCAAGAGTTAGGGCATCGCTTGGTGAAATATCTTTTGCATTAGAAAAAATATGGGGGAGGTTTCAAGCCGTGACAAGAACAATTTCAGGAGTATATAGTTCGGAATACGCAACAGACGACGAAATGTTTGATCAAGAAGATGACGGATGAATTTGCGAAAAAAGAAGGACGCAGACCGAGAATTATGATTGCAAAAATGGGACAGGACGGACACGACCGCGGAGCGAAAGTAGTAGCGACTGCTTATGCCGATATGGGCTTTGACGTTGATATGGGTCCCCTATTCCAGACTCCCGAAGAAACCGCACGTCAGGCAGTTGAAAACGACGTGCACATAATCGGAATGAGTTCGCTCGCAGCCGGACATAAAACACTTTTACCGCAACTGATTGAAGAACTAAAGAAACTTGGACGTGAAGATATAATAGTAATATGCGGCGGCGTTATTCCTGCA
>CAWDOP010000021.1:0-11872 GCA_963804005.1 uncultured Ignavibacteriaceae bacterium | reverse complement strand
AAGTCATTTCAAATAATTTCATTAATTCCAGTAGCAGTCGATTTTTCCAGCGTAGATTCATTTTATTGTGATTCTTCCCCACCATTTTTAATTAATCCTGAAATACATATCACCAATTCTGTCCTACTGATTTAATACCATCTTAATTCCTTTTTCAGGATGTGCGGGATAATTCCGTCTACACAATCAATTTTTAATAAGTAAGAATCTTAATCCCAATTGGGATTTAAAAGATAATTTTTACAGGAAGATAAAGATGTACAAAATCAGAAATTTAATTATTAGTCTAACAATTTTATTTATAAATATTTCATTCTCACAATCAGACCAACATAATGGTTCAAGTAGAAATGAAACATTAAAAAGTTTAATTGATATAGCAATTATTGTAAGCCCTAAAATCAAAATGCTTGAAATGAAAAAGCGGGCAGCGTCAAATAGAATTGAACAGAATTCGAATCTACCCGATCCAACGCTTACGCTCGGATTAACAAACTTGCCAGTTAACTCTTTTTCGTTCACACAGGAACCGATGACTGGAAAAATAATTGGATTGAGTCAGGCATTTCCTTTTCCCGGCAAACTGAGTGAACAGGCCGACGTAAACAGTAAAGATGTTGATATTGTTGAGCAAGAAATACTTGATGTAAAGAATGAGATCAGAAAAAATGTAATTAAGAGCTACGATGAATTACTTTATACTCGGAAAGCAATTGAGATAGCTTTTGGTAGTAAAGATTTGTTAAAGAATATTGCTGAAGTAGTTCGCACAAAATATTCAGTTTCAACTGCAAGCCAGCAAAACCTCTTAAAGGTTGAATTGGAGATAACAAATCTTACTGAAAAAATTGAAGACTTGAAGAGCAAAGAAAACTCACAAATTGCTGTATTAAACGCTCTCCATCTTCGACCTTATAATTCGTCAATCAATACAGTTGAAATTCAGGAATTAAATTATCAACAATTTACTGTTGATGCTTTGATTGATAGTTCAGTAAAGTACAGACCTTTCCTCGAAAGAATTAAAGAAGCGAAGCAGAAAGAAGTGCTTAAGAAATCCCTTGCTGAATATGATTACTATCCTAATTTCAACCTCGCGCTTCAGTATTCTTTCAGGGATAAAATTAAAAGGACTAATTCTCCACTTGACGATTTCTTTTCTGTAATCGTTGGAATTTCTTTACCGATCAACTACGGTGGAAAGGTAAGTTCAAAAGTCGAAGAAACACAAACTATGCAAATGCTTTATGATGAGCAGTACCAATTGTCATTGCAGGTTTTGCGAAGTTCATTTGGTACTTCAATTGCAAAACTTAATTCACTTCAGGAAAGAATAAAGCTTATTTCGGAAGGATCATTGTTGCAGGCGAATCAAAACCTGAAAACAACTTTAACAAGTTACCAGGTTGGGCAGGTTGATTTTTTAAATGTTATTGATGCTCAGAACAGTTTACTAAAAATTGAAAATGATCTTTACCGTTTGAAAACGGATTACTTAAACGAGATTGCAGAACTTGAGTTCTTAACGGGAACAGAATTTTATCAGGAGAATTAAAATTGAAAAAGAAAATTATCATCATAGCAGTATTAGCAGTTGTAATCTTTATTCCGGTTTACTTTTTGTTCATAGCCGGAGGATCATCTGATGTTGTCTCAGACGAAAAGCAGCTTTATACCTGCGGAATGCATCCAGAAATCATTTCTGATGAACCGGGCCTGTGTCCAATTTGTGAGATGCAGCTAGTTCCAATCAAAAAAAATAATAAGCAAACTGGCGAAAGAAAAATTATTTACTGGCGTGCACCAATGGATCCTAATGAAATATATGATGCACCGGGAAAATCAAAAATGGGAATGGATCTGGTCCCAGTTTATGAAGATGAGTCATCCGGTTCAGGAATCGTAACCATTGATCCGGAAGTTCAACAGAATATGAATATTAAAACAGAAAAAGTTCAAGTAAAACAACTTTCATCTAAAGTGACAACCAACGGTGTAATAGTAACTAACGAAACTAGTGAATACATAGTAACAACTAGAATAAATGGCTGGGTTGAAAAACTTTATGTTAACTACACAGGGCAGCAGATTTCTAAAGGATCGAAACTGATGGACATTTATTCACCTGAACTTGTTTCTGCTCAGCAAGAATTGCTAACTGCACTTTCGTATCAAAATACAGTCAATGAGAGTTCACTCGAATCAATACGTGAGAGCGGCAATGAACTAGTGAAAAATTCGATGAGAAAGCTTGAACTGCTGGAAGTACCTAACGCTGAAATAAAAAGATTAATAGATACGAAAGAAGTAAAAACATACATCACCCTATTTGCTCAGAAGTCCGGAACAGTACTCGAAAAAAATATTGTTGAAGGACAAAAGGTAATTGGTGGAATGCCATTACTTAAAGTTGCAAATCTCTCTACACTGTGGCTGATGGCAGATATTTACGAATATGAACTTGTAAAAGTAAAAATTGGTTCAAAAGCAGATATCAGTTTCAATTTTCTTCCAGGTAAAATTTATGAAGGTAAAGTTGCATTTATTTATCCAACTCTCGATCCAAAAACAAGAACAGTTAAGATAAGAATTGAACTCAACAACGGTGGTGAACTTAAACCCTCAATGTTTGCGAATATAACAATTGAAGGTAAAGACCTTGGTAAAATGCCCGTCATTCCCGAAAATGCTATCATCCGTAGTGGAATGAAAAACGTTGTTATTATTTCTCTTGGTGATGGTAAGTTCAAACCGCAGGAAGTTAAACTAGGTGGTTATTCAGATGGATATTACCAGGTGCTTTCTGGGCTAACAGAGGGAAACACTATTGTTACGTCAGCTCAATTCTTGATTGATTCGGAAAGTAATCTTAAAGCTGCAATAAATCAGTTTCAGTCTTCTGGTCAAGATAGTTCTTCTATGTCAAATATGAATGAAGAAAATTCTAAAATGAAAAATGAGCAGCCAAAGGTGGAAGAAGAAAAACCTAAGATGGAAATGGATGGAGAACATGATCACTCTTCCTACATTGTTCATGAAGGTGTAATTGATGTTGAATCGATTGATAAAAATATGGACAGAAAACTCTGGGAATGTCCTATGGACTGGAATGTTATTTCAGATGAGTCGGGAAGGTGCCCCGTTTGTAATATGAAATTGAAAGAATATTCGATTGAAAATGTAAAAGCAAATTTAGACAAGTACGGTTATGAATATAAGAAATGAAACAGCTGAATTGTCATTCCGTCCCGAAGGCTTCGGGATCAGAATCTTTCTTTTATGCACAAAGACCCTGGAACAAGTTCAGAGTGACATTAAACGAACAAAAAGTTTTTGGAGAAATTAAATGGTAACATCAGATGAAAATAAGGACGGATTGATTGCAAAGCTGATCGAGTGGTCGATCAACAATAAATTTTTAGTTATCATCTTCACGCTTGCACTGATTGGAGCAGGAATATGGGCTGTGATGAATACTAAAGTGGATGCCATTCCTGATCTCAGCGACGTGCAGGTAATCATAACAACAGATTATCCAGGTCAAGGTCCAAGAATAGTTGAAGAACAAGTAACTTATCCTCTTACAACTAAAATGCTCTCAGTTCCATATGCAAAAGATGTACGGGGTTATTCTATGTTCGGGTACTCAATGGTTTATATCATCTTTGAAGAGGGTACAGATATTTATTGGGCACGAAGCAGAGTACTCGAATACCTCAACGGATTGCAATCCACTCTTCCCGCAGGTGTAAACCCTCAGTTAGGTCCCGATGCAACCGGACTCGGATGGGTCTATCAATACACATTGAATTCAGATAAAAAAGATTTACAGGAACTTCGTTCAATACAGGATTTCTTTTTAAAGTATGAACTATCTTCTATTCAAGGAGTCGCTGAAGTCGCAAGTATCGGCGGATATGTAAAGCAATACCAGGTCAATCTTGATCCGAACAAACTTGCATCGTATAATATCCCACTTCAAAAAGTTAAGATGGCAATTAAGCAGAGCAACAATGACGTCGGTGGACGATTGCTTGAAATAGGTGAGATGGAATTTATGGTTCGTAGTCTCGGTTATATTAAAAGTAAAGAGGATCTTGAAGAAATTGCAATAGGTGTATCGCCAAATTCAGGTTCACCAATTTATTTGAAAGATGTCGCAACCATCAATATTGGACCGGAACTACGAAGAGGTTTGGCAGACTGGAATGGCGAAGGTGAAACTGTTGGTGGAATAATTGTTATTCGATATGGTGAAAATGCTCTTGCTGTTATTGAAAGAGTTAAAGAGCGATTGGCAGAATTAAAAAAATCTTTGCCGAATGATATTACAATTGATGTTGCGTATGATCGCTCTGGTTTGATCAATAGGGCAATTGATAATCTTTCCAATAAACTTATTGAGGAATCAATCATTGTTGCACTTGTGATAATTGCTTTTCTTCTTCATGTAAGAAGCTCTTTCGTGGCAATTTTCACTTTACCTACAGCAGTTCTCATTTCGTTTTTAATAATGAGGCTGCAAGGGATCAATGCAAACATTATGTCTCTCGGCGGAATTGCAATTGCGATTGGTGCGATGGTGGATGCTTCGATAGTGATGGTGGAAAATGCAGCAACACATCTTTCATCCGAGCAGGATAAACCTCCGAAAGAAAGAAGACAGCACTGGGCTACTATTCTTGAATCTGCAAAAGAAGTTGGTCCTTCAATATTTTATTCACTGGTTGTGATAACAATTTCGTTTTTACCAGTCTTCACGCTTGAGCAACAGGAAGGAAGAATGTTCAGACCTCTTGCTTTTACAAAAACATATGCAATGGCAGGCGCGGCAATTCTTGCGGTTACTATTGTACCCGTTCTTATAGGTTACTTTGTCCGTGGAAAAATAAGGAAGGAAGAAGAGAACCCGATAACCAGATTACTCGTAAAGATTTATCACCCGATTGTTGATTTTGTTATGAAGAGAAGATGGTGGGTAATGGCAGCTGCACTGATAATTGTGCTCGTTACTATTATTCCTTTCTCGAAGCTCGGATCCGAATTTATGCCGCCGTTGTATGAAGGTGATCTGCTTTATATGCCTACAACTTTACCGGGAATATCAATCACAAAAGCTAGAGAGTTGTTACAGCAAACAGATAAGATAATTAAATCGTTTCCTGAAGTTCAAAGTGTTTTTGGAAAAATAGGTCGGGCAGAAACAGCAACTGATCCGGCACCTTTGACTATGATCGAAACAACTATAAGACTAAAGCCACTTGAAGAGTGGCGTGAAGGAATGACGCCCGAAAAACTTGTTGAAGAAATGAATAGCGCAATCCAGATTCCGGGGTTAACTAATGCGTGGACGATGCCTATTAAAACAAGGATTGACATGCTTTCAACTGGAATTAAAACTCCGGTTGGAATAAAGATAGCTGGTCCTGATTTGAATGTTCTGCAGGATTTGGGAAAGCAAGTTGAAGAATTAATGAAAACCGTTCCCGGTACACGTTCTGCCTACGCCGAAAGATCAGTTGGTGGAAACTATATTGATTTTGTAATAGATCGGAAAGCAATTGCACGATACGGATTGACTGTTGCTGATGTGCAGGATGTTTTTATGTCTGCCATAGGCGGAATGAACATCACGAAAACTGTTGAGGGACTTGAACGTTATCCAGTCAATCTTCGCTATGCAAGAGATTACAGGGAAAATATTGAAGCAATAAAACGCGTACTTGTTCCTATTCCAATGGGCGGGAATGTTCCTCTTGTGCAGCTTGGCGAGTTTGAAATTAAAAAAGGCCCGCCCATGATCAAATCAGAAAATGCAAGACCAAACACCTGGGTTTATGTTGATCTGAAGGATGTTGATGTTGGAAGCTACATTGATGATGCAAAGGAAGTAATTGGGAAAAATCTAACTCTTCCTGCCGGTTATTCAATTAAGTGGAGCGGGCAGTATGAATACATGGAACGCGCATCAAAACATCTTTCGATGGTAATTCCTCTTACTTTATTAATTGTGATCGTTCTTCTTTATATGAATACCAGATCCATGATGAAAACAGGAATCGTTTTGTTAGCACTTCCTTTTTCTTTGGTTGGTGCGGTTTGGTTTCTTTACCTTGCCGGTTTTAATATGTCGGTAGCAGTTTGGGTTGGTATTATTGCTTTGCTTGGTGTTGATGCTGAAACTGGAGTAATAATGCTTCTTTATCTCGATATCGCTTATGAAAAATTTAAGAAGAATGGTATGCTAAAGAATATGGCTGATCTTCGTGAATCAATTTTTGAAGGAGCGGTAAAAAGAATAAGACCAAAGATGATGACTGTGATGACAACAATGCTTGGCTTACTTCCGATATTAATCGGACTGGGTGCAGGTTCAGATGTAATGAAAAGAATTGCTGCACCAATGGTTGGTGGCATTCTTACAAGTATGATAATGGAATTGACAGTTTATCCGGCAATATTTTATACGATAAAAAGAAGAGAAGTTAAAAAACTAATAACTGGATCTAATCCATAATTAAATCTCAAAACAAAAGGAGTAACACAATGTTCAAACAACTCGTAATAACCTTCGCACTTGTTTCTTTCTTTAGTGCTTTTGCAATCGCACAGGAAAGCACTGAATTGGGAAAAAAGGAAAAACAGGAATGTACGAAGATGTGCTGTGCAAATAAGGAAATGCATAGCGATATGAAAATGGATGACAGCAAAGAATCTCACAAACAGATGGAACACAAAAAATCGGATAGCACTATGCATGGAATGAAGCATGATATGAAATCCGATTCAATGGATAACAATTCTATGGTGCGTGAAGGTGAGATAGATCTTAAAGCCATTGATGAAAATGGTGATGGCAAAGTGTACCAGGATCAAATGTGCTGGAATGTTCTTTCCGATTCCAAAGGCGAATGCCCGCTTTGCGGAATGACGTTGAAAGAAGTTTCTCTTGATAAAGCAAAAGAGAATCTGAAGAAGCACGATCACAAAGTGAAAGAATAACAAAACGTAATTGCAGTGCAGATTTTTTCTGCACTGCGATTATTAAAGCGAGTTACAAGTCCGAGAATTTCCATTATGTCTTTGAACTTCTTTTCGATAAGTTCAATCTTAATGTCATCATCAATAAGGAAAGCATCTTTTCTTATTGGTGTATCTATTGAAGTGAGAAAATGATTGTCGTCAATTTCTTCTATTTCTGAAATTCTTTCCTGCCCATCTCTCATTTTTATTGTTCATTATAAGATTTGTTATGTTACAATACTAGGGAATAGGTTGCATCTTTTTAATTAAATATTTATTTAGAAAATAAAAATCAATTTAATTTGATAATAAAAGATGGTAGATAAAGATAAAATATCGTTAGCGGCAGAGTATTTCAATAAAGGCTATGAGCTTCATTTAAGCGGAAATATAAAAGATGCAATTGAAGCTTATAAAAAGTCTATCGACTATTTTCCCACACCTAAAGCTCATACATTTTTAGGCTGGGCATTTAGTCTTTATGGAAAATTCAGCGAAGCTATAGAAGAATGTAAAATTGCTATTGACCTCGACCCGGATTTTGGAAATCCCTACAATGATATTGGCACATATTTGATTAATCTTGGCGAATATAATGATGCGATTTATTGGCTGGAGAAAGCAATTGAAGCACTGGATTATGAACCAAGACATTATCCTTACTTTAATCTCGGAAGAGTTTATGAGAAAAAAGGTGATTGGTTTACTGCCAGGAAATATTATCAGGATGCTTTGAATATAAATCCTAATTATGAACTTGCTAAGAATGCTCTTCTTCGTTTAACTGCCTTAATGAATTGATATATTCATTATTTTCTATTTAAAAAGTTAATTGCTTAACTACACATCTATAGTTAAATTTCCCACTGAAATTGAAAACCTCTTAACCTAAAAACCTCGGATGGTTAAATGAAAGTATCTGATCTTCTAAATTCTAAAGTTGTTATAGCTGATTTGAAAAGTGAAAAAAAAGAAGAAGTTATTAATGAGCTTATCGACTTGTTTAAAGATGATCCAAGGATAATCGATTTAGAAAAAGTTAGAACGTCGGTTCTAGATAGAGAAAAAGTAATGTCAACAGGAGTTGGAAAAGGATTTGCAATTCCGCACGGAAAAACTTCTGCTGTTACAGACATTATCGCTGCATTCGGTAAGAGTAATAAAGATATAAATTATGATTCCCTTGATGGCGAACCGGTAAATCTTATATTCCTTCTTGTCGGTAAAGATAGTTTGGTAAGCACTCATATAAAATTATTAAGCAGAATTTCCAGGTTAATGAATAAGGACGATCTCAGGGAAAGACTTATTGAAGCAAATAGTACAGAAGAAATAATTCATCTTTTTATTGAAGAAGAAAAAAACTTCAGCGATGTTTAATTATAAAAATCATCTACTCATTCCATTATAATTTAATTATGATAAAAGCAGTAACAGGAACAAAGGACATTTTGCCGTCAGATATTAACAGATGGTATTATTTGGAAAATATTGTTAAAGAAGTTTTTTCAGTTTTTAACTACAGGGAAATCAGAACACCAATCTTTGAGGAGACATCTTTATTCGCCAGGGGAATCGGAGAGGAAACGGATATTGTAAGTAAAGAAATGTACACGTTTTCAGATCGCAGTGAAACCAGTCTTACTCTTAAACCTGAAATGACTGCCGGAGTTGTTCGTGCTTACATTGAACATTCACTCGGGACACTTCAACCGTTAACTAAATTATTTTACATCTCTCCAATGTTTCGCCAGGAAAGACCTCAGGCCGGAAGATTCCGGCAGTTTCATCAATTTGGTGCAGAGGCAATTGGAAGTACTTCACCTCTGCTTGATGCTGAAATTATTCAAATGTCGTATCATATTCTAAAGCAGCTTGGATTAAAAGATCTTACAATAAAAATTAATTCTCTCGGTGTTCCGGAGTCCAGAGAAAATTATAAAAAGATATTGAAAGAATTTTTGCAGGATAAAAAGAATAAACTTTCCGAAGACAGCAGGAAAAGATTTGACACTAATATTTTAAGAATATTCGACAGCAAAGTGGAATCAGATCAAAAAATATTAAAAGATGCTCCCTTGTTGATTGACTATCTCGATGAAGAAAGCAAAAACGATTTTGAAGTTGTGAAAGAATATCTAACTAAAGTTGGAATACCGTTTGAAATTGATGCTGCGTTAGTAAGGGGACTGGATTATTATACAAAAACAACTTTTGAAATTATTAGTAAGAAAGTCGGTTCACAAAGTGCGCTTTGCGGCGGCGGAAGATATGATCTGCTGATTGAAGAGCTTGGCGGAAAACCAACGCCCGGAGTTGGAGTTGCTGCCGGTATGGAAAGAATTCTGCTTGCATGTGAAAACGAGAACAGCTTTTCAACCACTGATCAGTTCATCGATGTTTACATTGTTAGAATTGATAAAGAATTAGAATTGGAAGTTTCTGAAATTGCTTCTTCATTAAGAAGAAAAAATTTGATTGTTGATTGCGATTATCTGTCCCGAAGTGTAAAAGCCCAAATGCGTGAAGCTAATAAATTAAACGCAAAATTTGTGTTGATAGTTGGGGGTGATGAATATAAGAAAGGCGAAGTACAGCTTAAAAATATGTCTGACAGTGAGCAGAAAACAATTAAGACTGAAAAAATTGTTGAGATTATTCTGGCTGCAAAAGAACAATTGCACAAATAACATCATTTAATGATTCTATGAACCTGATTATTGGACGCAAACCCGTACTTGAAGCAATAAACTCGAATGATAAAATTGAACAGGTTTACATTTTATACGGTCAGCAAGGTGGAATTATAAATGCAATTACTGTTGCAGCAAAGAAAAAGGGAATTAAAGTAAATCAGATTCCGCTTAAAAGATTTTCCGAATTGACACAACGATTCTCTCAATCCGATGCTAAAAATGCACAGGGTGTTATAGCAGTTAAATCCACACAGAAATTTTATTTACTTGAAGAAATAATTAGTCACTCAAAAAAAGAAACTTATCCGCTCATCTTAATTCTCGATTCAATTCAGGACACACATAATGTAGGCGCAATCTTACGAACAGCCGATTGCAGCGGTGTAAACGGAATTTTAATTACAAAACATAACTCTGCACCAATAAATGAAACTGTAGTTAAAACTTCAGCGGGAGCGACTGAACACGTAAAGATCTGCCAGGTGAATAATCTTGTACAGACAATTAAAGTACTGAAAGATAACGGATTCTGGATTGTCGGTTCATCACTTGAAGGTTCTAAACCCTACACAGAAGTTGATTATAAAATCCCGATTGCAGTTATTGTTGGCAATGAAGAAAAAGGAATTAAAAAACTCACCGCGGAAAACTGCGACTTCCTCGTTCACATTCCTATGAAGGGAAAAATCCAATCACTAAATGTTTCGGTTGCAACAGGAATTTTATTGTTTGAAATATTGCGGCAGCGTTCAAACTGAAACCTTTAGCATTTAGAAAACATATTTTTCTTGACATTTAATTTAAGTCAAAACTTTCCTAATCCATTTAATCCGATAATAAAAATTAAGTATATAATACCTACCTCACCCTTTAATCCCTCTTTTTACCAAGTGGAGTATATTTCTACAGAATACAAGCTGGTACTTTTGTCGAAACAAAGAAGATGGTCCTCCTTAGATAAATCTTCGGCGGATAAATGTTGATGAAGTAGTGGTTAGTATCATAAAATTTATTCAAGATTTTCTAATTAAGTAAACCCTGACGTTTCGGTGTCAGGGTTTTTGTTTTAAACATTTTTTCTAAACGATTTGTATTAACTGAATTCTCATAAAAATCTCCCATCCATCTGCTACATCGGTTTGCATCAAGCGGAATTCCAACTACAGGCACATTGTGCTTTCGGCAGAGCCTCATTCCGAATGCGAGTTCAGGAATGCAAGCTATACCTAGAACTCCAACTCCGTTATTTTGGTCTTGATAAGAGGCAAACACTTTTTTTAGATCTGCACGCATCCATATGTATGGAGTCACTTCGCTTTTCTTCAACAGTTTACTGACACTATTGATAGTGCATTTCTTTGAACATCCTTTGCAGAGATGATCAATTTCGTCCGGCGATGCGAGACAATTCTTGCTGAAATCACGAAGACAGTGCGGTAAAAAGGCCAGCTTCTTTTTGCTCAATGAGAATTGAACCAAATAAACTCGATTTGTCAATTCAATTTCAAGAAAGTAAAGAAGATACTGCTCAAACGAAGTTGAAAGTCTTCTATCCCACAATTGAGTAAATTTTATTGATTTGAGATACTCTTCAACGTTGATCAAGTATTTGGAGAGGTCTCTTCGTAATATGTTCATCAAAGATAAAATAAAAGAATCTTTCTTCTCACTTTTCTTGATTCTAAGTTTTGAACAGCTTAAATCAGAGATCAACACAAGGAGTTTATTAGTACTTCTTCCGGAAAGCTTCAATATTTCATCAGCGCAACTAGAAAGCTGATCATAAAAATTATCTGAAGAATTTTCTCCGCCATAGAGAGAATACGTTTTGCCGATTATTGGTCTAGCACTATTTTCTTTAATATCAGTCAATTTTTATATTCTGTAATTGTCAATTAAGCTTACCATAAATTAATATTTTAACAAAAATACAGTGTTAATAATTAATTAAAGATTTATTTAGAAGAAATCATTCTACTCAAATAATAAAATAATAATTTCGCTCTTTATTCGAGTTGGTTCAATATCATAATAAATCTTTTTAGTAAACTTTCATCAATGAAAGCCTGCTTGAAGGTAGCGGGTTGATAGGGATTTTTTTATTACAAAAGTAATGCAATATCAAAAAATGCCTTTATTGTTTTTTATCAATC
>CAWDOP010000020.1:0-47335 GCA_963804005.1 uncultured Ignavibacteriaceae bacterium | reverse complement strand
TGGAACTTTAAGCGGGAATCCTCTTGCAATGTCTGCTGGATATGCCGCACTGAATCAAATTAAAAAACATCCTGAAATTTATGTTCAACTTGAAAAAAAATCTTCTTATCTTGAAGAGGGATTTAAGAGAAATCTCAATTCGGTTGGAAAGAATTATGCAATGAACCGCATCGGATCAATGATGTGTATGTTTTTTACAGAAGAAAAAGTTGATGACTTTAAAAGTGCTGTTAAATCGGATACCGTTCTTTACGGAAAGTTCTTTCACGAAATGCTGAAGCGGGGAATTTATCTTGCACCTGCACAGTTTGAAGCGATGTTCATTTCAACAGTGCACAGCAAAAATGATCTTGACAAGACTATTGATGCCCACAAAAAATCTTTAGAAGCAATCTTATAAAAAGTTTTAATTGAAATTTTATTTTATCAAAAAGGATAAGTAATGAAAAGTAATAATTCCATTTTTCGCCTAAGTATTATTATAGCTTTTGTATCTTTAATATTATTTGGATTTTATCCGGGCAGTAATGCCGGCTTAAAGGTAATTGAAAAAGGAAATGTTAAATATCTTTCCAATACAATTATAGTTAAGCTGAATCAACCTTTGGTTGTTTCGGGAGATAGAAGAGTTGAATTACCTTATTCTCTTTCAAATAAAATGTCAGTCTTCGGTATGAAAAGTTCAAGAGTAGTATTTCCGAACAAAACTTTTGAGACAAATTCCGACTTAGGAAGAATTGTAGTAATGGAATATGATTCAGGTGCTGATCCTTTATTTGTCGCATCTAAAATTAAAACCGATAAAGATGTTGAATGGGCTGAGCCAAAATTTGTTTATGAAATTTTTTATACTCCAAATGATCCAAGTTATCCAGCTCAGCAATACGGTCTTACCAAAATTCAAGCTGATCTTGCGTGGGATATAAGCAAAGGTGACACAAATGTTATAATTGGAATTGTTGATACCGGTGTTGATTGGGATCATCCGGATCTATCAGCAAATATTTGGATGAATTGGGACGAAATTCCCGGTAATGGAATTGATGATGACGGAAACGGATTTATTGACGATATAAGAGGCTGGGACTTTGGTGGATTAACAGGCACACCAGATAATGATCCGATGGAAGACAGATCCGATCATGGAACACACGTCGCAGGCATTTCATCTGCTGTAACTGATAATGGCGTTGGTGTTGCCTCAATAGGTTTTAATTCTAAAATAATGGCAGTAAAAACCACACAAGATGATTATAGAAGCTCAACCGGACCATATATTGTATATGGATATGAAGGGATTACTTATGCGGCAGATAATGGTTGTCAAGTGATCAATTGCAGCTGGGGCGGCGGAGGTTATTCAATGTTTGCTCAAACGGTAATTGATTATGCATTATCGAAAGGATCGCTTGTTGTAGCAGCTGCCGGTAACGACAATAGTATTGAGAAATTTTATCCTGCTGCCTATTCTGGAGTTTTTTCAGTTTCATCAACAGATAATACAGATAAAAAATCCAGTTTTTCTAATTACGGAAGATATATCGATGTTTCAGCTCCGGGCTCAAGTATATATGATACCTGGCAGAATGATACTTACGCAACCAAAAGCGGAACATCAATGGCATCTCCGCTTGTTGCAGGTTTAGCAGCATTAACAGTTGCCCAGTTTCCATCATATAATCCAACTCAGATTGGTGAACAAATAAGAGTCAATGCCGATAATATAAACTCACTCAATCTAATAAACTATACTGATCTTCTGGGATATGGAAGAATTAATGCTTATAAAACTTTATTTAATATAAACTCCAAATCTGTTCGCGCAGTTGAAGTAACATTCAGCGATGAATTACCCGGTGGTAATGGTGACGGTATTTTTCAACCGAATGAAACCATAACCGTTGGTGTTAAATTTATTAATTACTTAGATCCAACAACTTCGCTAAGTATAGATCTTGAAAAGAAGAATGATTATTCTACACTGATAAAAAGTTCTTTCAGTGCAGGCAGCAAAGCTACTTTGGAAGAATTTGATAATTACTTAAACAAGTTCACCTTTACAGTTGCCAATAGTGTTCCACAGAATACAGAATTGCATTTCGAGCTGAGATATACCGATGGAACATATAGTGACTTTCAGTGGATAAGTATTATTGCCAATCCTAGTTATGCAACTCAATTCGGCAATGATGTTGCAATGACAATTACAAGCAAAGGAACAATGGGTTTTAATGATTATCCTAATAACTCACAGGGAATAGGTTTTGCTTATCAAAATGGCAGTAACTTGTTATTTGAAGGCGCATTAATTCTTGGAACTTCAGCTACAAATATTTCTGATGCTGCAAGAAATGGTACCGGAGACGCACAGAACAATGATTTTTTGGTTGTACAGCCTTTTGTTCTATCCATCCCGGGTTCTGATGCTGACATTCAGGGAACTTCTATATTTAATGATAATAATGCAGGCACTTCTAAAATTGGAGTCACCGCTTATTTAAACTCATACACATTCACTACTGAAGTTGATAAAAATTATATAGTACTTGATTACAGATTTGTTAACACAAATAGTTCTGCGATAGACAATTTTTTTGCCGCATTATTTTTTGACTGGGATTTTGCAGACGCCGGAAGTGATATGGCAACATGGGATAATACAAATAAGTACGGATATGTTTACCGGAATGGTGGAAGTCCTGATAATTATGTGGGTATTGCATTAATCTCTTCTGATAACTATGGTTTCTATGCAATTCAGAATGACGGTACTGGTGGTAGCTTTAGCATATATGACGGTTTTACCGATTCTGAAAAATGGCTGTCAATTTCAAATGGTATAGGAAATTCGACAGCAGGCCCTAGTGATATTTCTCACGTTGTCTCAAGCGGACCATATTCTATTCCTGCGAATGATACAATAAGAGTTGCCTTTGCAGTTTTATCCGCAGATAATAAAGCGGCTCTTGATGTTGCTGTTTCTGCCGCAAGAGACAAATTTCAATTTATTGTAACAGATATGAATGATGACAATGTATTTAATCCAATTAGTTTTAATCTGGAGCAGAACTATCCCAATCCGTTTAATCCCTCAACTGTTATAAAATACAGCATCCCTAATGCAGATAACGTTACGTTGAAGATTTATGATGTTCTTGGCAAAGAAATTTACACTCTTGTAAATGAATATCAAAGTGCGGGTTATTACGAATTAAAATTCGATGCTGCTACTCTTGCAAGCGGAATTTATTTGTATAAATTAAAAGCAGGTAATTTTACTTCAACCAGAAAAATGCTTCTTATAAAGTAATAAGCAAATAATTGAATTTTATATAAGTAAATCAGCGGAGTAAAGAAAAGAAATGAAACTAAAATTATTATTCAGTCTTATATTTGGACTAATAATTTTATTTATTATAATCCAAAACGTTGGTGATGTACCGACAAAAATTCTTTTTTGGTCCATTACACTTCCGCATATTTTTTTGTTGTTTATAGTTTTTATTATCGGAATTCTTATCGGAATGATGCTCACGGGTTTAATGACAAAGAAGCAACCGAAAGAATTATCTAAAGGAGGGAAAAAATAAGGAAGTTATAAAGAAGTTTATCTTTTTATCAGTAAAGTCGGTCGAGAGTATATTAGAATACGGTATAGCGGATGATATTCTTTATGCCTTTATTCCATTTTACTATTCTAAACTCTAATGCTGCCAATAAATTTGTAAAATGAAAACTTCTCCCCAATAATTAACTGCGTTAAATTTTATGTTCCCGTTGTAGTCTTTCCTCGGTTGCTGGTTCAATATGAACAAGCACATCAGAAATTTTAGGATACGTTTTTATTAAATCATCTTTTACGCGGTGAGCAATATCGTGTCCTTCATACACTGTCATGTTTCCATCTACGATCACGTGAATATCTACGTAATATTCAAATCCCATTTTCCTTACAAAACATTTATCAATTGCTAAAACACCAAGAACTTTTGAAGCTTCTTCACGTACTTTAATAATTACATCAGGAGCAGGAGCTGCATCAGTAATTTCATATAGTGCTGGTTTTAATAATCGGTAAGCATTAAAAATAATTACTCCAGATGCAAGCAAGGCAGCAAAATCATCCGCAGTTTCATAGCCTTCTCCACCAATAAGTGCAATTGAAATTCCAATAAAAGCCGCTCCTGATGTAATTGCATCACTGCGGTGATGCCAGGCATCACCCTTTACTGCAACACTGTCAACTAATTTTCCCACTTTAATTACATACCTGAAAAGAATTTCTTTTGTTAATACAACCAGGACAAGAACAATAAGAGTAAAAGATGCAGGTGCGTGGTGAGGTGTAATGATTTCATGAATGCTCTGTACAATAATTATTATTGCAGCCAGAAATAAAGCTGCAGCTACTAAAATTCCTACGATTGGCTCAGCTTTTCCGTGTCCGTACGGATGATTTTGATCTGCAGGTTTTTTTGCAATCCTCAATCCCGCAAGAACAATTATTGAGGTGAACACGTCAGAAGTTGATTCAATTGCATCGGCAATCAGAGCATATGAGTTACCGAAATATCCCGCCAACCCTTTTATAGCAGCAAGAATAATGCTTGTTACTATACCGATAAAGGTTGTACGTATTCCTTTATCTGCGGATTCTGTTTTTGATATAATATTGATTGTGTTTTTTTTCAATGCAAACTATATTTATAAATACAAACCAAACATATGGTTTTTGATACAGTTACACAGTTATTAAAGCTTAGGACTTTTCTTATATCACAGTATCTTGTACTAAAATCACTCAGACCAAATCTGTTTATTTCTTGGGTTCCCAATCAGTTCCTTCACAAGGAATATACTCTTCCGTAGGGTGCTTATCATATTTCATGCAAAGTACAGCAGAAGTATCAAAGTGTTTACAGCTTGAACATAATGTGTTGGAAATAACACTTTTGTTTTTTTCAATAAAATTCTTGTAAGAATAATAAGCAGGATAAATAATAAATAGTGTAATGGAAAGTATCCCCATAATCCACCAGTATTTTTCATCAAAATAATCCTTAGCCAGCCAGATTAAAGGCAGGATAATTGCTGTCCGAATCAAAGTCCAATAAACTATTTCTCCCATAAAGTTCAAAATATGCAAAAAAATGATAAAATAACTAAATTTTGAAGATTAAGTTACTTAAGAATCGGTAAAAATTGCTATTCTATTGATAAAGTATTATAATTAGCCATCGGTTATTTTTACTTTTAAGGAAAAGAAAAAAGCCACTCGAAAGTGGCTTACCATTATGATTTGTGAGCGCGGGTGGGCTCGAACCACCGACCCTCTGCTTAAAAGGCAGATGCTCTACCCCTGAGCTACGCGCCCTGAAAATCGAGCGACAAATATATCAATAGAGGTTTTTTATTCCAAATTTGAACAACTATTAAATTAATATAATTATATGTCTAAAAATTCAAAAATACTAGTCTGCGACGACGATGAAACCCTATGTTACTTACTAAAAGAACAATTGCTAGAAGAGGGTCATTCTGTCGATACCGTTTATGACGGTAAATATGCAATCGAGGCAATAAGATCTAAGAACTATGATGTTTTGCTGCTTGATTTGAATATGAGAGAAGTTTCGGGAGAGGAGGTTCTCAAATTTGTTAAAGAATACGGCTCGATCATTCAGACCGTTATACTTTCTTCACAATCCGAAATGAAAAAAGCCATTGAATGTATTAAGAATGGTGCATATGATTACATAACAAAACCTTATAGTTTTGAAGATCTTATCCTTACTGTTAACAGAGCTATTGAACATAAAGACCTTATCGTTACCACGCAACTACTTTCCAAAGAGGTTAGTAAAAAACATGCAGGGAATATTATCGGACAAGGAAAAGCAATTCAACGAGTACTTAACCTTTCCGTAAAAGCTGCTCAATCCGATTCCAATATTTTAATTGAAGGTGAAACAGGAACAGGCAAAGAATTATTTGCCGAGTATATCCATAAACAATCAAACCGAAAAGACAATCCATTTGTAATAATTAACTGTGCTTCCCTTCCGGATCAACTAATTGAAAGTGAATTGTTCGGACATGAAAAAGGTGCTTTCACTGATGCTAAATCTACCAAGCAGGGGTTGGTTGAGATTGCTCACGGCGGTACTTTATTCCTCGATGAAATTGGCGAACTTAGTTTGTCACTTCAACCCAAATTATTAAGATTCCTTGAAAATGGTGAGTACAGAAGAATTGGTGGAATTACAAATCTAAATTCAAATGTAAGAGTAATAGGCGCTTCTAATCGTAATCTTCTTGAAGAAGCTGACAATAAAAATTTCAGAAAAGACTTATTATTTAGATTGAATGTGATAACGTTAACCATTCCTCCTTTAAGAGAAAGAAAAGAAGATATTTTGTTGCTCGCTAATTTCTTTCTTGAATCTAAGACATCAGTAAGATCGCCAAAGCGGCTTTCTATAGAGTCAGCAGAAATACTGGAAAATTATAGTTTCACCGGGAATGTGAGAGAGCTTGAACACATAATTGAACGTGCTGTTATATTTGCTGAAGGCGATATCATTCGTCCCGATGATTTAAATCTTCCTACACCAAAATCAAGAAAATCTTCCGGAAATCTTATGAACATTCCGGATGAAATTGTTAGCATGGAAGAACTTGAGAAATGGCATATTGCAAATGCACTGAGTGCAAACAGATGGGACAGAACGCAAACTGCAACCCAACTCGGTATTAGTCCCAAAACTCTTTACACAAAGATCAAGAAATATGAAATAAAACAGAATTAGTCTCTAATGGCTGCCGACAAGACACTGAAATACGCTGATTATTTGGAACTAATTGAATTACAAAATTCCTCGATAGCAATTGCCGATGAAAACTTAAAGATTAGCTGGTATAACAAAAACTTTAAAGCAAATTGTGGCACAAACAGAATTAAGGGAGTTTCTCTAAAATCTATATTCGGAATTAATCTTCCTGAAGACTTTGATATTAAAAATCTTAACAAATCGCTCATAATCCCGCTTCCCGATTCTGGCAAGAATATAATTTTAACCTCTTTTCCATCTCAACACAGAAGTTCATCTTCTACATTTTTTGTGGAGCTGCTTCCAATCGTTGATAACTATCAGGCCAAACAGGATAATGATTTTTTACAAAGAAGCATAAGATTTCAAAATGAACTTCAGAATATTCTTGTCCTGCTCGTTAAAGAAAATTCTTTAAATATTATTTCCGAAGAAATTCTGTTGCGATGTGTAAATCTCACAGGAAGTGATTTCGGCATAATAGTCTTTCGGGATGATAAAGAAACAAACAATTTTTTATATGTTGATAACAACGGTAACATTAAAAACAAAAATGATGTAGAAAAAAGCATTACTTATAATTCCTCATTTATTAACAAATGGTTGGATATTAATAGAAGACCACTGCTTGCTGTTAATCAGTTTAATAATATAGGCTATGGGCTCACGCAGGCAATTGAATGTGAATCTCTTTGTATCTCTCCTTGTTACTTCGAAAGTAAGTTGTGGGCTAAATTAATCGTCGGCAAGAAAACAAATAATTATTCTTCGATCGAGATTAACAATATTGAACAGTTTTCTATTCTGCTTTCTTTTGCTATTAGTAATATAAAAACAAGAGAACTTAATACCGCACTTGAATCACGGCTGCTTCAGGCACAGAAACTCGAAACCATCGGTAAGCTTTCAAGCGGAATGGCACACGACTTTAGCAATTTGTTATCAGGCATTTTCGGCAGTGTAAATCTTTTAAGGAACAGAGTTCCGGAAAATGAAAATATAACAAGACTGATAGATAACATAGAAACCTGTTCCATTAGAGCAAGAGATTTAACAAAAGGGCTTCTATCATTCGGCAAACCAACTGCCAAGCGGAAAGAACTAGTTCTTCCCAACGTGCTGCTTGATGAACTAACAAAAGTTATTATGCAAACTTTTCCTCACAATTTAATATTTGAACATAACGTAAAAGATAAATTATATAATATACTTGGCAATCCAACAGAAATTTATCAGATACTCCTTAATCTTTGTGTTAATGCAAAAGAAGCCATTGATGGCAATGGCAAAATTATATTATCAGCAAAAAATGTAACAATTGATGATAATAATATTATCAATTACCCGTTGCTCGAAAGAGGAAATTATGTTTTACTTTCTGTATCTGATACCGGAACAGGAATCTCAGAAGAAAATATATCCAGAATATTTGAACCATATTTCTCAACCAAGCAGAAAGATACTGGTTCCGGATTGGGATTATATGTTACTTACGGAATTATTAAAGCGCACCGCGGACACGTTGATGTTACCAGCTTGAAAGATAAAGGAACTACATTTGATGTTTACTTACCGGCTTATGAACCCCATAAGGCTGATAAAGCCGCGGTCGCCAGTAAAATAATTATGCTTGCAGATGATGAAATAATGCTGAGTGAGTTACTTGCGGAATTGCTTGAACTAAACAATTATAATGTTATTCGTGTTGCATCCGGAGAAGAAGTTATTAAAGTGCTTACAGAAGAAATAAAAGTTGACTTACTGATAATAGATTATAATATGCCTGTTATGAACGGAATTGAATGTATAGGCAAACTAAGAGAATTAAAATTTGATATGCCGATTATTCTTTCTTCAGGAAGCCTTCAAATAAATGAATATGATCTTGAGCAGTATGATATTAAAAGTAAATTGATGAAACCTTATGATTTTGAAACGATGCTTTCCACCATTCAAAAATTAATCTAATCTTTGTTTTCCTCTGCATTGTTATCATCAAACTTTATCATTTTAATAGCTTGTGAGTAATTTGAAATGATAGGATCCTTTATGGCATTTAGCTGATTAAGAACATCTGTAATTTCTTTGACCGCAATATCAATATAATTTAATCTTTTCAGTATTGCTTCTTTTGATATCTCGTCTTTATTAAGCTCACGTTTTAATGCTGTGGATGAAAGAGCAAGCAAAGTTAACGGTTGTTTTATTTTGTGATTTGCAGTTACCACGGTTGCATAAAATGTATCTCGCTTTTCCGAATCTAATAAAGATTTCTGTGCAGCAGATAATTTAAGAGCAGAATTAACTCGTGCCAACAGTTCTACTTTATTAAATGGCTTTTTAATATAATCAACTGCACCTGCTTCAAGTCCTTCTTTCGTATCCTCAGCACTTGATTTTGCAGTAACCAGAATAATCGGAATATTTTGAGTTTTAGGATTATTCACTAAAGTTTTGCATACTTCAAAACCTGTGACGTCTGGCATCATAATATCAAGAAGTATTAAATCGGGCAATTCATTTAATGCTTTGTCAATACCTTCTCTACCATTAAATGCAGTAAGAACTTCGTAACCATCATGTTCAAGTCTATCCTGAATCATAAAAACATTTTCAGGATGATCGTCTATTACTAAGATACGTTTCATTTAGTAGATTATTCTTTTAATAAAAGTTGTTCAATTTTAGCAGTTAGGGCTGAAGAATTAACTGGTTTAGGGATGTAATCATTAAATCCATGTTTTAGAATTACTTCCTGATCGCCTGACATTACTCTGGCAGTAACTGCAAATACTATCAATCCATTCAGCTTGTTGTTAGCTCTTATGTTTTTAAGTGTCTGAAAACCGTCCATCTCGGGCATCATAATATCAAGTAGCACTAAATCAGGCTTAATTGTGCCCAGCATTTTTAAGCATTCAATTCCATTTCGTGCAAGATGAGTTTTACAGTTTGCGCTCTGGACCATTTCATTCAAGGTAAATAAAGTATCAGGATCATCATCAACTATTAAAACTTCACCGAGATAGTCCTGGTCTGTATCTTCTTCAATTTGAAAAGACTCATAGTCTATTTTGTTATACTCAATCTTTTCCTCGGTGTGTTTACCGTATAATTCTTCTTCCTGAAGTTTTATTCTTTCGCGTACTACTTTTAGTACATCCAACGGATGTCCTTTGGATTTTACCGTAATTTCTTCAACAACATTATTCAGTGATTTAACTTCATCTTCCGATAAGTCTTTTACTGTACTTATAATTATGGGAATGTGCTTTGTTTCAGGATTGGACTTAAGTTTATAAGCTAAAGTGACGCCATCAATTTTAGGCATTAAGATATCAAGAATAATAAGATCCGGTTGAACTTCTGCAATTTTATTAAATGCAAATTCACTATCCTGAATATATTCGATTCTTACCTTTTCGTTTTTAAACTCATGCTTGAATTTCTCAAATTCAGATTCATCATCGTCGACAATTACAATTTTCTGAATTTTCTTATTCGCCATAATTTCAAGACGATTAAATGCAGAAAGTAGTTTTTCGGAAGATATCGGTTTAACAAAGTAATCAAATGCACCCAATCCGTAACCGATTTTTTTATCAGCTGATATTGTTACAAAAATAACAGGAATATCTTTGGTCTTTGTATCTTCCTTCAGCTCCTTCATAACAGTCCAACCATCTTTGTTAGGAAGCATAACATCAAGAACAATGGTAAAAGGTTGTTTCTCCCTGGCAAGCTTTAATCCTGTTTCACCATCTTCGGCAAATATAACTTCATAACCCTGCGATAAAAGATATTGACCAAGTGTATATCTGACTTCAGAATCATCATCAATAATAAGAATGGGATTTTTACGGTTTTTTCTTAAAACATCTACATTAACTGATGGAGGAGAGAGGTATTGTTTTTCCTCTCCTAATTTCAATGGTATAGTGAAGTAAAAGTTTGAGCCTTCACCAATCTTGCTGCTAACAGAAATGCTTCCTCCCAACAGATCAATTATTTTATTAGATATTGCAAGTCCTAGTCCTGTGCCTCCGTACTTTCTTGTTGATGAACCATCAATTTGTCTGAATTCTTCAAAAATTATTTTCTGTGCTTCGTCACTAATTCCAATACCCGTATCCATTATATCAAATCTTAGCATATTGTCCTGCGTCCGGGAAACTATAAGCTTAACTTTTCCGCGCTCTGTAAATTTAACAGCATTACCCATTAAATTAATAATGACCTGGGCTAATCTTGTTTTGTCGGTGTTGATGATAATTCTAGTATTGCAATTCCTGATAACTTCTAAGCTAATTCCTTTTTCAATTGTAAGCGGATTTATAGTATTACTCACTTCTTCAATTATTTCATCAAGAAGAATATCCTCCTCTCGAATATTCATTTTGCCGGCTTCAATTTTTGACAAGTCAAGTATATCGTTTATTAATGTCATTAGTCTTTTGCCGCTTTTAAGAACTACTTCAAGCCTTTCTTTATTTTTCCCATTAAGCTGAGCTTTTTCAATTATCAGTTCTGTTAAACCAAGTATCGAATTCATCGGCGTGCGAAGTTCATGCGACATGCTCGCAAGAAACTCCGATTTTAATCTTGTCGATTCTTCAGCTCTTTGCTTCTGAATCTCAAGCTCTTCTGCTCGGTGCTGAAGTTCCTTATGAAGCTCAACCAAAATTTCATTTTGTTTTCTGATCTGGATATTCTGTTTCTGATACTCATCATTCAGCTTTTTAAGTTCATTGATAAAACTTTCAAGCTGAACAACTGCTTTAGCATTTGTTAATCCAATGGCTAACTGTTCCTGTATTTGGGAAAGATAATCCCTTGCTTCTGCAGAAGGATTATCAACAGAGCCAAACTCAATTATTGCAGTAACTTTATTGTTGTAAACAATCGGAATTATTAAAAGATGTTGTATAGATAAATTAACCATGCCTGTGGGTATAACAGGTAAAAGTTCTTTTGATGTAATCTCTATCTGCTCTTTAGTATTGATGACTTTCTGGTAAAATTCATTTGTTTTCGGAGCTGACTCTCTTTTCTTAAGTCCGTAAGAACTGATGAGTCTTATTTCGCCGTCATCAACAGAATAAAATGCGCCAACTACAAAATTACAAGTATTAATGATTTTCTTTAGTGCCGTGTTTGAGATCTCTACCAGAGATGGATTCTGATTTATAAGAGATATAAAATCCACATACTCGCTTTTTGCCTTCTGATTCTTCTGAAGCTCATCAAGCATAAGGTTAAAAGCATTGCCAAGACTGCCGATTTCATCTTTGGTTTGAACGCTGATTCGTCTGTGAAAGTCTCCTTCACTCACAACTTTTGTAGCCTCGCTTAAATCAGTTATCTGACTACGCAATTTGCTTGTAAAGACATAAATAAGAATAACGGAAAGAACTAATGAAGCTAAACCTATTATGAGAAATACAACCTTTAAAATATCACGTATCTCATTTAATTCCGGATTGGTCTTGAAGACCAAAAAAGAAAGGTTATTACCTTTTTCGTTGATGTCTTGAGGAAAAGCCAATGTAGCCGCAATATCATTTATATCTGTAGCTTCAAGATAGACTTCGCTTTCATTTTCACTTTGCCGATTAAAGAAATTAACAACTTTATTCAGATCATACAAAATATTCTGATTAGCATTTTTATTTGAAACATCCGCGACCGCATTATCCCAGATAATTGCAACATCGGCATTTATTCTTGAAGCGATGTCATCCAGAATTTTAGAACTTAAAACCATTCCGTAGTAATACTGAGTTCCTCTTTCATTTTTATACGGTTTTAACAGAGCATAAGGATTGTATTCAAGAAATTCCTTTAATGTTATCTCTCCCCTTGGCAGATTTATCTCGGGGCTTTTGATTATTCTGTTTATTTTTTCCGACCCATCATTTCTGAGTTCAATCACAAAATTATTCGCTGCATTTGTAAGATTGCCGCGATACATAAATGCACCAAGATTAGCATCAACAAATTCGGCAAACTCATAATCAGATTTTTGCTGTTCGTTTGAAAAGACATAAAGGAAATTCTTTGCAGATGTTTGAATATTCTGAGTCCTTTGTGTGTTCAGGACTTTTTGCATTGTTGTGAGAATCGCAATGGCAGAACTAACGAGGATAAGCAGGACTATAACAAAGTTAATAAGAAGTATTCTGAGGGAAAGTTTCATCGTTCATTATTCTCTCTGCAGCACTCTTCGAATCGTTATGAGTAGTTCATCAAAATCATACGGTTTACTAATAAAGTCGCTTGCCCCCATTTTGGCAGAATCAATAGCGCTTTTTACGTCGGCATAAGCCGTTAAGACTATAACATTTGTGTGTATATCTTTTTCTTCCATTTCTCTTAGCACATCAAATCCATCCATATCAGGCATTTTAAGATCCAGTAAAACCATATCAACTGTATTATCTAGCAAATACTTTATTGCATCAAATCCGTTCGTAACATATTGCGCATCGTAACCAACTTCTGTAAGCTCATCCTTAAGAGCAGTACACAGGTTAATATCGTCATCCACAACAAGTATTGATTCCATCTAAAACCTTAATACTTTGTCTGCGAATCGCTCTGTTCAAGTTGATAGAACTTAACTTTCTTTTGATTATCATTTAACTGCTGCTGAATAAGATTATTAGCATTCGGGTTTTCTGCTCTTTCCTTAAGTGTAGGAACAATTTCTGCTTTTAATAAAATTACAAGTTCTTTTTTAGTAATGGTTTTTGTATCAGAACCGGTTAAATAACGGATACCGAATACCCACCATGGTAAATCTCTTAAGAATGGAATTCCATTTCTTGTGGTTGTTTCTTCATTAACAAATAAACCGCCCAGTATTGATTCCTCGCCGTTAAGCATTAAAAGCTGTGTGGCGGCAGTGCTCTTCTTTATTTCCGTTACAAGTTCACTGTAAGTAAAGGAGCTTCTCTCAACCATAACATTTAACAGAACGTAATCAACTCCTTCTTCATTATATACATAAGGTGTTACTTCAATAATAGTTCCTGTAGGAAAGAATCTTTCAACAGTATTACCAGCAAAGTCTCTTGTCCTTACAGAAAAGTCAGACCCAATCTGAATTCTACCCTGGTTTCTATCACGTACAACAATATTTGGACTTGCGAGAATTTCACCCATACTTTCTGATTCAAAGAATTGGAACATTGCTGTTGCCTGACCAAAGAAATTACCCATTTGTCCTTCTGCTCCGGAACCAAGTTTCCAGTTTGGAGGAATACCCGTCTGTTGAGTTGTGGAAGTTCCTTCTGTAGACTGTTTTGTTTCAGATATAATCTCAGAACCAAAATTAAATCCCTGACCGGATAACAAAAACTTCCAGTCAATTCCGCGTTTTTTTGATTCATTCACATCCATTTCAAAGAAAACTGCAGATATTTTCACTTCTCTCGATCCAACAGAAGCATAAGTATCGGGACTTTTGGGGATTTCACCAACACCGGGGATTTTTACGACTATCACATCTTCCTTTTCCTCATAAATAAAGCCGTTGTATTGAACAACAATCAATAACGCTTTATCGTAAGGCATATTTTCAATTTCAATGCCTATCGGATCTTCCCTATCAACGGTGCATACAATCCTTTTTCCGGTAGTGCTTTCGCTGACTTTGCTAAGCAATTCTATCGCCTGGTTAAAAGGCAATGTCTGGGAAAGAGTTACCAGCTCGTCAGGATTATTGTAAGTTTTAAATCTGCGTTCCCAATACTGCTGTGAAAAAACCTGTGAGATAAGGAGCAGCATTGTTACTAAAGTTAATGTGTAAGTTCTCATTTTACTTCTCACCTTTTTTCTTAATTTCTGTTTTTTCTAAGCTGAGGTCAAGCCTTTCAATGATTCCGCCCTTGTTAAGTATAAAGCTGACAGCGCTGTTATTATAATCAATCTTTGTTAAGTAGCCCAGATAAACCTGCTCACCCTCCCAGATAAGATAAGTGTTACCTTTATCATCAGCTAAGAATGCACCTTCGGGAATTAAAGCAAGCAATTTAGCTCCTTGCACATCCAGCAATCCATCAATGTTCGGAGGTATTTCATTCCTTATTAGCGGATAGAATATATCATAAATTGATCCTGTACTTAAGTCATTTTCAACATAAGTGGGAGGAGCAAAACGTGAATCATTTGAGAAATACACCTGAGCATTCATTGTGAAGCTGACGAGAAATTGAGGCACTTCCTCCTCGCTTGTTTTTACAAGATTGCCAAAAGAGACATCTTGTATTTTCTTAAGCTCCTTGCTGCTTTCAATTGCGTATATAAGCTTATAAACATCGTTGAAATAACCATGTCCGCTAAGCTTATAAAGGTGATAGAAAAATTCCTTATCCTGTTTCTGTTCTGCATACTCAACATTAACCTGCGTATAAACAGGCGAATACCCGGTTACTGCATCGTTAATGAAGTTATAGAACTTGATTGAAGACAGGTTCAGAGGAATGTTAAATGGCCTGTTTGCAAGAATTGAATCCAGCATAATGGACCTTTCGGTTAACTGCTCATAACGCTGGGTTAATTCTTCAGGATCAATGGCGTTTGCATTAAGCTCTTCAATTTGTTCTTTCTTCTCGTCTATTTCACTATTCTGAATGGCGAATATATATATGCCGCCCGCAACAAGTACGAGAATAAGAAGTATTAAAAGAACTAACGTGCTTCGTAATTTTTTATTCATTGTTCTTCTTCGGATATGAAGATAAATCAAATGTTATATTAAATTTGTATGCGTTTTTATCTCTTAAAGATTCATTAAGCATGCTGTTAAGAGTAGCTTTCTGAATCGAATAAGCAAAGTCAGTAAGAGTATATCTAGATAATGAATAACCTTCAATATTTGCAAGTTTACTGCCATCGCTCGAAAGTTTTGATAACCAAACACCCTGTTTTCTTGCACCGAAATCAGAAAATTCTTTCAGTACAGATTTAAATGCCCCCGATCCAGCAGAAGCTGAATCGAGTATTGCAACAGTCTGATCGAAGGTTGCAATTTTATTTTCAAGGTTTGCGATTTTTCCAAGCATTTCCTGGTTCTGTCTAGCTATAATTGTCTTTCGCGTAATATCGCTATCTAAATCCGTAAGCTCTTTAGAGTTTTGTAGAACTTTCATAGTTATCAAGAATGCGGCTAAGAATAGGAAAGGCATAACTACAAATGAATGCCAGGAAAACTGGAAGAACTTCTGTTCTTCGCGGATATACCTTGGAAGTATATTTATTCCGCGGGTTTCTTTTTCCAGCTCATCAAAATATTCCGTAGCAACTGCAATCGGAACGCTGTATGAAGAAAACTTCTGACGAGTTTCTTCATCAAGCACAGAAACATCAAGATCGTCAAATTCCAGCTTACTTACATTTGCTTCCGGAAACGTTCCATAAAATGAAAGAATAAGGTTTTCGGAATCATCTTCACCGCAGACGATAATATTATCTAATGCGGAAATGCCTCCGTTTTCCATTTCAAGAAGTATCTTTGAGAAGTAAACATCGTAAGTATGAAGATTCAGAGTTCCGATATCCAGCGTAGTACCAATGTGCTTGACTTTTCTGCCGTGAAGGAATATCAGCTTGCTGTATTCCTTTCCAATATAAACAATCAAGCTTTGATCATCGGGGAAGAATTTTTTCCTCTTTGCCACATAATATGCAAGAGAAATGTCGGCGCTTTTGATTGTTGGAATTCTAAAATATTTTTTGCCGAAATGCTGTGCAACGGAGTTAAGCAGACTAACACAGCCAATTTCACCAACGACAAAAGTGGCTAGCAGAGAACCATCGGAAAGTTCCGTATAGTCAATGCTTTCCCTCTCAACATTTACGCTTTTTGTCTCCCTGATATCTTCAATCAGATCCTGAATAAGCTTTGAATCTCTAACATCCCTTTTGCCTTCAAAAGAGTGATAATACAAAGCCGGTTCTGAAATAGCGGGAATGAATAATGTAGTACTTGTATTTAACCCTTGTAGAGTTCCGCTTAAGGCACCGATACTCGCAGAATCGGGTTCTGAGAGAAGATCAGCGCTTTTTTCCCCATCGAAATGTAGGGCTTCTCCTTCCAGACTAAGACCACTTGATGGATCAAAGCCTAAATTAGCACCTGAAGCGACAACATCAACCGAGGCCGTTCTTAATACCTTTATTTTGCCCAGCGTCTTATCCTGATCCACTACGGCAAGTTTGGTATCATTTCCTTCGCAGTATAAGCAAACAATTGGTTTCATCTTTAAGTTGCCAATATTTGTTGAATTCGTGTTTTATTATTTGCATAAGAAATAGCATTTTCAAGAGAAATTTTCTTTGCCAGATATAATCTCTTCAAATCCTGTTCCATAGTAATCATCCCCTGTTGACCACCCTGATTTATCATCATGTAAATTTCACTTGTATTATTGTTCTTTATTGCAGCTTTTACACTCGGGGTCATTATTAGCACTTCTTTTGCCATAATACGCTTTCCGTCTAAACTTGGGACAAGTTTTTGTGAAACGACTGAAACTAGCACATCTGCAAGACGATTTCTTACGCGTTCCTGCTCAATAGAAGGAACTTCTGCAATAATACGATCAATTGATTCTGTGGCTGAAGAAGTATGAAGCGTTGAGAATACTTTATGACCGGTATCTGTCACTTCAAGTGCTGCTGTAATTGTAGCTGGATCTCTCATTTCACCAACAATTATAATATCAGGATCCTGACGCAATGCCTGAACAATTCCATCTTTAAACGACATTACATCCCGGCCGACTTCTCTATGTTTAATAAGGCATACATTAGAAGTATGAACATACTCAATAGGAGCAGCAATGATGATAACATGGGCAGGATCGAATTTATTATGATGATCGACAATAGAATCCAGTGTTGTAGATTTACCAGAACCGGTAATTCCTGTTATTAATGATAAGCCGAATTTGATATAACCATGACTCATTGATCTTAAAGCCGTCTGATGGAATTCCAAAGATGAAAGCGGTCTGATAGCCTGATTTATCGCTCTCATATTCAATGAAATAGTATCAAGATCAAAGTAAGCATCGGCTCTGAATCTTACATTAACTTTTCCGCGTTCGTAAAAGAAGGTATAACTAAAATCCAGGTTTCGGTTTTCTTCAAGAAATTTTCTTTGGTTTGAATTGAAAAGATTACAGATCAAAACAGCAGATTCATCTACTGTGAATTGCGGGAGGTCTCTTACTCTTTCTTTATTGCCAAAAACTCTAAACCAGATATAACCTTCATTGCCGTGTCCGCCAACTTCAATATCGGATGCTTCACGTTCAATCATTTCTCTAAGAAATTTATTATAAAATTTTCTTAGGGCAAGTTTTTCGTTTTCAGCAAGCTTATCAATATTTGCAAGTATGTAGTGTACCCTATCAGGTCCGAATAAAGATTGGGGAATAGTGCGTGCAAAATTTTCAAGAATCTTTTTTTCTTCGATCAACATGGACTATTACCCTGTGTCTTTTAATTGTTGTGGTTAATATAAATGAATTTTTAATAAATATGTAAAGTTTTTTTTATAATAGTAATATTTACGTCTCAATCGGAAAAAATAACTATTAAACAAAAAATCAAGAATTATAAATGAATAAAATGTTTTTCTAACTAATAGAAATACAAACAATTAATTTATGTTTTAACTCACTATCCTAACCCAATTTAATTTTTAAACGTTTTGGACAGATATCACAAATCTCCGCCTCAGCCTTATCCTCACTTAACTCTCCGAAGTGTTAGACACAACTTCTTCAATTGATGTAAGCCCCATTTTAACTTTTTCGAAACCTGAGTCTCTTAATGAGAGAGTGCCGTCTTTACGAGCCTGAACTCTTATTGCCTCTTCATCAACATCTGTACCTGAACGAACGATACTCTCTCTAATCTCTTTCGTAAAATATAATGCTTCGTGAATTGCCATTCTGCCTTTATATCCTGTGTTGCTACATTCATTGCATCCGGCAGCTTTATATATTGTAAAATTTCTCCACTCCGCAATATCCTGTTTTATAGCCTTCATGTAAGTTTCATCGAAATTTACAACTTTCTTCTTACATTTTGGGCACAATCTTCTAACCAATCTTTGTGCCACAATAACATTTATAGCATAGGCGATAAGAAAAGGCTCTATTCCCATTTTAAAAAGACGTGCAACAGCACTGGGGGCATCGTTTGTGTGAAGTGTTGAAAAAGTTAAATGACCTGTATTTGCAAGTTTAATTGCCGTTTCGGCTGTTTCTTTATCACGCATCTCACCAACAAGAACGATATCGGGATCGTGACGAAGTATTGATCTTATCGCTTGTTCAAAATTCATTTTGTAACCGATCTTAAGCTGGCGGGCACCTTCTATCACATATTCAACCGGATCTTCAACGGTAAGCACATTATATTCCGGTGTGATTACCTGGTAGAGAGCAGCGACCAAAGTAGTGCTTTTTCCACTTCCTGTAGGACCCGTCATAATCACCATACCCTGTGGTTCATTAATTGCTTTAACAAAGGAATCTTTTGCGTAACCAACAAGTCCCAGTTTATCAAGATCTTTAACAACTTTTCTATCGTCAAGAATTCTTATAACCGCCGATTCAAATTTATGCCTATGTTCTGTACCAACCATTGGCAGGATAGAAACTCTGTAACGAATTGTAAACCCGTCAACCTCTCTCTGGATAAATCCATCCTGTGCCATCTCTCTCTCAAACCTGTCCATACCCTTTGATCTGTCTTTAACAACAGCAAGAACAGCTTCTGGCAAAGTATTATCCTGCACATGCCATTGCTGAAGATTACCGTCAATACGGAACATTACTTCTGTTTTGGTATTGCTCTTCGGAACAAAGTGAATATCGCTGGCACCTTTTCGAACACCTTCAATAAGTGCACCTTCAACAAGATTTATAAGAGCGCTTTTATTAATTTCTGCATCGAGTTGCTGTTCGTCAAGATAATCTTCTTCCTCAAAATGAACTTCTCCCTCGTCTTCTTCCATTGCTTTGAGGAAAAGATTTTCGGGCGGAAAAATTATTTCTATAAGTTTTTCATAATCCTTTCGGCGAATAAAAACAACTTCATGTTTTTTTGCATTCAGTCCGAAAGCTACTTTGGAAATATTGCGATCTGTAGGATCTGTTGCAGCTATTATTAGTTTATCTTTAATTCTATCATCATACATAAAAGGGATTATATTGCTTTCAAGCATAACCTCTTTAAGGTTTTCTCCGCCGCTGTTAACCAGATTCTTAATTGCTTCAAGACGGTTATTGGGGATTTCTTCAGGATTAATATCAAGTTCACGGAATGCATATAGAATCGCTACTTCACGGAAGATAACATCATGGTCATATTTAAAGTCCTGCACAAGCACCTGCGCAAGATTTCTCTTACCTTTACCATTATCCAGATTTTTAGCCTTTAAGGCTTTCTCAAGGGTGGGCTGATCAATTATTCCTTTTTTATAAAGTAGATAACCGATCTTATCAGTCATTTCAAAATTCGGATCCATCATGATGTAAGTTTCTTTTTCATCATTATTTCTATAAGAATTTTATCTATTTAACTCACTTTTACGCACGGTGCTTTGCATGATTGCCCCGGCATTTATCTCGGGAAACATATTAAATCAAATACTTGGGCTGTAGCCGCAACTTTTAAGTTGCGTTTTTATTTAATTTTCGCAAGCTGAAGCTTGCGACTACATCAAACAAAATCTATTTTCACACAGCCTTTGAAGGTCGTGGCAATTCATTATAATATTCTATGTAAAGTAATCCGTTCAACTTCAAAATCAAAAATTTATAAAATGATCTAGTTCTGTTTAACGAATTAAAGATTTTGATCGTATAAAAACATTTAACCTCTCCCCTCGCAGGTTGAATCAAAAGTGCCAATTTCTCTGTCATTCCCGCGTAGGCGGGAATCCAAAATCCAAAGATAAAATAGATTCCCACTTTCGTGGGAATGACAAACAAGTAAAACTTACTTTTACTACAACTTCATCGATGTGAGGTTTATATACGAATTAATTATTTAATCTTTTACCTTTTATTTACGTAATATTATTCTCAACCTGTATGTCCAACGAAGTTCCCGGCGTTTTAGGACGAACGGTTGCAGTTTCTGCTGAAACCAGGGTCAATAATATCATTACAACCATAATAAACATTGCTATAGCTATTTGAATCGCTTCAATTAAATTTTTTAATTTATAAACCGTTTCCGCCTCATAGTAATTTGCCAATTGCAATGCTGTGTTTTTAATTGTTCCCGACTCTTCACCAGAATGAAATCTTGATAATGCAGTATCTGTAAATACACCGGCGGCTTCAAATGCTTCTGTAACCCCAACGCCTTTTTTTATCATCAAAGGAATTGAAACATTTTTGATCCTGTCTTCAAAATACCTGTTGCCTGATGCTTCGGCCGCAATTTTTATTGGTTCTATGCTCTCTGCTGAGCCACTGTAAAGAGTATAAAACACGCGGCAGAAAACTTCAATTAATGTTTTATGAATTAATTGTCCAATTAACGGAAGTTGCAATATATACTTATCAATTAAATAAGCCCCTTTGGTAGTCTTAGAATAATAAAAGAATGCAACCGGTGGAATTACAAAGAATGCTGTTATTAGCCAGGGGTTCTCAACTAAAAAATCACTCACTTTAAGAGTGAAGGCTGTCATGGGCGGAAGTTCAACACCAAAACGCACAAACAATTTTGCTGTTTCAGGAAAAATGTAGCCTACATAAAATCCTACTGCAGCCACTAATACGAAAACAGTAACCATTGGCGTAATAAGAGCTGATCTTAAATTCTTTTTAAACTCCTGCCTGCGTTCAAGAAACTTTGCAGTAGCTTTATAAATCTCTGTCATATTACCTGACTTTGATGCAAGCCCAAGCATATATGCAGTGAACTTACCAAAGACATTCTGATATTTTAAGAAGGTTGCCTGGCTATCTGCACCTTTTTTTAAGTCATTATTAATATCACGCAGAGTATTACGAAGTGATGCATTTTGAGTATCATTAATTAATAATGTGAGCACTTCTCCGTATGCTAACTTCTGTTCCAGAAGTTCTGCACTTATTTTAACAAACGTTACTATTTCCTGAACGGGAGGCTTTGATTCAAAATCGAGAAGTTTTTTATTAACTGAAAATTTAGTGTACCCAAGACGGGTAAGTGCTTCTTCAACTTCTTTTTTATTGAATGCTTTCTGTTCGCCGCGAATCGGTTTTTCTTTGCCGCGTGCAGCTTTATAAAGAAAAGTTGATTTCCTTTCGGTACTCAAAATTTTCAGATTATTTTTTTCAGCAAGCGAGGTGATCTTTCTTTTCGCTTCCCCTGAACTATCGGCAGTTAAAGAACCTGTTATTGTCTGTCCGTTTGTCTTTTGTGCTGTAAATTTAATTTCTACCATAATGCAATATATTAATAATTAAAAAGGCTGATAAAATATAAACATTTTATCAGCCTAAATACAAAAATTATACTATAAGATATTAAATTAAATTATTCTGTTACTCCGCTCTTGTCTACTACTGTTGTATATACACCTGCATTAGTAACATTAACAGCTACTGTAAAACCATAATCTGTATGAGTTGATGAAATTGGTAGATCTGTGGTCTGTACCTGGACCTACCACATGAGTACAATAATCTGTGGTTGTTAAAGTTACGGGAACAATGTCTTCAAAATCCGTCGAAACTCATTTCCGCCACCACCAAGAGCTGTTGGTTTCTTATAAAACTGCAATCCCATAGCAGCAATGTTTGTTGCTTCAGAAACTGTTGTATCTATAGCAGATTCTTCTGCATTTGCGTTGAATAAGTTAATACCAACGACCACAGCGATACCAACTATGATAACGCCAAGAACGATTAAGAGCAATTGTTGCTGACCCATTTGAGTCTCCTTTAAGTTTGTTTAAGTTAAGTTAGTTAAGAACTTCTGTAAATATATTTTCTGCTGTTACTGTTGTTTGGACTTTAACATAATCCGTGCCAGTGACTATTTCATTTCCGGTTCCTGTTATTACAACTATATCTGCAGAGATATCAGCCTCATACTCTCCGCTTACGGTAATTTTAAGAGTCATCAGGAATTTGCCAACTCTCGAAACTATTTCCCCCGCCGCCTAATTTTATTGGTTTTTTATAGTATTGATATGCCATATTTGCAAGATTTACAGTTTCAGCTTATAACAATATCTCTTTTAGAATCAATAGAATGCTGCCTGAAAATATGATGACCAAAGACTATAGCTATCCCACAATTATCATTCCAAGTACTATTAAAAGTAATTGCTGCTGACCCATAACTAAATTATAAACTCCTAAAAACTAATTAAAGATAGTCTCTAATCCGGTGCCAAGAAATAATTATTAAAATTTCAAAAAATTACCAGTATAAGAAATTTTTACGGGTAATAATTACCCTTTCTTTCATACATCAGATAAGAATATTTCTCCAAATAAGTTCACCAGGAAAATAATTACCGTTCATATAAAAAGCAAAGGTAAAAATGTAAAAATGTTGTGTTCAAAATGAAAAATTGTATCGTTGTTTGACGATAACCCTTAAGCCACATATATAATATGTGAGAATTAAAGAAAATTTTACAGGTAAGATTTACGGAAATTTACATTTCTACCTAAAACTGTTTGTTTTGACAACTCATTAGACGGCAATCGATAAGATCGTTTAGACTAAAATATAAAAATGATACGAACAGGAAAAATATTGAGTGCTTGATAATTAAATGATTACACAAAAAAATGGAGGAACAAATTGGTAGATTGTGGGGGTTAAGATAATTGATTTTCCTCGGAAAGAATTTCCAATTTCTTTGACAGGTTAAATAAGATGGACTGGAGTGATGAGCTGAAAACTATCTTGATTTACTATACAAAACGCAAGATTAAATTGATAAGAAACCCCGCTTATATTTATCTCGTGAACATTCGCAAATGGGCTATACCGTCAATCGATGAAACACATATTTGAAAGAAATTTTCACTTATCCTCTATCTGATTTCCGAAAGTACTTTAACTTTATATATATAATCAGTTTTTTCAGAAGGTTTTTCTTAACTTAATTATTTGTTCCTAATCAAATTATATTTTGTGATTATATCTAGAGCGATGGGGCCGACTGTCTATACTTTAGCCTGGTAGAAGCAGTATTTCTGGTATAGCTTGGGAAATTAAGTTTTATATTTGAGTCGATAACTAGCTTTATTCTGAAACTGAAACTTATTCTTAATTGTATTATAGGAAGATTTTAATTTAAACTGGTTGTTTATAATAAGAAGTTGGTTCTTTTCGAATACTTTGAGGAATTACCTGATGATTTATATTGAAGTGCGGAAGGATTTGGGTCTGTAAGATTCGAGAATCTATATCTTTTTTGAGCAAAATTCTCAAAATTAAGCCCAAATGCAAATAATATTGCAATAAGAAAAATAGATAGTTTAAACATTAGATTAGCCCTTCAAAATAAAACACAAAGAAATTTAATCTTTAAATAAATAAAAAGCAATTACAAAAAAGTACATTGCTACTTAAATATATACAACTCTAGTTATATTGGCTGATATTGAGAAGTTTGAGTCGTACTATATTTATTATATAATCACAAATAAAAGAAGATAATTAGTGATTATTTAACACATATTTTCTTTTTATTAAATTATTATGATTTTATTATCGTAACTCAATATGTGTGCCGAAATAATAGCCTATTTTTACGGTTTTTTAGCCATTAGCATTTATTATAATGTTTCAAATTCATTCACTAATCTTTTATCTGTTTAATATTTAGAAACCTCTAAACTTAATGATTGCATTTTTTTATGATAAATTCTTTATAAAAAGTTAAGGAAATTGAAAAAAAATATTAAAATTCCTTGCTAAGTCAGATTGAGTCTCGCCCAAAAGATAGCGTTGATCAAAAATAACCTATTTAAAACTTATTACTCTGTGTGTTTTGGAAATCGAAATGAAATTGGGATCCAATATTATCACTCACCTCACCTTTATATGTAATTCCCTCAATTGTTCTTCGCTTGCAAATGAAGGTGAGTCATCCATTAGAGATGCAGCGCTTGCTGTTTTGGGAAAAGCAATTACATCACGGATCGAGTTTTCACCCGCAAAAATCATGGCCATTCTGTCAAAGCCGAAGGCTATGCCGCCGTGAGGCGGTGCACCATATTTAAATGCATTCATTAAAAATCCGAATTTGTATTGCGCTTCCTCGTCTGTAATTCCAAGCGCTTTAAACATTTTTGCCTGCAAATCCGACTGATGTATTCTTATACTTCCTCCAGCAATCTCGTTTCCGTTGAGGACAAGATCATAGGCGCGGGCTTTCACTTTGCCGGGATCTGTTTCCATTTTAGCAACATCTTCCAATCGTGGTGATGTAAAAGGATGATGCATTGCATAATATCTTTTTGTGTCTTCATCCCACTCGAATAATGGGAAGTCGGTTACCCAAAGCAGTTTTGGTTCTGAATCTGGTTTAATAAGTTCAAGACGTTTTGCCATTTCAATCTTAGATAACCCATTATAGATAATGTTTTTATTCTTGCACCGGAAAGAATGAATAAATAGATCACCGGGTTTTGCACCAAGCACATCAATAAGATTTTTCTTTTCTTCATCATTAAAGAATTTTGCAACAGGGGCTTCCAGTTCTCCGTTTTCCTTAACTCTTATCCATATTAAGCCTTTCGCACCGAGCTTTTTTACAAAGTCTGTAAGCACATCCAGTTGATTACGTGTATATTCACCGCAATCAGCCGCAAGTAATCCTGTTACAATTCCTTCTTCAGCAATTGCATCTCTAAATACTTTGAAATCTGAATTCTTAAAAACACTATTAAGAGTAATCATTTCCAGATCGAATCGAAGATCAGGTTTATCACTACCATATTTTTCCATAGCCTCATCAAAGGTAAGTCGTGGAATTGGGAGTTGAAGTTCTTTGTTCCAGATTTCTTTGAACAAAACTTTCATCATACCTTCCATCATACTGAAGATATCTTCCTGATCAACAAAGGACATTTCAACATCTATCTGTGTGAACTCAGGTTGACGATCTGCTCTTAAATCTTCATCACGGAAACATTTTACAATTTGAAAGTAACGGTCTAATCCCGCTACCATTAATAACTGCTTATATTGCTGAGGTGACTGTGGAAGAGCGTAGAACTTTCCTTTATGCAGTCTGCTTGGCACAAGATAATCTCTTGCACCTTCGGGAGTTGATTTCATTAACACAGGAGTTTCAACTTCAACAAAATTATTTTCGTCAAAATATTTCCTTACAAACTGATACATTTTATGTCTAAGCAAAATATTTTTTTGTAATCCTGGTCTTCGTAAATCAAGGTATCTGTATTTTAAACGAAGATCTTCGTGAGTATCAATTTCATCTTTAATTAGGAATGGAGGTGTTTTTGATTCATTCAAGATAATCAGTTTATCAATCATAACATCAACATAACCAGTAGGAAGTTCAGGATTGTCTGTATCTGCAGGCCTTTTTCTTACTTTACCTTCAACAGATAACACAAATTCATTGCGTAGATCTTTTGCTGAATTGTGTGCTTCAGAATTGTAATTGGGTTCAAATACTATTTGAGTAATTCCGTATCTGTCGCGTAGTTCGATAAAAATTACTCCGCCGAGATCTCTTCTTCTGTCAACCCAGCCGTTGAGAACAACCTCTTCACCAATGTTTTTTTCTCTTAACTCACCGCAATTATGAGTTCTTTTCTTAAACTGCATTATAATAAATTTAACTCCTGTTTGATTTCAGGGTGAAAGATAAATATTTGAGTGTGTTTAAACAACCTTAGATTTGAGTAAGAGCATGAGTAAGATTGATAACGAGCGGAAGAAGCTTACTAAATAAAGAAAGATCTTTTTCACGCAAAGTCGCTAAGATTTTTAAGCCACAGAGAATTAAAATACAGAAGTGATTGCTGCCGAGATTAAGATAAAATAATGAAATTCTAAAATCCTTTGCGCGCTTTGCGTGAAATTCATTTCATAGTTAACGCACACTTCAAACACTAATCAATAATCATTAACTTTGTATATGAATTTCCTTGAAATAATAAAAAAGAAGAGAGACGGCCATACTCTCGATAAAACTGAAATTAATTTTGCAATACACAACTTTACGGCTGGCAAAATCCCAGATTACCAATTCTCAGCTTTTCTAATGGCTGGATTCTTAAATGGATTCACGAAACAGGAAACATCATATCTAACCGAAACAATGCTTCACAGCGGAAGAGTTATTGATCTTTCAAAAATTAAAGGATTAAAAGTTGATAAACACTCCACAGGCGGAGTTGGGGATAAGACATCATTAATAATAGCACCAATTGCTGCAGCAGCAGGAGTGCCTATTCCGATGATTTCGGGTCGCGGACTCGGACATACAGGCGGAACTCTTGATAAGCTTGAATCAATTCCGGATTTCAGAACAAATCTTTCATTATCAGAATACAAAAAAGTATTAAAAAAATGTGGTGTGGTTTTAATTGGACAGACCAAAGAAATTGCTCCTGCCGACAAACTTATTTACGCTCTTCGCGATGTTACAGCTACGGTAGAATCCATACCATTAATTACCGCAAGCATAATGAGTAAAAAACTTGCGGAAGGAATTGATGCTTTGGTTCTTGATGTAAAAACAGGCAGCGGCGCTTTTATGAAAGATATAAAGAATGCAGAAAAACTTGCCCTCTCATTAACTAACACAGCGAAGTCATTTAACAAAAAATGCTTGACTTTTATAACCGATATGAACCAACCACTTGGTAATTATGTCGGAAACTGGTTAGAAGTCTATGAATCTGTTGAAATACTTAAAGGAAGAGTTAAAAACGATCTTTACGATCTTTCAATTTTACTTGCCGGAGCTATGATATATCTCGGCAAAAAGGCATCTTCATTAGAGTCTGGGAAGAAGGTTGCCGTTGAAATGATTAAATCCGGCCAGGCATATAAAAAGTTTCTTCAGATTGTCAAACTTCAAGGTGGTGATATTTCTTATATTGAAAACCCCGGTAAATACCCGCCATCAAAATTTGTTGTGAAACTGAAAGCAAAACAAAATGGTTATCTGAAGAAAATTGATAATTATCAACTTGGAATGGCAGCTCTTGAACTCGGAGCAGGTAGATTAACAAAAGATGATAAGATTGATCCAAAAGCCGGAATTGTATTTAACTATAAAATTGGAGACTATATTAATAAAGGTGATGTAATTGCTGAATTATATACGGATAAAAAACAGAGTATTTCACAAGCTCAAAAAAGAATTGAATCTTCAATTGGGTTTTCAAATCAAAAAGTGAGAAAAGTGAAACTTGTTAAAAAGATTATCGCTTAAAGTTTTATTGAATAATTATCAAAAAGTAAAGATTCTGTCTCATTTGTCTATTCTTATCAAGCTATTCGTTAGCTAACGAATTGTTTTGGATTTTCTTTTAAATTATAATCAAAACTAAAGATTCCAATCTCTATGAATAGGAGCGAAATGACTGTTTTAAGACATACACTTCCGTAATTATAGCCGGGCACTGTTCGTCTTTCTTATTACAATTAATTATTATTTCATCATTTTATCAGGAATTGATTCTATAATTTTCTTATCTTAACAAATATTTCAAATCATATTAAACATAAGAGGTAATCACTATGTTATTTATTATCGCAGTTTTAGCTACTGCAGTTGCTGTGTTTATATATCTTAAAGCAAAAAAGAGATATAATAAACAAGAAGTTACTTTTTCGCTAGTTGGAATTGTTGTTGCATCACTGATTGTGATTTCGCAATTCTGGACAGTTATACCCGCCGGTCATGTTGGTGTTGTGGACTTCTTCGGAATGGTAAGCGACAACACATTATATCCCGGAGTTAATTTTGTTAATCCGATGGCTAACGTAATAAAGTTTGATGCAAGAACACAAGAGGTTAAAGAAGAAATGACCGTCCCCTCAAAAGAGGGTTTAACTGTTCAGATCGAAATAAGTTTGCTCTTCTCTTTAAGTTTTGAGAATGCAAACAAAATTTATAAAACAGTTGGTGAAGATTACTCTGAGAAAATTCTTAAACCCCAGTTCCGTTCTGTTGTTAGAGGTGTAACCGCAAAATACGAAGCCAAATCACTTTATACTGCAGACAGGGAAAAACTTTCAAACGAAATTGAGACTGAATTGTCTTCATTAGTCGGGCCCCGAGGTATTACACTTGAAGCCGCCCCAATGCGACAAATAAAACTTCCTGCCGGATTAACAGCATCAATAGAGGAAAAACTAAAAGCCGAACAGGAAAGCCAAAGAATGGAGTTCGTCTTGACAAGAGAAAAGCAGGAAGCTGAAAGAAAAAGAATCGAAGCAAAAGGTATTGCCGATTTTCAGGATATTGTCTCTAAAGGAATTAGCGATCAGGTACTGAAGTGGAAAGGAATTGAGGCTACCGAAAAACTTGCAAATTCAAGCAATTCTAAGATAATTGTAATTGGTTCGGGAAAAGATGGTTTGCCAATCATTTTGGGCGGTAGTTAGTTGACTAATTAGTCATTATTTAATCAAACTTTTTTCTTTTGTTGATTTAATTTAGAGATGGCATCTTTTTAAAGGAATTCATGCCTCCAAATTTGAGAATAATTTTATTTTTTTGAAATTGGATTGAAAAAATAAAAATGTCATCTCTTTACCCTTTTTTGCATATATTTTAGCACATAATTTGTTTTACAATTGTTAAGTGTTATTTTTGCACTTGTGAGTCATATTTGGGAAATTAATTATGTTATCTTCAATTGATGTTTTAAATATTCTTCTTCCGTTTTTCTATTTAATCACTTTCCTTATTTACTCTTATGATTTTCAGAAAGGCGGAAGAAAATTCTTTCACTCAAAAAGAGTTTTTCTTTTCTTAACTCTTTTTCTACATATTGTATATCTTCTAATGCGGACAATTGAGTTTAATCATCCGCCTATTACAAATGTTTTCGAAATTTTTACTGTCCTCGCATTTTCCATTAGCTTTTCTTATTTCATACTTGAACTTTTGACCGATATTCGCGGAACCGGTCCATTCATTATTATCATCTCAATCTTTTTTCAGTTAATCTCTTCCCTTTTTATCGAAGACTTACTGGAAGTTCACGAAGTTTTGCAAAGTAATCTTCTGGGACTTCATGTTTTTAGTGCACTTATTGGCTACTCCGGAATTACTATGGCGGCTGTATACGGATTTCTATATCTCATTCTTTATAAAGATATAAAGCTGAATAAGTTTGGATTAATATTTAACCGTTTGCCAAGTCTTGACGTGTTGGAAAAATTAAGTTTCTATTCAGCAGTAATTGGATTTTTCTTACTAACAATGGCAATTCTAGTTGGAATTATCTGGATGCCGAAAGCATTCCCGGAAGGATTTTCATATGCTGATCCCAAATTAATAGGAACTTTTTTAGTTTGGATTTTGTATGGAATTGGAATAGTGAACAAAATATTTGGGAAATGGAAAGGAAGAAAATTAATCATTCTGTCTATAATAGGTTTTCTGCTGGCGATATTCTCAACTATGCTTTCAAATTTTCTTGCACAAAGTTTTCATTCATTTTATTGATGTGATATGAATCTTCTTGGCGTATCAATAAATCATAGAACTGCTCCTGTTGAATTAAGAGAAACTCTCCATCTTAGTGAAGAAGAGATACGTAATTTTATTCTTAAGCAAAAAGGAAAATTGTTAAGTGAAGGTCTCGTTATATCGACCTGCAACAGAACAGAGATATATGGTATTCCCATTGATGCCACAGTTACTGCTAAGGAATTACAGAATTCTATAATCAATCATAAATCTGATTCAAGAGCAGGTTCAGAAAATTTTGAAAATTTTATTTCGAAAGATTCTATAAGACATCTGTTCAGAGTTGCAACCGGAATTGATTCAATGCTAATCGGAGATAACCAGATATTTAAACAAGTTAAAGATTCGTTTCATATTGCAGATGAACTTCAATTTACCGGATTTTTTATGCGCCGCATTATGGATGCGACAACGAGAGTCGGTAAAAGAGCAATTACAGAAACTTCTATAAGCGAAGGTGCAGTCACAGTTAGTTATGCAGCGGTTCAGCTTATTGAAAAGATTTTTTCTAATATCAATAAAAAATCTGCCTTGATAATTGGAACCGGTGAGACAGGCGAAATAGCTGCAAAACATTTGCGCGACAGAGGAATTGGAAGACTAGCACTTACTAACAGAACTTTTGATAAAGCCGAAAAACTTGCCGCTGAATTGAATACGGCTGTTTTTCCTTTTTCAAATTTCAAAGAACATCTTTATAAGTTTGATATTGTCAGTAAGTGCAACAAGTTCAGAGGGCTTGATTGTCAGCAAGCTGGATATTGAAGGAGCAATGAAGAAAAGAAATTATGCCTCAATGGTGTCTGATGGATATTGCTGTTCCCAGAGATATTGATCCAAATTCAAAAGATATTGATTATGTTTTTTACCACGATATCGATTCGCTTAACATAATTGTTGAACAAAATCTTGCTAAAAGAAAATCTGAAATTCCTAAAGTTGAAGAAATAATTGAAGAAGAATTAAATTCTTTCGTTGAGTGGTACAGTTCGCTTGAAGCCGCTCCGACCATAAAAACCTTACGTGATCATTTTGAAGCGATTCGTGCTGAAGAGGTTGAGAAAAATATAAATAAGTTTTCCGGAGGTGACAGAGAAAAACTAGACATAATTACAAAACGCATAATTAATAAAATTCTTCATCAACCGACTGTTGAATTGAAGAAAACTTCTGAATCAGATAGCAGAACGGAAGATACTGCACAGAAGATAAGTATCATAAGAAAATTGTTTGGCTTAGAAAAGGAAAAATAGGCTTTTATTGTCATTGGCTTTGTTGATTGCCGCAAGTATTAGAGATTTACAAACGACTAAAACACGGAAATATTCTTGAAACAAAAAATAATAATTGGCTCACGTGGAAGCGAGCTTGCATTATGGCAGGCAAATCACATTAAGAAATTAATTGAAAAGAAACATCGCTCTGTTCAAGTTGACATAAAAATAATCAAAACAAAGGGCGATAAAATTCTCGATGTGGCTTTATCAAAGATCGGAGATAAAAGTTTATTCACAAAAGAACTTGAAATTGAATTACTTGAAAAAGCATGTTGATCTTGCTGTTCATAGCTTAAAGGATCTTCAGACAATAATTCCCGATGGATTAAAACTTGCGGCAGTATCAAGGCGGCACGAAGTTGAAGATGCACTAATAGGAAGAAAAAAAGGAATCACAATACACAGTCTAAAAGACGGTGCTGTAGTTGCAACCGGTTCACTCAGAAGAAGATGTCAGTTGCTTCATCGTCGTCCCGATATAACCATTGTTGATCTTCGGGGAAATGTTCCATCTCGCATAGATAAGTTTCTAAAATCAGATTGGGATGCAATCATTCTTGCAAGAGCCGGTGTAGAAAGATTAAATCTTAATAAATATATTTCTTCTTATATAAGTACAGATGATATTCTTCCGGCAGTTGGACAAGGTGCTCTTGGAATTGAAATTAGCAAAGAGAATAAAATTGTTGATGAAATCGTACAATCAATCCACCACGAAGAAACTTATTTGTCTGTTATTGCTGAAAGATCACTACTAAGAACGTTAGAAGGCGGCTGCCAGGTTCCAATCGGTGCTTATGCAGAAGTTAAATCAACAGAATTATATCTTGATGCAATGGTTGGTTCCCTCGATGGAAGTTTAACTTTCAGAAAAAAAGTAAGAGGATCAAAAAATAATGCCGAAAAACTTGGCGAATCACTTGCAAAAGATTTATTAAATGCTGGCGCAAAACAAATCCTAAGCGAAATTTATCAAGAAGTGAAATTAAAATGAATAAACAATTAAAAACAATTTCTAAAGCATTAATATTTTTATTCCTAATTCTTAATTCCTCATTCCTAATTAATGCCTGTTCTTGTTCATCTAGCGCTCAGCAAGAAGCAAACATCCCTTCTGAAGTTTTAGAAAAGGGAAATCGATTCATCATTTCAAAAACAGGTGAGGAATTCTTTAACAAATACATTCAACCTGATTTCTCAAAATCAAAAGAAATAAAAGAAGGTTATTTTTTATTATATAATTTTTATATGCCCGAAAAACCTTTTGTTAACGGCACAATAAGATTTACAGTTGATAGTACGGGAACAGTTTTAACAGATACAGAAATAACCGGAATACCAAATTGCATTCACTCGCCAACCGATTGTGTATTTATAATAGATGAGAATCAGGCAGCTGAGATTGCTAAACAAAACAAACTTGAAGAAGGAATTAAAGAATGGGACAAAGTCTTCATGTGGGACGCAAATTATGATAAATATATTTGGCGTATCCTCAGCACTTTGCATGAAATGGTTGGTGATTTTGGTTACCGGGGAAATGGCAAGCAAATAATTATTGATCCTAATAGTGGTGAAGTTCTCGCTATTGACGATTGGCGAATTAATTAAAATGATTCTTAAAGAAAACAGAAAAACCAAAAAAGCAAAAAAGCGTGAACAGATTCTTGAAGTTGCAGCGAATCTTTTCTCAAGCAAAAATTATCATGAAGTGATGATGGATGATGTTGCGCGTCTTACTAACATTGCCAAAGGGACTGTTTATAATTATTTTGAATCCAAGGAAGAACTTTACTTCACAATAATGAGTTCTAAGCTCAACAATTTAGACACATCACTTAGAGAAAAAATATTTGGTAAAATAAGCTGCGTTGAATCGCTTCACTCTTATGTGATTCATCTCTATATGTTCATGATGAAGTATCAGAGTTTCTTTTTAATGTATCAGAAAGAATATCTGAATACTGAAAATGATTTTTGCGAACAACTTAAATCACACAATGAAGATTTGAAATCGATTCTTAAAGGCATTTTAAGAAAAGGGATTAGAAATAAGCAGTTCAGAAATCTTGACGAAGATTTTGCTGTTAAATTAATTCTAGGAAGTATTTTCGGCACAGTACAAAGAGGGATTGAAAATAAATATACTGGTGAGGTTCTTGTTGATGAAAGAGAAAATTTATTTGATTTCGTTTTGCAAGGACTATTTTCTGGATTCGATACTAATTCTATTCGCCCATTAAAGAACAAAACATTGGTTCTAACAAGAACTGTGGAACAATCAAGAGAATCTGCTTCGGCATTCAGGGAACTTGGTGCCAATGTAATTGTTTTTCCAACTTTAGAAATTGTTTCGCCGCCAAGCTGGGATGAGTTTGATAAAATAGTTGCTGAACAGGATAAAATTGATTTTATAATTTTAACTTCTGCTCACGCTGTTAAAATGTATGCAAAACGCCTTAAAGAATTAAGTCTTGAAATTCATTACAAACAAATAAAAGTTGTTGCTGTTGGAAGCAAAACTTATTCGGTTTGTGAAAAGTTTAATATTCCCGTCCATATAATACCGAAAATATTTAGTGGCGAAGGCGTGGTTGAAGCATTAACAAAATATGATTTGAAAAATAAAGTCGTGTTTATTCCGCGATCAGCAATTGGAAGAGAAGATCTTCCACGTGGACTTACAGAACTTGGTGCAGTAATTAAATCTGTTCCTGTTTATAATGTTTCTCTTCCAACTAAAGAAAACATTGAAGAGTATATAAAAAGGCTAAGCACAAGTAAGCCAGATTTGTTTGTGTTCACAAGTCCATCTACTTTTGAAAACTTTTTACATATAATGGGCATAACAAATCCTGTTGGCTACTTTAAAGGATACGATGTTGCTGCAATCGGGCCTACGACACAATCGGCAATTGAAAGTAAAAAAGTTAAAGTAAATATTATGCCTGATGAATACACATTTATGGGACTTGTTCAAAAAGTAACTGAATATTATAAAACCAATTCTACTAAAGGAGTTCAATTTGAGTCAGCTAAAGAATGATCTGTTTTTGAAAGCTTGCCGAAGACAACCTGTTGAAAGAACACCAATATGGATTATGCGGCAGGCAGGCAGATATCTGCCTGAATACAGAGCCGTCCGTTCAAAAACAGATTTTCTTACAATGTGTAAAACTCCTGAACTTGCTGCTGAGGTTACTCTGCAACCAATTGATTTAATCGGAGTTGATGCTGCAATTATTTTTTCGGACATACTAGTAATTCCCGAAGCAATGGGTATGCAACTTGAAATGCACGAAGGAAAGGGTCCAATTTTTCCAAAACCAATTCGTAATGAAGATGATGCAAGGCAATTAAAAAATATCGATCCGAATAAAGATTTAAAATATGTCCTTGATGCAGTTTCACTTACTAAAAAAGAACTCAACGGAAGAGTTCCATTAATTGGTTTTAGCGGTTCACCCTGGACTTTACTTACATACATGGTTGAAGGCAGGGGAAGTAAGAATTTTTCTGAGGTAAAAAAGTTAATTTATAATAATCCGGTCCTGGCACATAAAATACTGGATAAACTTTCAAATGTTATTGCTGATTATCTTTCTGCAAAAATTGAGGCCGGTTCTAATGCTGTCCAGATTTTTGATACATGGGGCGGTGTTCTTTCACAACATGATTTTTTAGAATTCTCCCTTCGATATGTTGAAAAAATTATTTCGCAAATAAAAAGAAAAGATGAACCTGTTATCTTTTTCGCAAAAGGTGTTCATCATAACCTTGATAAACTGGCCGATATCGGTGCAAATGTGCTTGGACTCGATTGGACAATGGATCTTGGTGAAATAAGAAAACATGTCGGTGACCGTGTAGCATTACAGGGCAATCTTGATCCAACTGTGTTATATGGAAATAAAGAACATATTCATCTTGCAGCGAAAAATGTTTTAAGTTCTTTTGGTAAAGGAAACGGACACATCTTTAATCTTGGTCACGGAATTCTTCCCGATATCGATCCGGAAAATGTGAAGGCGTTGGTTCAATTTGTTAAAGATGAAAGTAGAAAGTTTCACTTAGAGTAATTACAAACAAAGGCAGTGTTAATGTTCGAAATAGATTTAAAAAAGTATAAGAAATACGATAAGCCTGGGCCGCGTTACACAAGCTATCCTACTGCTCCGCAATTTAATGAAAGCTTTACTCACGAAGATTATCTTGAGGAAATCGTAAAAACGAATAACGAATAAAAATCTTCCCGGTCTTTCCCTTTATTTTCATATTCCCTTTTGTGATACGCTTTGCTACTTCTGCGGATGTAATATGATTATTACACGTAACAGAGATAGAATAAAGGAATATAATGCCTATTTGAAAAAAGAAATTGATCTGCTCAGACAATATCTTTTACCGGACAGACAAGTAGTTCAGCATCACTGGGGCGGCGGAACTCCGACACATCTCAATCCTGATGAAATAAACGATCTTGCAAGCTATATTAATAAATCATTCAACTTTAAAAATGATTCTGAAAACAGCTGCGAGATTGATCCGCGGGAACTTACAAGGGCACATCTTGAAGCATTACGAAACAACGGCTTTAACAGAATAAGTATGGGTGTGCAGGATTTTGATGAGAAAGTACAAAAATCAGTTAATCGTATTCAACCCGAGGACATTACAAGACAAACAGTTCAATGGGTAAGGGAACTCGGTTTTCATAGTATTAACCTTGATTTGATATACGGACTTCCGTTCCAAACTGTTGAAGGCTTTTCAAATACTGTTGATAAAATAATTGATATTTCACCAGACCGAATTGCAGTTTTTAATTATGCGCATGTTCCATGGATGAAAAAACATATGGCACTTATTAATCCTGAAGATATTCCCGCTCCGGAGGTCAAATTAGAAATATTAAAGATGACAATCGAAAAGCTGACTACATCGGGATATAGTTTTATTGGTATGGATCATTTTGCAAAACCTGATGATGAATTATCCATAGCAATGCGTGAGAAAAAGCTTTACAGAAATTTCCAGGGTTACAGCACAAATGCCGGTACTGATCTTTATGCAATGGGAATTACATCCATTTCTCAATTGAAAAATATTTATGCGCAGAATTTCAAAACGGAAAAAGAATATTATACTGCAGTTGATAAAGGCCTTCTTCCAACGACAAAAGGTTATCGCTTATCAGACGATGATCACATCAGAAGAGAAGTTATAACGAAACTTATGTGCAACTTTGAGCTTAACTTTAAGGAAATAGACAATCAGTTTAATATCGATTTTAAAAAATACTTTGCTTGGGGATTGAACAATCTTACAGAAATGCAAAACGATAATTTGATTGATATAAGTGATGATGGTATAAAAGTAAAAAATATGGGTAGACTGCTTATACGTAACATCGCAATGAACTTTGACGGATATATCGAAAGAAAAGAAGATAAGGCAAAATATTCGAGAACTGTGTAACTTATCCTGTCCTATAATAAATGATCTAAAGTTAAGTGAATTACTATGTCCTCTAAGATTGAGCAATTAAAGAAAATATTAGAAAAACAAATCCTTGTTATTGACGGCGCGATGGGAACAATGATACAGCGCCATAATTTGACAGAAGAAGATTTTCGCGGTGAGCAATTTAAAAATCATCCTCACGATCTTAAAGGGAACAATGATCTTCTTTCAATCACTCAGCCTGAAATAATTAAAGGTATTCATCGTGCCTACTTTGACGCCGGTGCTGATATTGTTGAAACAAATACTTTCAGTGCAAATCCAATCTCTCAGACAGATTATCACCTTGCTGACCTTTCTTATGAAATAAATTTTGAATCCGCAAAGATCGCAAAAGAAGTTGCGATAGAATTCAACAAGAAAGATCCTGATAAGCCAAGATTTGTTGCAGGTGCACTTGGACCAACAAACAAGACACTTTCTTTATCGCCAAATGTAAATGATCCGAGTTACCGTGCCGTAACATTTGATGAGATGGTTAGTGCCTACTACGAACAAACACGCGGACTTGTAGACGGTGGTGCTGATATCCTCCTCATCGAAACAATTTTTGATACCCTGAATTCAAAAGCAGCGATTATAGCTGTTCAAAAATATCTTGAGGAAAAAGGTATTCAACTATCTCTAATGATTTCGGGAACGATCGTTGATCAAAGCGGAAGGACATTATCTGGACAAACGGTTGAAGCGTTTTACATTTCTGTCTCTCGGGCAAAATATTTAATAAGTGTTGGACTTAATTGTGCGCTTGGTGCAAAACAAATGCGTCCTTTTATTAAAGATCTCTCTAATGTATCTGACAAATTTTTATCTGTTTACCCCAACGCAGGACTTCCAAATGAAATGGGCGGTTATGATGAAACACCTCAAACAATGGCCAGTGTGCTGGAGGATTTTCTTTCAAGCGGATTTGTAAACATCGTGGGGGGGTGCTGCGGCACAACTCCCGATCACATAAAAGCTATTGCCGAAATCGTAAAACATCATAAGCCGCGTGTTCCTAAAAAACAAGAGCACTATTTAAGATTAAGCGGACTTGAACCAGTTATACTTCGTCCTGATTCTAATTTCATGAATATAGGCGAGCGCACTAATATAACCGGATCGAAAAAGTTTGCACGCCTGATTAAAGAAAATAAATATGATGAAGCACTTTCTGTTGCACGTGATCAGGTTGAGGGCGGTGCACAGGTTCTTGATGTCAACATGGATGAAGGTATGCTTGATTCAGAATCTGAAATGACAAAATTCCTAAACCTTCTTGAAGCAGAACCTGATATTGCAAAACTTCCTATTATGATCGATTCATCGAAGTGGTCTGTTATTGAAGCTGGTTTAAAATGCCTGCAGGGTAAAGGAATTGTTAACTCTATTTCACTTAAAGAAGGTGAGGAAGTATTTAAAGAACGCGCAAAAAAAATTTTAAGCTACGGCGCTGCAGTAATTGTAATGGCATTCGATGAAAAAGGTCAGGCGGATACTTTCAAAAGAAGAACAGAAATTTGTAAACGCGCGTATGATATTCTTACAAAAGAAGTCGGTTTCCCCGCACAGGATATAATTTTTGATCCTAACATTCTAGCAATTGCTACAGGAATTGCAGAACATAACAATTACGCGGTTGATTACATAGAGGCGACAAGATGGATAAAGCAAAATCTTCCACTTGCAAAAGTTAGTGGAGGAGTAAGTAATCTCTCCTTTTCTTTCCGTGGTAATGATGTTGTTCGTGAAGCAATGCATTCGGCTTTTCTATTTCATGCCATAAAAGCCGGAATGGATATGGGAATTGTTAATGCCGGTCAGCTTGAAATTTATGAAGAAATTTCCAAAGACCTTCTTGAGAAAGTTGAAGATGTAATTTTCAACCGTAACCCGGGTGCAACTGAAAGATTAATTGAGTTCGCTGAAATAATTAAGAAAAAAGATACGTCCGCCACAGACGGAGAGGAAAAGAAAGAAGATTGGCGCAATGATCCGGTTGAAAACAGATTAAGTCACGCGCTAATAAAAGGAATAGTTGATTACATTGACCAGGATGTAGAAGAAGCAAGATTAAAATATTCGCAGCCTATTGAAGTAATTGAAGGTCCATTGATGGAGGGAATGAATGTGGTGGGTGATCTGTTCGGAGCTGGGAAAATGTTTTTGCCTCAGGTTGTAAAAAGTGCACGGGTTATGAAAAAAGCTGTAGCGATACTAATTCCTTATATCGAAGCAGAGAAAGAAAAAAATAAAATTTATCGCAAACAAGGAAAAGTATTGTTGGCCACTGTTAAAGGCGACGTTCATGATATTGGAAAAAATATTGTTGGAGTTGTACTTGGCTGCAACAATTACAATGTAATTGATCTAGGTGTAATGATTCATACAGAAAAAATTCTGCAAGCGGCTATTGATGAAAAAGTTGATGTAATTGGTTTAAGCGGACTCATTACTCCGTCTCTTGATGAAATGGTTCAGGTTGCAGAAGAAATGGAACGAAGAGGAATGAATCTTCCTTTACTTATCGGCGGTGCAACTACCTCACGAATTCACACTGCTGTAAAAATTGCACCAAACTACAGCGGAGCAGTTATTCACGTGCTCGATGCTTCTCGCAGTGTTCCGGTTGTTTCTAATCTTCTTAATGAAAATGAAGAGGAAAGAAATAAATACACGCAATCTTTTAAAGATGAATATTTACACCTGAGAGAAGATTATTCTAAGCGAAAATCCGATAAGAATTTTATTTCTATAGAGCATGCCAGAGAAAACAGATTAAAGATTGACTGGAAGAGAACAAAAATCAATAAACCAAACAAGTCCGGTTTAACAGTTTTAACTGATTTTTCTCTTTCAACACTTCGCAATTACATTGATTGGACTCCATTCTTTATAACCTGGGAACTTAAGGGAAAATATCCGTCAATCTTTGAAGATAAAAATGTTGGTTCCGAAGCAAAAAAACTTTTTGATGATGCTAACAGACTATTAGATAAAATCATTAGTGAAAAACTTCTTACCGCAAACGGAGTTGTTGGATTATTCCCGGCAAATTCTGTCGGACTTGACGATATCGAAGTTTATACGGATGAATCAAGAAATGGAGTTAAACGCGTTCTTCACACTTTAAGACAGCAAATGCAAAAGTCACAAGGCGAACCCAATATTGCTCTAGCCGATTTCATCGCGCCAAAAGAAACAGGAGTAGAAGATTACATCGGTATGTTTGCCGTAACTGCGGGCATTGGAATTGAAAAGCTCGTTAAAAAATTTGAAAAAGATCATGACGATTATAATAGCATACTGGTTAAAGCAATTGCAGACAGACTTGCAGAGGCCTTTGCCGAACATCTTCATGAATTAGTCAGAAAAGAATATTGGGGCTATGCAGCAGATGAAAACTTTTCTAGTGAAGAATTGGTTAAAGAAAAGTATGATGGCATTCGTCCAGCACCAGGTTATCCCGCTCAACCCGATCACACAGAAAAACCTATAATTTTTTCATTGCTCAATGCAGAAAGGAATACGGGTATAAAACTAACCGAAAGTATGGCAATGTATCCAGCTGCCAGTGTAAGCGGACTATATCTTTCTCATCCTAAGGCAAAGTATTTTAATGTTGGTAAAATAGAAAAAGACCAGGTGCTTGATTACCATAGACGCAAGGGAATGAGTGTTGACGAAATTGAAAAATGGTTAGGCCCAATATTAAATTACTAAATTATTATTGAAAAAGTGACTTTTTCGTTTGGTGAAATCATAGCCAAGGTCTAATTTTACCGTTCAAATTGTTCAATTTAAAAATATTGCGGCGGAGAACTTCAAATGACAGAAAACACTCCTGTTAAAAAAACCGGTATATCGACCTTTTCAAAAAATTACTGGATTGTAATTGTAATGGAATTTTTTGAACGTGGTTCCTACTACGGAATGATGAGTATTCTGTCGGTTTACATGACAGACCAACTCAACTTTACAAAGGAAAGCGTTGGTCTCATTAAAGGTACTATTCAGCCGCTGCTTTATATTCTTCCCATTCTGTCCGGGGCAATTGGTGACAGGTTTGGTTATAAAAGAACATTGATCTTCGCATTTATATTTTTAGGATTCGGTTACTTTCTTACGAGTCAAACCACAGAGTATGCAATGGTTTTTGCAAGTCTGATAATAATGGCGGTCGGAGCCGGTGCATTCAAACCGATGATATCGGGAACAATTGCAAGAGAGACGAATGAGAGTAACAGCACTCTCGGTTTTGGAATTTTTTATTGGTCTATAAATCTGGGTGCTTTTCTATTTCCTCTAATTCTTGTTCCTTACATTAAGAATACATTTGGCTGGCAATATGTGATGGTCGCGTCTGCAATTGGAACATTAGCAATGCTAATTCCGACACTTCTAGTATATAAAGAACCTGAAAAACCTAAAAGCACTAAAACTATTGCTGAAGTTCTTAAGGGTGCTGTAATGGTTCTAACTGATGTAAGGTTTATCGGACTTATTGTGATTTACTCCGGCTTCTGGATCCTTTATTTCCAGATGTTTGATTCTGTGCTATGGTATGTTCAGAAATATGTTGATGCCACATCGCTTAATAATTTTGTTAACGGAGCTTTTTCTTCGATAGGGATCAGCTTAAACTGGAAGTTTGATGTTGAACATGTAACAGTAATGAATGCAGGAACAATAATCTTATTACAAATTATTGTTTCAAATATTGTTAAGCATACCAAAGCTCTACCCACGATGATTGCTGGTATTGCAATGGGAACTATTGGAATGGCCATATTAGCAATCAATACAAATATTTGGGTGTTTATGGTGGGTATAATAATTTTCTCGATTGGTGAAATGACTGCACATCCAAAGTTTATTAGTTATGTCGGCTTGATTGCGCCGGAAGATAAAAAGGCACTGTATCTGGGCTATTCATTTCTGTATGGGGTTTTAGGAAGTTTTATCGGGGGAATTCTAGGTGCCAATCTTTATGTACATTTTGTTGACAATCTTAATCAACCAAGTACTCTATGGATTATTTTTTCGATGATTGGTGTAGTTACAATGATTGGATTACTTTTATATAACAAGTTCCTTGCACCGAAAAAAGTTTAATTCATATCTGAATTAAAGGATTTAGAAGCGGCTAATAAAAACAAGCCGCTTTCTGATTAAATAATTATTTCGAACAACTGAATCAAGATTATTTTTTTTCTTTTCGTGGTTTTTCTATATCACTTAAATGAAGTTCAAGTGCATCCACAGATATTGCAATCTCTCTTAAAGAAAGTAATAGAGAAACCAATAACACTATAATACTTAATCCAAAAGTATATTTTCCAAGCTCTACCTGACCGGCAAACAGCAGAAACATACACAAAACACATAACACCAAACTTGCAATGCCAACACCCTGCATATGTTTAATCAAGTGAGCACGCTTACGAAGGTTTTCAATTTGACCCAATAAAATATTATCGGGATTAGCTTTATAATTTGCATGCAGATTTCTAATAAGAGTTGCCAGTGTTAAAAATCTGTTTGTATAAGCCAGCAGCAATAAAGTGATTGCGGGAAATAAAAGAGCCGGCGTTGTAACATCTATACCCATTATTAATTCCTTTCAAATATTTTTATAGCTACTGTAAAATTATTGCATTACCAACAATATTTAGTATAAAAAGGGGAATAAAATTAGTCAGGCATCGGCTTGCCATAATGCAGGACTGCACAAGATGCATGACTTCTAAACTAAGTTTTAAGCCCTTTTAGACCATTAAATATGGATTGTGGGGACGAATATAAGTTTGTTAATAACTAATAAATGAATAAATTTGCATTGACACCTGCTAAAAAATCTGAATACCTTCCTATTTTCATTCGGTTTTTTAATTTACAGGAACAATCAGCAACCTGATAATTGCTGATATTTAATTTATTCAAATCATTTTAAGGAGTTCAGATGAACATTTTTGTTGGCAATCTTGCCGCCGATGTTAGTGAAGAAGATCTTACTAGTCTTTTTTCAGAACACGGACAGGTAAAAGAAGTTAAAATAATTCGTGATATGTTTTCTCAGCAATCCAAAGGTTTTGGATTTGTAGAAATGCCGGGATTAGCTGAAGCACAAAAAGCCATTAATGCAATAAACACTATTGAACTAAAAGGTAAAAAACTTGTAGTTAATGAAGCTCGTCCAAGAGAAGGCAGGAGACCAGGCGGCGGCGGCGGTAGAAAAGGTGGCGGCGGCGGCGGAAGTAATGGCGGAAGGTTCAATCAGAATAAACGACGTTTTTAGCAACTAATAGTAGTTTTTAAAGTCGGATTAATAGTCTAGTAACTATTAATCCGGTTTTTAAGTTTAATAAAATTGATTCGTAGAAGCTATTAATTAGGTTATACTAATTAATATTTCTAATTTTAATCACCGGTTTAAACCGGTTTTTTATTATTTAATATTTTTTTAGAGGTTGTTTAGTGAGTACTAAATTATTTGTGGGATCACTCCCCTGGTCTGTTGACGACAACACTTTACAGCAAGCATTTGAAGCACACGGCAGTGTTGTTTCAGCCAAAATCGTAAAAGATCGCGATACTGGAAGATCAAGAGGTTTTGGCTTCGTTGAAATGGAGAATTCCACAGACGCAAACAATGCTATTAACGCATTGAATAACTCGGAATTAAAAGGTAGAAGTATCGTTGTTAATAAAGCTAATCCGCGGACTTAATAATATAGAGTTATCGATTTCCGATGAGGCGTCTTTATGACGCCTTTTTTATTTTAAAGATGTAAATTTAAAAAGACATTTTAAAACTTTAATGGAGTTGATCATGGCAAGTAAAAAAGTTGAAGTTGCAGGAATAATGGGTCCAATCTGGTTTATCGGTTGGTTGTTTACAATCGGTTTATTAGCGCTTCCGTTCTTTAAGGGTCTTCTAGCTATTATCCTTTGGCCTTATTATTTAGGAGAATTTGTAAAAACTTTCATTCAATAATTTTTTTTCAAGAACCTGTACTGTTCAAGATAGCATAATAATCAACAACAGAAATTAAATTAACCGATCCAGCAGGATGTTTCCGGTTGTTTGGATTATTAGGAAATGGAAAAGAAAATTATCCGGTTTCTGATATCACTTAAGCAATATCATGCGCCTTGTTATTACATTGCCTTCGCCGGTAATCATGCTGAAAAAGTAAATACCGCTCGAAAAACCTGATGCATCCCAAATAACAGAATGAGAACCTGTGCTAAAAAATCCATCTGCAAGTATTGCAATTTCACTGCCAAGTGCGTTAAATACTTTAATTATTACTTCATCTTCTTTAGCAAGCAAAAACTTAATTGTTGTTTCGGGATTAAACGGATTGGGATAATTTTGCTCAAGTTTTGTTTCAGATGGAACGAATTTGATTTCTTCATGGGAAGTTGCAAGTTCTGTTTTAAATCCGATTGTTTGGCTCCAAATGCTTGCACCAAACTGATTAAGAGCTTTAGCACGCCAATAATATGCCTGGTAATAATTTAAACCGGAGACAGAAAGAGTTGTATCCTGTACAACAATAGTATCAATGATAGTATTTTCCGGGACGATTGTACTGCCTAATGAAAGCTGCAAATGATATGAATCGGACACACTTTCTTTTGCCCAGATGAGTGTTGGTGAAGTAGAAACTCCAAGGGTTGCATGAGGAGGAGATATTAAAACGGGAATAGTGGGAAATCCGGTTTGAAAATTAAATGCGGGAGAATAGCTGCTTGCCCCTAGAGCATTTCTTGCACGAACACGCCAGTAGTAAGTTGTTAAGCCATTCAATCCTGTAACCGAATACGATGTATTAATAATTATAACCTTGTTTACAACAATGCCGGTTGAAAAAGTGGGATTGGTTCCAATCTGCAAATCATAAACAGCAGAATTTTCTGAACCGCTCCATTTAAATATTATAGTATCACGTTGATTCTCAGCACCATTTTCCGGAATAATCAAAGTTGGAACGCCGGGAGCAGTTATCTCAACCTGCTGTACGGCAAATAAAGAGTTCGCAACAGAACGTTCGCCTCCGAGATCTGAAGGACTGTTAACAACCTGATTATGTATTACCATTGTGCTTGATCCGCCACCATCAAGGTTTACTGCATTATAAGCACCCATAGATAACATAAGATCAGCTAATTCATCAAGTGACATTCCCACGCTTAGCGTTGCTTGTCGTCCATCAACAACAACAAAATATGCTATTGTGCTGTCCTGATTAAATCCTGCAGCAGTTCGGGGGTGTCTTGTATTAACAAAGTCTGAGCTCATACCTTCAAAACCCACAAAAGTTGTTGGTTTGGCTCCATCAATTAATAATCGTGGTCCACCTCCAATAAGTGCTGTAAGATTACCAAGATCAGGGCTACTGCCAATCACCATTGAAATAGTATCATCGATATTAATATTCTGATCTAAAAATGTTTTTGAGCTTCCATGCCCGGAGAGTATGTATCTTCCCGGTTGAATTAACATGTTACCAACACCGGCTACTTTATTAATGACCTTGAATTGCATATTTGAATTCGTTGTAAAAGAATTAAGAGGTTCTAATTCCGCTTCAGTACCATATTCGTTTGTAAGGGTTGACGGTCCAAAATATTTGTTGTAAAGAACAAGCGCATCTGTAACACGTTGTGAATTAAATCCTGTAATATTTAGGGAATTTGATGATACTGCGGTCACTGATCCCGAAAAATTTATTACCTGTACTGTCGGTTTATTATCATCAACAACACCGAAAGAACTTCTTATGTGTGTTCGTCCGAAAACATACTCGGCATCTATAATCTGAGAGTTGGCAAGAAACCCATACGGATTCGTTGGATCACTAATCCCATAGAAGTCGCCGTTAACAGCACCAACAACAATATTCCCGCTTTTACTTTTTCTGGAGGAAAGGGCAGATGTTCTTTCAAATCCCGCTCCCAGCCTATCGTTTGCCAGAGCTGTTGTGATTTTATTCTCCGGTAAAGTTAAATCCACTTTGAGTATTTGAATGTAGAAGGGTCCGGCAGGATCAGAAATTGAGTAGTGTACAAATCCCGGGGCAACAACTGTAACTGTTGTGTCCTGGGCAAAAGTCATCTCAAAAGGATTTAGGAATATTATCGAAATAATAATTAAAAGCGGGATTAAAAGCTTTTGCCTGATCATTGAATTACCTTTGCTCAAGATGGAATGATATACTTAAAATCATTTATCTGAAAATTAAAATAACTTATTAACAACAAATGTTCAAGTTTCCAGATAAAAGCAAGATCAACAAACGTAAAGTATTAACTGATGTGCCGGGATTCAAAATGAAAATAGTCTAACACAAAACTTTAACCGAGGATTGAATCTCTTACATTTCTGTTTCTATTAATTGTTCAAAAGTTTAAGTTAATGCTTTAATTAACAAAAGCTTTGGTAAAATGTATAAACCAATATTTATTCTTGTAATAATTTTTCTTGTTTGGGAATGTAAAGAAGATACATTTGATCCTTTTGTGGACGATAATACCGCAAGCGGTTCAATGATCTGCCAGATAAATCAATCTACCTGGTCTGCAGATGAGTTACAGGCATATAAAGAGCGTGATACATTGTTTTTGAAAGGAATAGTGACACTTACAAGTGATTCAAATTATTCTTCATCTGAAATTAATTTTAAAATTATAAGTATTACCCAGCCCGATTCATTCAAAATTGGTGAGGACGAATCCGGATCCATATACTTTGTGAAAGGAAATCACATATTAAAGTCAGGCAAAAATTTACCGGATGTTGTTTATACCGCCTATTACAGGGATGATTATCTAATGACGATTACCGGTATAAACGACAGAAGTATTGCGGCAGAATTTAAAATGAAAGTTTTTAGTCAGAGTTTTTCAGACAGTCTTTTGATTACTAATGGAAGATTTAGTATCACTTACTGATTTCGAAAACTTCTTTTAACAGTATGTGCATT
>CAWDOP010000019.1:0-133948 GCA_963804005.1 uncultured Ignavibacteriaceae bacterium | reverse complement strand
TATTCGCTGTGATTCACCGCCCGATAATGTTCTGGCAGATCTATTAAGTGTTAAATAATCAAGTCCAACATTTAGCAAAAAACTTAAACGTGTGGTTATTTCTTTTAGAATCGGTTTTGCTATAAGTTCGTTGCGACCTTTTAATTTCAAATCTGAAAAAAAATTGGAGGCTCTTTTTATTGAAAGTTCTGTAACCTCTGTAATATTTTTATTTTGAAATTTAACTGAAAGAGATTCTTTCTTCAATCTTCCTCCATTGCAGGAAGGACAGGTAATTGTGTTCATGTACGATTCTACCCACTCTCTTACATTATTTGAACTGGTAGTACTGTAATAGTTACGAAGATATTGATAGATTCCAGAAAATCTGTGAAGATAAGTAGCAGGTCTTCCATTTCCATATGAATAACTGAAAGATAACTTCTCCTTGCTACCGTTAAGCAGAATATCTTTTTGTTCATCAGTTAGGTCATTCAGCTGCATATCGAAAGTGAATCCATACTTTTCAGCAACTGTAGTAAGTTGATTAAAGAACCAGATGTTTCTTGGTTTTCCAAGTGGAGCAATTCCTTCTTCATTTATGGATTTATTCCAATCCGGGATAATAAGATTTATATCCAGTTCTTTTTTCTCTCCAAGACCTTCACAATCTGTACAGGAACCATAGGGTGAGTTAAATGAAAACGAATTGGGTGCAAGTTCACGATAACTTATTCCGCATTCAAGGCAGGCAAGATGGCGACTGAAAACATTATCTTTTTCCCCGTCATCAACAATTACAATACCGTTACCGTAATTGAGCGCAACTTCTATTGATTCGGTTATTCTTGTTCTTGATCTTTCACTTACAGAAATTTTATCAACTGCAATTTCTATATTGTGAATTTTATACCTGTCAACTTGAAACCCTTTAGTAATTTCAAAATGCTCTCCATCAACTCTTACTTTTAAAAATCCATCAGAAGATATCTCATCGAACAATTCTCTGTAATGACCTTTTCGTCCTCTTATAACTGGCGCAAGAATAGAAATCTTTTTACCTGAATTATTCTGAATTACAGTATCAATAATTTGAGCAGAGGATTGCCTGTTAACAGGCTTTCCGCAATTGTAGCAATGAGGAGTTCCTAATCTTGCATAGAGTAATCGAAGATAATCATAAATTTCTGTTACTGTCCCAACAGTGGAACGCGGATTTCCTGATGCAGATCTCTGTTCAATTGAAATTGCCGGACTTAAACCATCAATCATATCAACATCAGGTTTTTCCAGCATATCGAGAAACTGTCGCGCATAAGCAGAAAGTGATTCTATATATCTTCTCTGTCCTTCTGCATATATCGTATCAAAAGCAAGTGAGGATTTACCAGAACCGGAAAGTCCGGTTATCACGGTGAACGATTCTCTTGGAATTTCTACGTCTATATTCTTTAAATTGTGCTCTCTTGCACCTTTAATAATTATCAATTCTTTTTCCAATGCTATTCTTACAATTAAAAATTCAAACTCTTATATTAGCTATGCATAAAATGATTGTCAAATAAATTTATGTCAGATAATCCTGAAAGAATTTATTGATGTCTTTACCAGAACAGATAATAACAGTTAAACAGTTCCACGAATTAACCTTTAAAGAAAAAGGGTCAGAATTTATTGCACAGGTTTATCCAATTATAAATCCTGAAAATGCAGAAGAATTGTTAGAAACTGTGAGAAAGAAATATTATGATGCTACTCATAACTGTTTTGCCTATAAATTTTTGAAGTGATGTTCAAAGATATTCGGATGATGGTGAACCTTCAGGGACTGCCGGAATAAGAATATTAAATGCAATTGAACATTTTGACTTGACGAATCTTTTATTAGTTGTTACCAGGTATTTTGGTGGAAAGAAACTCGGCGTCGGTCCACTTGGTAAAGCTTATTATACATTAGCTATAAATGTTTTAGAAGAAGTAGAAAAAAAAGAAAGAATCTTATTTGAGAGAATAATTGTTAAAATGAATATTTCATCTATTAGTCAACTTTACAGAATAATTTCTATCTATAAAGGAAAAGTTGAAAAATCTAATTTTAAAGACGACGTAGTGATTGAAATAATTATTCAACCAAAGTACATAAATCTTCTAAAAAATGATTTAATAGAACTTTTAAGCGGTAAAATTGAGATAAACTCTACCGGAAAACAATTATACCTATAATTAACAATATTTTAAAATAATTCATTCTGCACTTGATTAAATTATTCCATTCAGCGATATTTGATATACACAATAATTATTTTTTAATATAGGGAATAATATGGTTGACCAGTACGCCGAAAAGTTAGCAAATTTAACCTTTAATCTTCTTGCAAATTGCCAGGAGAAAGAACTTCGTTTAGCAGAAACACACGGATTAACTCAAGCAGAGTTCAGATGCCTTCGTTTGTTTGGAACAGATGAAAGTCTTAATAACAAACAAATAGCTGAACGAATGAATTTGAGCCCGAGTCGTTTAACAAGAATAATAGACGGATTGGTTAAGAAGGAATATATTCTTAGAGAAATTAATCCGAACGACAGAAGAAATATGATAGTTGAACTTTCTAGGAAAGGACACTCGCTAGTTACTCAACTTAATAAGGATTATGTTAGTGTCCATCGTGAAATTTTAGATGATATTGGACCTGACCAGCATCAACCATTGATTACTGCAATGAATCAACTTCTTATGGCCCTTGAAAGATGGCTTGCTAAAACCTGATATTATCGGTTTACAGATTTTCTTTTGAGATGATTCAAATACTTTTTTACTGCATCGAGATCGGAAACTAAAGCAGTAAGGTTGGTCAAAGTTTCAGGACTAAGAGAAAAATATTTTTTCTCAAAATTGATTTTTATTTCCTCAGATGATTTTAAGGTAATTTCTTTTAATAGAGAGATTACCTTTTCCATATTATCCGATAAATCCTTTTTAACGTGATCTAGACTTTTTACATCCGGATTTGTATTTCCTGTCTTCAAAACTCTTAGAAGTCCATTAATATATTTTCCTGTAAAACAAAGATCATCAAATATTGTAAAATTATTAATGCTGCTACATTCATTTAACAACAAAACTAAATCATCCTTTTCCTTTAGTAAAGAATCAGAAAATTGTTCAGCATCATTTAATGTTTTTATATCGTATTTATTCATAAAATAATTTATTTCTTAATTCCGATTCCTAATCCATCGCCGACAGGTAAAATAGTTGTAACAAGATTTTCCTGTGATGTAAATATTCTATTAAATTCTCTAATAAAATTTGTTGAGTTTTTATATTTTTTAGGAATCCTTGAGGCGGCTACATATCCATTCCACAATAAATTATCAATTACTATTACTCCACCCTTTTTAAGAAGAATCATTGAATAATCAAAAAGACGTTTATAATCTTCTTTGTCTGCATCCAGAAAAATAAAGTCATATTTTTTCTGAAGTTGAGGCATTATGCTGAGTGCATTGCCTTCAAATAATTTTATCTTTTTTGTCAAACCGGATTTTTCAAAATTTTCTCTTGCAATAGGTATGTTACCGGCACTCATTTCAATAGTATGAACTTCAGCTTTTTTACCAAGATTTCTGGCAATTCGTATAGTGGTGTATCCAATAGCTGTCCCGATTTCCAAAACTCTTTTTGGATCTTTAATTAAAATAAGTTGTTCCATTAATTCTGCTGCTTGCCAGGATAAAATAGGAATCTTATGTTCTTTGGCATAAGATTCCATTTCTAGGATAAGTTCGTCTTCTTTCTTTCGAAACGATTCAATGTACTTTGCTTGTGCAGGAAAATATATTTTGCTCATAAGAATTTATAATTTCTCTTAAAAAAGAGAAGAATATTCAGTCATAAAAATTTATTTCAGTAAAATCAATTTCTTTCCGTATTCTTTACCGCTAAGTTGAATTAAAAGATAGTACACACCACTAGCGCATAAATGACCTTTGTCAGATAATCCATTCCACTCTACAAAATTACTACCAATTGTGGAAATCAAACTAAAACTCTTAACTTTTTGTCCTGCTCCGTCAATAATTGCCATTTTAAATATCTCATTGCCGGAAGATATAAAGTTAACTCTTACACCTTGATGTTCTGTAGGAAGAAATGGGTTTGGGAAAGGATCACTTACTAAATCATTACTCAGCAGGTTTTTAGAAGCAAGATTCAGCGAAATATTCAAATCTCCATAGCTGAACTGAAAGTTATCAGCTAAAGGTTTACGATAATCAATATCCGCACTATCCTTGAAACTAAAATAAAATTGAACACTCTTCCCAAGAGAGAAAGAAGGAACATTAAAACTATATCTGAATGTTCCATCAAAAGTTGGTAACAACTGATCGAAATTGCTTCCATCTGTTGAATAATTCATTACAACAGAATCCAGGTTGAATATTTTCTTCAAAAAATATTTTTCGAAGTACAAATTCATTACTTACTAATTCTAAATTCGGAAATTCAATCGCATTCTTAGCAGAAATTAATCCATAACCAATATCATTATTAGGATTCTGCGAGTTATCAGATGATTCAAGAATAATACTGCGTATTTGAGTATTCTTTAAGTGAGGATGAGCTGAAAGTAATAATGCCCCAACTCCACTAGCAATTGGTGCAGAACAAGACGTCCCTTGAGCAAACCTATACAAATCAATTGTACCTGCTTGTGCACCAAAAACGCCTACACCCATTGCAACCACTTCCGGTTTTATTCTTCCATCAGAAGTTGGACCTCTGCCGCTGAACGATGCTAATTCATTTATCGGAATTAACTGCTCCAACAGCTATAATATTTTTTCCATCAGCAGGAGCTGTTATGTAAAACCAGGATGTTGTTCCCTCATTTCCGGCAGAGGTGAATGTTGAAACACCTCTTAAGAAAGCAAGTTCAACAGCTTTTGTTACAATAGTAGTTTTTCCATCCATATCGCTATAAGTATAAGAATATGTTGAAGCATCAAATGATGCTGTAACCCAAAGAACTAGTGGTAATATCAACACCAAGTCCTTCCATCCATATTAAAGCAGCAGCATAATCATCTTCTTCAATATGAGTCTCATTTCTTACATCTTCAGTCTTTGCAAGTATATATGATGAATTATAAGCTGCACCAATCATCGTATTGTCATCAAATCCACCAATTATGGAAAATATTAAGGTGCCGTGATTATGTTGATCGGATTGATCTTCTATTTCATTCGCAGTGATATTATCATTAAAAATAAAATCATACTCGGCTAAAACATTTTGATTTTTTAGAGAGATGTGTCTTTCCCAGTCAAATCCTGTATCAAGCAGACCGATAATAACATTATCACCGGTAATACCTTTTGAATGCACAAATGGAATATCTGAGAGATTCAGTTGTGTATAAGATTGTCCGTAATCTAATAAGTGGATTCTTCTTTATTAAGAGTCAAATCATCAACAAATGTTTTTCGGAATGAAATTCTTTTTACAGGATCAATACGATCTACAAAATTTAAGTCTTTAATCTGTGCAATTTGCGACTCATCTAATTTTGCAGAAACAGAATTAAACCATTTTAACTCGTGAATAATTTCAATTCCAGACGATTTTAGTACTTCTATATAATTTTTGTTTATGGGAATATCTTCAAATGAGATAATATCCTGACCCATATTTTTAATTCTTCTCTGAATAGCTCTTTCGCTTAGTTCTTCTATTGCTGTTTTGTAATATTGATTTTCTTTATTTAACGACTCACCCGGTTTGATAATTTTGTCTTTAAAATAAACAAAGTATTTTTTCTGTGAGAACGTAAGTGTTGAGAAAATTACTAAAAGCAAAAATATTCTGTAAATCATAGAGTATAAGTATTGTTTGTTAGTAAAATAAATATATTCTTTTAGAAAGGTATAAAAAAGGTAGTTTTAAAATCTATTATAGAGATTTAAACATCCGGTCAAATCTTATATTACCGGGAAAACTTAATGTTGAATCATTTCTTAAAGACCAATAAATAAATTTAGCTTTTCCAATAATTGCATCTTCAGGAACAAACCCAAAAAATCTACTGTCAATGCTATCATCCCGATTATCACCTAACACGAAATAATAGTCTTTTGTAACTACATACTCTCTTATTGGAACATTGTGAAGGTTAATCACGGTACCTTCCACACTTAACGAGCCTACTCCCTGTTCAAGACTAATTATAAACTGCCAATCATTAATATTTTTGGGATTGATATGAATTGTATCTCCCTTTGCAGGCACTCGTACTGGTCCATAATTATCAGTATTCCATTTTCTACCATCAAGATAAATTTTCTCATCAGCAATTCCTGCCTTTTTAATATTCAGCATATCAATCAATGCTTCTTTTGGCGGACGGGTTTTTCTATCATTTATAAGCAATTCTTTATTAATAATTTCCAATGTATCACCGGGAAGAGCCACAATTCTTTTAATTAAATGATCGGGATATTCCAAATCCGGATTCAACAAATCTTCAGGATGTTGAAAAACAATAATATCTCCGTTGCTTGGTTTACTGAACGAGAGTAATTCAGATTGAGAAAGTTTAACTTTTGTAAATGGTATGAATGCCGGAGTTGAGAGTTTGTACGAAGCCTTATTTACAATAACAAAATCGCCTTCAATAAGAGAGTTCTTCATTGAAACTGTAGGAATTCTATAAGCATCAATAAAAAATGCTTTAAGAATTATTACTATGCATAGCAGCAGTATCGCTATTATAACTAAAAGCTTTTTACCACTTTTTTTGATCTTTGTGCCCTCTTAAATTCTAAAAACAACTTGTCCAAAGTTATTCATCAATTTGCAAAACAGCAAGAAACGCTTCCTGAGGTATTTCAACGTTACCGACCTGTTTCATTCTCTTCTTTCCTTCTTTTTGCTTCTCAAGAAGTTTTCTTTTTCTGGTTATATCACCGCCATAACATTTTGCAATAACATTTTTTCTTAAAGCTTTAACAACAGATTTAGAAATTACTTTGGTTCCAACTGCAGCCTGAATATTTATTTCAAACATTTGCCTGGGTATAAGTTCTTTAAGTTTTGAACAAACTTTTCTACCCCAATCATACGACTTGTTTTTATGAACAATCATAGATAGTGCATCAACCGGATCACCATTAATTAGGATATCTAGTTTTACAAGATCGGATTCACGATATCCGATATACTCATAATCAAACGAAGCATATCCTCGAGATATCGATTTAAGCTTATCATAAAAATCAAAAATTATTTCAGATAGTGGAAATTCAAATTGAATATCTGCTCTTGTTGGATCGAGATAAGTTGTATTTATATAAACTCCTCGTTTTTCCATCGCAAGTTTCATCATACTTCCAACATATTCGGAAGGAGTAACAATTTGAGCTTTCATATAAGGTTCTTCAACACGTTCGATTTTTCCAACAGAGGGCATATCAGCCGGATTATCGACAACTATTTTTTCAAAACTCTTTGTATAAACTATATACTCAACGTTGGGAAGTGTAGTAATAATAGATTGCTTATGTTCTCTTAATAATCTTTCCTGAACAATTTCCATGTGCAGCAATCCTAGAAATCCACATCTGAAACCGAAACCTAAAGCAACAGAAGTTTCCGGTTGATAAACCAGTGCAGAATCATTTAAGCGAAATTTTTCGAGTGCATCACGGAGATTTTCAAAATCATCAGAATCTGTTGGATACAATCCGCTGTAAACCATTGGCTTAACTTCTTTATAGCCGGGTAAAGATTCTGGTGCCCCGTTTTTTGAATGAGTAACAGTATCGCCTACTTTCGTATCGTGTACATCTTTCACACCAGCAATAAGATAACCTACGTCACCGGCACTGAGCTCATTGGTTTTAATTCTTTTTAAACCAAGGACACCGATTTCTTCAGCTTCAGATTCCTTATCAACTTTAATGAGTCTTATCTTATCATTGGTTTTTAGTGTTCCCTGAAATACTCTTATGTAAGCAATTGCTCCACGGTATGAATCAAAAATGGAATCAAATATAAGTGCTTGCAGAGGAGCTTTGGGATCACCTTTCGGAGGAGGAATCTTTTTTATGACTTCTTCCAGCAATTCATCAATTCCAATTTTTTCTTTTGCACTTACTTTTATGATATCATCTTTACTGCAACCGAGCAGATCAATAACCTGTCCGGAAATTCTATCAATTTCTGCACTTGGCAAATCTATTTTATTAAGAACCGGAATGATTTCTAATCCAGCATCAATTGCCAGATAGAGATTACTAATTGTCTGGGCTTCAACTCCTTGCGCAGCATCAACAACAAGAATTGCACCTTCACAAGCAGCGAGTGAACGGGAAACTTCATAAGTAAAATCAACGTGTCCCGGTGTATCTATAAGATTTAAAGTATATGATTGACCATCAGAAGCTTTATGCAGCATTTGAATAGCGTGGGATTTAATCGTTATTCCTCGTTCACGTTCAAGTTCAAGATTATCCAATATTTGATCCATTGCCTCACGCTGATTTACAACGCCGGTTTTCTCAAGAAGACAATCTGCAATAGTAGATTTTCCGTGATCTATATGCGCAATTATGCAAAAATTTCTAATGTTTTTCATTAATATCGAATTGAAAATTTATATGTAAATATACTTAGATGAAGGTTATGATTAAACTCTAATAATTACCAGCTTTATTGAATTTAGTACTTATATATCCAACAAATATTACAACAAACAATAATTTGTCTGGCAACTGATTAATAATTTTTAATAAGATTAAGAATTATACCTTCGCGGAGAGCGTACTCAGAAATTGTTATTTCCTTTATGTTAAAATTCTTCATGGCTCTTCTTAAAATAAGAAGCCCGGCGGGAATAATATCTGCTCTTTTTACTTCCATTCCCGGAAGAGCAATTCTTTCGGCAGTAGTTTGAGCTTCTAATACTTCTGTAAGAATAGAGCGGAAATCCGAATATGAAAAAGTTAAACCGTTATATGATTTGGATTTCTTACCGCTAATTTTTGAATATACAAGTGCGGCAGCAGCGTTTATTGTTCCGGATGTGCCAACAGCAATATCAAAACTTTGTGAATAGTCTAAGTTTTTGTTTCCCTGGAGTGCCTGTTTGATATAGAATTTACAATCTTTAATAGCTCTGCTCTTAAGCTGGTAATCAGGAAAAAACATTTTAGCAAGTCTTACTGCACCAATTTTTATACTTTCTGCAAAGATAATTTTTCCTTTATCAGCCAGAAGAAATTCTGTACTTCCTCCGCCAATATCTATACATAAAACTTTTTTATCAGATACAGGCAACGCTTTTTGAACACCGAGGAAAATCAGTTCGGCCTCTCGCCTGCCGTCTATAACATTAATATCAATTCCTACTTTATCAAAAACTCTTTCCAGAAATTCGTTTTTATTTTGAGCTTCGCGAACAGCGCTTGTTGCAACAGCATAAAACTCTGCACCGTGATAATCTGCAAGTGATTTAAAATTTGAAAGAAGATCAATCGCTTTTTCTGTTTCACCATCCGAAATAACACTTAAATCTTCGCCTTTGTGTGAACCAAGACGAATTACTTCTCTTTGCCTGTATAGTAAAATGAATGAGCCATCTCTATTCACCTCAACGATTATAAGGTGAAATGAGTTGGTGCCCATATCTACAGCAGCAATTCTTCTCATTTTTAATTTTTATTTTTTAACAGGATTTAGAATCTCAACACAAAGTTGAAACACAGCATCAACTTCAACGTCATCAATTAATTCAGATTCACGGATAAAAAATTTGTTTGGACCGATTGGTGCCCAGTTAAATGGATTTGTTGGACCGAAAATTGAGATTTGTGGTGTTTCAGTAGTTCCGGCTACATGCATAATTCCGGTATCATTGGATAAGAAAAGATGTGATAATGAAATTAAAGCAGCAACTTGTGGAATAGTTTTGTTGAGAAATGTTCGAACAGGCAAACGAGAGTTCTTTATAACATAATCAATTTCATCTCTGTCTGCATCGCTTCCCTCTAAATAAAAAACACAACTGAATTCTTTGTTGAGTTTTTTAATCAGTTCAACATATTTATTCAGCGACCATCTGTTTTGAGGTTTTCCGGCACCGACATGAAATCCAATTAATAACTGATTATTTTTTTTCTCTGTTTTTTTAACAAAAGAATGAGCAAATCTTAAATCATCATAATCAATAGTAATTTCAGATCTATAATTATTAGTATCAATTCCAAATGGTCTTATAATATCTAAACACCTTTCCGACACATTAGAATCAGGGTGATTTCTCCAATCAAGCTTAATGTGTCTATCGAATAAATATGCGCTTTCATTTTCTTTTCCATCAAGTGATTCACATCCAATTCTTATTCTTGATTTACTTAATCTTGCAATCAAATTACTTGTGAAAGAGATTGAAACCACTACAGGAACTAATGCAATATCATATCCTTCTCTTAATATTTTTCTTAATGAATAAAAATAAGATGGATAAAAAAGTTTATTCATATCAAAAATAAAACAACGATCAATAAATTTATTTTTGACTATTCCTTGATAGTTATCAGGACTGACAATTAGTGTGATTTTACATTCAGGATATTTTTCTTTGAGTGCTCTGAAAAGTGAAACGCCGGAAAGAAGATCACCAAGCTGATTATGCTGTCTGACTATTACTACATTTTTTACTTCACCAAGTTCATTGCTCTCGTTTTTTTCAACTGATAAAAGTTTTTCTAAAAGCTTCGTTACTAATTTCGAGGCAAACGATTTATCGGACATCAATTATTCTTTTCTTCCTGGTCTTCGTCTGAAATATTAGTGTATTTGGCTTCCTCAATATTTTCGTATTTTTTTCTCTTCCGCTTATCAGGAGGAACATTTGCTTTGTTATTCGATGAACTAAACAAGCTCACCAGAAAACGTTTAATTACTCTGAATAGAAAAAGAAATATTAAAACAAGAAGAAGTATTCTCAGGAACTGGCTCATTCAATGCTCTTCGATTCAGGTTTGAAGTATTCAATAAATGCCCGGTCTTCACGGAATATTTGTCTGAATAATTCATCAAAATCATCTTCCTTATTCACGAAATCAATTTCAGTAGAATTTACTATCAGCAATGGGGATGAATTATACCGAAAGAAAAAATGAGTATATGCATCACTTAATTCTTCAATGTAACTACGTGTAAGGTTTCTTTCAATTTTTCTGCTGCGCTTTTTAATATTATACATCAATCTGTCAATACTGGACTGCAAAAACACAACCAGATCGGGTTTACGCAAATTTCTCTGTAATAACGGAAATATTGATTCATATAGTTTAAGTTCTTCACCGGAAAGATTTAGATAAGCAAAAATTCTGTCTTTGTCAAAAATATAATCACCAACGATATATTGAGTGAAGAGATCTTCCTGGTTTAATTCTTCCTGCTGTTTAAATCTGTTGATGAGGAAGAACATCTGGGTCTGGAAAGCATATCTTTTTCTATCGGTGTAGAATTTTTCCAGGAAAGGATTTGTTTCGAATTGTTCAAGGATAAGATTTGCATCGAGCCGGGCTTTAATTTTTTTTGCAAGAGCCGTTTTGCCCGATCCGATTACTCCCTCGATTGCTATGTATCTTACTTCGTTGTAATTCAATTGTTTTGTCCCGGTATGAATAATTTTTCGGGTATTGTTTTAACTACAAATTTTTCTTCAAGTTCTGAAAGAATAATGCTTAACTTTTTATTTAATTCCGGATGAACAAGTTCAGGATCAAGTTCAAATAAAGGTTGAAGAACAAAATCCCTATAAATAATACCTTTATGTGGCAAGCTAATAAAATCATTGGAAAAAATTAAGTGATTATATAATAAAAGATCGAGATCAATTTCCCTTGGTCCCCATTTTTTGGTGAAAGTTCTGCCTAATTCTTCTTCAATTTTCTTCAATTTTTCGAAAAGTTTCTCTGCATCTAAATCTGTTTCTAATTTTGCTGCGGCATTATAAAAATTATCCTGTGTACTTATACCGAAAGGTTTAGTTTCATAAACAGATGAAACCGATATTATCTTTATGTTTTTTATGGAACTTAATTTTATCAAAGAACTTTGAAGATAGTTTAACCTGTCTCCTTTATTCGAACCTAAACCAATAAAAGCAATATTTCCCGAATTCGAGTTCACAAATATTACAAATCTTTTCTTTCTTTTATTACTTCAACTTCAACACAGTCAACAACACCGCCTAACGGTGGATTATTTTTCCTGATTCTTACTGCAACTTTCTGGATTGAGGAAAATTTTTTCAACAACTCGTCCGCAATTTTTACAGCAAGTGCTTCAATTAAATAGTACTTCTGCTCAAGTGCAAGATGATACATAAACGAATAAACTTTATGATAATCTATTGTTTCACTCAATGAGTCTTTTTTTGCTGCCTCAGAGAAATCGGTATAAATATCAACATCAGCTTCAAACTTTCCACCGACGCTTTGTTCTTCAGAACGAACTCCGTGGTAGCCGTAAAATGCTGCCTTTTTAATTCTTATAATATTGGTCATAATTAACCGTGATAAATTTCAACACAAAATTACTGAAATAAATGAACTTATTTATTTGTTCATAAAATACTTTTTTTTACTTTTCTATATCTGAAATAAGCTTCCATATTAGCCCAAAGCAGTCCAAATAAAACTAAAACAGATCCGATCAAATGACGATTTGTTAATTGCTCATCATAAATATATCCATCCCGCAATAAGTGCTACAATCGGAGTTATGAATGCAATCAATGAAAGAATAACTATGTTCACTCTTTTTAATAACCAGTAAAATGAAGTGAATGTAACAACACTTCCGAATATTGCTAAATATGAAACTGAAATTACAGCGTTAAGATCAATAATATTCTTTGACATATCTTCAACGGTGAATGAAAATAATATCATGAAAAATCCTGCTAATGCCATAGGAACTAAATTCATTGACAAGGAATGCAAATGACCACCGGATTTCTTAAGTGTTACAGCTATATTCGCTTGCATAATTCCACTCAAGACAATTGCCATCATACCAAGAATATAGTCTGAAATATCCTGACCGAATGAATCGGAGAATATTACTACTATTCCGGTAAATCCTAAAATGACTCCTACAATTTTAAATAATCCGATTTCTTCATCCTTTATCCTTAAGTAACTAAGAATGGCAACAAAGAATGGATAAACTGCAAATAATACAGCCGATAAACCTGATGGTACAAATTGCTGTGCCCAATAAACTAATCCAAAAGGAATGACGAATGAAAAGAATCCCATTAAAAAATAAAGCTTGATTGAGAGTTTGTCTTTTTGCAGCCTTAGTCCGTTGAATTTCATTATTAAAAAAATTATAAGCGAGGCGAAAAAGAAACGTAGTCCTGCAGACATAAATGGGGTCAGAGATTCAAGACTTGCCTTAATTCCAAGCCAGGTTGTTCCCCAAATTAGACACAACAACATGTAAGTACTTACAACTTTAGTATTCGCGTTTTGCATTAAAAATTCCTCATTGCAATAACAGCAAATAAACGTCCTGATTTATTTCCATCACGACGATATGAGTGAAACAAATTTTTCATTTGGTAAGTGCATAAACCAGATTTCTGAATGTTGAAAGGGTTAACTCCAAATTCAATTAACATATCATAGTTCACCGAGGCAACATCAAGCAAAAATCTTTCGTTTGATTTTAAAATATATTTGGCTTCAAAAAGTTCTGAAACGTCTTTACCGACTTCATAATTAATTTGAGAAATTGATGGCCCTAGATAAACAAAAAGATCTTCGCCCTTTGAGTTAAATATTTTTTTCATTTTCATTAAAGTCTTATGAAGAATTTGATTCTCAGCACCTCGCCAGCCTGAATGAACGGCTGCAATAACTTTATTCTTTGTGTCATACATTAAAACAGGTGTGCAGTCTGCTATTGTTAAAACTAAAGCCAGATTAAACCGTGAAGTAATTAATGCATCACTTTCACCGCAATTACCGGATGATTCAACTATTGTAATTATATCTGAGTGAATCTGATTCTGGTAGACTATCTCATCATTTGTTAATCCAAAATGATTAAAAAAAGACTTTCTATTTTCCAAAACGTTAGCTTCATCGTCACCGACATTAAGAGATAAATTAAAGCAGTGCGGAGGTTCTCCGTTAAGGCTTATTTTAGTACTGACTCCCACAACTATTTGAGGAAAACAATTGAATATATGCGGCTTTATTAGAAACATAAATGATTTTTTTGAGGAACAATTTAATGAAATTTAATATCTGTTATTATAGTCACATTGCTTAATTGACGAAGGATTCTATTAGTATTATATTGTCCGCAGTTTTTTCAATAAAAAGGGATATTATCTTGAGAATACTTGTTTCAAATGATGACGGAATTGATTCCGCTGGAATTCATGCACTTGTCAATTCGTTAAAAGAAATAGCAGAAGTTACTGTTGTAGCACCTCATACAGAACAAAGCGCTGTTGGTCATTCTATCACAATGCAAACTCCTCTCAGAGTTTTTGAATATCATAAAGACGGTAAGTTTTTTGGATATGCTGTTGGCGGAACTCCTGCCGATTGTGTAAAAATGGGAATCAGAAATTTAATGACCAGTCCTCCTGATCTTGTTGTTTCGGGAATAAATCACGGTTCCAACACTGCAATAAATATTATTTACTCAGGAACGGTTTCAGCAGCCAGAGAAGCAGCTATTATGGATGTACCTGCAATTGCAATTTCTGTTACAAGTCATGCAGTAAAGGATTTTTGTTTTCCTGCCAAGGTTGCTCAAATGCTTGTAAAAGAAGTCCACGAAAAAGGATTGCCATTAGGTACAATGCTGAATGTAAATGTTCCAAACATTCCAGAAGAAAAAATTTCAGGTATTCTTGTTACTAAACAAGGAAAGTCAAAGTGGGACGATATTTACGAAAAACGCGTTGATCCCTATGGTAGAAATTATTATTGGCTAACAGGTAATTTATTAGAAGTTGATCACGAGCTTGACATTGATCAGGTTGCAATAAAAAATAATTATGTTTCTGTTTCTCCAATTCATTTTGATCTTACAGATTATAAAACATTTGATTCGATGAAAGAATGGAATATCGAAAAACTTTTTCATGCGAAAACAACTTGAAATTTATCATATAAACGCATTCACTACAAATCCTTTTGAAGGAAATGCGGCTGCAGTGATGTTTGGTAATGATTTAACCGAACATCAGATGCAACAAATAGCGAATCAAACAAATTATTCCGAAACAGCTTTTCTTTGTTCCTCTTCTAAAGCTACATACAAACTAAGATGGTTCACTCCTTTAAAGGAAGTTGATATTTGTGGACATGCCACAATTGCTTCTCTTCACTTCTTAACTGAAAAAAAAATAATTCAAATTTCCAATTCTTTAACTTTTGAAACGCGCTCCGGTATTCTTAATTGTTCAATTAATTCAAATGAATATGGAATGCGATTACCGGTTTGTTCTGTTAGAGAATTAACCCAGCTTAAAGAAGAAATAATCAGTGCATTTAATATTCCGGAAAATAGCATTGATATTGATACTCCTTTTTTCACATTGAGTAACAACTTCCTTTTTATTAAAATAAAATCGTATTCTGAACTCATTTCTTATATTCCAAAATTCAATAATGAAAGTGAAATATTTAGAAAATATCCTGATGTGTCATTATACACGACAGAAACCATTGAAGAGAAAAATACTGCTCACCAGAGATTTTTCGCTCCCAGATTTGGAATAACCGAAGATCCGGTTACAGGTTCTGCCTCTGCATACTTAGCTTTAGTTCTGTTAAAAGCAGGATTAGTATCAAAAGATATTCTAAAGGAATCGATAACAGTTGAGCAAGGCGATCATCTCGGAAGAAAAGGCAGGATTAAAGTCAGCTTTAATCAGGATACACAGGAATTAATTATTAAAGGTAATGCAGTTACTTTTCTAAAAGGAAATATTTTCATCTAATGTTTGATTTCGAAAAAATAAGCCTGAGCTTTTCTTTTTCTGCAATATTGTTTGTATTAGGAATGATCATAGCATTTCTGTATGCGTATTATGTTTATAGATTTACACTTCCACCTGTTTCAACTGCTAAAAGAATTTTTCTTGCTTCATTAAGGGGAATAGCAGTAATTCTTCTTCTCTTTATTTTCTTTGAACCTATACTTTCTTTGACAAAGAAAGAAGTTTCACAACCGGCAAATCTTATCTTTATTGACAACACTAAATCAATTTTAATTGAAGATGGAACTGAAAGAGAAAAAACGGTTAATGAAATCGTTAATGAATTAATGAATAAATCTACTTCTTCAAATTTAGAACTATATACTTTCGGAAGCAGAGTGGAAAAGTTTGAACGTGATTCGATCAGCAAGTTAAATTTTTCACATTCATCAACCAACTTTTCGGACATATTTAATGAGATTGATTTCGGAAAACGAAATATTGCTTCTGTCACAATTATTTCTGACGGAGTTATAACTGACGGCTCTAATCCAATTTATATCGCTCAACAAAAAGCCACGCCTGTTTTCACAGTTGGAATTGGTGATTCATCACGCAAAAATGATGTTGAAATAAGATCAGTTTTATACAATGATTTGATCTATGCAGAAACTCCAACCACTGTTATGAGCACAATTACAAATCGCGGTTATGCGGGACAAAATATTATGGTATCGTTTTATGAAAATGATATCCTCCTCGAACAAAAGAATATGATTCTTGATGAAAGCGGAACTAACAATATAAATTTTGATTATACACCGAAGACAAGCGGTGAGAAAAAATTATCACTAACTGTTTCTGAACTGAAGGATGAATTCACTTACGCAAATAATAAAAAGATATTTTTTGTTAATGTATTAAGCAATAAAATAAAAGTGTTAATTATAAGCGGATCACCTTCGGCTGATCTTACTTTTGTTAAAAATTCATTATTAACGGACAATAATATTTCTATTTCAACTCTTACTCAGATCAGAAATAATCAATTCATAGAAGGTGGTTACACAAAGAAAATTGACAGTGCTGATATTTTCTTTCTTATCGGGTTTCCTACAAAAGAAACATCTGTTGAGGCATTGAATCTTATTACAAAAAAAATCTCGGATAAAAATACTCCTTTCTTTTTTTCGCTTTCATCCGATATTGATGTAGCAAAGCTGTCAGACCTTCAGCAACATCTGCCATTTACTATTTCGCAGATTGATAATATTTACCAACAAGTTCAGCCGGAAATACAAATTGGTGAGAATAACAATCCGCTTATTCAAAACAATGCAAGTAACCCGATTGCAGCCTGGAATAATTTGCCGCCAATACTACAACCTAGAATTGTTATTAATGCTAAACCTGAAAGCAAAATAGTTTCAAGAATTAAAGTTGATAACGTACCACGACCTAATCCCTTAATATTAACAAGGTCTTTAGGAAATAAACGATCAATAGTGGTTCTTGCTAAAGATTTCTGGAGATGGAAACTTCAAACGGCAACAAGAAACTCTGATTTGTTTGATAGTTTTATTCTTAATTCTGTCAGATGGTTGAATGTATCGGATGAATTCAGAAAAGTCAGAATACAACCGACGAAAAAAATATTTGCAAGCGGCGAAGAAATTGAATTTTCTGCACGGGTTTATGATGATGCATTAAACCCTGTTTCAAATTCGAATGTTTCGGTTAACGTAACCAATGGAGAAGATAGGTTTGAAATTAATCTTAATTCTGTTGGAAGCGGTTTGTATGAAGGTAAAATTCAAATCCGCAATCCCGGCGATTATTCATTTACCGCAGATGCCCGTTTGAATGGTAATGTTTTTGGTAAAGATGGAGGCTTATTCAATATTGGTGAAGTAGATATTGAAATGATGGATCCAAGAATGGACTTTGAATTTTTAAATTTGCTTGCAATGGAAACCGGCGGGGAGTATTTTAATCCTGAAGAAACAAATAACTTAATTGATGAGTTGAATAAAATTTCAGCTCGAGCTGTCAAAGAAAAATTTTTAACATCTGAAATAAATCTTTGGTCAAGTGAATGGCTGTTAATTTTAACTATTCTTATTTTTGCAATGGAATGGTTCATAAGAAAAAGATCAGGAATGCTATAATAGTAAAAGGATTTTAACTTGAAACTCTTTCTTAAAGACTTATTAGATTTTTTTCTTCCAAGATTCTGTCCTGCCTGCAAACAAAAACTAACTAACAGCGAAGATACTATTTGCAATAACTGTTTTGACTCCATTCAATTAGCCAAAATATCCAGAATCGATTTTGAATTCAACAAAAAGTTTGAATCTAAAAAACTGATCGCCGGATTCACTTCATTATTTGTTTTTGAGAAAGACAAAGAGCTTCAGGAAATTATGCACCAGTTTAAGTATAATCAAAAATTTAGAAGTGGTATAAAGTTGGGTAGAGAAATTGCCAAAGAAAGAATAATGGTAATTTTAGATTGGAATATTAATTTGATTATTCCCGTACCTCTGCATCATCTCAAAAAAGCAGAGAGAGGTTATAATCAATCAATATATTTAGCAAAGGGATTGTCAAAAGAACTTAATATTAATTACAAAGAGAATGTGCTGAAACGAAGAAGATATACTGAATCCCAGACTTTAAAAAATATTTCAGACAGAGAAATGAATGTAAGAAATGCTTTTGCCGTGAGGAATAAAAAGTCAATTAAAGGGAAAAACATTCTGCTTGTTGATGATGTTATAACAACAGGAGCAACCATATCAGAATGTGCTCAACAATTATTAAATAACGGTGCTGCTAATGTGTATGCGGTTTCGGCGGCAATAGCTGATTAAAATTACATTTTATCGGGTGCACTCACACCAAGAATTGATAATCCATTCTTTAAAACAACTTTAGTTGCTACAGCTAAAGCCACCCGTGCTTCAGCAAGGTTTTTCTCTGTTCCAAGAATTCTACAAAATGTGTAAAACCTGTGAAATGCTGCGGCAAGTTCTTCAAGGTAAGCACAGATTCTGTTCGTTTCAAAAATCTCTGCACTATAAAGTACTTCCTCTTTGAACTGATAAAGTTTTTTCAAAAGTGTTTGTTCTTCTTCAGAAGTAAGAAGATTTAGATATGCAATATTTGATTTAAGGTTTTCTCCTTCAATCGTTCGAAGTATAGAACATATTCTTGCGTGTGCATACTGAAGATAAAAAACTGGATTTTCATCAGATTGTTTTTTCGCGATAGAAAGTTCAAAATTCATATGAGAAGATATGTTGCGCATATTGTAGAAATATCTTACAACATCTTTTCCTACTTCATCAATAAGATCATCAAGAGAAATATAATTTGCTTTACGAGTTGACATTTTTACAGCTTCACCATTTTCGGTAACAGTAATAAATTGTTGAATCAACACTTTTACTTTTGATGAATCATATCCTAAAGCTTCCAGTCCGGCTAAAACATCAGTGTGGGTTGCGGCATGATCCGAACCAAAAATATCGACCATCAAATCATAACCGCGTTCAAATTTTGTTGTGTGATAAGCGATATCAGGTAAACGGTATGTCGGTTCACCTGTTGATTTAACTATCACTTTATCATCCTGCTTACCAAGCTGAGTAAACTTTAACCAAACGGCGCCATCCTTTTCATAAGAAAGATTTTTTTTCTTATAAATTCTTAAAACCTCTTCTATCTTTCCTTCTTCAAATAAAGTATTTTCATTAAAAAAGATTTTATGCCTTATATCAATACTGTTTAAAGTTTTTTTAATAAGTTCAAAAATTTCTCTCTCAGCCTTTTCTTTAAACTTACCCTCAGGGTTTTCTTCTTTTAATTTATCTCCAACTTCATCAATAAGACTTTGTGCAATATCTTTAATGTAGTCACCCTGATAATAATCTTTAGGATACTCAATTTGCTCACCAAGCAGCTGTAAATAACGAAGTCTAACAGAATCACCAAGCACACGCATTTGTCTGCCGGCATTGTTAAAATAATATTCTGTGTCAACTTCGTAACCAACCCATTCAAGAAGATTTGCTATTGTATCACCAACTACTGCATTTCTTCCATGTCCAACAGTTAAAGGACCTGTTGGATTTGCAGAAACAAATTCGACATTTGCTTTAAGTCCTATATACTTATTGCTTTTACCGTAATTGTCTCCCTTTTCTAAAATCGTTTTGATTATATCTGCAATGTATTCTTGTGTGAAAAAGAAATTAATAAAACCCGGTCCTGCTATCTCCATTTTGTTTATAACTTTTGGATCAACATCTAATACTTCAATTATTTGTTGGGCAATATGTCTGGGATTTTTTTTATAGATTTTTGAAAGCAGCATTGCGGCATTTGAAGAAAGATCACCATGTTCCTTTTGTTTTGGAACATCAATCACGTGATTTATCTGAGCGAGTTCAGGAATTTTTTCTGAAGCAGCATAAAAGATTTTCTTCAGATATTCTTTCATGCTTTTTTCTTTACAGTAGTGGTTTTTCTGGATGTTTTCTTTTTTACAGAAGTTTCTTTTTTTTGTTTAAGAAACGGATCCTCAACTTCAATTATTTGTGCATCACCCCAGAGTTTTTCAAGGTTATAAAAATCTCTTGCTGTTTTTTTGAATACATGAACAACTACATCAACATAATCAAGTAGAACCCATTGGAGAGCCATATAACCTTCTTTATGCCAGCATTTTATTCCTTCATCTCTTAAACTTTTATCAATTTCATCTGCTATTGCTTTAACCTGTGTATCGGAATCGGCAGAGCAAATAACAAAATAATCTGCGAATGTTGTAAGTTTTTTTAGATCGATAATTTTTACATCATAACCTTTTTTTGTGAAAATTAATTCGGAAATCGTATTTGCAAAATTTTTCGAATTCAATTTTTAATTCCTTACTTATTGATTAATAACGTATTATAATCTTTGCCGATAATTAAAGTTACATCTAGAAAATACTGGTTGTTAAATTGCTTTATGATTTTTCTTTTCTCAACACCAATTGCTTCAGCAACCATAGATGATTTTTCCGGATTGTTCGATCTGTCAATTATCAATGTATTGTCAACATCAAACGAAGAATAATTTCCCTTATTTACAACATCAAATCCTTCGGTTCTTAAAAATTCAGTGAATCTGTCGGCAACTCCTGCAACACCACAACCATTAAGTACTTCAATTTGCACTTGGGAAGGTAAGATTATTTTTTGTTCGACAGTTTCTTCTTTAGAAAATGAACTAGAAATTTGAACGATCAAAGCATAGCCGAGAAATAAAATGAGCAAAGCCAGAACAACAATAATGATGTTGTGTAAAAAATTTGAAGCCGGTTTGGAAGCCTTTTTTTGCTGCGATGTTTCTTTGGAGTTGGAATTACCCTTCACGAATTTCTACTCTGCTTCTTGCATTATCTTAAGTTAAATGGATTATAAAAAGGATCATAGTAACCGTAAGAACCTCTGTTATAGTAACCGGAGAATGGATTATAATAATATGATCCGGGATATTGGTTGTATTGAAAATGAATACTAAAATCTTTCCATGGTCTGTAATTCAGCGCGGCACGACTGATATAAATACCTGAAAGATCATTCTGAAATTCTTTCCCTAAAGTGCTGTATGGTGAATGAACAATACTTGCATCAAACTGAACGTTAAGATCTTCGGAAAAACGATACATCATACTGTTTGTGTAAGTTCCGAGTGCAATTCCCTGACCGGCGAATGATGAATAAGACATTCCAATAGAGTGTCTCATTGAAAAGTTTTCGCTGTTTAGAAATCCAAACAATGAACCTGAAGAATAATCTACTATTCCATCTTTAATGTTGCTCGTTGGAAATGCAGGATCTTTAAACTGAGCATAACTAACTGCGGCAAACAAAACTATGATTACAAATAACAGCTTTTTCATAAATTCACCAAAAATTTTATGTATTATATCTAAATGATTTATTAAAATCAATGTATAGTACTAACATGTAATAAGTCAAAAACCCTATTAAAAATCATTATTTCTTTGACATTTCAAATATAGCCAGAATATTGAACTTATTTCAAGACAGAAGATAGATAGATAAACCGACACAATTTAGACGTATCTCATTTATTTTTGTTTTACGAGCACTGAAAACTTGACATAGAAACAAATAGGTGCTTACTTTCACTCACAAACTATGAAAATTTTAGTAATAAATAATTACGATTCTTTCACCTACAATCTTGTTCAACTTCTTGGAAGTTTTAATTGTAAAACAATTATAAGAAGAAATGATGAGATTGATTCTGACGATATACAAAAACTCGCGCCCGATAAAATTCTTATTTCACCCGGTCCTGGAAAACCTGAAGATTCAAAAGTTTCACTTGATGCTATAAAAAATTTTGGAGACAGCATTCCAATCCTTGGAGTTTGTCTTGGTCATCAGGCAATGGCTATTTGTTTCGGTGGGAAAGTTGTAACTGCTCCAATATTAATGCACGGAAAAACCTCGAAGATTAAACACTCTAATACTTCTGTCTTTAGAAACATCCCACAAAACTTCGAAGCAATGAGATATCATTCACTTATTGTGGAAAGAGAATCTCTTCCATCAGTTTTTTCTATTACAGCAGAATCTGATGATGGGATGATTATGGGAATGAACCATAAAAACTATCCGCTAACCGGAATTCAATTCCATCCCGAATCCATTCTTACTAAAGAAGGAAAAACAATAATTAAAAACTGGTTATATGAATAGTCAGGAATGCTAGAATTATGGAGTTATGGAGGACAACTATTTTTTTATTATTCTAATACTCCAGCACTCCGCAATTCCTGTTCTTATGTAAAGACAATCTATTAATCTTGATTAGAAACCAAATCACTCATCGACTTTTACAATCATCTCAATTTCAACCGGTGCATTTATTGGAAGTCCGCTTACACCAACTGCACTTCTGGCATGTAAACCTTTTTCACCAAAAATTTTTCCAAGTAGTTCTGATGCGCCATTTGCAACTTTTGGCTGTGCAGTAAAACCATCTTTATTATTTACAAATACTGTCAGCTTCACAATTTCTTCAATCTTATCCAAATTTCCGATAACACCTTTAATGGCAGCAAGACAATTCAACGCACAAATTTCTGCTGCTTTTTGTCCTTCTTCTTCACTTAATTCAACACCAATCTTACCGGCATATTTTAATTTTCCTTTAACCAGCGGCACTTGTCCTGATGTCATAACAAGATTTCCAACTCTTTTAGCAGGAATGTAAGCTGCGAGTGGTTTTGCAACTTCCGGAAATTCGAAACCAAGTTCTTTTATTTTTTCTTCAATCATATTTTCTCCACGATATACTGAAATAAATTTTATTAAATTTGTTAAGTTTATTTTACAACCCTTCAAAGGATTATAATGACTCAAACCAAATTTAATGAATTCGTTGACATTGTTAAACGATTACGAAAAGAATGTCCATGGGATAAAGAACAGACGAACGACTCAATAAAAGCAAATACTATTGAAGAAGCTTATGAAGTTGTTGATGCAATAGATCATAAAAATTATGAGGAATTAAAAAAAGAGTTAGGTGATTTACTACTGCATGTTGTTTTTCACACTGTTATTGTGGAGGAGCAAAACAAGTTTGATATAAACGATGTAATTGATGCTATTCAAACAAAACTAATAAGAAGACACCCTCATGTTTTTGGTGAAAAGAAAGTAAATGGTCCTGAAGAGGTAAAGAAAAACTGGGAAGAAATGAAGCTTCATGAAGGCAGAGAAAATCTGCTAGATGGCATCCCGGAAAGCCTTCCAGCGCTCCAGAGAGCCCACAGGCTGCAAGAGAAAGCTTCTAAGGTAGGTTTCGACTGGGAAAAGAAAGAAGACGTTTGGGGCAAAGTTATTGAGGAAATTCAGGAAATGCATAAATCTGAAAAAACCGGTACAAAAGAGGAGTTGGAAAAAGAATTTGGTGATGTGTTTTTTGCTTTGGTTAACTATGCAAGATATTTAGGTATTAATCCGGAAAATGCACTTAGGAAAACTAATCGAAAATTTATTAAACGGTTCTCTTATGTGGAAAATATGATAAAAGAATCGGGCAGAAATATCAGTCAATCAAATCTTGCTGAAATGGATAAGTTTTGGGAAGAAAGTAAAAAGCTGCCGGGCTTTAACTAGATTTTTTTTCGTTACCATTTGCTTCGTTGAATTTATCGTAAGCATCAATAATATCTTTAACTAATCTGTGTCTTACAACATCTTCTTTATCAAAGTATGCAAATCCAACTCCGGGAATACCGTTTAGAATTTCTTTGGCCTGCACAAGTCCGCTTCTTGATTTAACCGGTAAATCAATCTGAGTTATATCACCTGTAATAATTGCATTTGAATTTGCACCAAGTCTTGTTAAAAACATTTTCATCTGAATATCAGTAGCATTTTGTGCTTCATCAAGAATAACAAAAGCATTGTTCAATGTTCTACCGCGCATATACGCTAAAGGAACAATTTCAATTACTCTTTTTTCTAAATATCCTTTTAGTTTTTCGGAAGGAATCATATCATCGAGTGCATCATAAAGCGGTCTTAAATAAGGATCTATTTTTTCCTGAAAATCTCCCGGAAGAAAACCCAGACTTTCGCCTGCTTCAACGGCAGGTCTGGCAAGAACTATTTTCTTTATCACTCCCCTTTTCAAAGCTGAAACTGCAATTGCAACTGCAAGATAAGTTTTTCCTGTTCCGGCAGGGCCAATGGCAAAACAAATATCATTCTTGGCAGCAATCTGCAAGTATTTTCTTTGTCCCGGTGTTTTAGCTTTTACAATATCGCTCTTTGTATAAAGCACAATTGAATCATACTCATCTTCAGCTATTATTTCTTTTCCTTCAAGAGTTAAATCGAGAATAGTCCGAACATCAGAAGTTTGAAGTCTTCCGCTGGTATTTAGCACATAAACCATTTCTTTGATTATTTTTTCTATCTTTTCAACTTCTTCCAGCACACCTTTTATGTTAAAAATATCTCCTCTAACCGTAATGGTAGAGTTAAACCGCTCTTCAAGTAATTGAAGGTTTGCGTCATTGATGCCAAGAAGCGACATCATATCTACATTAGAAAGAGTAAGTTTTTTTTCAGCTACGGTCATAATAACTTAGTTTAAATATAAAAAGCCCTTATCAATCTCTGACAAGGGCTTAAATCATTTGAAAAAAGCTGCTCAATTATTGAACAGGAGCAGGCTTATAATTTGTTCTTAATTTTTCGTATTTAGATTTTTCTTCTTCAGTAAGCTGAGGAACTTTAAATACTTGCTTAGGATATATTAAGTCAGGATTTTTGATCTGATCTCTGTTAGCCTGATAAATAACCGGCCAAGCAAAACCGTTTCCGTAATGTTCTTTCTTACGGGCGATACCCCAAAGATGGTCGCCTTTAACAACAGAGTACATAATATCTTTTGGTGCTTCTATCCATGCATCAAGAGCGTTTTGCATATCACCATGAACTTTTTTGAAAAATTCAGGTAAAGCACTTATCTTGTTCATTTTAAGAGCGTTAAGGTCTGCTTGCCTGTCAGCTTTTGGACCTTCTTTTCTGTTGATCATACCGCTTAATTCATTAACGGCTTTTCTGAAGTTATCAACATCAGATCTGTTAGCACCAACCATCTGATATAGTTCGTCGATACATACTTCAGGATCACCTAAATCTTGTGATTTAAGATTATCGATGTCTAATTTAAGTGTATTTATTTCACTCATCAGAGCATCTTTTTTAGCCTTTAGACGGCTCATTTCTGCTTCCCATTCGTCTTCGGTCATTTCCTCCTGTGCAAAAGCAAGACCTGCAAAAAGAAAAAGGGAAAGAATAAATAAAATATTTCTGAATTTCATATGAATTACCTCCGTAATCAATTTAATATTAAAAAATTATTGAGGAAGCTTTTCAAGGTTAACCCTTGTTTCTTCTTTTTGTTTTTCGCATTCAGCCATTTTTCTATTGATGTCCTGAATATCTTTTTCAAGTTTTGCCCTTTGATCCTTAAGGCTGTTTGCTTCTGCTTCGAGAGATTTAACCTCGATCCTTAATGCATCGAGTTCAGCTATTTGAGCTTCACTCAATCCACCACAACCACTTAAGAAGATGGTTGCTAAAGCTAAACTACCAATTACAACGGTAGTTTTGAGCGATTTTGTTATGTTCATACTTAACCTCCGATAAATATATTATTATTGGTAAGACCAGTTAAAAGTGAGGTTTAATTTAGTAAAAAGAATGATAACTGAAAATAAAATTTCAAAAAAACTTATATTTTTATTGAATTTTTAGTAATTTTTTTTAATTAACCCTAAAATAACGTTTATTTGCAATTAAATAAGTCTTTTTTCAACAAAACTTGTGTAATTATTACCTGCGATTATTATATGATCAAATATTGGAATATCCATAATTTTTCCTGCTTCAACCAGTTTTTTTGTAATTGATATATCTTCATTGCTTGGTTCCGGGTTTCCACTTGGATGATTGTGAAGTAATATTATGCTTGCTGCACTTTGCTCTAATGCTGATTTAAATATTTCTCTTGGATGAACAACACTTGCATTTAGGTTGCCGATCGAAACTGTTTCATGCTTAATTATTTTATTTGCTGAATTAAGACAAATAACAAGGAACCGTTCTTTAACTTCATCTCTAAAAAGCGGAATGAACATATTAGCAACATCTTCTGGTGAAGTTATTTTCTTTTCAGAGTGCCACTTCTCCTGCGATAAAATTCTGCGGCTAATTTCAAACGCAGCCAATAAAGCAACTGCTTTATCTTTTCCAACCCCACTGTTTTTCTTTAAATCTGTTAAAGATCTTGAGGCAAGCTTTGCAAGATTTCCTTCTTTACTAATCATTTCCTGTGCAACAGCAACAACGGATTTACCTTTTTTCCCGGTTCTTAAAAGAATAGCAAGAAGTTCTGCATCTGTTAAACTTTGCGGACCTTTTAGAATCAGTTTTTCTCTTGGTCTGTCATCTATAGGAAGATCTTTTATTCTGTTCATTCTGATTCTGAAATTTTATTAAAAATCTTTCAAAAAGTGTTAATGATTTAATGTATAAAAATAAAATAAATTTACTTGAACCTGAACTTAAACAATCATCTCCCAGCCCTGAATTTATCAACAAGCAGAAAGATACCATCACTATAACGAACTATATTAAGAAATTTATTCATACGCGATTGATCAAATGAAATATTATTTTTAAAACCTACACTGCTAATTCCCGATTCCATTTTCAGTTTGATTGCTTTACGAGTTGGATCAATATTTCTCATTGCAGTCAGCAAATATTTTGCAGTATCATATCCGTATAAAATATTTCTGTTTACCTCTTTGCCGGTAACATCCTGAAATGCTTCTGTGAAGTCTTTAAATATCTTATCGTTGAAATCAATAAAATAATCAGATGTGAATACAAGTTTATTACTTAAGTCCGGTGATGTTTCAAATCCTTTAACCAACATCCAATCCTGATTACCATAAATAGGCAGATTCAAACCGTATTGGACTAATTGTGATAAAATGGCGGTTGCATCAATCTTATCAGCAAGAGGAATATAAATCCCCTCTATTGTTGATGATTGTGAAGCTATCTTTTTTATTTGTTCACTTAAATCAAAACTATTACTGCGGTATGATTCACGAACGACTATTTCTCCGCCTAATTTTTCAAACTCATCAACAAAATTCGAAGCTAGCAAAGGTGAATAACCTTCTATGGCATTAAGGATTGCCATTCGTTTTTTATTTTCAACATAAAAAAGATATTGAGCAAATATTCTTCCTCTTATTGAGAATGGTGGATTTGTCTGGAAAAAACTTGAACTTATATCAGTTAAGTCTTCATCTGTTGCAGTGGGAGAAATCATCGGAAGATCAACGTCACGGAATTCATTTAGTGCAATTCTAACTTCATCACTGAATATAGGCCCGATTATGCACCTGACGGAAGAATTATTTACAAACTCCTCTTTAATAGCTGTAATATTTTCTTTTCTGCTTTTAGTATCCCTAATAAGAATTCCTATTTTATTTTCTCTTCTTTTATTATGTTCAGAAATTGCATATTTAATTCCTTCAAGAATTTCCTGTCCGGCAAGATTTGGTTTACCATCATTATCATTTAAAGGAAGCATGACACCGATCAGAATTCCTTTATCTCCATAACTTGAGATTGTTGAAGAATTTGTTTTCAATCTTTCTGCTTCTTTGAATTCATCTGATGAACTATAAGATGAAGTGATTTCATTAAAACTGCGGATAGCATTTACAATGTCATTTTCAAGCAGATATTTCTTACCAAGAATCAATAATAAAAATGGTTTTATTTTTATGTCTTTAGCTTCATCGGAAAAAGTTTTTATTTGTTTAGCAGTTAGATGATTTAATGCAATATTTTGTGCTAATGATTTGAATTCAAATTTGTCTTCAGAGGTTGACGAATTCTCAACAAGTTTTACGGCTTCTTGAAATGCATCGTTATATTTTAATTGATCATAGTTGAGCTTTACTTTGAGATAAAGAAAATCATTTACATACTTACTTGAAGTGTTCCTTTCAAGAAACCTGTTTATTTCTCTTTCAGCCTGGGAATATTTGGTTTGATCAATCAAAATTTTTGCAATGAAATATTTTGCGGCGAAAGTTTTAGGATTAACCTCATAATTTTCAACAACTTTATAGAATATCCGTAAAGCCTCATCAGACTTGCCTGATTTATATAAATCCAAAGCATTATTAAACTCATTTTCCTGCGCAAAAAAAGTTCCGAAGAAAAGTGTAATTAATAATCCAACAATTACTTTATTCATTTCTCACTCTGCTTGTTTTCTTTGAAGATTGAGAGTTACGGGCGTTTATTGCAGTTTGAAATCCTGGATCAATCTTTAAAGCAAGTTCATAATATAATTGAGCTTTATCAAATTCTTTATTTTCTTTTGCAAGCGCAACAATGTATGAATATACTTCGGCTGAAATTTCATCGGTTGATTCCAGTAAAAGGTTAAAATATTTTTCAGCTTTATCATATTCACCAGATCTAAAATATATTTTGGCTGCTGTTTCCATTATTTCAGGTTTTCTTTTTTTTCTTCTGAAGGCTTTCTCAATTTTAATAACTGCGTGTGTAAGCATATCAAGTTCAAAATAAACTTTTGCAAATAATAAATTTATTTCCCAGTTATGTGAATCAAGATATTCAAATTTTCCAGCATATTCTAAGGCATCCTCAAAATTGCCAAGTTCAAATTCAACTTTTACAAGCAACAACAATACTTGAGCAGCCAAATCATCAACATCAGAATATTTATAATAATATTCCAACGAAAATCTTGCCGCATCGTAATTCTTTAAATTATAATAACAGAGTCCACGCCAATAATCAATAAAAGGATAGTCTGCAGCGTCAAGTGCTGATAAAACTTCTGCAGCTTTTTCCCAAAATGAGTAACGCATATAAAATTCTGCTGAAGTTAATAAAGCATAATCCTTTTTAGGATTTGACTTAACCATTCTGTCAACAACTTTTGCCCCTTCTTCGATTCTTCCGGTTCTTTCATATAAGTTAATGAACCGTAAATAAGTTTCTAGGTAAGAATCATCTTCTTCAATTAAAGAAGTATAAATCTGAATTGCGTGAAGATAATTTTCAAGACTCTCATAACTTGCAGCCAGGCTTAGTTTTTCCTGAAACTTAAATTCATCCACAATATTTATTCCCACTCAATAGTTGCCGGAGGTTTCGAACTGATATCATAAACAACTCTGTTTATTCCTCGTACTTTGTTAATAATTTTGTTCGAAACATTTGATAGAAACTCGTGATTAAACTGAAACCAATCAGCAGTCATTCCATCAACAGAAGTTACTGCACGTAGAGAAAGAACATTTTCATAAGTTCTTTGATCTCCCATAACACCAACCGACTGAATCGGTAAAAGTACGGCAAAAGCCTGCCAGATTTGTGTGTAAAGATCCGCTTCCCTGATTGAACTGATAAAAATATCATCAGCTTCACGAAGAATATCAAGTTTTTCTTTTGTTACTTCACCAAGAATTCTGACTGCAAGACCGGGTCCGGGAAACGGATGACGCTGAATAAATTTTTCCGGAATTTCTAATTCTCTTCCAACATTTCGCACCTCATCTTTAAACAATTCTCTAAACGGTTCAATCAGTTTAAGATTCATTTTTTCGGGGAGTCCACCAACATTGTGATGAGATTTTATAGTTGCCGAAGCACCTTTAACTGATACAGATTCTATTACATCAGGATAAAGTGTGCCTTGCACAAGATATTTAGCATCGCTGTATTTTTTTGCCTGCTCTTCAAAAACTTCTATAAAAGTATTACCGATAATTTTTCTTTTCTTTTCAGGTTCTGCTACACCTTTAAGCTTTGAAAGAAATAATTCTGAGGCATCTACATGGATATGATTAAGATTTAATTTATCATCAAATAATTTTCCGATTTTTCTGCTTTCATTTTTTCTCATCAATCCAGTATCAATATGAATGCAGATTAAATCATCACCGATTGCTTTTTTAACAAGCACAGCCGCAACTGTTGAATCAACTCCGCCGCTTAATGCACAAATAACTTTTGAATTACCGACTAGTTCTTTTATTCGCTTAATACTTTCTTCTATAAAATTGTGCGGAGTCCAATCCCCCTTGCATTTACAAATATTGAAAAGAAAGTTATTAATTATCTCAGTTCCTTCATCTGAATGTATAACTTCCGGATGGAACTGAACTCCATAGATTTTTCTTTGTTCATCAGAGATTGCACAAATCGGTGAGTGATCTGATTTAGCAATTACTTCAAATCCTTTTGGCAGTTCTGTAAGATAATCACCATGACTCATCCATACATTTGATTCTTTTTTTATTCCTTTGAATAAAAGCGAATCTTTAATAATCATAAGTCTTGCACGACCATATTCTCTGTCTTTCGCAGGATCAACTTTGCCGTCTAACTTTTTGGATATCAGCTGAAGACCGTAACAAATTCCAAGCAGTGGAACACCAGAATGTAAAATGTTTTCATCTAAATCGGGTGAGTCATCATCATAAACACTCATTGGTCCGCCGGATAAAATTATTCCAACCGGATTAATTTCTTTTACTTTTTCATAAGATATATTATGAGGATGGATTTCAGAGTAGGCATTTGCTTCTCTTATGCGCCGCGTAATTAGTTGTGTGTACTGCGAACCAAAATCTATGATTACTATTGTTTCTCTTTTAGACATTTAAACTTTCATTAAGTACTAAAAACAAAATCCGGCATTGTGCCGGATTCCGTAAAAGTTTTGCAATGATCTAATAACAAAAAAGGATTACAATTCTTTACTGTCCAATCAAAGCTTTATAACCGGCAGCATCAAGTAAATCATTTAGCTCTGAAGAATCGCTGATCTCAACTTTTAATATCCAGCCTTCACCATAAGGATCGGAGTTAATGATTTCTGGATTGTTGGCAAGATTGGCATTTATCTCTAATACCTTCCCTGAAAAAGGAGCGTAAATATCACTTACGGTTTTCACTGCTTCAATGGTTCCGACTGACTGACCTTTTTTAATTTCGGCTAAGCTAGGATCAATGTCAATGAATACAATATCACCTAATTCCCCTTGCGCATAATCTGTAAGGCCAATTGTTCCAACATTGCCATCAACAAGTACCCACTCGTGTTCATTAGTATATATTAAATTTATGGGAATATTCATTTTAACCTCTGTTTGAAAATTATTTCATTATTTATTGATTAGAACTTATCGAGAAACCCGGTATCAAAATTACCGCTTAAAAACCTTTTATCTTCCAAAACTTTTAAATGAAAAGGAATAGTTGTTTTAATTCCTTCAATAACAAATTCTTCAAGGGCTCTTTTTCCTCTTGCTAGTGCATGAGGGCGATCTGTTCCCCATACTATAAGTTTAGCAACAAGAGAATCATAATTGGGAGGAATAGTATAAGCTTGATAAATATGTGAATCAACTCTTACACCGAATCCACCCGGCATATTCAGAGAAGTTATTTTTCCAGGTGAAGGTCTAAAGTTATTTTCATAATCTTCCGCATTAATTCTGAATTCAATACTATGCCCTTTAGGCTGCTCCGGAAGCACTTCAACTTTTTCTCCACTGGCAACCAAAATTTGTTGTCTTATTAAATCAACCCCCCATACGAATTCAGTAACAGGATGTTCAACCTGAATACGTGTATTCATTTCCATAAAATAAAAATTATGATGCTTGTCAAGTAAGAACTCAATCGTTCCTGCGCCTTCATAATTAACCGACTTAGCGCCAAGCACTGCAGCTTGTCCCATTTTTTCTCTTAATTCGGCATTAAGAGCAGGAGAAGGAGCTTCCTCGATAAGCTTTTGATGTCTTCTCTGAACAGAACAATCTCTTTCGCCATAATGATAAACATTTCCGAATCTGTCACCCATTATCTGAAATTCGATGTGACGTGGATTCTCAAGAAATTTTTCAATGTAAACTGCAGAATTACTAAATGCAGCTTCGGCTTCTGTCTGAGCTGTTTGAAATGCTTTGTCAAAATCTTTTTCTTCCCAAACAATTCTCATTCCTTTACCGCCGCCGCCTGCAGAAGCTTTAATTATAACCGGAAATCCAATTTCGTGAGCAAGCTTTTTGCCTTCTTCGGGGTTATCAATTACTCCATCACTCCCGGGAATAACCGGAACACCATTTTTCTTCATCGTGTCTTTAGCAAAAGATTTATCTCCCATTGCTCTTATCATTTCGGGTGAAGGTCCAATAAACTTAATATTAGATTCAGCACATATTGCCGAAAAGTCTGCATTCTCAGCAAGAAAGCCATAGCCGGGATGGATAGCATCTGCACCTGTTATATTGGCAGCGGAGATAATAGCGGGAATTTTTAAATAACTTTCTTTTCCAAGAGCAGGTCCTATGCAAACAGCTTCGTCTGCAAAGGTAACGTGAAGTGATTCTCTGTCAACCTCAGAATAAACAGCAACTGTTTTAATTCCAAGTTCTTTACAGGTTCTGATTATTCTTAGTGCAATTTCGCCGCGATTAGCAATTAAAATCTTATTAAACAAATTTTTCTCTAAATATTATTAGGTCTTTAAGTTTGAATCAAAAACAGCGGCTGATTATACTCAACCGGTTTGCCATTTTCAACAAGAATTTTTACAATTTTACCACTTACATCCGATTCAATCTCATTCATCAATTTCATGGCTTCCACGATACAAAGCACAGCGCCGGAAGAAATAGTATCGCCTACCTGAACATAAGAATCTGCATCAGGAGCAGGGGCTCTATAAAAAGTTCCAACTATCGGCGATTTGATTTCGTGTAATCCTGCAGATGTTTCTTCTTCTTTTTGAACAAGAGCTTTTGTTTCTTTAGATTCAATCGGCAGTGCTTGTGTAACCGGGGCTGCAGCCTGAAAATTCTGCACCGGTATTTGAGAAACTCTGACTTTTTTAGCAACTTTTATTTTAATTCCATTCTCTTCAACTTCGAGATCAGTTACTTCACTGTTTTCAACAAGCTTAATAAGTTTTTTAATTAAATTTATATCCATTTTAATTCCTCTATTTAGATTTTACTCTTTCTACATACTCCCCTGTTCTTGTATCTACTTTCAAAATATCATCAACATTAATAAAGAGGGGAACATTAACCGTTGCCGATGTTTCAAGCGTTGCTGGTTTCAGAGCACCTGTTGCTGTGTTACCCTTAAATCCCGGTTCAGTATGAGTTACTCTAAGATAAGCAAAAGTCGGAGGTTCTACATTTATTATTTCATTTCCATTGAAAAGAATTTCTACTTCTTCAGCTTCCTTCAGATAAACTACTCCATCACCAAATAATTCTATAGGAATATTTATTTGTTCGTAAGTATCATTATCCATACAAACAAGAAATTCGCCTTCACGATAAAGGTATTGATATTTTCTTCTTTCAACACGAACAATTTCAACGCCTTCACCAGAACGAAATGTATTTTCCAGCACTCTGCCTGTTTTAAGGTTTTTTAAAGTTGATCTGACAAAAGCTCCACCCTTACCGGGTTTTACGTGTTGAAATTCTACAATAGAATAAAGATCATTCTTAAATTTTATTATAAGTCCGTTTCTGAAGTCTGAAGTGTCTGCCATTTTTCCTGAAATAAATGTTAATTAAAGGTTGAAAAAAATAGATATATGCCCTCTGAAAGTCAAGAAATTAAATAAGTGAAAATTAGACAAAAAAGCCCCGAAAATGATCAATTCCGAGGCAAAGTTGGCTAAAAATGACCAATTATTGATCAATTTGTAATAAGTATCTATCCACTGAAGCAAAGGCTGCGGATGTTTTATAATCATCCTTAATGGATTGCAGTAGTTCTTTAGCTTCTTCTTTATCACCGGCTGAAATATAATTTATTGCCGCTTGAAGGAGATATTCGGGTCTTTGAATATTATCTTTAGAAACTCTTGACGCACTTAGATAAAGATCTGCTGCTTTCTTATACTCAGCTTTAACCGAATGGTAAGCAGCCTGCCCTGCGTAAGAGGTTGCTTTATACATATCTATACTGCCGTTATAATCTGAGTAATATTGATATGCTTCCTCTGTTCTTCCAAGAAATGAATATGAATTGGCAAGATAAATTTTAGCAGTTTCACCGTTTTCAGTACTGCCGTATTTTTCAACTATACTTTTGAGACCTATAATATTTGTTCCCTGCCTTCCTTCGATTGCTTCAAGAAAAGCACCTGAATCATAAAGGTCCATTATGCGTGATAGTTCAAGTCCCGCTGTAACATTAGCTTGTGATTTTTGATTGATGAAATAGAATACTGCCAATACAACTACTACTAAAATGCCTCCATATAGAAGTATTTTGTTTTTATTCTCTTCAAAAAATTTTAGTGATTTATAATAAGACTCAACCAATTTGTCCTGTTTTATTTCTTTCCTGGTGAGTTTTTTCTTTTTAGTTAACATCAGAAAATCCTTAATTCTTAAGAAAAATTATTAAAAGTGTGGCAAATTTAATACAGAAAGGATATACTTCAAAAGATTTAGTGGATATGTTTGCAATTCACCATAGGATGAATTAATTCCAGCTTTTATCTTTTTACTTTTATCTTGTTTTTTGTTTCCTATTCCAGTACGCCCGGCAGGATTCGAACCTGCAACCTTTAGAACCGGAATCTAACATTCTATCCATTTGAACTACGGGCGCAAACTATTTTAACCCAACTTATACATCCTTTGCCATATTGGAATTTTGGACTACCTGCCTGTCTAGTAAGCAAGATGGAATTGACAAATTTTTACTTTATTCCAGCAATATGCAAAGTCTGCTAAGATTTATTAAGATGCGCTTATAAACCTATTCTTATGTGATTAGAATATATCCAGGCACTATTATTTCTGTAAACTTCAATTCTATAAGCTCCGGAATCCGACACTAGAAATTCTGCGTTCAGCCCTTCAACTGTCTCTATCAATTTACCATTTTTAATCAGTCTGATCGAACCTTCAAGTCCAGGTAAGAGAACTTTGAGAGTAACTTCACCTTTGGGGTTGAAGGTATCTCCCATTCTATATATTTTTTTTCTATCTTCAGCGAAAAATCTAAAGCCCTTAGATTCACCGTGATAATCATTTGCGATAAAACTTCTGCCTTCTTTCATTGCATTATATATCAGCCATTTTGCTTTATTAATGTCTTTGAGCGAGTTACCTTTTTTTATCTCTTCATCAAGCAGAACGTGAGTATGGACTGACTTAAACAAAACTTTATACGGAAAGATTTCTACTTCCATAAATCCAAGCAGATTGTGTTTGTGAGCATGTGCATCAACTCCGCCAATTGCAGTTACTTTTCGCTCAAGATTAAGTTTATCCCAAATTTCAAGCGTTTCCTTTGGCGGGGCTTCAATTGTTCTCAGCGGATGGAGAAATGATCTATACTTATTTTCTTCTGTCAGATTTTCCATCCATTCGGACATATGATTCCAGATTTCAATTCCATCAAATTCCTTTATACTCCAATCAACCCACGGAAACGGCGGATGCTCTTTCATGTGAGTTCTTTTTTCGTGAGGATGCGCAAGAAATCCAACACCTCCTGATTCTTTTACTTTCTTCACATATTCCTTTGCAGGTATGCGTGTAGAGAAAGCTTCATCAATTCCAAAAGCCAAGTAATGATTTTTATTCTCTTTATCGTTTATCTCAACACCAACAAGAAAAAGAGTGTTGCCATACCATTTTTCATAACCTTCTTTAAGTGCGCGAAGTGTATTGTGATCGGTAAGGATAAGAAAATCTAAACCGACTTCCTCGGCAAGCTTTGCAATATCCGGAACTTCGCCGGAGCCGTCCGAAAAAACCGAATGTACGTGCAATGTACCTGTATATTCAAACATTGTAAGTCTATTATTGGATTCGTAAAGATAGATATATTACATTACTGAGAAAAGGAGGAAATGATATGCTAAAAACTTTTAGATTAAATTATAAAATGTTTGAAATGTGAAATAAACTGTAATTTCAAAGAAAGCTCAATGCCTGATTTCTATCAGGCATTAATTTATTCTTCTATGATTTCAATCAGCGTGGTGTACTTTGATGAACCTCCGACTGTCATATCACTAATTTTATTAATGAGTATATTCAGCCTTTCGTCTTCACTATCATCAAAAGCTTCGTATGCTTCAAGTGAAACAAAGGTATAAATTTCCTGGTAGCTGTTTGTTTTACCTTTTATCTCATAAACATTATAAGATTCTATACCTTCCTTTTTCAATACGTTTTTTATTTCTTTTACTGTTTTCAGATATTCATTTTTTTTTTCTAGTAAAACGTCATATTGAATTGTAAAAAGAACTTTTGCCATTTTAGCTCCGGATGTTATCTAAAAAAATTAATTGAAATTTGTCCGGTAAAAATAACTTTTGCCGGTCCTGTTAATGATAAATTATTTACTTTTTGATCTTCAATACTAAAATCAACAATTAACTGATCGCCGCTTCTTGGAATAATTTTAACCGGCGGCTTTAAACCAAACTTAACAAAACTTATTAAGGCTGCTGCCACAGAACCCGTTCCACAAGCCCAGGTTTCGTCTTCTACTCCTCTTTCATAAGTTCTGATATAAATTTTTTCATCCTTGATTTGAATGAAATTAACATTAGTCCCTGCAGGTGCAAAATCAGATAAATATCTAATTTGCCTGCCTATCTCAATTACAGGAACCTCATCTAAATTCTGAAAAAACACTTTGGGATTTTTTGGATTCTTAAGAATATCCAAAATATTAATTACAATATGCGGAGAACCAGTATCTGCAAAACAAGAATTTATCAACTGATCGTAAGCCATGATCTTAAAATCATACTTTAGTTTCTTTGGAGAATTCAGATCGAACAGTATAAGCTCATTCTCCAAAACTTTACCGGTGTATTGAAACTTATTTGCAATAAACCTGGTAACAGATTCAGTAATCCTTCCTGTTAAATCTGCAAAAAAGATTGCGCATCTTGCACCATTTCCGCAAAGACTTCCGTAAGACCCATCAGCATTGTAATAGTTCATCTCAAAGTCATAGTCAGCAGAATCCTCTACAGTAATTACACCATCTGCACCGATACCTTTTCTTCTATCACATAAATTTTGGATGACAGCATTTGAAAGAACAAACTCAGGATTTAGATTTTTATCGATAACGATAAAATCATTTCCTGCACCACTCATCTTTGAAAATAAAATTGAATTCATTTTACCCTCACAATTTAGGAGAATAGCAGATGGTTTTCAATAAAAATAATTGTTATTTATTTGTAAAAAATAGTGTGAGAAAAGAGGGCGACAATGAGTCGCCCCTCTGTGAAAAGATTACTGTTTCACCATCATTGCTAATTCCTGAGCAACTCTGGAGTTATATTCGAAAGCCAATTTTCTGTAATTTACCAGATCCACAATGGTTCCGATAAAACATAAACCAACAGTAAAAAAGTATAAAATACCGAGTCCAATGTTATTTAATAAAAATCGGTGAATTCCAGCAAAGCCAAGAAATCCGACTAAGCAGACTAGCAAGATCATCATTGGATCTTTTCTTCGCGAACTGTATGCCATCGCAAAATTCTGAGCTTGTGTATCGCTCATTTCTTTGATTAGCATTTGAACATAGTTCATTTCTTCCCCTTCAAGACCGGGCAAAAGTTGTAATATGTTAGGCATATTGATTCCTTTCTTTCAAGTTTAATTTTTTGTGAATTGACAAATTTGTTTTCAATATCGATATGGTCCTAAAAATTAAAATAATAACAGCCGGTATTCCAAGAATATGAGTCTGAAAAGACTCGACAAAATTACCTGAGAATAACAATGCAATTGATCTTCCTAATCCGCAACCCGGACAATATTCAAAACCAAAATTGGACAACGGACAAATTGTAAAATGCGCATCTGCAGGATTAAAAAAGAATGCAAGATAAACCAAAGCTGCAGTCCAAACAGCACCTTCAAATCCCAGCATTTTTAAGTTAAAACTAATCTTAGAAATGACTCTGGAAAACAAAGTTTGTAATATGCCCGATACTGAATATTTAGCAAATGATTTCATAATTTTATTGATTTACCTAAAACAACATAAATAAATTGAATGCTCAAATCAATTGCTGTGTGATAAAAGGCTACAAAGTACCGGTGAAAAGTAGTAAATCTATCGGTGAATTTTGGTTGATAAACTAATAGGAAAGTTGTGTAAACATACCTGAGATGCGGTCATTGATTTTCAGAATATATTACTCTAATATTCTGTTGAAGTTTTTACCTTTTTGGTGAAATGAATATAAGAGTTCCCAACCCGATTTATCATTTCCATCCTTTTATTAGGAGTTACCTTTTAATAACCATCAAAAATAAAAGGTATTTAATTAATCCGAAAAAAATAATGAGGTGTAATTATGAAAGCTATTAGCATAATTTCGCTCACAATTACTATACTATTAACATTAAACGTTTATGCACAGGACATAAATGTTCACACCGTAATTGGGAAAAATCAATCAGAAGTGGTTAAAAAATTCGGCAATCCTGTCCACAAAGATAACTCAAACCCGGAAATGGTTTGTATGTTTTATAAAGGTAAAAATCGAACAATAGTTTTTGTCGCCGACAAAGACGGAGTCTATCAAGCAGAAGCAACTGCTACTTTTGATAATGAACAGACTGCAAGAAACAAAGTTGATGATTTCATTTTGTTGTCTTTAACAGATGAATTTACCACTGACACAGTCTCCGTTTCAGATTTTTACTTGCATAAAAAAGGTGTGAAAGTTGATCTTCAGTTAGCTGAAAATAAAATAACTAAAAAATATGAGATAAAAGTAAAGGCTAACAGATCGGAAGATTAACTATTCTTATTAGAAGAGATTCTAATTCCTTTATATATCCTCTTAATACTGAAAAACTAATTTTTGCCAGTTTTTCAGTATTATTACTTGAATCTTTTTCTAAAGATGGATTATTCTTTTCCCGGTTCCGGTACACCTTTGATATAAGTATGAAGCTGGTCGATCACAAATTTGTTATCATCAAGTACTGCATTTACAATATCACCTATTGAAACTAAACCAACCAAGTTCCCCTTCTCCATAACAGGTAAATGTCTTATTCGCTTTTGTATCATAATAGCCTGTGTATTTTTAATCGTTTGATCTGGATCGATACAAATAACTTCTGACGACATAATTTCCTTCACCAGAACCTCTTTAGAGAATTTACCTTTGAGAACTATTTTTCTTGAATAATCTCTCTCGCTCATTATTCCGCTTAATTTTTGCCCTTCAAGAACGAGAACGGCACCGATATTTTTATCCGCCATTAGTTTCAATGCATCGTAAACAGTAGTATCAGGTGAAACTGAATGGATCTGATTTCCTTTTTTTTCTAATATCTGACGGATTGTTTCCATATTCTCTCCTTTTTAATGGCATAATAATAAATAAAGCAATTCGATTCAACAAAAATTTATACATAATTTAAGGATTTAAGTCCCGTCCATCGGGACTTTTAATAAATATTTGGGAATTATTACATATATCTATTAAATTCTCAACGTGAGTTTAAAAACTAAAATAAAAAGATACCCTAAGACCTTTATCTTACTTTCATTCCTCGTAGCATCATATCTTCTTCTGTTAATTCCTATGGGCAATAATTCACCAATTCCGGAGGGAAATAAAAAACCTTTTATATGGAATCGTGATAGCTTATGGAAAAATTTAGAACAGGAATTTATAAAGGCGGGTATAGACGGATGTGATAAAGTAAAATTTCGTGTTGATTCATTAATTGTAAATTCTGAAACACTCTTAAATGAAATTTCTGCCGCTACATTAAATCCTTCAGATATAAAATTTATAATACTTGAAAATAATATTTTTAAGATTGCACCACTTATTCCCGTTTGCACTCAATATTTTTCTGACTATATAAATTTTTCTTCAAATATTAGAAAAGTTGTTAAAGAACAATCCAGAAAATGGGATATGAATTCCACCGATGCTAAAAATACTCTTTATCGATTACTGTATGGAAACCGAACTGCAATAGAAGAGATAATGCTTCAATTACCACAGGACCAAGTTGCACCTCTAATTAAAGGGGTCGACGAACCTTCATCAACTCCTACTGCAAAGATACTTGGTGTTGATGTTCATAGTGGAGATATTTTAGTTTCAAGAGGAGGTGCCCCAACATCAGCCTTAATTGCAAGAGGTAATGATTATCCTGGTAACTTTTCGCATGTAGCTTTAGTTCATATCGATGAAAAAACAAAATTGATCTCGATAATTGAATCGCATATTGAAAGGGGTGTTACTATTTCCACATTGACTGAATATCTCAATGACACAAAACTTAGAATTATGGTACTAAGGTTAAGATATGATTTGATCAAAGATAATCCAATGCTACCTCATAAAGCGACAGAATTTTCATTAACGACAGCTAAGAAGAAACATATTCCCTACGATTTTGAAATGAACTTTAATGAATTTGAAAAACAATTCTGTTCTGAAGTTGCTTCTTCAGCATATAAAAAATTTGGGATAACATTATGGACAGGACTATCCACTATTTCATCAAAGGGTACAAGAAACTGGCTGGCTGCATTTGGAGTTAAATATTTTGAGACACAGGAACCTTCTGATCTTGAATATGATCCGCAACTTTCTGTGGTTGCTGAATGGAGAGATCCGGAAACACTTTATAAAGATCATATGGATAATGCAATAACAGATATAATGTTAGAAGAAGCAGACAGTGGCAAGACTTTATCTTATGATTGGTACCTTTTACCAATTGGCAGAGTAATGAAACTCTACAGTATTATATTAAATGTATTCGGCTCAGAGGGTCCAGTACCAGAAGGTATGAGTACGGAAGCAGCATTAAAGAATGTTGAGTATTCGGAAACTCACGACCGGATAAAAGAAAAATTAATTCTGCTTGCAAATCGATTTAAAGCTCAAAAAGGTTATACACCTCCATACTGGGAGCTTGTTAATTTAGCACGTCAAGCCCGGGATGAAATGAATGATTAAGAAAATTGGCTAATCTAACTGACCATCCCCGCTGTCTTTTTAGGGTAACTCCCAAGTTTCTTGATACTCACTATAGAGCTGTTTTGTTAGTTGGACAAGAACAGGGTTGGCTGAAGAATCTAGCCAATAAATTATTTCTTTCATATTTACCGGTTCCATTTCTGTACAACCAGCGGTGGTTTCATCAGGAAGGTGCCAGTTATGTAGGAAAATACATGATCCTGCTCCTTTTATAATTGGATCTGTGTTTTGGTCGATAATAACTCCTTGTTCGTACCAGATATCAGCGAAATACATTTTCTCTGATGATTGCCAGTCTACTTCTTTAACTTCGTTTCGAAGAATTACCTGATTGTAATGCATAGAGTTTATATCATCGACACATTCGAGCATCTCGGTAATAGGAATATAAGGGATTTTCAATCCTTTCATTTCTTCTGCACCTGCATAACCAAAAGCAGAACTTAATCCAAATACTCCGGCAGGACTTCTTCCATCTCCTTCAGTCTTAATTGGTAGACTTGATGAATCTATTGAATTTAATCCTCGTCCCCAGCCAAGACCATTTCTACCAATTACAACAGGAATTGTATTACTGATCTGAATCCACGTGCTCTTATCACTTTGTCTTTCAAAGTAAACAAGAATTCCATTAGTTGATGTTATTGAATCGGTTAATACTAATATCATCTGCCTACTGTTTTCAGGTATTGGTGAATCATTTGTAGATTTGAGAAAAGCAAATTGATGAATACAATAAAATAAGAATTGAATAATATTTCAAGTTAAATAAAAATTTATTCTACATACCTTTTTAATTATCATTAGTAATTTAATTAAAAAAATAAATCTTATGACAAATTTACATTAAAAAGGAGTTGATATATGGGTAAGATTTTGATCAATGTGTTAAGAATTATCTGTAAGATATTACGCAAGAAATGACTGTAACCCCTTATAAAATAAGGAATTATGTGGAGGTGGCGGGAGTCGAACCCGCGTCCGAAGTTAAGATCCAAGGAACGTCTACACACATAGTCTGTTAATTTTTTTAACTTAATACTGCCCAGCAGACAGGGATCATATTAAGCTTACCTGCTTTAGTTTCGCATCATCCGCACAGGCAACGGAATCAGCTATCATACCTTAAACGACGTTCATTCATAGCCCGGTACGAAAGTATATGGTGAACGGCTGTTAACTATTAATTAAGCAGCTAAGGCGTAATTAGATTCGCCAGTTATTGTTTTATTCCCAATTTTTTTACGTGTCTTCGGGGAACACGGTGCGCAGTTCAATGCCTCTTCAACCCCGTCGAAACCAAAATTCACCCCCAAGGTGAATTTCCAAATCAGAAAACTCAAATTTCAACTAAGATTTTGAGTTCCAGATTGTGTCTGGGATGTTTGAGACTTTATTCTCAAAACGTGAAAGAACAAAAAACAGATCAGATAATCTGTTAAGAAATATAATTATGTTATCGCCAATCTTCACCAGCTCATTTAATGCCACAACTTTTCTTTCTGCTCGTCTGGCAATTGTTCTGCATACGTGTAAGTATGCTGCTCCTTTAGACCCGCCGGGCAAAATAAAGTTCCGTAACTCATCTAACTTATCATAAAAGTAATCAATATCTTTTTCAACTTGCATTGAATATTCTTCAGGTGTTCGGGTAATTTTTAAATTTTCATTTTTTTTTGTTATTGGCGTTGCTAAATCAGAGCCAACAACAAATAACTGATTTTGAATTCTTTCTAAAACAGATTTTATTTCAGTGCTATTTATTTCTGTTATTGCAAGCCCGATAAAAGCATTCAACTCATCAATTGTTCCATAAGCATCAAGTCTGTTATTGCTTTTTGAAACTCTTTCACCTCCGAAGAGACCAGTTTCACCTTTGTCACCGGTTTTAGTGTAAATTTTCATTTCTTAAACGGTAATTCTTGTACAGTAACCCTGGTAACATTTTCATTATTCTTAGCAGTAAGAATAGTGCCAGGTTCATTGAAATTTTTCTTGATATAAGCTAAACCAATTGAACTTTTGTGTTCACTTGATTGAACAGCTGAGGTTACAATACCAACTTCTTGTTCTTCATTGTCTAACAGCATAAAATGTTGATCAGATTCAATTGGATGCTCAAAAATTACTCCGTTTAAATAATTCTGAAACTTATCATAAGTATCAAGTCTGGCAATAACTTCCTGACCAATGTAACAACCTTTTTTGAAGTCAACAAGGTGCAACATTCCTGCTTCGAGAGGATTATACTGGTCATTTATTTCATTTGGAGCAGCAGGAATACCCAATTTTATCCGGTATTCGTGATAAGCATCTTCACCAATAAGTCCAAAATTGAAAATGCCATGATTCTCCTTCATGTAATCTATAAGCATAATAGAATTTTCGTGTTCGGCAAGTATCCAATATTTATTCCTGCCGTTAAAATCAGTTATTTTGGCTAAAAAGAATAAAATACCCTCTGAATTAATTACCTTAAATGAATTTGGCTTAATTTCGTTAGCAATACTTCCAGCAAGGAGTGTAATGAAAGAATCAGATTCTTCCCCGGATAATTCCAAAATGTTAAACCTGTAGCTGGCATCATTGACTTTAATATCATCAGAAATTATATATTTATTTATCCAACCTGTAACTCTTTCCTTATTTGATTTTCCTATAACCAAAAACTGATAAGAACCGAAATTTAAAATTGTTGCAACACTTAATATTCTTCCCTTTTCAGTTGTAAAAATTGTCTGTACAATTTCTTCTTTCTGAAGATTCTTCACAGAATTTGTGGTTATGCGATGAAGGAAATCTAATGTATCGTTTCCTACTAACTCGATAATAGCATAATTTGAAAGTATGCGTAATGCTGCGCCATTATAAAGTATTTCCAATTCCTTTTCAACATCAGAAAAACCGGCAATAAATTTTATTCCGTTCTTCTCATTGATCTTAACGTTTTGAGTTTCAAAAAACTCCAATATTTTATCTGTACTGTTTTCCATAAAACTCGATATAACTAATTATGATTATACGATATGTCTAATGAATGAATGAATGATTTGATGTAATTAACAAGAATCAGATTCACTTATGCAAAAATAATAAAAAAATACTAATAAGGACGGGTTTGTCTCGAATTCCTTGTATTTACGTAAACACTTTCTCTTTCCCTCCAGTAAAAAGCGACAGAGTCCTTAGAATAGATATTATCCGGAAGATTGATAAAAACATGCTCATAATAATCAGGGAATTTATCATCATTAACATTGGCAATTGTTCTCTTAAAATCTAAACCTTCATAAGTCATTAGCAGATGAGGTTTGGATCTTATTCCATCAACAAGAAAATAATTGTATTTAATTATTCCGATACCTTGTGCGTAATAAAATTGATTTTCAATGAATAAGGTTCCTTTAGCATCCCAGGTTTCAAGTGAAAAATTTTTAAAACCTCCGTGAGACGGAATAATTGATTCCCAGACAAGCGAGAAATCGTTTCCTCTGCATTCAAGCAGAACTAAATATAAAAACGGTGTGCCGAGTTTTGTGCTGTCTTGATCAATATAACTTTCGTTATAACCGATCAGATTTTTTATTTCAATAAGTCTTTCGCCGGAACGTGATTTTACAATAACCGCAAACACATAATTCCTTCCATCTTTATCATAATAAATCACTGCCGGTTTAGGAAGTGAGTTAAGGGTGGATTTATCAGTCTCCAGAAGATAAGTTCCCTGTGGATAGTTATCATATATATATTCCATCACTGCAATCGTATCGCACGGAAATCTTTGACTTCGTTCTTTTCTCAGTTCTAAATTGTATCTCTGAATCTCTGCATCCTTTTCGGGATTTAATGCAACTTCATAAGATGAAGTACTTGAAACTTCTTCTTCCTTACTACAGGAAAAGGTAAAAATGAAAATCAATAAAAATAAAAATATGTGAAATAGTTTTTTCATAAATAAATTTTAAAACAAAGCAGCCTCAAAACCTTTGTTAAAATAATAATTTTGAGGCTAAAAATAATTGTAAATCGAATACCGATTTACTTTGAATACTCATCAAGGAAATAAGCAGAGCTTTTAATACCAAGCTTAAAATGATTTAAGTTAAAATGCTCATTTGGTGAATGAAGATTTTCGGTATTCAGACCCAGCCCCATGAGAACCGGTGAAACCTTAAGTCTGTTTGCAAATTCAACTACAATTGGAATGCTGCCGCCTTCGCGCATAAAAACTGTTTTCTTTCCAAATGCTTTTGCCATTGCTTTTGCTGCTGCAATTGTCGCAGGATCATCAAGCAGAGTTATTACAGGATAACCGCCATGCAAATCTCTTACCTTAACTTTTACCGTAGAGGGTGCAAGTTTCTTAATATGATTTGTAAAAAGTTTTGCAATTTTTTTAGGATTCTGATGAGGAACAAGCCGCATACTTATTTTTGCAGTAGCTTTTGAAGGTATTACGGTTTTTGCTCCCAGCCCTGTCCATCCTCCAAAGATACCGTTACAATCTAAAGCCGGACGAGCCCAAATTCTCTCAATCGTTGTAAATCCTTTTTCACCTTTTAGTTCTTTAAGCCCGATTTGTTTAGCAAAATCATTTTCTTTGAACTTTAGTACTTTAAAATTTTCTCTTTCCTTTTTGGTAAGTTTAAGAACATCATCATAAAATCCTGCAATGGTTATCTTGCCATCTTTATCGTGTAATTTTGAAATTATCTCGGCAAGAACAGTAATGGGATTATCGACTGCCCCGCCATAAGTTCCCGAATGGAGATCTTGATTTGGACCAGTAACTTCAACTTCCATATATGCTAGCCCACGTAAACCGTAAGTGATAGTAGGAGTTCCCGGTGAAAATAAAGCAGTATCAGAAATTAAAACGGCATCACATTTAAGTAAATCATTATTTTGTTTTAGGAAAGGTGTTAAATTTGTACTTCCTATTTCTTCCTCACCCTCTATAATAAATTTGACATTCAAAGGCAGGTGTCCCATAGTTTTGAAGTAAGCTTCAACACTTTTAATGTGTATGAACATCTGTCCTTTATCATCGGTTGCGCCGCGGGCATAAATCTTTCCATCTTTAATTGTCGGTTCAAAAGGATGGTTGTCCCAAAGCTCAAGAGGATCAACAGGTTGAACGTCATAATGCCCATAAATTAAAACTGTGGGTTTTCCAGGTGCTCCTAACCATTCACCATAAATAAGAGGATGACCTTCTGTTTGAAAAACTTCGATCCGATTCATTCCAGCATCTTTAAGTTTATCAGCAACAAATCTGGCTGCTGCCTGCATATCTGATTTATTCTCAGGTAATGTGCTTATGCTAGGAATTCTTAAAAATTCTTTTAATTCGTCAATATATCTGTCATAATTCGATTCAATGTATTTAATTACCCGGTCCACACTTAGCTCCTTTAGTTTTTATTTTTAACCTATCAATTATAGGGATATGTTTTTTAAAATTATCTATTGTTTTTTCATCAAGTTGTGAAAGAATGTTTTCCGGCGGCACAAAAAACTGACGCCAAGGATCATCAATAATATAAATATTTTCTTCCTCATCCATTGTTATGGATTCATACGAGCCAACATAATTAAGATTCGTATAATTTGGAATTATGGGTTCAAAGTTAAATGAAATTAATGACTTAATATTTAATTCATCATCAAATTCCAGATGAAATATTTTTAAGTTATTTCTGTCTAACAACCATAATGATATATCTTTATCACAAAATAACCCAGTTATTGAACCAATTCCAAGTTGTTTTGTGCCTATTTCTTTAATTATTTCTTTTGAACTTTTATCTGCTATAAAAAGAACTGTACTATCAGTAAAAGTTTTTCCATTTAAAAAACCTTCTAAGCCCAGATAAAAATATCTCGAATCAACACCTAAACCTTCATAACCAATATTCCACGCAGTATATTTAAGAAATTGCTCTTCCGGGTGAAAATTGATTTTTTGAATCTTAACCAACGTATCAATTGAAACATTGAATTTTATTTCATAAATGCCAACCCAATCAGCATAAGCTTCTGTATTGCCTTCAATTGAAAGATAGAATTTATCTTCATATCTGTCATAGACAATCTCTTCAAAATCAAGCTTAGGGAAATCTTTTAAGTATTCGATAACCTGTTGACTAAAACGAATCGGATAAAATTTAAAGATGCTGTCTTCAAGAATAACAAATCTATGAAGCGAACCAAGATCATCAGCAAGAATAAAAGTTTTCTTACAACTTTGAGAATTTACAAAAGCAATTCCAGAGGTTTGATCTGTGCGGTAATCTTCTGATTTTAACCAATTCGGATAGGCAATATCTCTGACTGATTCAATACTTTGAGATTGAACAAGACCATTAAAAAATAAAAAATGAACGAGAATTGTGCAATAAAGTCTACTTAGCATTTGAACCAGTTAATTCTGTAAATTTCACATATGAAATATAAGAATTCTTATCCTTAAATCTTGAATTATTTTTATTGTTAAACTATTAAACGGTTATTATATTCGTCAAATGATTTTAACCAGATACATATTAAAAAACCATTTTATTCCTTTCCTTTTTGCCAATGTAACCTTAATGTGCATTTTTTTACTTCAGTTTCTGATGAAATTTGCAGATAGGTTGGTAGGAAAAGGTTTGGATATTTGGACAATAGTCCAATTAGTGGTTTTTAATTTATCCTGGATGTTCGTTCTTGTTGTTCCGATGTCCACATTAGTCGCTACATTGATGGCTTATGGAAATATGTCGCAGAATAACGAAGTAACAATAATGAAATCATCCGGCATTAGTTTATACAAAATGATGATTCCTGCTCTTGCTGCAAGTATTGTTGTTGCATTTCTTTTATTTGAATTTAATAATGAAGTACTTCCCGATGCCAATCATCAGGCTAAAATGCTGATGCAGGATATTTCACAAAAGAAACCCACTTTATCTCTTGAACCTGGCGTTTTCTCTCAGGAAGTTTATAATTACGCTATTCTTTCCAGACAAATGGATCAAAAAGAAAATAAGCTTTTTGATGTGACAATTTATGATTACTCGAATCCTTCAAAAATAAATGTTGTAACTGCTGAGGAAGGTAAAATTTTCTTTTCGGAAGACAGAACGAAACTGATGATGGATCTTACTAATGGAGAAATCCACGAATCTGAAATTCAAAATACTTCTATGTACAGGAAGCTTGAGTTTAGCAGACATCGAATAACAATGGATGCTGAACAATTTTCATTCAGGCAATCAGGTATTGCAACGCGTGGAGAAAGAGAAATGAGTGTTGAAGATATGAATTATGTTATCGACAGTTTAATAGTTCAAAAAGCTGAAATTCTTACTTCACTTTATGCAGAAGTTGATAAGTATATGTTTAATGGGCAAATTCCTCCTTTTAGAGCGGGCGGAGACGTAAAACTAATATCACCGGACGTAGTTTACATTAGATCTCTTGAGAAAATCAAAACAGCAAAAAATATTGTAAATTCAACTTACAAACGTATTGAATGGCAAGAACGTGAAATTGAAAAGTATGAAGTTGAAGTTTATAAAAAATATGCACTACCGGCTGCATGTATTGTTTTTATTCTTATTGGCGCTCCGCTCGGTGTGATGGTAAGAAAAGGTGGATTCGGAACAGCCGCAAGTATTAGTTTATTTTTCTTTCTTCTTTATTGGGCATTCTTAATCGGTGGGGAGAAATTAGCAGAAAGAGGATTCTTTTCACCATTTATTGGTATGTGGGCAGCTAACATTGTTTTAACAACAGCGGGAATTATATTAACTATCAAAACAAACAGAGAATTAACAACAATCAGTTTCGATTTTATAAAAAAATACATTCCGAAATTCTTCAGTCAAAAAGAGCCCAACAGTGAAAATCAAAATTCTTGACAAATACCTTATTAAACAGTTTCTACAAACTGTGCTGTTTGGTCTTCTTGCATTCACATTAATATTTGTTGTAATTGATGCAATGGAAAATCTTGATGATTTTATTGATCAGAATGTACCGGCGTTACAAATATTTCATTATTACTTTGTCTTTGCCCCGGAAATGATAAAACTGATGACACCGGTAGCAGTTTTATTTGCGGCTTTGTTTACTGCCGGGAAGGCTGCTAATCTAAGTGAACTGACCGCAATTAAAGCTAGTGGAGTAAGTCTCTATCGTTTTATGGCTCCATTTCTTGTAACTACTTTCTTTATTACAGTTTTATCAATTTATTTTGGTGGATACGTTGTCCCATCGGCTAATAAAATTAAAATAAATATTGAGCAAGTTTATCTTAAAAAAAATCTCAGCTTCACAGGAAGTAATATCTATTTTCAGGATACGAAGACAAGGATTGTTAGTATTTCATATTTTGATAATAATATTGATCAGGCTAATCGTGTAAGTATTCAGGAGTTCGATTCTAATGATATTACAAAAATGACAGAGAGAATTGATGCTACAAGATTAGTTTATGATACTACAAAAAGTGTCTGGGTAGCTAAAGATGGAGTTAAAAGATCTTTTTCTGAAGGACAGAAAGCTAATTATTTTGCATCTCTTGAGATTGATAATCTTAATTTCTCTCCGGATGATCTTTTAAAGAAGCAGCAAAAAATTGCAGAAATGAATCTAGTTGAACTTAAGGAAATGATTGATTCTCAACGCAGAGCCGGTAATGATCCTACGCCAACTCTGATTGAATATCACTCACGATTTGCATTTGCAGTCACTCCTTTAATCGTAGTTCTTTTCGGTTTACCTATCTCAGCCAACAAAAGAAAAGGCGGAATAGCTGCCCAAGTGGGAATAAATATTCTTGTCACTTTCCTCTATTTGGTTTTTATGAAGGTCAGCCAGGCTTTTGGTAAAAACGGTGCTCTGGATCCCCTTTTAACTGCCTGGTTAGCAAATCTTATCTTTCTTGCCGGAGCAGTTTATAATGTTTTGCGTTCAAGATTATAGCAAGTCCAAGTTAATACACCACTACCTCTATAACTTCAATATAAATACAACCTTTTATTCTAAGCAATACGTATTAAGAACAAAGTAAACACTCAAGATATTTTTTAAAAAAGAAAAGGCTGTGATAGCAATGCCGCACAGCCTTTTGGAAATTATTAACTAAACTTCTAATTCACTTTTTCATCCGGTTTTGGGGGAACAAATCCAAAGTGTTGATTCGGCTGACTCTCAATTTTAACTTCACCAAATTTTGCTTCGAACTTATCGATGTTTTCTTTAAGAGCCTTTAAAAGCATCTTTGCATGCTGAGGTGTAGTAATAATTCTTGCGTGAACTTTAGCTTTAGGAACTCCGGGAACAACACGCGTAAAATCAATTACAAACTCAGCAGGAGAATGAGAAATGATAGCAAGGTTGGAATAAATTCCTTCTGCTTCCTTTTCACCAATCTCAATATTTATCTGCTGCCCCTGAGGCGGAATTTTAGTTTGACTCATATTAATCTTTTTATTTTCTTAATTCATCAGCTTTATTAAATGCATTTGTTGCATCTTCCTGCATACCAAGAACAGAATAAACTTTACCTAACGTTTCCCAAATATTAGCATCTTCAGAACCTTCCATCTCAACTGCTTTTTCAAGATAAGGTAAAGCTTTTTCGTATTTCACCTTATATTCAGTAGTCATTTTTCCTTCTTCTTCGGCTTTTTTATTAATGTAAGCTCCCCATTTCAAATAAGTAACGCCAAGGTTAAAAATTGCGTTGTTATATTCAGGATCTAGTTCCAATGCCTTCAAGAATTGCTGTTCAGCAGTTTCATAGTCATCAACACTAAGAAGAACTACACCATAATTATATCTGTTATATTTATCTTCAGGATTTTTCTCAACGGCTTTTTTGAATAAGCCTACTGCTTCACCGGGTTTATCAAGATTAATTAATGCGTTAGAAAGAGAAAGAGATATCTCTTGATCATCGGGATAAAGTTGGTTTCCTTTTTTAAGTATATCTGCTGCCTTTTCAAAATTTTCTTTTGCTTCAGCTTTTTTTTCCTGACTATTAAGATTAATGCCTTTTACCAAATAAATCTCACCCAAGAATCGGTAGCCTTCAACTGAGTTTTCAAGCTCAATTAATTTTTCCAATTGTGGAATAGCTTCATCATTATCTCCTTTGCTCAGCTGAACAAATGCAAGATTTTTGTAATTATCTGCTGAGTCAGGTTCAATCATAATTGCGGATTTAAAATCACTAATTGCCATATCATAAAGAACAGTCATACTATCTGGATCAGTAGCTCTATTTCCTTTTTGGAAAATATTCACTCCGCGATTAAAAGTTGTAGCCCAGAAATATTTTTTTGAATCAGTAATTTCTTTTTCGAATTTTTTACTTATGCCAAGTGATCTGTTATAAGCATCAACCATTTCCTTGTAATTACCTTTTTCTCCGTTCACATAGCCAAGAAGATATATACCTTCATCACTCTGAGGATTTTTGTCAATTTCTTTCTGCAAAACTTCAATTGCTTTATCATAGTTCTTTTGCTGAATGTATAGCTTTGCACTTGTTAGCTCTGTTGATGAGCATTGATAACCGCTGAAAAATAAACCTAATAATACAGCTGTTGCAACGAAAAGTTTGTAATGTTTCATTCTTTCTCCGATTTATACGTTTATTGCTTAATAATGTACTTAAACTTCTGAATATAGAGTTCAAATTCAAACGTAAAAATAATACATTATTTTCTAAATAAGTATAGATTTTTTTAACAATAACTATAAATTGATTTTAGGACACTAAAAGGATAATTTTCGGAATAAAATCGAGGTTATTTTGACTACCGAAAAAGTTATTCGCTCAGTTCCCAAAGTTCTTTTGCACGATCATCTTGATGGAGGATTGCGTCCACAAACAATAATAGAGTTGGCTGATGATGCAAAATATAGAAAACTTCCTACAAAAGATGCTGGAGAGCTCGGAAAATGGTTCCATCGTGGGGCTAATAAAGGAAATCTTGTTGAATATCTTCAAGGATTTGAACATACTATTGCGGTAATGCAAACTAAAGAAGGTCTTGAACGTGTTGCATATGAAATGATTGAAGATATGCACAATGATGGTGTTGTTTATGTTGAAACAAGATTTGCCCCGGTTTACCACAGGATGAAAGGAATGTATTACGAAGATTCTGTTAATGCCGTCCTTACCGGATTAGAGAGAGGCAAAAAGGAATTCGGGGTTGGCTTTGGAGTAATTCTTTGTGGAATGCGTAATATGAAAGATACTTTAGATATCGCAGAGCTTGCCGTGAATTTCCGAAATGATGGCGTGGTTGGTTTTGATCTTGCCGGTGAAGAAGGAGGCTATCCTCCCAAAAAACACATAGAAGCTTTTCAATACATTCAGAGAGCAAACTTCAATATTACCGTACATGCCGGTGAAGCATTTGGTAAAGATTCAATTTGGCAGGCTATACAATGGTGCGGTGCTCATCGCATAGGACATGCAACTAGATTGCTCGAAGATATTGTTTTGGATTCTGATGGCAACGTAATAAGTTTTGGTGAACTTGCTCAATATGTTTTAGATAAAAGAATTCCCCTAGAAATATGTCTGCTTTCCAATGTTCATACAGGCGCAATTGACAAAATAGAAAATCATCCTTTCGGAATTTTGTATAAAGAAAAATTCCGAGTTACTCTAAACACTGATGACAGGTTGATGAGTGACACAACGATGACAAAGGAATTTTTAACAGCTATTGAATACTTCAATTTAAACTTTGAGGATTTTGAAAAGATTACACTTAACTCAATGAAATCAGCTTTTATTCCTTACAAAGAAAGACTACATTACATTTATAATGTAATCAAACCTGGTTATCAAAAAATGAGAGAAAAAATATTATCGTTTAATAATGTTAAAGGAGAAAATGAAAAAATTATTCCAAAATTATAATTTTGAATTTGATAAGAACGAAAAAAAACTTCTTATTACCTACTGCAAACAAGCTATAAAACAGATTGCAGGAGATAAAAGACTTTATGCAGAGGAACGTGCATTTAATTCAATAATTGAGAAGCTAAGTTCGGATGCAAATCCTGTAAAGCTTACAAAAGATGAAAAAACGAGATTAACACATCAACTTGAAGAAAATATTAAGTTCATAAAAAAAGGTATGGAAAAAGCCTGGTTTATTAAAAAATGGTTTTACAAATCAATGTTAACTCAATACAATAATACACTTGAAAAGCATTTCAGAGGATAAGAAAATAATATGATGCGTGAAAATAAAATAATTAAAGCTCCTACCGGTGTAAATATTTCCTGCAAAGGATGGACTCAGGAAGCTGCAATGCGTATGCTTATGAATAATCTTCATCCCGATGTCGCGGAAAATCCTGCAGAACTAATTGTATACGGCGGAAGTGGAAAAGCTGCTCGAAATTGGGATGCTTACGAAGCAATTATAAATTCGCTGAAGAACTTAGAAAATGATGAAACACTTTTAGTCCAATCGGGTAAACCTGTTGGAATTTTTAAAACACATACAAATGCACCACGAGTTATAATTTCAAACTCAATGCTCGTTCCAGATTGGGCTACATGGGATGAGTTCCGCAGACTTGAACAGCTCGGTTTAACAATGTACGGACAAATGACCGCAGGAAGCTGGATCTATATCGGCACTCAAGGAATTCTACAGGGCACTTACGAAACATTTGCAGAAGCTGCTAAAAAGTATTTTGGCGGCTCACTAAAAGGCAGGTTTGTTTTAACTGCGGGTTTAGGTGGAATGGGTGGCGCTCAACCACTTGCTGCTACATTTAATGGTGCCGCTTTTCTTGGGGTTGATGTTGATCGTTCAAGAATTCAAAAAAGAATTGATACAGGCTATACTGATGTAATTACGGATAGTCTTGATGAAGCATTAAAAATTGTTTTAGATGCAAAAACAAAAGGTGAAGCAATTTCAGTTGGTTTGGTTGGTAATGCCGGCGAAGTTCATCATGAGATTTTAAAGCGTGGAATTATTCCTGATGTTGTAACCGATCAAACTTCCGCTCATGATATGTTAAATGGTTACGTTCCAATGGGAATTAGTTTTGAAGAAGCGCTTGATTTAAGAAAATCTAATCCTGAAAAATATATTTCTCTTTCACGTAAAACAGTTGTAAAGCATGTTGAAGCAATGTTAGAATTTAAAAAACGCGGCTCAATAGTTTTTGATTATGGGAATAACATCCGCGGCGAAGCAAAAGAAAATGGTTTATCCAATGCATTCGATATTCCCGGATTTGTTCCTGAATTTATTCGTCCTCTTTTTTGTGATGGAAAAGGTCCATTCCGTTGGGCTGCATTAAGCGGTGATCCCAATGACATTTATGTAACCGATCAGGCTGTGAAAGAAACTTTTCCGAATAACATACTTTTACTCAACTGGATCGATATGGCACAAAAGAAAGTGCATTTTCAAGGATTGCCTGCACGTATTTGCTGGCTAGGGTATGGAGAGCGTGCAAAGATGGGAAAGATTTTTAACCAGCTTGTTGCTGACGGAAAAGTTAAGGCACCAATCGTTATCGGAAGAGACCATCTTGATTGCGGATCTGTTGCTTCACCTAACAGAGAAACTGAAGGAATGATTGATGGCAGTGATGCAATTGCAGATTGGCCTATTCTTAATGCATTATTAAATGCTATCGGAGGTGCGAGCTGGGTTTCTGTGCATCACGGCGGTGGGGTTGGAATTGGTAAATCAATTCACGCAGGAATGGTTGTAGTTGCTGACGGCACAAAAGAAGCAGACGAGCGATTGGAACGTGTTCTTACATATGATCCTGGTATGGGCATTATGCGCCACGCAGATGCCGGTTACGAACAGGCAATCGAGAATGCAAAAAAATGGAATGTCAAAATTCCAATGATGAAATAAATTAAATAAATGTTAGCATAAGATTATGAATGTCATTTCGACCACGACAAGTCGGGAGGAGAAATCTTGAACACCGCCCTTAGATTTCTCAGTCGTCCGTTTAATCACGGACTCCATCGAAATGACAATATAGACTTTTTATGAAACAGGACAAGAAAAATATTATCAGAAGCTCGCTTTATATTGCACTGTTCTTTATTGTGGTTTCTGTTTCGATTTCCATCCTGACTTCAGGACGAGCAAAGCATGAACCTGTCTCAAAAAAATCTATTTCAATTATTGATGAAGACTGTAAGTTCAACGGAATGAGGCTCTATGGTAAAATCCAGTTTGTAACTTCATTTCCCGATATTAAAATCATGGTTGTTGATGCTTTTCCTGATTTAAAAATTAAAATTGTAGAATCGTTTCCCGATGAATGCGGCAAATGGCAAATAGTAAGTTCTTTCCCGGATCTTAAAGTGCAAATAGTCGAATCGTTTCCCGATATTAAAATAAAGTTTGTGGAATCATTTCCGGGAAAACCGTAATTAATAAACAAATTGTCATCCTGAGTTTATCGAAGGATGACAGTCACACTTCGACAAGCTCAGTGTGACATATTATGAAAATAAATAAAATCAAAGAGGTTAAAATGAAACGTAAAGTATTAGTAGCCGACAAATTTCCAGATAATTATATCCAGCAAATGAAAGATCTTGATCTTGAAGTCATTTATAATGCAAAGCTTGGAGAAAAAGAGCTTCCCGAAGCAGCTAAAGATGCTGATATAGTTGTTGTACGTTCAACAGTAGTAAACGAAGAAGCAATAAACGTAAGCAATAAACTTAATCTCATCATTCGTGCCGGCTCTGGTGTAAACAATATCAACATTGCGGCTGCAAGTAAAAAAGGTGTTGCCGTTGCCAACTGCCCCGGTATGAATGCTGTGGCTGTTGCAGAACTTGCAATAGGGTTAATGATTTCTCTGGATCGCTTTATACCTGACAATGTTGCTGATTTCAGAAATGGAGTTTGGAATAAAGATAAATATTCTAAAGGTAAAGGACTCAAAGGAAAAACTCTCGGTCTAATTGGTGTTGGAAACATTGGAAAGGAAGTTGCCAGGCGAGCACTAGCTTTTGAAATGACTGTTTATGGTAAAGATGTTGTTCCTATCGAAGGAGTTCAGATAAAACTTATTAATGAAATGGATCAACTGCTTCCTTTGTGTGATGTGGTTTCCATCCATCTTCCTGCCACACCCCAAACAAAAGGAATGATTAATAAACAAATTTTAAGTTATATGAAGGACGGTGCTTACATTATAAACACATCCCGCCAGGATGTTATTGTTGAAGAGGATCTTATTGAAGCAATTAAGGAAAAAAATCTGCATGTAGCTATTGATGTATTTAAAGGTGAACCGGAAGGAAAAACCGGTGAAGTTAAATCAGTTTGGCAGGATAATCCTAATGTGTATGTAACGCATCATATCGGCGCATCAACAGAGCAGGCACAGAATGCGGTTGCTGAAGAAACAATAAGAATAATAAAACATTACGTTGAAAGCGGAGTGGTTGACAACAAGGTTAACGGTTAAAATAGAGTATTCTTTAGCAGAGATTTAATCTGCTATTTGTTTTGGGCGATTCGATGAATCGCCCTTTTATACTTAATTTTCAGAACCTCAACGAAAGACAGCTTAATCCTCCATCAAGTTTCCTGAACTCGGAAACATCAAGTTCAATTGTATTATAGCCAGCATTTTCAATTTTCTTTTTTGTCTTCGGAAATCCTTTAGGGACTAAAATCTTATCATTTATCCACAGACTATTTGCAGCATAACTTTCATCATCATCAACAAGAATTAAGTTGTACTTCTGAAATTCCGGTTTATTGGCGAAATCCTTTATCAATAACAAGTTATTATTCTCAAGATATGAAACGCCTGATTTAAGATGTAGTATATTATCAAACAAAACGTGAGAGCCGGTAAATCCATATTTAGAAAGAATACTTATTAGTTGATCTGCTCCTTTTTGATTTGTTCGTTCTGATAATCCTACAAAAAAATGTTTACCGACCATCATTACATCACCGGCTTCTAAAGTTCCGGGTGCTTTTATCATTTCAACATTTGAATAGAAATTTTTTACAATATCATTAATCTCTATTATTTCGCCTTTGCGAGAAGGTGCGCCCGGATTTGTAATAATTGCACATTGTGAGGTTAATAAAGCAGTGTCTTCCACAAATGTTGAATCGGGATAGTTTTCATCAGCTTCTAATATTGTAACTTCGAGACCACATTCTCTAAGAGCTTCAATATATTTTCTATGCTGCTCGAGGGCTAAAAAATAGTCTGGAGGACCAAGATCATAGCTTGTTAATCCGTTTATCAGATTTTTACAAGGAGTTTTTACTATTGCTTTTGTAAACATTCGGTTAATAATTTTAGTTCTGAGTTATAATAAAAATAAACAAAAAAGGGGGCTGTCTCAAAAATAAATTTTACTCATTTGTCATTCCCACGAAAGTGGGAATCCATTTTGTTTTATTGATTTTGGATTCCCGCTTTCACGGGAATGACAAGGAAATTTGGACTTATGAGACGACCTCGAAAATTGTTATTTTTTCCTTATCCTACTTTAACAGCAACATTTTCTTTGTTTCAATATAATTACCTGCCTGTAATTTATAAAAATAAACACCGCTTGGTAATCCGCTTGCGGCTGAACTTGCATTGAAATCAACTTCATAACTTCCGGCTGGTTTTTCTTCATTAACAAGTGTTGCCACTTCGTTACCCAAAACATCGAATATTATTAATTGTACGGACAAGGCATGCTTTGTCTCTACAGGTTGGTATTGAATACTTAATTGTTGTACTTGGATTAAACGGATTAGGATAATTCTGCATCAAGTTCAAATCTATCCGGTGCTCCCTTTCCGGAAGCCAGTTCAACTGAAGTTGGATCTTCAACATAAAACTTATAATAACCTGATGGAGCAGTTATAGGTTTGGTAATTGTTTTTCCGTTTGTTGATGTTGCACTTATGTAATAAAAAACTTCTGTTGAAGTAGTCTGTGCAGGAATAAATCCAGTTAACGTATCTCCACTTAAGTAACTCATTGATTCTGAAGTATATCCCTGAGTTGTATCCGTTGTCCAGAATAAATTTGCCTGTGAAATTCCGCTTTGATTTTTTACTAAAGCTTTTATTTCAATCTGCATCATTTGTACTAATTGTGTCACGAACTCTTGAATGAGAAATGAAAAGAGGATTAAATGAACCAACTTCCTTAGTAATACAATGTATTGCACCATTTAAATAAATAATAGAATTACAGTTAATTCCTACTATATTATATCCAGGCATTGCTTCACGATAAATTCTTAAGGCAGTTGTATCATACATTTCCTCATAAGTAGGTACAATTACAGTTCTATTAACAATAAGAGAATTAGTGTAAGTACGATAATCGCCGCCTTCATCAGGATATTTTCCAGGTCTGATCCGGTGGCATTGGAATTCTAACTACTCTAAAGGCTTTCCGTATGGTGTGAGAAAATTATTTTGCAGATACTCAAGATTTGATCTCAATGTACGGACCATCAGAAACTCCCGTTGGATATTCACCGACAAGAAGAGTTTCTTCATCAAGAAGTTTCATATGCATATCTATATGATGAATCACATCATATTGCAGATTATCCATTTTTATGAATCTATTTATTCCCATAAATAAATTCATAATACTGTCAATTTGTTCTTCCGTCTTTGTAGGATTTTCTTCAAATACAAGTTTAGATGAAAATGCAGTTCCCAGTCCATCAACCATAAAATTTCCGCCGGTATGAACTAATCTATAAGGTTCTTCAGTTGTTTGATAAATTGGAACATTTATTGTATCAGCAAATAAAACAGAAATATTATCGTCATCGGGGCGTGGACGATTGTATATCCAGTCTATTATATTTAAACTATCACTGCCATCGGAGTAAACTGTCCAAGGACCATAATCTCTAATCCAAATTGAATTAAATGGAAAAACTAAAAATTCAATATTGTTAATAGGAACTCCTCCGCTTGTTAAATAATTTCTAACTGTGTTTGGATTAGAACAAACAATATAAACCTTACATTCTCGCTGAGCATATCTAACAATTTCCCGTAAGTATTGTGTACTGAGTTGACCAAGTAATTACTATTCCCTGTAGCTCTTCCCATTCTGCCATTGTTCTTACAGTGGTTGGAGGAGGAGTTGAAAATTCAGGATTGTATGAAGGAACATATGTACGCCAAAGAATTTTTTCTTCCTCGGTCATTTGCTTCGGAAGTTCCTGAGCCAGTATGGTAAAACAAAAATAAGAAAAGTAAATAAGAACAGCAGAGTTTTTTTCATACAACAAAACCTCCCATAATATAAAATGAACGTTATATGATATAAGAATTAAACGAATTTCAGATCAATCATTTCTTTACAATACCGTAATAATACGGCATTTGCAATAATGTTTTAATTCCTTCCAAATCCTGATTTTCAAAATCAAAAACAACGTGCTGAATATTTACGGCAATAAAATCTTTTGACAATTCCGGAAATCCTGTTTCAGTTTTTGTCAGACTTTCTTCGTGTCCGTCAACAAATTTATTTTCATGTTGGGTGACAAAACCATTCAGCAATTTTTCTGAAGAACCTGCCAATGCAAAATTAATATATGGTGCATTTATCATCTCGATTATCTCTTCAGAGAAACTTAGTCCGTTTATAAAAATTTCATCCTGAAAATTTTTATCGCCAACTCAATTAAACTTTTCTGAATCAATGTAGAATCGTCTGTTATTAATTTTGGATTTATATCAAGATCATAAAATTCACGGAAAAGAATTTTACTGAGTATGATTTCATTCGCAGTTACATCGCCTACTAAAGAAATTTCATCTATTGTTTCCTGCTCTTCATTAAAGTAGAGATAAGAATTAGAAAGTAAAGCGTTAAAGGAAATACCGATTCTTGATGATACAAAAAGATCTTTGAATGTAAGCAAATCAAGTGTGGGAATTATCCCAATTGAATTTTCATCTTCAGCGATCTTTTTAGAAATCAAAGCTGCGGGCAGGCAAATAACTTCAATATCATGATCGGGATTTAATTCAGTTAGAAATAAATTTGCGTAGAAATTTTGCGGAAGAAAAAGTTTTGTTTTCATAGAAATAAAAAAGCCGCTGTTCAGAGCGGCTGAAATTTATGTTAAAGAAAAATTAAGATTTTTTGCTCTTAATTCTTGCAGCTTTACCAGAAAGATTTCTTAAGTAATAAAGTTTTGCTTTTCTTACATTACCTTCTTTTAGAAGCTCAATCTTTGCAATTTTGGGTGAGTTGAAAGGGAAAATTCTTTCAACTCCAACACCGCTCGAAACTTTTCTTACGGTGAACGATTTATTTAATCCGGCTCCTCGTACACTTATAACATCGCCTTCGAAAGTCTGTATTCTTTCCTTATCACCTTCGACAACTCTGACGTGTACACGAATATGATCGCCCGAATTAAATTTAGGTATATCTGTTCTAACCTGATCTGGCAGAACGTTATTTACATCAACCATGAGTAACTCCACTATTTATTTAAATTTTTCCATTTTTCAGTTAGTATTCTGGATTGTTCTTCTTTCCATTTTTTAATTTCTTTTTCATTGCCGGATAGAAGAACTTCAGGAACTTTCATTCCCCTGTATTCTGCAGGTCTGGTAAAATAAGGAGCTTCAACCATCTCACCATCCTGGAAAGAATCATCGAGAGCGGCTTCACTATCATTAAGAACACCGGGAAGAAGCCTAACTACCGCATCTATGATGATAAGTGCAGGGAGTTCGCCTCCTGTTAAAACAAAATTTCCAATAGAAATTTCTTCAGTAGCAAAACTCTCACGAACACGATCATCAACATCTTTATAATGACCTGCAATAACTATTATATTTTCAGCAAGCGAAAACCGATTAGCAACTTTCTGATTAAAAATCTTTCCCTTTGGTGTGGTAAAGATTATATGATCGTATTTTCTTTCCTGCTGAAGTTTTCCAATACATTCAAAGAACGGTTCGGGTTTAAGCACCATTCCGGGTCCTCCGCCGAACGGCTTATCATCAATCTGTTTATGCTTATTAAAAGCATAGTCTCTTAGATTATGAATAAATAATTCAATTTTCTTTTTATCCTGCGCCCGTTTTAGAATACTGGTATTAAGAGGACTACTAATTAAATCGGGAACGCCGGTAATTAAATCAATTCTCATCATCTTCGTATTCACCAACTCCGGGCTTAAGAATTAATTTTTTATTTTTTAAATCCAATTGTTCAATAAAATCAAGAACAAAAGGAATTAATAATTCATTTCCTTTATCATCAACAATTACAAAAACATCATTTGCCGGAAGATTCATTACCTCACGTATCCTACCGAGTATTCTGTTATCTCTTTGAACTTCAACATCAATCAAATCGTGAATAAAGTAACTTCCCTCAGGAAGTTGTGTCAAATTTTTGCCTGATATAAAAACATCTCTTCCAAGCAATATCTGTAATTCTCTTATCGAATTAAATCTTTTAAATTTAATCTGAGAAGATTTTTTTGATTGTCTAAGATCCTCCACTAAAAACTTTTTCTTGCTTCCAAAGAAATCGATATAAACTTCTTTTAGATTAACAAGCTTTTCTGCAAAATCAGTAATGATCTGAAGATTAAGAAAACCTTCAGATCCCGAGATTGAAGTGATACGAGCTATTAAATAAAAATCGTTCACATCAATTAAACTAGCTCCTTAGTCCAGTATTTCGAGAATGGCTCGTTTATGATTCTTAGCGGCAACAGCTGTTAGAAGCGTTCTCATTGCCTGAGCGGTTCTACCCTGTTTACCAATCACTTTTCCAACATCGTCCGGTTGAACCCTAAGTGAAAGGACATGTTTATTCTCCTCAGAAATTTGCATGTCAACAACAACACCTTCCGGATGATCGACAAGGCTTTTGGCGATAAATTCAATGAACTCTTTCATTAAGAAGCCTCCTATAATAGCCCGGGAGCAGTAACGTATTTTGTACAGTAATGTTATAGAAGCATTACGAAAACAATTATGAGTTTCCCAGAAGCCGCACCCATTACCTCTGTTGTACGAATTATAAACTCCTATTCTGCAGGTTGCTCAGGCTGCTCAGTTTTTTCAGCAACGACTTCAGTGCTGGATTCCTGAACAACAGTTTCTTTTTTCTTTTTCTTTGTTTTTTTAACAGCAGCTTTTGCTTCGCGCTGTTTTTCCCAGTTTTCTACTTCAGTTTTTACACGATCTTCAGTAAATCCTCTTTTCTTAAGATCTCTCTTAAGCATAATGCCTTTTTTACTTAAAAGACTTTTTACCGTTAAAGTAGGTTGAGCGCCTTTATCCAACCAATACTGAACTCTATCTTCACTGACTTCAACAGTATGAGGATTTGTTAAAGGATTATATAATCCTACCGCTTCAAGAAACTTACCGTCTCTGGGTGATCTTGAATCAGCAGCAACGATTTTATATATGGGCTGTTTCTTTTTACCCATTCTTCTTAGTCTTAACTTAACAGCCAAGTTTATTAACCTCCGATAATAATATAATATATCAATTAAATTTAAGATTTCGGAAAGCTGCAGGGTTGCCAAATCCTTTTTTACTCATCTGGCTCATCATTTTCTGCATCTCTCCAAATTGTTTAACTAAACGATTTACATCCTGAACTGAAGTTCCGCTTCCCTTTGCAATTCTTTTTCTGCGGTTTCCATTCAGAATTTTTGGACTACTTCTTTCTACTTTCGTCATTGAATTGATGATTGCTTCAACTTTAACTAAAGCCTTATCATCAATATGTGCATTTTTCAACTGATTTCCCACACCCGGAATCATTCCAATTAAAGATGACAATGAACCCATTTTCTTAATGGTTTTAATTTGGTTAAGAAAATCATCAAAATCAAATTTATTTTTCCTTAATTTTTCCTCAAGCTTCTCTGCTTCAAACTCATCAAATGATTCCTGGGCTTTCTCAACAAGCGAAACAATATCACCTTTACCCAGAATTCTTGAAGCTAATCTTTCAGGAAAAAAAACTTCAAGGCTGTCAACTTTCTCACCGTTGCTGATAAATTTTATTGGTTTACCAACAACTGAACGAATTGAAAGCGCAGCACCGCCTCTTGCATCGCCATCAAGTTTTGTAAGAACAATTCCGTCAAAGTTAACAGTTTCGTTAAATGCTTTTGCCGAATTTACTGCATCCTGCCCTGTCATCGAGTCAACTACAAATAAACTTTCATCAGGTATTACAAGCTGCTTTATTTGTGCAACTTCATTCATCATTTCTTCATCGACGTGAAGACGACCGGCAGTATCAATAATTAAAGTATCGTATTTATGTTCCCTGGCATAAGCAAGTGCTTGCGTTGCTACTTTAAGAGCATCTTTTTCTTCCAAAGAAAATACTTCAACATCGATTGACTTACCAAGCTGCTTTAATTGTTCAATAGCCGCAGGACGATAAATATCGGCAGCAGCTAAAAGAACTTTTCTTTTGTTTGATTTTAACTTCTTTGCCAGTTTCGCACAAAAAGTTGTTTTACCGGAACCCTGTAATCCAACAACCAAAATAACGGTTACACCGGATGCATTAAGTTTAATTTCCTGCTGATTACCGCCGAGTAAAAGAGTTAATTCATCAAATATAATTTTTGTAATTAACTGTCCCGGTGATATTGAAGCTATTACTTCCTGTCCTAAAGCTTTTTGAGTAACACTTTCAATAAACTCTTTAGCAACTTTGTAATTTACATCAGCATCTAAAAGAACACGGCGAATTTCCCTGAGAGTATCGGAGATATTCTTTTCTGTTAGTTTACCCTGACCTCTTACTTTTTTAAGGGCAGTTTCAAGCTTTAGAGAAAGATCTTCAAACATTTCAATTATATCTTATTTAACTCAACCCTATCAAGCACTTTGTTTCAATGCATTAGCACCGGAAACTATCTCAAGAATTTCTTTTGTGATTGCTGCTTGTCTTGCTTTATTATAAGTAAGGTTTAGTGTTCGTATCAATTCTTTTGCATTTGTTGTTGCATTATCCATAGCTGTCATTCTGGATGCAAATTCAGCAGCATTAGATTCAAGCAATACTTTCCATATCTGACCTCTTAAATGTTTTGGGATCAGATAATTAAAAATCGATTTCTGGTCTGGTTCATAAATATAAACTGATTCGGCAACTGTTTTTTCCTCAGACACCTTTTGTATAGGTATAGGAAGAAACTGTTCGACAACAACTTTTTGCTGAATTAGAGATTTAAATTCATTAAAGATCAGAAAAACTTTATCATAATTACCTTTCAAATATCCTGCTGCTAATTCGTCCGAGACCTTTTGAGCTGAAGTGTAATTGAGAGATGTAAAAACATCAGGAAAGATTTTTGCCACGTTATAATTTCTTTTGCTAAAGAAATCAGACCCCTTCTTTCCAATACAATAAATCTGATAATTTATTCCGGTTCCTTTTATTTCTTCATTTATATATCTGTTAGCTTCACGAATAATATTAGTATTAAAAGCTCCGCAAAGCCCTCTATCAGCAGTTATAACAAGAATAGCAACATTGCTTATGGTTTCTCTTGGTACAATAAACGAATTGGTCAACATATCTTCATCTGTAACCAGATTAGAAAACATTTCAACAATCCTTTTTGCGTAAGGTCTGGCATTAACTATAGCTTCCTGCGCTCTTCTAAGTTTTGAAGCCGCAACCATTTTCATTGCTTTAGTTATCTGCTGTGTATTTTTTACACCTTTAATACGATTTTTTATGTCACGTAATGTTGCCACTAGATTAAAACTAATTAAGAACTTTTCTTAAATGATGAAACAAATTCTTTTGCTGCTTTATTAAGAAGTTCTTCTGTCTCCTTACTAATATCTTTTTCTTTTTTAATGTTCTCATAAATTTGTTTGTATTTCACTTCCACAAATTCCAATGCTTCTTTCTCAAATCTTTTCACATCGGCGACCGGAATTTCATCCAGAAAACCTTTTGTGCCTAAGTAAATACTAACAACTTGTTTCTCAACAGGAATTGGGCTGTACTGCCCTTGTTTTAGTAACTGAACAAGTCTTGCTCCTTTAGCAAGAGTTCTTTGAGTTGATTTATCAAGATCAGAACCGAACTTAGCAAAAGCCTCAAGCTCTCTGTACTGTGCAAGATCAAGCTTTAAGGTTCCGGCAACTTTTTTCATTGCTTTGATCTGTGCATTACCACCAACACGCGATACTGATATACCAACGTTAATAGCTGGTCGAACACCTGCGTTGAATAAGTTAGATTCAAGATAAATCTGTCCGTCTGTAATAGAGATAACGTTTGTTGGAATGTAAGCAGAAACGTCACCTTGCTGCGTTTCGATAATAGGAAGAGCTGTAAGACTTCCACCACCTAGATCATCCGATAATTTTGAAGCTCTTTCAAGTAATCTTGAGTGCAAATAGAAAACATCTCCCGGATAAGCTTCTCTTCCAGGAGGTCTTCTTAGAAGTAAAGAAAGCTCTCTATATGCCTGAGCTTGTTTAGATAAATCATCATAAATAACCAAAGCATGTTTACCATTATCACGGAAATACTCACCGAGAGTAGCACCGGAGTAAGGAGCAATAAACTGAAGCGGAGCTGGTTCTGAAGCGCCGGCAGAAATAACAGTTGTATAATCCATTGCGCCATGTTCCTGCAATTTAGCTACTACTTGCGCAACTGTCGATTCTTTTTGACCACCTGCAACATAGATACAATAAACAGGTTTTATTCCAAGTGATTTTGCTTCTTCAGTGTGAGTGTGTTTTTGATTAATAATAGTATCAATAGCAACGGCAGTTTTTCCTGTTTGTCTGTCACCAATTATTAATTCTCTCTGTCCGCGTCCAATTGGAATCATCGCATCAACGGCAGCTATACCTGTTTGCAATGGTTCTTTAACCGGTTGACGTTGAATAACACCAAGAGCTTTTCGCTCTATTGGAAGAAACTTGTCTGTATTAATTGGTCCTTTACCATCAATCGGTAAACCAAGCGGTGTTATCACTCTGCCAAGCATTGCATCACCAACAGGCATCGAAGCAACTCGTTTTGTTCTTTTTACAGTATCGCCTTCTTTTACAAGAGTTGAACTTCCAAAAAGAACACAACCAACACTATCTTCTTCAAGGTTAAGAACCATTCCGAAAACATCATTAGGAAACTCAACAAGCTCACTTGCCATAACTTTAGATAAACCATAAACTCTTGCTATACCATCGCCAACCTGCAAAACAGTTCCAACATCATAAATATCTACTTCGCTTTCATAACCAGAAAGTTGTTTTCTTAATACCGCTGATATTTCATCCGGTCTGACTTCAGACATACTAATTCCTTTTTACTTCTTAACTAATTAAGTGCTATTCCGACTTTTATAAAATGTTTTTTTAACAAATTAAGCTGATGCTTTACAGAAGCATCAAAGATTGTATCACTAACTTTAGCAACAAATCCGCCCAACAAACTATTATCTATCTGATAGCTGAGATAAATCTTTTTGCTAAGTGAAGATTCAAATCTTTTCTTAAGTTGGACTTTTTGTTCATCCGATAATTCAAACGCAGATAATACCGAAGCCCGTACTATTCCAAGATGTTCATCCCTGAGTTCTAAAAATCCCTTTGCAATTGAAGGCAGAAGTGATTCTCTTCTTTTGTAAACAACAAACTTTACAAAGTTCATTGTTTCGGGATCAATTTTGTTGGAGAATATTTCCGCCAAAACAGATTCTTTAATTTCGGACCTGAGAATCGGGCTTTCAATTGCTCGCCGAAGTTCCCTGCTGCTTTCGAAAGCTTTTAAAATCAATTCCATATCAGAAGCTGTTTTTTCAAGGATATTCTTTTCAATGGCAATCTGCAGAAAAGATGATGCATATCTTGATGATATTTTGGATTCAGCCATGATTTTTAATTTTTAGATATCTCGTTGATATAATTATCAACTATCTTCTTGTTAGAATCTGTATTTAAATTCTGCTTAAGAATTTTTTCAGCAGCCTGGACAGAAATTTCAGCAACATGATTTTTCAATTCATTAAATGCTGCATCTTTTTTGCGATCAATCTCAGCGGAAGCTTCCTCAATTATTTTCTGAGCCTGAACTTTACTGTCCTTCAGCATTTGAACTTTCAAATTCTCAGCAAACTGACGACTTTGTTCAATTATCTTTTTAGATTCTGCCTCAGCTTTGCCTAAGCTAGCCTGATTTTCCTCAAGAATTTTCTTCGCCTCATCTTTAGCTTTTTCTGCTTGCTCAAGAGAATCTTTTATAGCATCTTCTCTCTGCTTAAGTGCAGTTAGAATAGGCTTCCAGGCAAATTTGCTAAGTATAAAAAGAAGAATTAAAAATGTTAATGTAGTCCAGAATGCAAGACCAACATTAACCGATAATAAACCACCGCCGCCTTCGGCAGCAATTACAAGAAAGAAACTATTAGCTATCATTTCTACTCAATATTAGATTATTAAATGAGTATTACTTTTTCTTATTTACCTGCGAGAATAAAGCAGATAACCAAAGCGAAAAGAGAAATACCTTCAATAAGTGCAGCGGCTATAATCATTGATGTTCTTATCGCTCCGGCTGCCTCCGGTTGTCTTCCGCTTGCATCCATTGCGGCAGCGGCTAACTTACCAATACCCAAACCTCCGCCAATAATTGTTAATCCGGCACCGAGTCCTGCTGCTAAACTTGCTAATTCCATTAACTTCCTCCTGAATAAATATTTTACTGTTTAATTTATTTTGTTTAATGTTCCTGATGAACTGCCATTCCAATAAATAACGATGACAGCATTGTGAATATGTAAGCCTGTAGTAGGGCTACTAAAATTTCAAGTCCATAAATAAATAATGCCATTCCAATTGAAACCGGTGATATAAAATAACTTTGCATTACAAAAATCAAACTTATAAGAGCATAGATAACAATATGTCCGGCAGTTAAATTCGCAAAAAGACGTATAGCTAACGCAAAGGGCTTCGTAAATAATCCTAAAACTTCAACAACTAACATAATCGGTAACAGAAAAACCGGGACACCATGCGGAATTAATCCTTTGAAGTATCCGAAGAAACCATTGTGCCTAATTCCACCAATTTGAACAACTAAAAATGAAAAAATTGCTAACACGGAAGTAACGGCAATGTTGCTTGTGAATGTAGCCGAAAAAGGAATAAGTCCGAGAAAATTTCCAAAGAGAATAAAAAAGAAGGCTGTCAACAAATAAGGAAGAAAACCTTCGTATCCCTTTCCAATTGTTGGTTTCGCAATTTCGTCTCTAACAAAAATTATAAACACTTCCCAAAAGTTTGTTGATCCTTTAGGAACTAGAGATTTTTTATATGATTTAGCTACATTGAAAAATATAAGTGCTAACAAAATAGCACCAAACCACATTACAACAACGTGTCTTGTAATAGATATATCTATTCCGAATAACTCTATTTGTGGAAGATAAATCTTTCCGAAAGGAGAGAAATCGAGATAATTTCCATCCATAACATGGTGCATTATCCAATCGCTGCTTGAACTGGAATTTGAATGAGCAGCCACCGAATCTGCAATTTGAGAAGTAGCAATAGAATCTATCTGGGACATTATTATTTACGTATTCGGTTTCTTACCGGATAAATTTATGATTTCTACAGTTAAAAAATAGATATATGAAATAAAGATAACAAAGATAAAAGAATACGTACTAACATTCAAGAATTGGAGTACCAGGATTATCAAGACTAAGGTGAGAAACATCCGAAGAACCATTCCCCCTAAAACCAGTACTAAAAAGGACTTATCGGATTTTTGAAGACCAATTTCATTTAAGAAATGACCTGCAATGAAGTTGAGGAGAGGAATCATAAAACCCCAAAAGAGAGAGTCAAATAGAGCGGGAATAATATTGGTTTTTAACCTAAATACAAGCAGGACAATAATGGCAATTACAAAGGGTAAAATGGAGAAGAGAAAAGTTTTATTTTTTATCACTTTTTGCTTTCCTCTTCTCAATATTGTTTGCTGTCCGTATCAAATTATACATACCTGCGCCAATACCCAAAATAGCACATATTATAGTAAAAATGTATTTCAACTCCAGCTTGCCGTCGAGCCAATCGCCCAGTAATACCATAAGTACAATTGTTGCCGCAAGCTGAAGCCCGAGTCCCATATAAGGAGCCGCTTCACTTAAAGTCTTATTAAAGCTCCCGTATTTATCGGGATCAATTTTCATTTTTTATGAAGGATTTAAAGAAGTAGGTTTGTCGGGTCTTTTACTTTCACCCATTGAACTTCTTCCTTCAAATATAGCTCCTGCTTCAACAACAAGAATTTTTGTAATTAAATCACCTTTGAGAAATGATTTATTTTCCAGAGTTACTTTGTCTTTAGCGTTAACAACACCCTCAACTTTACCGCCAATAGTAACTGAATCTGCATGTAAATCACCTTGAATATTACCGGATTCACCTACATTCAAGTTTCCTTTTGCTTCTACGTTCCCTTTGACTATACCGTCAATTCTAACGTTACCGTTGCTTGTTAGCTTTCCTTCTATGATAACGCTGCTGCTGATAATTGTTACTTCTTCCATGGTTGTATTCCCGTTTGTTTTAGATTTCATTTATTTCTCCTAAAAATTTAACAAAACTTTTCTTGGATCTATTGGGTTACCATCTTTCCATATTTCAAAATGAAGATGAGGACCTGATGTATCAGTTCCGGAATTTCCGCTTAAGGCAATCAATTCTCCCTGTTTAACAGTTTCTCCTTCTTTCTTCACCAAAAGACTGCAATGCTTATATTTTGAAACATAACCGTGTGCATGATTTATTATTATTACAAACCCATGCTGCGGAGTAAAATTAGCAAACACAACGTATCCGCCCGCAGAAGCATAAACAGGTGTATTTTCTTTAGCAACAAAATCTAATCCTTTATGTCCCTGATCAGGTTTGTAATCTCTACTGATAAATCCTTTAATCGGCTGAATAAAATATAAATCATCTAACTGAGTTTGACTGAAATATTTATCAATTAATTTTTGGAATACAATAATAATATTACCTTCGTCAGGAATTTTCTTTTTCGTATCGGTAACTTTACCTGATTTTTTGGTGCTCTTTAAAAGTGTTGAGTCACCTAGTTGAATAGCTTTCTTCAGTTTTACATTTGTTGATTTCAAGCTTTCAACTTCTTTAACTAAATAAATTATTTTATTGCTCAACTCTTCATACTGTTGTTCTTCAATTGTTGTCTTCTTTAACCAGGAAGGCAGAAATATTCTTTCGAGGGGCGTTGCATAGATTAAATAGAACCCGAATAATCCGATAAATAAAGTGTAAAGAATTAAATAAATAATTATTTTTTTACCGCTAAATCTGAGTGATTTTGCACCGACGCTTTTTCCTTCTTGAAAAATAATTACTGAAAAATTTTCCAATGACTTAAAGTAATTGAACTTCATTTATACTGACTCCAACTTTCTCTTCAAGTAATCAAGTTTAAATTTACCTTCTCTTATTAACTCCAGATTCTCTTTGCTTAAATCAATAACAGTTGAAGCTTCAAAATACGACTTCGTTTCACTGTAAAATATAGCATCAACCTCATTTCCAAATTCTTCAATTATAAGAGAAGGTTCGGTAATTGGTGGATTTCCCGTTCGGTTTACGCTAGTTGAAATAAGAGGCATTTTAAGTTCTGTCAAAAGTTTTAGACAAAATCTGTTGTTGGGAACTCTAAATGCACCTGTTTCAGCTTTTAATATTTCACGTGTTTTTGTATTCAAATTCAGAACCACTGAAATTGGATTTGGCCAAATAGAAAGTAAAAAATCAATATGGCTTTCAGACTTTAAGTCAACATAATGTTGCAAAAGTTCAACATTCTGAATAAGAAAAATATATCTTCTCCATTCATTTCGGCCTTTTACCTTACCTATTTTTAGTAGTGCATCTTCATTAAACGGGTTTGCTCCAAAACCATATATTGTATCCGTTGGATAAATGAATATACCTCCGCTGAGAAATATTTCTTTGGCCAGATTTACAGCTTTATTAAGATTTTTGTCAATATTAATAAGTTTAGATTTAGAATTTAAAGTCATTTCAAAAAACTATTTTTTAATCTTTTTAATAATTATTTCAGGCATCAGTTTTTTCCCGCAATCAAAAGTTTTGATCGGACATTCATCAAATCCATGAATTCCACAGGGCTTGCAATATAAATCATCTACACTTAAATATCCGCTCAATTTATTATACGGATAAAACCCAAATTGGGGAACTGTTGAACAATATAACGTAAGAACTTCAATATCAGCACACATTCCAAGATGAGTTGGTGCACTATCATTAGTAACCAGCAACGATGCGTGTTTTATTAATTCGATGCTTTCAACTAAACTAAATAAACCTGTTGAGTCAAAAACATTTTCTTTAAAATTTTCTTTTATTTTAAGAGTAATTTCTTTGTCATTATCTCCACCAATTAATAAGACTTGTTTACCTTCATTAACAAGAGAATTAATTACTTCGATAAAGTACTCAATCGGGTATCTTTTTGTTGCCCAAACACTTCCGGGACTAACCGCAACAAAACCATTTGTTATATTATTAGTTTCAAAATAGTCATTTACTTTGAATTTTGCTGATTCAGAAACTTTAATTTTTGGAAGTATTTTCCAATTATCTTCAGAATATTTATAACCTATAAGATCGAAATTGCGCTGAACTTCATGTGCGCTTGAATTATATTCAATAATATTTTTATATACATACTTAAGTGAGGAATTAGAAAAGCCATAAGTTTCTCTAACACCCGATAACATAATTATAATTGCTGTTCTGAAGGAACGGTGAGGTGAATATATCCTGCTATAATTTCGACTTTTAATTTCATTACTAAATGATTTTAATCCCCTAAAAGATTTATGCTTTCCTCGTTTTTCCAAAAGCAAAACTTCATTAACAAAAGGAGAAGAATTAAATATTTCTGAGGTTGACGGAATAGAAACGACATCGATTATTGAGCTGTTTTCCAACTCCTTCAGCTTCTCAATCATCGGCAGAGTTAAAACAGCATCTCCAATAAAAGCAGTTTGTATTACGAGAATTTTTTCCATTTCAGTTTTGTACTTTATTATGCTGTCTTCAAAATCCGAATTTTATTAAAACTTAATTCTCATCTACTATCCAGCAAAAATTTATTTTAAATCAAAATAAAAATCTTACAATATTACAATCTTGTAATCTTTCAATCATTAATGCTTCCACCTATTATGCATCCAGAGCCATTGTTCAGGATATTGTTTTATTATAGATTCAAGATACTTTAAATGACGTTTACTTAGCCCTTCTATTTTATCATTATTATCAGCAGGAAGATTATCAGTGCTGATCTCAACAAGATCTACTTTATAAGAATAATCCTTTTGACGGATTGAAATACCGTAAATTATTGGTGCGCCAGTTTTAAGAGCAAGTGCAGCAGGACCAACTAAAACAGAGGTTTTTCTACCAAAAAAATCAAGTTTTATGCTATCTTCAGGTCCTCTTTGATCAGCAACCAATGCAACAATATTTTTTTCTCTTAAAACATTATAAATTTGTCTGATAGAGACTCCAAGAAAAACCACATCATTATTCCATTTAGTTCTCATTTTATTCATCCAATCAGATACAAGATTATTACGAAGCGGTTTAACAATAACAGTGAATTTTTTATCATTCTGAAGTGAAATGGAATTTGCTATATATTCCCAATTACCGAAATGTGCGGATAATAAAATCACCCCATTCCCTTCCTTAAATTTTTGGGAGATAAGCTCAACGTTGCTGCATTTGACTTCGTCGATCATTTGCTTTTTGCTAATAGACGGTGTAAAAAGAATTTCGACAAGTGTTATAGCAAAACTTCTGTAAGCTCCAAAAGCAATTTTTCTTATTTGTCTTTTATTTAATTCGGGGAAGGCATTTGTAATGTTATCAATTGTAACTTCTTTTCTTATTGGAATCAGAAAATAAAATATAATTGCAATTACTACTGCAAATCTACGGGACAGATATAATCCAATAATCCTGAAGAAAAAACTGAAGGAAATAAAAAGTATGTATTCTAATCTATTTTTCAATTACAATTAAATTTTAACTGCTTAAAAATAAACAAAGAAGAATATAAAAGAGAGCAATAAATGAAGATATAGAAGATGTCGTTAAAAAAGTAAATTTTACTCATTTGTCATTCCCACGAACCTGCCTGCGGTAGGCAGGAGTGGGAATCCATTTTATTTTATGGATTTTGAATTCCCGTTTTCACCGGAATGACAAGGAAATTTGGACTTATGAGAGAGACAACCACGAAAATCATCTCACATAAATTCTACGACTCCAATTATCATCTCTGAGTTCTCCTCTTTTTGTAGAGTGAACTAAAGAATAATCAGAAAATCCTGAAATGTCGGCAAACACAAAAAATACTCCGCCTTCTATATCTGTATATTGCCAAATTTCATAAGGTCTGGTTTCAATTTGATTTGGATAACGTTCAATTTCTGTAGGCTCACCAAACATTATGAAAACTCTGCCCCTGTCGGTTTTCCAACCTGCCCTTGATAGGGCTGCATATCTTTGATTTGCAATTTCAACTCTCTGAAAATAGGTGGTATAAAATTCATTTCGTGGTGTATCAGAAGCATCGTCTCTTAATTTCCAGAATTCATTCATAAACTGTCTTTTACCATCTTCAGTAGACAGTTTATTATATTTATCAATTTCTGCTGATGTGGCGATATACTTTGATTTCTCGAAGATATCATCTAGTTCTTCCTCGGACATAGAACCAAATGCAGTAGCTAAAATTGCAAGGTTGCTCGTTGCCGTAGTATCATCGTAAAAAAGATCAGGATTATAGATAAAGAATTTTTTTGATGTTGAAACACCTTTATTATTCACGCTATCTATAACAGAAAGTACTATAGTATAAGTATCAGTTGGAAGATTTGCAATTACAACAGAGCCAACTTCTACCCTGGAATCTGCATTTCTGGAAAAATATTTGTCTTTGCCTTTAATAATATTTCCACGACTATTTAACATCAATTGATTTAATTTCAGCATAGAATCATCCTGTTCAAGATTATCTAGATGATATAACTCTATATAATAGAACAACACTGGTTGATCTTTACCAAAAACCAAGTTCGGAACAGGAACTATTTCATAAGTATTTTTATAAAAAATTGAATTGACGTTTTCACTTCCCTGAATCATATTATAAGCTAGTTGTATATCGCTTATTCCTATCCCATCTTTTAAAATAGGATTTACCACAATTTGATCAATTATACTTTTTACATTGTTTGCATCATTCAAATCGGCCCCGGTAATTTCTAATTTGAGAATTCCTTCCGGAAGAATAAAACTAATAATTCCAATAAGACTTTGATTCTGATCTGAATCATCATCTGTAATAGAATGAGAAATCTTCCACTGATTATCTAGAATTATTTCACCCGATGCGGAATCTTCGATAACTATTTTCAAAGATCCATCAATCCTTTGACCTAGAGAATCCGTAACTATTTTCAAACTGTTCCGGTTAAAAGAATAATAAACCTCAACAAAATTATTCGTTGAATCATAAGCAAACTGAGCATAATCGAATTCAAAATCGAGTTTGGATTGCGCTAAAATAAAAACCGGAGTGAGGAGAAAAAAGAGAATAATGCTTTTCATAAGTGTACCAAATTTAAAATGAAAAAAAAGCGTCTGCTGAAAAACAACAGACGCTTAAAAGAAATTATTAAACCAGTAATTAGAAACCTAACTTTACAGTTATCATATGATTTGCATCGAAATAATCAACCGAACGGTAAGCATAATCTATGAAAATATCAACTCCAGTCCTGAGAGCGAAACCAACTCCAAAAGTAGGACCCCAGATACTTTGGTTTGTATCGTCAGTATTTTCACTTACATAAGCATATCCGCCACGTAGAAAGAATAAATCATCGAAATTAAATTCACCGGCAATTCTATATTCATCATTTGCAAAGTTATTATTTTGAAATGAAGAAGCTACAATTGTTGAATATGATTCATTAAATCTATGTGTATATGATAATCCAAATTCGAGTTGCGAGGGCAATTCGAAAGATGCAGCATCAATGGTATAGAATTGTGTACCTCTCAATGAATTAATATCGTCTGCTATCCTAATCAGATCTTCGCCAGCATATTTCATTTGGGTGCCAAGATTCTTTAATACAACACCCATTTTTAATCCTTCAACCCCGGCAAGTCCAATATATTGAATACCGGCATCGAACGAGACCCCAGAGGCAGAAGTTCTAATAATATTTTCTGAAATAAGATTTAAATTAACACCAACTCGAACTCTATCCGTCAGGCTGTTAGAATATGTAATTCCACCGACAAAAAATGTAGGTGAAAATGATGATCCGGTCCCATAAGGATTATCAATTGTGGTTATGGGAATATCACCGAAGTCAAGTGAACGGACACTGAAAGCGAGTGAACCAAAATCTCCAAGATTAACGCCAACAGCAGCAAATGAAAATCCGATGTCGGCAATGTAATTCATATAGGAGAACATAGCTTCAGTTCCGAAATCAGAGGCACCAAAACCTGCCGGATTATAAAAGATAGCATCTAACCCGGAAATACCGGCAATATATGCACCACTCATGGCTAATCCTCTAGCACTGACAGGAATCAATAATTCCTGAGCACCGGCGGTTCCATTTCTCTTATCACCCCCGGCATACAAGTCGGTGGTTAAAGCTGTGACACTTAAGATAATTATAAAAATTATTGTCAACCTTTTTATCATTTTTCAATCTCCTTTATTTTAGGCAATACTTTGCTTTTACTAAGGGGGAGATTAACTCCCCCGAATCATTAGATTCTATCAATGTATTGCGTTTCTTGAATAACAGCCAACTTCAAAATTTTCGTGCCAATTCCAGGCATATCGATATATGCTATATAAATACCACTGGCTACAGGCAATCCATCACTGTTTCTAAGATTCCAGTCTACGTACTGTGATGTCGGATCCTTTTCAATTTCTCTGATGAATACACCAGCTAGTGAAACTATCCTAATAGTTGCTTGTGCCGGCAAACCGGTAATTCTCATAAATCGATCGTATTTACTTCTTTCCAGACCCTGAGCACCAAAATATGGATTTGGAAAAACAGTAATATTATTCAGGTTTGCTTGTCCGGTAGCTGAATTACCGATATCTGATGTTGGAGCAGTTATTCTGAACTTATCTCCGCCTTGGAATCCTGATAATCCTTTATATGTAGTTAATCTAATTATCGTTCCAGGTGCCGGTAATTCGCCTTCTATAACAAATTGCCCAAATTTATGGATGGTTGGGGTAAGAATACTTATGCCCGATGTAATCGGTAAATTTGCTGGATCAAGACCTTGAGGTCTAACATCATATGCGAATATCTCTTCCCATTCTCCATTGGCTTTATGAGTCCACATAAAATCATATACCCCACGAGTTGGATCAGCTGTGAAATAATCAATAATTTTCACGGCAAGCTGGTAATCATCAGAAGGATCAATGTAATCTCTACCAACATTCCAGATTGTAAAAGGAACCGTCCCTATACCTAATGAATCGTTACCAAAAGGAGGGAACAAAGTTGGTCTATGTCCACTTGCGTAGTATGGAGATGTCCCCGTAAATCGAATTTCATAATTATCATAACCTAGACCCTGCTGAGATACATTAGGCTGCCAGTTATATCTTAAACTTGTACCACCAGCAAAAACTTTCCACTGTCCAGTTGAATTTAATTCGTTTTCAACAAGTACCGGTGGATCAAGAATTACTCCACCCGGACCTGCATATTCAACAACACTCTTAGTTAAATACCTTTGAGTAGGATCTGGAATTAAAATTGCGTCTAAACCGACATTCGTCACTCTTGTTACAAAACCATCAGTCACATATTTTCCATTCAGGCTATCAGAACCAAATACTGCCGCACCGGTAACAAGAGTATCGGACGTGGAAACATTAATTATTGAATAAGTAGTATCACCTGGTACTAACCCATCTGATGTAACTGATATTTCGTATTCATTACCGGTTAAGGCAAGCGGGTCAACAACCCAAATATCAACAAGACCATCACCAGATCCCGAAACTTGAGTAGCAACAGAAGAAATATAATCACCTGAGTTACCAAACAAATTTACATCAATTGCTTGCCTTCCGGGTCTGACTGCAATAATCTGCGGAGGGTTTTCTAAATATTTTGGATCACTGTTAGGTGAGTAACCAAATGCTGTTACAGCAAAGTAATATGCACGAGCATTTTTCAGAGGAACACCATTTATTTTATCCTCTCTGGTTCTATAATAACGTTCCAGACCTACGTTTGGCAATTCAAATACAGGCACTTCAACTTCAATACCCCCAATAACAGTCTTTTGAGTAACCACATCTATATCATCCTGAATGTCAGTTAACCCTATTAAAGTTGGGTCGGAACCTGCCATATCACTAAACTGCCAGATCCTATATCCTTGAAAGTTGTATGTAGTATCCGTGAATCCTTGATTCCTAATTAAAGGATCGATTTCATCATAATTCTCACTATTTGATCCCCAATAAAGAGTCACTTCACCCTCATCCCCAAAAGCACCTACTTTAGGAGTATTTGGTGATGGTGTAAGTTGGAAATCCAGATCGTAAGCGATCTGAGCCGCAGCATCTTTCCTTTTCAATTCAGTAATACTATTTATATTACTAGTACCTCTTGCAATTACTATTCCCACAACAACTTCTTGAGTATCTCCAGGAGCCATAGTAAAAGGTCCTGAACACATTAAATGTCTTCTATCATCAGGTACTTCCCCCCCAGGCCAACCTGCTCCTTCATACCAACCCGTTCCTGCTACAGGATCTCCGGCAAGACAAAATTTAACTTCCTCACCAGTTTGAGCATCAATGAAAGGATCGCCATTCCATAAATAGCCGGTTAAATAGTAATAAAACTGAACTGAGCCTGCAGCTATACCAAGGTCGGGATCAGCATAAGTAGCACTGCCGTTTATATAAAAAGTAAAGGCAGTCATTGGAAGATTTCTATATCCTTTTCTCCAGGAAGATAAAAACTTCGCGCTATCAGTTTCAATTCCAGTTGGTACAATAGGACCCTGGAAGAAATCATAGCCAATGGCAGGAGGATTTGGACCATAAAAACCTTGATCATCATTATCCCCATTATAAGTATAGCCAAGACTAAGAACAGTATCACAACCTGTAAAATCATCGCCAGCATATCCCAGATCTGTATCAGACCAATAGCCAAGATACACATTATCCATGGTTAGTGAACCTTTATTGATAAGTAAATATCTTTTAAAAACCATATCTCCAAGATCACCGGTTCTATTAAATGCGAAAGTTGTCATTTGCTGCTCTAATCCCATAGGTAATGTACCATATGTATATGTAGCCTTTGCAGGATCCAAATCATTCGAAACGCACCATAAAACCATATCTCCGACAAAGTGAGGTGTATCGATACCGGGTGTATATTCACCATTGCCATCAACGTCGACATAAGGTGCACCATCCTCCATTGGCCACTCATTATAATCTTTTTCTAATGCATCTTTCGCAGGACCGGGAGGAAGATTTTCCCACCCTTTTCTTATTTTATATACTCTATACTTAGGATTACTGGGATCATCTGCAGTTCCATCTTCGAGAATCTTCCCAGCTTGCAGTCCATAACGGTATGTAGCTCCATTAACACGAATCTCCCGACCAATTTTAGCACCCCAGATCAACCCATCGGCAAATATAGCCGGGATAGTGGCCTCTTCGCCGCCGGGCCAATAGAATCCGGAATCATCGGATATGGGATTATGAGAACCCATACCATTATTTGCAATCCACATAAAACACTGATTGATTGCTATATATTCTGAATCATCGTTTGTAGTTACCTTGGAAACTCGCGGAGTTTTTTCCTTATCGCCCGGTGTAAAACCGAAAGAGAGCAAACCAGCTAATATCACAAACGATATATAATAAATAAATCTGTTATTTTTCATTTTTCTCTCCATACTAATTCGAATTAAAATTAATAATCTAACCTGATTCCCAACCTAATCTGTCTTGGAGTACCATAGTTTCCAGAATTATAGATTGAGGCAAGGTAAAGTTGTTTGTATAATTCGGCAGCTTCTATGCCATTCCTGAACTTGTACCCTTCATAAACAGCAGTGCCAGCCGGACTGGCAAGGAATCCATCATCTTCAGGATCACCACTTGTGCCGAATACATTAACAACATTTTGAATATCAAGAAGATTTATTGCCCACACATAAACATTGAAATTTAAACCTCCGAGAGAAAAAGACTTATCCAGCTTTGCATCCAATTGAAAATTCCAGGGAGTTACCGATGAGTTCAATGCTTCTAACGGTGTCCGTGCATTATCAAAACCCTCAATTCGAGTGTAGTTATGACCACTGTTGAATGTAAAAAGTAAATTAAGACCTAAATTCTCTAGTAATTTTGCTCCAAAAACATCAGGGCCATCATCATCGGCAAAACGATAATCAATATTCAATGCGCCGCGGTGCGTCTGATTAAAAGTTAAAGGAGATATCTGCATAGGGAAATATGGTGTTAAAGTTGGTGATTGCCAAACAGCACGGCCCGCCTCATTTGGAGTAGAACCGGTTCCCTGAGCATCAGAATATGTGTAATCTATCGTCGCGGAAATTCTCTGTGTCCTTCGTAAATCAATTTTAATTTCGAATCCTTTAGTTGTTGCAAAATCACCGTTTACTAATGCATAATATCGAGTATGTGCTGCATCTGGATCTGCATAAATGGATCTTAGCTGCACCTGATCTTTTATGTCTTTATAAAATCCCGTAAGGTCAAACGCAAAATTTTCTCCAAGTTGCTGCTTAAATCCAATTTCATATTGTGTTGTTCTTTCCGGTTTTATGCCATAACCAACAGGATTAAGTTCTGCATAACCACCTTTTATTACGTCCGAGGCTCTGTTGAAACCAAGATAAACATCACGCAATCTGGATTGTTGAATAAATTTTCCATATTGAGCGTGGAATACGGTTTGGTCAGTAACAGGAAAAGAGAAACCAAGACGCGGACTGACTTGTACAAGTGGTTCTACATCAACCATAAATTCCGGATCGAGAATATCATCAGAGTCGAACACTACACTACTAGGATTAAGAAATGTTCTAGAATCAGAATCGATATAATCCAATCTGAATCCAATGTTTAATATCAGATCCGAAAATTCCATCTTATCAAGGAGATAAAACGCTGCAAATACAGGATGTTTCGGTCCTTCAGGTCCCGAATCGATTGGATTACCATAAACATCATAACCATAATTATCTAAACGATCATAAACACCTCGTATATCGCCGTCGGCAATTGTTCTAATATTATCGGCAATTTGTACCGGAGCAATGTTATAACCGCGAATTGTATAACCGGTATATTCACCGCCAATTTTTAACTCATGAATTTTTCCTAATTGATATAATAAATTAACTTTACCACCATAAGACTGATATTTTGTCTTTGTATATCCATTCCAGGGTCTGTCACTGCGTTCAAAACCTAATCCAAATGCGCGAAGAGTTGATAAGTACTCACCGTCCCTTCTCAATGTTCTGTCGTATTCAGCATTAGCTATTGAATCACCATACAAAGTAATATTGTGCTTAAAGATGGGGTCCATATTAACAGAGTAATCATCAAAATAATTAAAATTCACATCATAGAAAGCTTGAGGAGATATAACGTGAGTAATTTTTACCCCGCCAATAAAAGTATAATTTTGATTTAAGCCTGCACTATTTGCACGATTCACAGTTGTCCAATCTACCCCTGAACGGTTTTCGTTCCATCTGTGATTTGCAGTTAACTTAATTGTAAATGGACGAACATTCCAGGTTAAATTACCCTGAACCTGATATGTATTGCTGCCATTGTTTACTGTGGTACCAGCAGGATAAACCACATCGAATGTATCAGCTAAAGTGGTAAAAGGATCATAGCTTGGGGTATTAGGATCAGTTAATCCTAAGAAATTATACTCTCTAAAATATCCAGCAGGGCTGCGCTGATAAATATTATTTCCTGCAAAGAAAAATTTTAAATCCTTGTAACCGGGAATAACAGGACCACCTGCTGTTAAAGTATATTCACTATAACCATAAGAATAGCCATTTAAAAATTCCTCGCCGGCTTTAGCAAAATTATCCGTTATAGCTTCAAAGCCAAAGTTGTAAGCATCTGTACCCGATCTGCTAATAGAGCTAATAATTCCACCGTTTGCGCCACCGAACTCAGCAGAATATCCACCTGCCTGAACCTGTATTTCTTCTATTGCATTATTAATAATTCCAGATCGAGAACCACCTGTTACAGGGTTATTAACCAGTACGCCATCTACGTAAAACGCCACAGCATCTGAACGACTGCCTCGTACATAAAGGTTTCCATCCAAAGCAACAACTCCTGCCTGCATACTTACAATAGCATTGATACCTCTTATAGGAAGATTTTTTATATCCTCAGATCGAATAATACTGGTTTGATTAGTAACATTTTTATTAATAAGTGGTTTTGGTGCTACAACAACAACTGTTTCTGTTTGATATGTCTCTGACGGAAGTTCAAAAAATACTTCTGTTGTAAGGTTAACAGAAACCCTAATATTTTCAGTTCTAACCTCACGGTATCCAATATACCTTGAAATAACGGTATAATTGCCTGGAGGCACATTTAAAATAAGGTAGTCGCCCCTTACATCAGTAGCGGCTCCTAAATTTGTACCCTCTATAAACACATTAGCACCAATGAGTTCTTCACCATTCTCAAGATCAGTAACTTTTCCTACAACCTTACCCGTTTGTGAAAATATGAGAATAGGAGTACAAAAGACTATTAGTAAAATTATTTGTAGAGTTCTTGACATCATCGTCTCTCCTAAAATTTAATTAACATTAATTACTTTGGGCGAACAGCTAAAGGAGTTTCCTGATTTTGTATAATCACCGGAGATTTGGGATCACCAGTTATATATAATTTCTCTATCATACCTGCCGAAAAAGTTGTATTGAAGACACCAAGAGTGTCGTATTCAGGAACTAATGGAGGATCATCGGTGGTCGTATCTTGTATTACATATACTGTATAGGCACCAGCCGGTAGGTCAAGAGAAAAATATGTATTATACCCGCATATATTTCTTTCCGTGATACTAGTATCTGCGGACATGTATGCCATAGAATAAACGATTTGATTTTCTGTATCTGTATTGGGGGCAACATTAGCAGTTACTATAGAAGCATCTCCACCACTAGGGGCTTCTAATGAATAAACAAATCCATCATAAATAAAGAATGGTGCAAATGACATTAAAGTATCAACAGTTGGTGCGTAAACCCCATCAAAAATTACTGAGGTTTCTTCATAAGATCCGATTGTAATATCCTTATTATATAGGGTGTCTCCGTTAGCATCTATCAAAACAAAACGTCTGTTTCCTGAAGGAAGGTCAAAGTAATTAGTAAAACTATTAACATTAACTGAGCCGTATGAAACACCATCAATGTAAATATTAAATGTTTCAATATTGCCCTCAAAGTCAGTTCTATTGTAAGTAAAATTACCGACTCTTGCAACTGAATAGGGTCGTTTTACGGGTTCCAAAATCGGTTCCTCATAACAACTGTAAAACGTAAGCCCCGTTAGGATTAGAATCAATAAAATTGTCTTGGTAGTAAATTTTTTCAACATCATTTACCTCTCACATTTTTTTGATATTCTTTGTAGTTATTGAGCAAAAAACTAAATTATTTAAACTTTTCTCTCATCTCAAATTGAGGTAAATCTTATCATAATTGAATAATAGACGATAAGCAAGGATTGCCCCATAAATATGGGGCAATCCTATTAAATTAAATAATTTATTTTATATCTAGCGAAATTGCCATCAAGTCTATTTGATCAACATCATTTTCTTTGAAGCAGTGAAGTTACCTGTGTTCAAAGTATAGATATATAAGCCTGATGCAAGTTTTGATGCATCGAAACTAACTTCGTAATTACCAGCTGCTTTTTCGCCGTTAAGCAGAGTTGCTACTTCACTTCCTAAAACGTCATATACCTTAAGTACAACATTTGATGTTTGCGGTAATGCAAAATTAATTGTTGTGCTTGGGTTGAACGGATTAGGATAGTTCTGTCCAAGAGCATAAGTACCCGGAACAAGGTCATTTACTCTTTCAATACCGGTAGTAACTCCAAACCATATAAGTGTTTGAACCTGTGGCGCTTGATCTGAAAATCCATACCAATAATATTCTTCTTCAGTTTCAGTATCTGAATCTAATGATAAAGGATCGAATGCGAAGAATGCAATTTTGTTACCAGCTGATAAAGTACGATGGCCACCGATAACTTGATTTGGACCAGTTAGTGGTGCTCCCATCATATCAACTTCTACATCATCTTCGAAATCAACTGCATCCAACCAGTTGGTTACTCCCATTTCCCAATAAGGATCGTAGATCATTGGTGCAGTCCAGCCGCTATCCGATGAAACTTGAGTATATAAATCAAAAAGAGGACCGCCTAGAAGTGAACCCTCCTCAGGAAATACTTCTGATGGCAATTGTTCGTCACCTGTGGCACCATAATTAATGTCGTTGTAATCTGCGTTAATTCCTAAAATGTCAAATTGGAAATCGCCTGCAGCGTAGGTTCTATTAGTCCAACCAGTTTGAGAGCCTAACCACTCATCGCCAGCAAGCATATAATTACGGGTTCCATCAGCCTCTAACCATGTTCTGATAACATCACTATTGATGTCACTAGGACCATTAGTGCATATTTCAACAATGTTGGTGTAATTATCAACAACACCAGCTGTTAGTGCGCCATAACCCCATTTGTCATGATCGAATAAGAAATTTAGTTATAATTTGCTGGCCATTCACCGGAACCGAAATAGTAAGCAACAGGATATCCGCTAACGGCATCAAAACCATTAAAAACAACTAAAGTATTTGCGTCGGAAGGTGCAAATATGTAGAATGATTTTGTTCCAGAAATAGATGTATGAGCACCAAGATCAGTAGCTTCAATATAATAGCTAACTGTTTCACCAGCTACTTGAGCAGGAATTTCAGCCGTGTAATTAGGCATGGTACCTGTCATAGCTACTTCATTCCAAGTCGATCCGTCAAGACTCCAGAATAAACTAGCAGAAGATATACCTGCCTGTGAAGGATCACCAGGATTCTCATCAACTATAACAGCATCAACTGTAAAAGGTCCTTCATCAAGACCAGATGGAAGTGTAGTAAAACTTTCAACGGTTGGAGGTGGGTCACCTATAATGTCTACCTCTACCAAGAAGTACCATGTATAAGTACGGCTCCACCAACCTTTATCAGCTCCAGTATTATCTAAACGATAAGCTGCATAAAATTTCCAACCTGGCCATCCGACATTATTTTCCGCTGAGACTCCAAGTCTGTCTCCAGCCGCATCAGTCTGAGCTAAATTTGTACTAGTATTCTTGTAAGCAATACCAAATATTTCATCGGCACCTATTGTGGGCTCGTATAAAGAGTTTGTTTGAATCCAGATCCATTCATCTAATATTGGCTCAGAAACGGCGCCAAAACCAAAATCACCCCAAATATCAATACCGAATGGTTCGCCACCAGTCCAAGTTCCTACATTCACCCAATCACCATTTCTATCTAAATTATCAGTGAATGCGGTTATGCCAGCAACGTTGTCGCCAGGATAATAACCAATATTTTGATCACCAAAAGCCAAAAGTTCCGCTTCCGTAAGATTAACGCTTACGATTTTGCCTTCGAATCTAGCACCGTCAACTACACTTTCGTCATCGTAGGTAAGATAAGCAAAACCTTTAACGATAAGTTCAGCTGGTGCTTTGAACCACTGTAGGAATACATCCTGTCCAAAAGCGCCAAAATCGCTATCACCTTCAAATCCATAACCCAAAGTGTCTATAAGACCAGTTGGACTAGCGATTTGATTTATAGAAGACGGTTTATGAAGTTTAACATCCCTATCTACTAAGGAACGTTTTACTTTATAAACTTCTTCAGAAGAAGGGAGTTGATTAGCTTTAAAAAACTTACCGTCCGTTCTCATATAAGTTTTCTCTTGCGCATTTAAAAATGCAGAAAAGAGAAATACCACAAAAAAGAAAATTGAAAGATTTTTTAACATAACTTTCTCCTTGAAATGTTTGTTAAGAGATTATTTAATTAGGGTAATTTAAGAGTAATGAAATCCCAAAAAAACTTTTAAATGTATATTGGTTAGATCAATTTACTACAGTGTACATAATTAGTCAAGAAAATAAACTTTTTTTATTTGCTGTTATGAAATAATAATATTTTTTGATATTGTCAAGAGATACTATTTTCCTTTAATATTTGTTTTCAACCGAATAAATACTTAACATCCCATTAATCAAAAAAAAAACGTTCAATATCGAACAATTAACTTTCAAATCAACGTTTTTAGCTCTTAAAGCCACTTTTCCTATTCAAATTAAGGAATTTATTTTCTGGACTATCTGAGCCTTTGGAATAGCACCAATGATGGTTTCTTTCACCTGACCATTTTTAAATAACAATAAAGTAGGAATACTTCTTACTCCGTATTTTATTGATGCTTCCTGATTAGAATCAACATCCAGTTTGCCAACTTTTAATTTGCCCGAATATTCTTCTGCTAATTGTTCAACAACGGGAGCAATTATTTTGCAGGGTCCGCACCAGACAGCCCAGAAATCTATTAATACAGGGAGATCAGAATTAAGAACTTCTTTCTCAAAATTATCATCAGTAAATGTTAAAGGTTTCATTTTGTCCTCAAAAAAATTTTTAATATTTAATTTTAGCAGAAAATTATTGTCCGATATAATTTACTGCATCCTCACCACCGTCAGCATTTATAATTCCGCCGGAAATCCATTCACCACCATCCTTGCAAAGAAGTGAAATAACTTTTGCAACATCTTCGGGAGTAGTTAGTCTTGCTCTGGGATTTTTTCGTAAAGCTATGCCTGACATTTCAGCGTTTCCGGGAATTTTTCTTAATGCGGGTGTATCTGTTACACCGGCCATAATTGCATTAACTGCAACATCCAGTTTCCCTAATTCGCCGGATAACTGACGAACGTGAGATTCCAAGGCTGCTTTAGCTGCAGATACTGCTCCGTAATAAGGAATAGTTGAATGACTACCGGAACTTGTCATTGCAAAAATTCTTGCTTTTTTAGCTAATAATTTTTTCACAACGACGCCCTGAACCCAGTAAACAAGTGAATGAGCCATTACGTCAAGAGTCATCTCCATCTGCGCTTTTGTAATTGCCTGTTCACCTTCCTTAGGAACGAATGGCCTTAGTGTTCCGAAGGCTAGAGAATGCATTAATACCTTAATAAGCGGCTGAAAGGAAAATTTATTGCTTAGCTCGTTAAGAACTTCTTCTCTTTTATGAGCATCAGCTGCGTTAATGTTGTAAAATAAAGCTTCAACTTTGTTCGATTTAATTTCATTAATAATTCTTTCAACATTTGGCCTAGTTGCCTGTCTGTCTAAATGCACACCGATAATGTTGAAACCGTCTTTTGCAAGTTTAAGTGCTGTTGCCTCACCAAATCCGGATGAAGCACCGAGAATCAGAGCCCAACATTTATTGTTCTCATTCCTTTCCATGAGAGGCATTATCCTTTTTTGTTTCTATAAATCGAGTGGCAATTATAAGAAATAAGACTAAGCGAAACAACATTATTCAATCGTTAAAAAATACTTTTTATGTTTATATTCTTGAAATAGAAAACAGCTTACCGGAATTGACAAATGAATGACTGAATGATTGATTGAATGGGAATCATGGATCCAATCATCCTTTATCAATTCTCTTATTATCCATTTGTTTTCACTTTATCATCTGTATGATAGCTGGTTTGGAGCTATCGTTGTTCTGTCATTTTGATTTCAAAACAATCGAATCTTCACCGATAAGTTTTGTTAGAGCCAGTAACAGACTATCGCTTAAATTTACTCGTTATCTTTTAATGCAAATATTTTACTTTTTATTCCTTCTTCACTCAGTTGAAGAAAAACCGGAATGGATCCGGAATGCTTACTAAGTATTGCTTTAATTTTTTTTATTGTTTCCTCGGTTACTTTTTCTTTATCAATTAAAAGTTTAAGACTTTCCGTTAAGGTATCTCTTACTTTTTTAAGCGGAATAATTTTTTTTACATGGGCTTTTACCGCATCACCGCTGCTTTCAAGATCGCCAAAAATAAAAACTGATTCTTCTTTTTTTAACAAATCGCCATACTCAGCATAAGTTTTTGAGAACATTAGACATTCGCACGAACCTGTAAAATCATCAATTTTAAAGAATGCCATTGTTCTGCCGGACTTATCAATCTTAGTTTTAATATCAGTGATAACTCCGCACACGCGAATATCGGCCATATCAGTTACTTCTTCCGTTTCACCTATATGAATACTGGCAAAAGATTTGTATTCAAGTTCATATTTTTGTAGCGGATGACCTGTCACATAAAATCCAATTACTTCTCTCTCTCTTGCTAAGATTTCTAATTCACTCCAAGGCTTCACTTCAGGAAGAACAGGTTCAGATATCTGAACCTCTTCTGAATCACCAAATAAACTGTTCTGTGAAAGCAATTTTGAATTCTGAGCCTTATGACTGAAATCTAACGCAGCTTCAACAGCATCAAAAAGTTTTGCACGATTTTTATCAATAGAATCGAAAGCACCGGCAAGAACTAATCCTTCAAGAGTTTTTTTGTTAACTAAATGTGTATCAAGATTCAGACAAAAATCAAAAATACTGGTAAAATCTCTTCCAAGGGTTTGTCTTGTCCTGATCATTTCTTCAACTGCATTTATGCCAACATTTTTAATTGCAGACATTCCAAATCTGATCTGACCTTCTTCAGCATCAAAATAAACGGAAGGATTATTCACATCGGGTGGAAGAACAGTTATTTTTAGTTTACGACAATCTTCCAGAAACTTTGTTACTTTATCGGTGTTGCCAAATTCATTCTTAAGGTTTGCTGCAAGAAACTCTGCCGGGTAATACGCTTTAAGATATGCTGTTTGATATGCGATATAACTGTATGCAACTGCGTGGCTTTTATTAAAGCCGTAGTTGGCAAATTTAAAAATTGCATCAAAAATTTCTTTAGCCACTTTTTGAGGAATTCCTTTTTTAACAGAGCCATCAAGGAATTTTATTTTTTGCTCTTTCATTGCAAGAAGATCTTTCTTGCCCATTGCTCTTCTAAGTATATCGGCTTCAGCAAGACTCATTCCCCCAACCTGGTTTGCAATTTGGATAACCTGTTCCTGATAAACTATAATTCCATAAGTTTCCTTCAGTATAGTTTCAAGAATAGGGTGTTGATATTTAACCTTCTTTCGTCCGAATTTTCTTTCGATAAAATCATCGATGAATTCCATAGGACCAGGACGATAAAGAGCATTCATTGCTGCAAGGTCATTCAAACTGTTTGGCTGCAATCGTTTTAAGTATTCGCGCATCGGCGACGACTCAAACTGAAACACACCGGTTGTTTGCCCTTTTGAAAACAGCGCATAAGTTTTTTCATCATCGAAAGGAATAGAATCAATATCAATTATTACATTATGATTTTTTTTAATGAAGTCGAGCGTATCGCGAATAATTGTTAATGTTCTCAGTCCGAGGAAATCCATTTTAAGCAAACCGGAGCTTTCAATGTCTTTCATATTGAACTGAGTAACTAAATCATTTTGCGATGTTGCATTTACAGCATTCGCCAGAGGAACATATTTGCTTACATCATCGGGAGTAATAACCACACCGGCGGCGTGCTTGGAAGCATTTCGGTTCATTCCTTCAAGCACTTTAGCATATTTTATCAAATCCTTAATTGATTCGTCATCAGAGTTTTGTACCCACTGAAGTTCAGGAACTTCAGCAAGCGCCTGGTCTATTGTATAAACTTTACCAAACTTTGATGGAATATATTTAGTGATTTTATTTACTGTTGGAATTGGAACTTTAAGAACTCTTGCAACATCTCTTATAACTGCTTTCGATGAAAGCCTGTTGAAGGTTATAATCTGACTAACACAATCATTTCCATATTTTTCTCTTACATAATCAATAATTTCGCCACGCTGATCATCTGCAAAATCAACATCAATATCTGGCATTGATTTTCTAGCAGGATTTAAAAACCTTTCAAACAGCAAAGCAAAATTAAGCGGATTTATATTTGTAATGCCCAAAGCATAAGCAACCAGACTTCCTGCAACGCTTCCTCTGCCGGGACCAACAGGAATATTTTTTTTCTTCGCGGTATTAATAAAATCCTGAACTATAAGGAAATAGCTGGCAAATCCCATTTGTTTAATTGTCTCGAGTTCAAACCTGAAACGGTCTTCAACTTCTTTGGTGATGTTCAATTTTCTGTTCTGCAAGCCTTGCAAGGCAAGAAGCTCAAGATATTCTTCAAGTGTCTTTGATTCAGAATTTTCGGGTATGGGAAAATTTGGAAAATGATGCCCGGTAAAATCAAGTTTAAGATCTATTTTTGAATCAATTTCAAGAGTGTTTTCAATCGCACCTTTATACTTTTTGAAAAGTTTTATCATCTCTTCAGATGATTTAAAATATACCTGATCTGTTCCGTAACGTAAGTCTTTATAATCAGCTCCGTTCTTGTCTGATAAAAGAAGCAGTATGTTGTGAGGAATTGCATGATCTTTTTCAATGTAGTGGCAATCGTTAGTTGCAACCAACTTTATTCCAAGTTCTTTGGAAAGTTTCGGCATTCCTTCGAGAACAGGTTTTTCATCATCCAAATTGTGATTCTGTATCTCTAGATAAAAATCCTCACCGAAAATATCCTTGTAAGTTTTTGCTGTTTCTTTCGCTTTCGTGTAATCACCATTAACAAGGTGCGATGATACAACTCCACTTACACATGCGCTAGTGCAAATCAATCCTTCAGAATATTTTCTAAGAAGCTCAAGATCAATTCTTGGTTTATAATAAAAACCCTCGGTATGACCAAGTGTAGAAAGTTTTGAAAGATTATCATATCCGGTTTTATTCTTAGCAAGAAGAATTAAATGGTTGTAATGTTTTGCTCTTTTTCTACCGGGAAGCTCTTCACCTTTGGTTTTATCAAACCTGCTGCCTTCGGTAACAATGTAAGCTTCCATACCGATAATAGGCTTGATTCCTTCTTTTGTTGCTTTCTTATAAAACTCAGCAGCTCCATACATTACACCATGATCGGTAATTGCAACGGACTTCATTCCGTGTTTTTTAGCAGCATCGATTAATCCCTGAACGGTACAGGCACCATCCTGCAAGCTGTAATGAGTATGATTATGTAGATGAATAAAATCAGACATGAAAAAAGGTCGCTTTATCTTTCCTCAAAGAGGAGAGGAAATGATGTTTTAAAACTTATAAAAACTGTTATCTATAAAATTTCAGACAGGTAGATTTTATCTGAGTCTGAATTAAACTTACAAATTTTTTATATCAATTTTCATATTGACACGAAAATTAATTTTCAAAAAAAATAATAAAGAATTACAGAGAAAAAATGCGGGAAATTATTTACAGTTCATCCTTGAACTTAAACCTGAACTCACTTAAAATGAGACAAGCTTAACTCTTGCCTGTATGACCAAATCCGCCTTTACCCCTTTTGCTATCATTTAGTTCATCGCTTTCTTTTAATTCTGCAAGATAAACTTTTGATAGAACAAGCTGTGCGATTCTGTCACCGGAAGAAATTTTAAAATCTTCTTTACTTAAATTGATCAATATGATTTTTACTTCACCGCGATAATCGGAATCAATAGTTCCGGGAGAATTAAGAACACCGATTCCGTGCTTAATTGCAAGTCCGCTTCTTGGTCTTACCTGAATTTCATATCCACAAGGAATTTCCACGGAAATATTTGTGGGGACTAGTTCAATTCGTCCGGGATGTAAAATTATTTCTTCTTTCAAAGCTGCCCTTATATCCATACCGGAACTTCCCGCAGTAGCATATTCAGGAACCGGGACATTATTAAAATTTTCGCTAAGTCTTTTAAATTTTACAATTACTTTTTCTGACATTAGTTCGTTCTTTTCTTAATTAATTTTTCCTTTAAAATTTTTATTTCACTCTGATCAGTAATAAATCTGAAAACGATGATAACATATACAATAAATATTACGGATTTGATTAGCAAGTTTATTTCGTTCAGACTTTTTAGGACATAATACAGCACAGCGATTAGTGTACCAACAAGAATCAATTTAAATAATCTGCCGTATTCATAATCAATCCTATAATACTTTTGAGTAACAAGGTAATAACCGAATGCCATAACAGCGTAGCTGATTAAGGTCGCAAACGCAGCACCCACTATATTAAAATGCGGTATAAGTAAAATATTTGAAACGATATTTGTGATGGCACCAACACCTGCAACAATAGGCGCGTACATACTTTTTTCCTCAATATAAATCCCTGCTGAAAACACAACATAAAATCCATTGAACAAATAACCGAGAAGAATAATCGGCACAATATCAAGTCCATTCCAATATTGTGAGCCGATTATGCTGAATCCGCCAAAGTTTACTTTCACAATATCATCAACAAAAAGTGAAAGAAGAATGAGTAAAGTAAATCCAACAATGGAAAAGTAAGTCATTACTTTTGAGAACATTTGCTTTGCGTTTTCCTCTTTTGCATTCTGAAGGAAGAATGGCTGCCAGGCATATTGAAACATATTTACAAACAGCATCATAAAAATGCCAAGTTTGTAGTTTGCTTTGTAAACTCCAACAGTGTCGAGGTCAGTTAGTCTTTCAAGTATTGGAACATCCACAACCTGAACGAGCATAATTCCAATTCCGGCTGGTAAATAAGGAATTCCGAATCTGAACAGTCTTTTAAATAGCGCTTTATGAAAACTTAATTTAAAATACTTTGTGATTGTTGGCGACACTAATATAAGAGATAGTAATGCAGCAATAAGATTGCTGATAAAGATTGCTTCAATTCCCCACTTCAATACAACAATTAAAACTACATTTAATATTATGTTAAGCAGAATGTTGAGAACTTTTATTGCGGCAAACTGTTTAGCTTTTCGTTCTAGTCTAAGTTTAAGAAAAGGAACTACTGCATTAACGTCAACAAATAGAATTATAGATGAAAGTATAATTACTGAAGCATACTCAACCGGTATTCCAATCCAACCGGTAACAGGTCTGTTCAGCAGAATTAATACACTAGAAAAAATTATTGATGTTATAAAAATCGAGATATACGGAGTTGAGAAATTATCTTTGTCATCGCCTATGTCTTTGAAAGATGCATACTTTAAGAATGCTGCATCCATACCGTATATGAAAAATATGTTGAGTATTGCGATGTAAGAATAAACGATCATCACAATTCCGTAATCACCCGGAGCAAAGATGTTTGTGTAGAAAGGCACAAGAATGAAGTTGAGAAACCTTCCTATCATCGTGCTGATGCCGTAAATAGCAGTATCTTTTGTAAGCTCTTTTAACTTGTCAAACATTACAGCATTTTATCCTTCAAGAGAAATATCTAGCGAAATATCCAAAGCTTTTACACTATGAGTCAAAGCTCCAACTGAAATATAATCAACTCCCGTTTCAGCTATAACAGCAACAGTATCCAGATTCACTCCGCCTGATGCTTCCAGCTTACATTTGCCATTAACAAGCTCAACAGCTTTTTTCATTTCGGAAAGCTCAAAATTATCAAGCATTATAACATCAACGCCGCATTTTAATGCTTCATCAACTTGTATAAGGTTTGTGGTTTCAACTTCAATCTTAAAAGATGACTTATTTTTTTGTTGAAATTCTTTGCACCGCCTCACAGATTCGGTAATTGAACCCGCAACTTCAATATGATTATCTTTAATAAGAAACATATCGAACAAACCTATTCGATGGTTTTCACATCCTCCCATCGTCACTGCGTATTTATCAAGCAATCTTAAGCCGGGAACAGTTTTACGTGTATCAACTATTTTAGCCTTTGTATGCTGAACTTTATCAGAATAAATTTTAGCAAGGGTAGCAATGCCGCTCATTCTCTGCAGAAAGTTTAATGCTGTTCTTTCGGCAGTTAGAATTGATGATGCGTTTCCTTTTACTAATGCGACAATATCTCCTTTATAAACTTCTTCACCGTCATCTTTAAAGGTTTTAAAGTCTAATTCGAGATCAACCAGATTAAATACTTCCCACACTACGTTAAGTCCGGCAATTATTCCATCCTGCTTCACTAAAAAATTTCCAAAACCGGTTTTAGAATTATCAACTGCAGCTAAAGTGGTTATGTCACCTGTTTTGATGTCTTCATCCAGAGCAGTTTTTATAATTCGATGAAGATTTTTTTTACTTATTGTCATCATAGTATTTTCTTATTGCATCTAAAAAAAGTTTTGGTGCTCGTATCGGTTTACCTAGTTTCGGATCAACAAATACAAGTTCAATATAGCCTTCACAAATAACAACTCCTCTTTCTTTGCTTTTTATTGTATGATCAATATGAACCTTAATTTGTGGAAGTCTTTCTACTCTTGATTCGATTAGTAAAACTTCATCATAGAAAGCAGGATTTTTAAATTTTATCATCGTTTCAATCACGGGCATATGATATCCGGCATCTTCAATAGCTTTATATGTAAGACCATTATCCCGCATCATCTCGCTTCTGCCGATTTCAAAATAATCGAGGTATCTTCCGTGGTAAGCAAATTTCATCTGGTCAGTGTCGCCGTAACGTACACGAATTTCAGTGATGTGTTTGAGCATGATAATTCTTAACTAAAGTAATAAAAAATCCCGGTGTTACGGGATCTTAATAAAAAATATTTTATTTAAAGAACAAACTAAATGGGAATAACGACATACCAAATTCTTATAGAACAAGTGACTTCCAGATTATTCTACAAAGGCACCCATTGCGCCAAATTTTTCCAGACGATTTGCAATGAGCTTTTCAGGTTTCACTTTCACTAATTCATTCAATTCTTCAAGAAGAATATTTTTTAAGATTTCTGTTGCTTCATTATGATCTCTATGGGCACCGCCCATTGGTTCAGGTACTATACGATCAATTATTTTTTGTTCGAGTAAATCAGGAGCAGTTAATCTTAAGGCTTCAGCGGCCTGCTCTTTGTACTCCCAGCTTCGCCATAAAATACTTGAACACGATTCGGGAGAAATAACAGAGTACCAGCAATTTTCAAGCATTAAAATTCTATCGCCAATACCAATACCTAAGGCACCACCACTAGCTCCTTCACCAATTATTACAACTATTATCGGAACTTTTAATCTGCTCATCTCAAAAAGGTTTCTCGCTATCGCTTCTGCCTGCCCGCGTTCTTCTGCTTCAAGTCCGGGAAATGCACCAGGAGTATCAAGCATCATAATTACCGGCTTATTAAATTTTTCTGCCAGCTTCATTAAACGAAGAGCTTTTCTGTAACCTTCCGGATTTGGCATTCCAAAATTTCTGTAAAGGTTTGATTTAGTATCACGTCCTTTCTGATGACCAATAATAACAACTTTATGATCACCTAATTGGGCTAATCCGCCTACTATAGCTTTATCGTCTTTAAACAATCTGTCGCCGTGCAATTCAACAAAACTGTCGGTCATTGCAAGAATATAATCCAAAGTAAATGGTCTATCGGGATGACGGGCAAGCTGAACACGCTGCCATCTTGAAAGGTCTTTAAATAATTCTTCTTTTAATTGTTTTACTTTTCCCTCAATTCGAATGATCTCTTTTTCAATATCAAGATTATCCGAATATTTTTTCATTTCTTCAATTCTTGCTTCAAGTTCAACAATAGGTTTTTCAAAATCTAATATTGTTTTTGCCATAGCTATTATTTTCTCCACATCTTGATTAATGTTTTACCAAGTATCTCCAAATCGAGCCATATGTTTTGATTTTTTGAGTAAAAAATATTTTGTCTTTCTAATTCTAGATTATTATTTACTTCTGTGTACCACAAACCGGTTAATCCTTTTTTACCGAGATAAAAAGATTTTTCGTTATTGTTTTCATTCGGACCGACTAAACTAAATGATCCAGAAAAAACCGAAGGCATTCCCAAAATAAATTCTGAAAAATCAGTTTTCTTTCCGGTAAGTTTTGCTTTGAAAAATATGAAAGGATAGATCAAAAACAAAACTGCAGTTGAAACGATGATATCAAAACTTCTTTTGATAAACTTCAGCATAGGATTTGTAATGTTATAATTAAGTTCAAACAACGGGAGATCATCAAGAAGTGTAATAGCAGTTTTGCCAACAATAAAGTCAAGATTGCTGCCAACAATTTTAAACTCAACATTTTTATCCTGATTGCCCGATACTATTTCAATCATCTTGTTATATGTTAACTGTACCGAGGAAAATATAACTTCATTAATCTTATTCTCTTTAATAACTTTAGCAATGTTAACATCGGTTCCAATAACTTCAAATCCATTTATATTTTGTCCAACATCTTTATTAGAAAAGCCGACCAATCCCAACACCGAATAAATGTCCGTTCTTTTTTCTTTTAACTTTTTTGCTATTTTAATCGCCGTTTCATCCGTTCCAACTACTATTGAACGTTTTTGTTTGAAGTCACTTTTCCCCAAGCCGATACTGAAAAACAGTTTTGCAACAATCCGCCAAAACGGAAGAGTGATAAAGAGAACTAAATAAGTAATTAAAACTACTGCACGACTGAAAGCATATTGCTTGAAGAAAAACGTGAGTGATGTTAGAACTAAAAGACTTATAAAAGTACCTACCAGATTTTTCATTACTGATAACGTGTCTCTGGTATAAGATCCCGATAGCATTGATATAAATAAATACATCAATACCGGAACTATATAGACAATCGGAAGAGCAAAATCAGGAAATCCCACCCAGTCAGAGTGAGTTTTAATTAAATTCTCGGCTATCAGAAGTGCAACAATAAAAAGAAAAACATCTATAAGTATCGCTGCCAAAATGAGCTTGACTTTTCCGAGATAAGCAAAAAATCTTCTCAGAATTATTGCTGTGCGAAGAATTACTTCAACAAGAAATGAAGTTGATAGATGCTTCTTTACAAACAGATGCATTGCCTTGTAAAAAACTTTTGTTTCATCAATGTTGCTTCGTTTAGTACTTTCGCCTTTGTAATGAATTATTTGAGTTGAGTGAACATAATAAACCTTATGTCCAGCTTTCTGAATTCTGTAACATAAATCGAGGTCTTCACCATACATAAAAAACTGTTCATCAAATCCGCCGACCTTATCATAAACTTCTTTTCTTATCATCATAAATGAACCGGAAATTGCATCTACTTCATATGTCTGGTTTTCATCAAGATAAGTAAGATTGTAACGAGCAAAAATTTTGCTTTTGGGAAACAGAGTGCTTAATCCTGTTACTTTAGTAAATGATGTCCAGGGTCCGGGAAAACTTCTTCTACAAGGAAGTTGAAGAGTTCCGTCGGGATTTAAGATTTTACAGCCAGCTAATCCTGCTTCTGGTTTTTGATTAAAAAATTCAATCATCTTCGAGAAAGTATCTTCAGGCACAATTGTATCTGGATTAAGGAAAAGAATAAATTTTCCTTTAGCTTCCTTTAATCCAATGTTATTAGCTTTACCAAATCCCAGATTGGTTTTATTGACTATTAGTTTTATTTGTGGATATTTTTCGCGGAGGAATTCTATACTTCCGTCATCGGAAGCATTATCAACAATTATAACTTCTGTTTGAATTCCTGATGAAGCTTTTTGGATTGAGTCAAGAAGATTCTGTAGAAAAACTTTTACATTATAATTTACTATTATTATCGAGAGATCCAATTCATTTACCTCAAAGAATTCCAAAAATGCTTCTTAAACGAAGTTTCCAAACCATTAGTACTGCTTCACGAACAATCTTCTTAGACATTTTAGATTTGCCTTTAACACGATCCATAAAAACGATTGGTATTTCTTTAATCTTAAATCCTTTTTTGTATGCTTTGAATGTCATTTCGATCTGGAATGAATATCCGTTTGACCGAACATTATTAAGATCAATACTTTCAAGAACTTTTCTTCTGAAACATTTAAATCCGCCAGTCGCATCTTTGATTGGCATTCCGGTTATAATTCTTGTATAAACACTGGCGAAGAAACTCAATAATAGTCTTTTCATTGGCCAATTAAGAACACGGACTCCATCTATATATCTGCTGCCGAGAACCAGATCATTTTTTTCTATTGCTTTGAGAAAGTGTGGAATTTCTTTTGGTTCATGAGAAAAGTCAGCATCCATCTCAAAAATAAAATCGTAACCATTTGCTAAAGCAAATCTGAAGCCAGCAATGTAAGCTGTTCCTAATCCGAGTTTTTTCTCTCTTTGAATTAAGTTGAGTCTTGAGTTCGATTTTTGCTGTTCCAAGACATAGTTAGCAGTTCCATCGGAAGAATTATCATCAACTATAAGTATGTCAATAGAGTCATCCTGCTTCAATACTTTTGGGATCAGCCTGGGTAAATTTTCAAGCTCGTTAAATGTGGGTATTATTATAAGACTTTTTTTATCAGCCATAGAAGATTGCAACCTTATTTTCTGGTGTCATTCATTGTCATTTGGTTTTGCGGTCATTCGCTTTACTGTCATTCAATTGTATCTGATCCCCTGCAGGATTCTTTTTACCAATGGAATTAATATAGTTATTTAGTTTTACACCGATATCATTTATGTCTTTATCAAACTTTTCAAGATCTTCAAGACTAATCAATCCTCTACTAGAGGCTTTTATTAACCATGTTTTTGTTTCGAAGAGTGATCCTCTGGAGTAATAATAAAATTGTTTAGATTCTTTATAGAAGAATCGTCCATACCATTCACTAATGTTTGCAGCAACAGAATCAGCAGCCTTAACTAATTGTTTTCCGATTGTATCTTTAGTAAAGTAATCCCATTTAATAACAATTTCCCAAACTTCTTCTGCCAAACTCATAGATAATTGATAAACTCGCAGGTCTTCTAATTTCATAAAACCTCCAGACAAAAACTATTGCAACCCAGTTTAAACAATTAAATACACATTGAATGACAACTAAATGACCACCGAATGACAATTGAATTACTAATTATAATGCCCTTTTCCGAAAAGAACAACAAAAACAGTTCTGAATAAAATTTTCATATCCATTCTGATTGACATATTTTCAATATAAAAAAGATCATAGCGAAGTTTGATTTTTACATCTTCAATAGTTTCGTCATACTTGTGCTTAACCTGTGCCCAACCTGTAATGCCGGGACGAACTTTTAATCTTCTCTTATAATAAGGAATTTGTTCCGATAATTTCTCAACAAAATATGGTCGCTCCGGTCTTGGTCCTACTAAACTCATTTCACCTTTAAGAACATTATACATTTGTGGCAATTCATCAATTCTTAAAATACGAATGATCTTTCCGACTTTAGTAATACGAGGATCATCTTTTTGCGACCAAACAGGACCGGTGTGTTTTTCTGCATTAATATACATCGATCTGAATTTTAACATTTTAAATGGTTTACCGTTTAATCCGCTTCGTTCCTGTTTAAAGAAAACCGGACCTTTACTATCAAGCTTTATTAATATTGCACTTATTAAAATCACGGGAGAATTGGACACCAGAAAGAATATTGAAACAAATATATCTGAAAGACGTTTAAGTTTTTTCTCCCACTCGGGCATCAGCTCAGGCATTATATCTATGAGCGGCATTCCGTAAATCTGACTTGTGCGCGCCTGCCCACTCAGAATTTCATAAAGATCGGGAACGATTTTTAATTTAATATCTTTTCCTTCAGTTTTTGAAATCACCTCAACCAGCAAATCGTGATCATCTTTTTCAAGCGCAATTACAATTTCGCGGACTTTATATTTTTCGATTAGAGAGGATAATTCTTTAATCGTTCCTTCAGCTTTAATTTTTTTATATTCTCTACCTACATAATCCGGATTAGCGGCGACAAATGCTTCAGGATCAATTCCGAGAGCACGGTGTTCAATAAGAGTGTCATAAACCTCAAATGCCTTTGGATTATAACCTATGATAAGAGCACATCTTCTACCTATGCCTTTAATTAATAAATTCCGTTGAACGCTTCTAATGAAAATTCTTCCTGAACCAACAAAGAACAAGAACAATCCCCAATAAATAAATATTATAATTCGTGTTGTAGTTGAGACATCATGCATATAATCATCAGCAAAGATCAGGAAGAAGAGGAGAAAGATTCCGAAAAATGTAGCTTTAAATAGTGTAGAGATTTCATCAAATCTTGAAGATGCAAACCACGTACGATACATTCCGACAAAAGTAAAAATGATAAGCCAGTAGAAATAAATTATGAACATCGGAAGGAAAAACTCAGGAGCAATAATTAAATCAAACCAACCGGTTTCCAATCGAATGTAGCTATAAACAAACCAAGCTGTGTTGATCATTAAAAAATCTGTAAGAAGTAGTAATATTTTTTCAGTTTTTTTATTCACTAATTACCTTGGTGTTGATTGCCAGATAGAACTATGTTTTTTCGTAAAAAATTTAAAGAATCCAATTATAAGTGCAATGTTTGTTAGAATGAAGAAAAATGGAAGTGAAAATATCGGTACACGAATTTTTAAAATCGAAAAAACAAATCCAATGAAAGAAATCAGATAGAAACAAAATTGTACAAAAAGTACCAAGTCAAATATATCTGATAAACCAAAAAGAAATGAGTTACTTATTAAAAGTGTAAGGAAAAAAAAGGGCATAAACCATCTTGAAAGTTTGTGAGACCAAAAAGCATATACTAATAAGACATTTCTATTAATCAGCAGACCATTTAATTGCTTTAGAGTTTCTAAATTTGTTGCTCCAAAACGAATTTTTCTTTTAAACTCATGAAGTAATTTAGGAGCTACTTCTTCATAAGCACAGGCTTTTTCATTAAATATAAATTTATAATTTTTTAATAATACTGATAGACTAATAAATAAATCATCCGTTACAGGCGATTTTTCAGGAAGCAGAGTAAATAAATCTTTTTGAATAGCATAAATTCCACCATTTGCACCAATTAAAACTCCACAATCACCTTCAGCTTTTTTTATAAATGTCTCATACTGCCAGTATTTTTTTTCATCTGCACTGCCAGATTTTTTATATAATTTATCCGTAAGTATTAATTTACCACATATGCCTCCAATTTTTTCATCGGAAAAATTGGATATTAGGTTCTTAATTGCATTATCATCAAATAATGTGTTAGCATCTGAAAAAATCAAAATTTCTCCATCAGCATGGTGCACCAAATCATTAAGAACAACCGCCTTACCTCTTCTGTCTTCGAATGAAAATACTTTTAACCATTCATATTTTTTCGAGAGTTTCATTAAAATTTGTACTGTATTATCTGATGACCCATCAGAACCAATCAGTAATTCGAATTTATCAAAATCGATTGATTGATTTGCAATGTTCTCGATTCTCTCTTTAATTATGTTTTCCTCATTAAAAGCCGAAATTATAAGCGAGATTCTTCCGGAGAAATTTCCCTCTTTGACTTTGGGATAAAGATGTGATAGGAGTTTAATAACTATTGGATAAAAAACATAAGAATGTATAATTATAAAGAGAGAGGAATAAAAAAATAATTCCAAGAAAATAACAGATTTTGAAGTTAATTCGCTAAACATTTCTAAGATAATATATAGGGTTCAAGCCAAAATAAATTTTAATAACCTTATTTTTCATCACTAAATTTATTGAAGATTTCAATCATTTTTTTTATTTCTACATTTCTATTAAACTTTTTGGCCTGGATCAAAGCTTTTTCTTTCATTTCGTCATGATAGTTGCTATCATCTAATAGACGTGATATTGATTTCACAAATGATTCGTGATCATCCGGATCACACATAATTCCACCTGAACCAACTACTTCCTTCAATGACGACGAATTGGAGGAAACAACTGGTAAACCAACCTGCATTGCCTCCAATGGGGGTAGCCCAAATCCTTCATAATACGAAGGGAATATAAAAATATCCGCAAGTTTGTAAATTATACTCAATGATTCATCATCAATAAAATTCAAATAATGCAAGTAGTTGTGCCTTCCATCGATTTCTTTCTTTATTTTTTGAAAACCAAATCCGGGTTTTCCAATTAACACTAAATGAATATCCCTCCCATCTTTTCTCAGTAAATCGATAACTCTGAATAATCCAAAAATGTTTTTCCTGTTCTCTATTACTCCAACATAAAGAATAAATTTTAAAGGTAATTTAAACTTATTTTTTACCAAATGAGCTTTTTCTTCATCAAAATCAATATCAGTAAAAATATTGTTCGCAGAGATATAAACTACCGTGATCCTGTCTGCATCTACATTATAATACTTAATAATATCTTGTTTTGAACTTTCAGAAATTGTAATAATTTCATCACTATTGTTGATAGAAATAGGTAAGAGAGTTTTTAAGTATAAGTTATATAATGATGAATGAAAATTATCACTGACCATATGTGCCATATCAGAAACAACAATTATAAATTTTGTTCCCTTCTTTTTCCTTATGGGAATCAAATAATTCGGAGTAAAATAAATATCTATTTTATGTCTTTTCAATAGTTTCGGTAGGACAAAGTTTAACCAAAATGGAGAATAAACTTTTGATGGAAGAATACTCTTCCCTGTTACGATCTTGTTATAAAAACCATTATAATAAGTTAATTCAGAACAAGAAAAGAGATAGTATTCATTTTTACTATCATGTGATGGGATAGACTCCAAGAGATCACATAGAAATCTACCAATTCCTGTCATTCTTTTCTCTAAAACTCTGGCATCTATACCTATTCGCATAATAATTTCAAAATTACGTAGGGTAAAAAAACAAATTAATCATAAATTTATTTTCAGAAACAAAAATAGAAGGATATTTAATGAAACATTTAAAATTATACGCTGGCACAATAACCCATTCTACTTTGATGATAATCTTTAAATGCTCGACTTATAATATTGAATAGATTCTTTCTGTTACTACTAAAGAGTAACTTAATTGCAAAGGCTAATAACAAATAAACAACTACAAATAAATAATACGCCCCTAAATTTTTCCTAGCGAAATATAATCTGTTCCTCAAGGTATAATAGATCGGTAATAGGGAATTATCTTTTGCCGTTGCTGCGTTTACTTTATGATAAATAATACTCTTGGAGACATAATAAATATTGAATCCTGATTTGATTGCTCGGAAAGAATAATCAGTATCCTCTAGGTATAAAAAATAATTTTCATCAAGTAGTCCAACTTTATTAATGACATCTTTTTTAATTAACATACAGCAACCTGTTGCAAACGAAACAAACTTGTTCTTAGTATATTTATCATCAGTCGCACCCTCCCCAATCGTATAGCCGGACCCTCTTATTTTACTTATGAATCCACCAGCATACCAAATTCTACTTGGTTCAGAATAATAATTGATCTTTGGTACAGCAATGCCGACTTTTTGATCTGCACTAGCATAATCCACCAAACGAGCTAAAAAATCAGACTCTACTATAGTATCATTGTTTAATAAAAGAATAAAATCAGAATTATTTGTTAACGCCTCCTTAATACCAACATTATTCCCTCCTGAAAAGCCAAGATTTTTATCATTAAATATTAAAATCACTTTCTCATTAATTAATTTACTCTTTAATAATTCTGTATCCGTAAATTCAGAGTTATTATCAACTACAATGATCTCATAATTCTTGTATGTTATTTTATTTAATGAATCGATACATTCTAGAGTGTCATTAACGCCATTCCAATTTAAAATTACTATACTTATTCTAGGTTGGGTTTCAATCATAAATTCATATTTTTAATTCTAGTTATCAAGCTTACCAAATTTATTTTTTCTAAAATCTAAATATCCTGTTGCCATCATTTTAAACTTTTTTAATTTATTTTCTTCAAATAAAATTGCTTTTAAAAAGCTTTTCCAAAATTCTTTGTTATCCTGTTTAAAAAAATCTGGAAAAATATTTTTATAATATTTTTTTACGTAAAAACGATTTCTTGTTCTATAATAAAGCCTAAGAGCTGAATGATTGGAAGGATATACCTTTCTGAAAAGTAAGTTTTTTTCTTTAATTTCACCAAGATTATGTTTTAAAATTGTTTTATTGCAAATATAAATTTTAAATCCCATATTATTTAATCTTAAGCAAAATTCGTGATCAACGTAGTCTATAAAGAAATCCTCTTTATATCCGCCAGCTATTTTAAAAATATTTAACTTTACTAAATTTCCCGACGTCCAAGCTGTGAAAACCTGCTCGCAGGATTTTGTGGCTTTATAGCTTATATTCTTGCCTTTGGGATGATGAAGAAGCGGAGCAACTAACGCTGTTTTAGAATCCTGTGAAAAACACTCTAATAAATTTAAAACCATAAAAGGAGGAGCTTCGCTATCCTGATCCATTGTTAATAAATATTCAAACCCTTCCTCTGTAGCTTTTTTAGTTCCGATATTTAATGCAGCGGCTATTCCAATATTGGTTTTGTTCCAAATATATTCTGCCTTATTAAGGTCTTTAATCTTTTCAACTAAAAAAAGATCAGCGTTATCTGAATTATCAATCACATATAATTTATCTACCTGATTTATATATGAATTCAGATTATGCAATACATTTACATTGGGATTATATAAGATAACAACAGCAGCTATATTATACATTTTATTGACTGGATTGGTTATTTAAATTGAATTTCAATTTGGAGACTATAAAATATTTTTCATCCACAGATAAAAAATGGTTCCAAGCAATTAGGATAAAAACTGAAAGTGATATTACAACTAAAATTATTTTAAATATAATATTACTTAATAAAAAGGGAACAATAAGCACAGACAGCATTAATAAAAATATTATCAAACTGACTTTGGATTCAAATCTAATAGCAAACATTCTATGGGCAACAATATACATGGCTATTGCATCAATGGTAGCCATTATAGTAAATGCCATAGCGGCACCATTTATTCCATTAAATTTTATTGAGAACCACATCATTAAAATGTATACAGGAAGTTCAACTAAATTAATAAGTGTGGGAATTCTAGGTTTTCCAATTCCTTGAAAAAAAATATTGGGAATTAAAGACATACTATTCATCAATATTCCAATGGCTAGTAGTTGCATAATAAGAGTACTATTGACTGCAAAATCCTTTCCTAGCCATAATTCAATTCCCTCATATGAAAAGGTTATAATTAAAAGTACAAATGGATACATTGTCAGAAAAATAAATTTCACTCCCCTTAAAAAAATTTTCTTTGTAATATTAGGATTATTAAAAAAGCTTGCCGAGAATATTGGGAATAGTACGCCTGACAACGCTACTGAAATAATCATCAATTTTGTCACTACTTCAAAAGGGGTCACATAATATGTTATTGCTGTAACCGAAATCAAAGCCCCTATAAGAAATCTATCTGAATAAAAGATTATAGGAACGATAATGTTTCCCACAGTTATCCATATACTAAATTTCAAAACAGGCTTTATAGAATTTAGATCAACTCTTATCTCATTTCTTATTCCTCTAGCAACCTTTAAACATTGTAGTAAATATAATATCCATATTATAATTCTCGTAAAAATTAAAAAAGCTATTATCCAGAAAAGACTGTTTGTAATTATTAATACCAACAATGGACCAAGAAATGTAAATATCCCTAGAAAAACTTTCATAATATTTATTGTAGCAAATTTTTGATATGCTTCTAACAATCCACGCAAACCTGTCATTGTGGTCACTACTGGAATGGATAAAGCAAGCATATAGAAAATATTTGTAGTTTCGTGCTTTAAGTTTTGAGATATTTTAAAGATATTTACCAGGGAAGGAACAAAAAACAATAAACCGATTACAGCAATTAAACTTATCGATATCATTAAAAACAACGAGGTCCAGAATATTTTAGGTATCTGATCAGTTTGATTTAAACCTATTTTCTCAGCTATGATTTTTGTTAACCCTCTTCCTAGTCCGAAATCAAAAAAGCTAAAGTATCCAACTATCATCCATGCTATACTTAAAATACCAAATCTTTCTTTACCTAAGCCATTTATTAAAGGAGGTATCAAAACCAAAGCAAATATTAATGGAATAATATTTCCCAATAAATTGTAAATAGTATTTTTAGCTATTGAGCTTCCGCTGAAGGTTATGCTTAAATTTTCAGTTTCTTCCACTAATCTTTTAACTTTTTAATTAATTATTTTATCCAAATAGAGTTGAGAAAAATTTTCAGAAAGATTTTCTAAAGTATGGATAATTCTCTAATTAGTTTCTATTTGATGTATATACTTTTTTATCTGTCTAGACGTTGCTATTTTTTCTAAAATAGGAATAGAAATGAGGTTTAAAACCAGACCGACAGTCCAATAAAGAATTCTGCTAGCCATTACAAAAAAAGAAAATCCTATAATAATATTTAGATAGACTAGTAAAACAAAGACAAATAAACTTTTCTTTTCATAAAATCTGAACCATAACCAAGTAAGAAAAAGTCCAATTAAGTAAGGTCCCAGAAATATTCCAGTAAACCCAAAATCGGCATGCAATTCACGTAGATATGTTCCAGTATTCGTCCACATAGGTATATAATAACCTTTTTGAAACTCTGATGGCTTTTTAATTATCCCAAATTTTGATAGGAAACTATAAAAAGTCATAAAAGTATTTTGTCCAAAGCCTGTAGCTTCTCCTTCTGAGGCTAGATACTTACTTAGTACACCAATATCACTACTAAAATAAAGATAAATAGAGGGTGATATAAAAATATTCCCTTCTGTTTGTCTTAGCTCCCTGCTAGCACCCGCAATGTTTTCTGAAGTGTCACTAACTCTTGAAATCCTAACTAATGAGGAACCAACAACAAACAAAGCAATTAATATAATTGGACCAAATAGCACATTTTTTTTCGAAAATTTAAACCTCTGAGAGAGGTCATTATTAAGAAGATGCCTAAAAAGAAAGAAAGAAAATGCAAATTCAGTTATAGCAACTAGCATTCCAGCTCTTCCTGCAAGAGCAACTTCTCTAAGAATTATAGTAAGAAGGGGTAGAAAAGTTAAAATTGTAAATTTTCTTTTATATGCGGTATAAATTCCAGCAAAGAAAATAGCTACAAATCCAAATAAAAAAAGATAAGGAGTAGTTGCATTTAATTTACCGTCAACATTTAAACGATAAATTACTTTTGCATTTAATAATACACCAGGAATACTTCCAAATTGGTTAATTAAATTATTCCATAATTCAATTGCCGAATAGAGACTAAAAAGACTTAAAATAAGAATAAAATATTTCAAAGTCTTTCCATCATCACTAAAAATTTTTAGTGAAATATTTGTTTTTTTTATATAGGTTGGATTATCTATGTATACATTCCTTGCACTTATTATGGTTAAGATCCCAAATAAAAAAGATAAAAATGATGAGATCATAACAGACCAAGCATATGGGATTATATCAATATATGGAAGTAATTTTAACTCATATAAAAAAATCGCACCTCCAAATATTAAACAATACAGAGTTAGGTGATTAAACCACTTTTTAAAAAGTAATTTACCAAGGAACATTCCCAGTATGGAGGTTATGGCAACCAGTAATAGTGACATTTAGAACTTTATTCTATAAATCTTGATAATTCTTGAAAAGAAATTAGCTTCTTTAGTTTGAAGTGGATTTCTATGCTCTTTTCTGGTTACTGCTTTTTCCATCCAAAAAACTAATGGTATAAATATAAATGTGGCTAGAAATAAAGCCCCAAGAATTATAACTGATTTTTTAGGGCTATATTTTAATTGAGGAGGTACTGCTGTATCAATTACCATTACCGTCGGGATACTTTTTTGTTCATCAACCTTTGCCTGTTCATACATTGGCATTACTATTTCAAGAATTGATTGTTGAATTTCAACTTCTCTGTACGTTCTAAGATATTGAATAGCTATGTTAGGCATATCCTTAAATGAAAATAGGACATTAGATGAAGTTCCTAAGTTAGGAGAATTCTTCAACTCCTGTACTTTTTCTTTTAGTAAATTTATCTCAGCTTGGACACCCAAATACTGCGGAGAATTTTCACCATATCCTTGTTTTACAAAAAAAGACTCCATCTCTTTACGCATTAACTGGGTTTCAATTTCAGCAGCAGCTTTTACTGTAACCTCCAGCTGTTCAGGGACGGCTACAATTCCATATTTTTTTTGAAATTTAAAAAGTGAATCTTCAGCTTTTTTTAAATCTGTTACATTTTGAAAATATCTTTTTTCTATAAAAAGTCTATTATTTTTTGCTCTCTTTATATTAAACTCAATATTCATACTATCAACAAGTGTAACCAAATAATTAGCTATTTCTGCACTAACCTCGGGATCTTTATTGATGATACTAAAATCTATCATCCCAAACTCATTTGGATCGGCAGAAAAATCTGCGCGGAAAGCTTTCATCACTTTATCCATATTCTTATCATTTATTTCATAATATTCCATCAGGTTAAATTTATTAATGACGTCGGTTATTGCCGTTCTGCTATTTAATATTCCCAATAAAATATCCTCAGAAGTACTAGATAACCCAAATGCTTTAGAACCTAATGAAGCAAGTGATGATTTACCACCAAGTAAACCAGTCAATCCTCCAAATCCAGACTGATTATCGGGTGGAATCATAATAGTAGCGGTTGCTCTATATTGTTTTGGAATGAGAAATGCTAAAGTAGTAGCTATTACAGCTATAATAAACAAATTTATAAAAAGAAATTTTTTCCATTTATATATGATATACACGTAATCAGAGAACTTTGCTTCTTTAGGTTTAACTTCATTTTCCATTTAGTTGAAATCTCTTGGATTAATTGATAAATAATATTACAAAGTTAATATTTTTAGTTAAGATATGACAATGCCAATTAAACTGGATAGGACTTCTAAATTATGAAGCTGATTGAGAATTCTAATTTAAAAGAATCATTTTTTCAGTCTCAACATAAACCTGTTCTGAGCCCTGCCTACCTGCAGGCAGGCTTGACGAAGGATCACCTGCTTGCAAACGATAAAAATAAACTCCCGAAGCTGGACCTTGCCTACTGGAGGCTGCCAACTGATTTTTGTCCTTGGATTAAATGGAGTTGAGTAGTTTTTTTCTAACGAATTTGTGCCCAACCAGCCGGCCATAATGAAGAAGCAAAATTAAACACAATTGCAGATGATTAAATCCCAATGTGACACTTATCTTGCATCAAGAAGTGTTGTTAGTAAATTAAGTAAGAACACTTGGAACAACAAACTCAAACCAAATTACAATTTCAATAATCACAGACTTAATTAGCGATCGGGTTTAGGTGCGGGATACGTGGTTTATGAAATTCTTACATTTTTTTATCCGGGTACATTGTATTTACAACATCAGAAATATTTATATCCCATTTCAATAGCGAACTTTGGTAATTGCTGGTTTTTTTTACAATAAGTGAAACTCCTTGATTCATAGTACGAAACCAAAGTCCACGAGTTGGGGTATCATTAACTAGTGAATATGCTTTACAGGGTAATCCTTCCGTAAGTGATATTACTTCGAATCCTGTATACTTATTAAAAAGCGCATAAAAACCATTTTTGGGAAATCGCCAAAAATCCCAAGGCATTTCGTGTTCTGGCCAAACCGGATGTGTCGATATATGAAGATAGCCACCCGTTTTCATTACTTTATTGATTTCCAGAACAGCCTTCCAAGGGAATAAAAGATGTTCAAAAACTGAGATGCAATAAACAATATCAAACTGTTCAGGATTAAAATATTCTGAAAGTATATGAACATCTCCAACAACATCCACGGCTTCACCGGGAAGAATATCAAATCCAATATATTCTTTGTAATGTGGAAATATATTTCTACGAGTAATACCTGTAACATTTCTAGAACCTATTTCCAGTATTGCAGGAGATGGTATTGTATTTCCTATTGAAATAAACTTATCATAGTTAATATGATAAGGATCCTTTGCGCCTTGTTTGACGAAGGGAAAATGAAGTAAATCAATAAATTTGAAGTAGAGTGCTTTTGCATAACCACGAAATGTTAATTTCATATTTAATCCAATTTATTTCAAAATTAATTGTTAAAAACAATGGGAACAAATTCTGTACAACCTAGTTATACTTAACCAGCCGTCAATAATAATTAAATCAAGGAAGCACAAATGCTGTCAATTAAACAAAAGTCTTAACTTCTCTTTGCAAGTTCAACTTGTCGTTCAGATAATTAATAAAAATACTTTAACCAAACCATTTATTAAGAATACAGACATCCAAAATCTCTGAACAATAGTACCCTGAAAGTTATCATTACTTGGGTTTGTTTTTAGGCATCAATTGTTTAGCTCAATTGCCTACTTGTTTGCAATCAAGAGTTTGGGCTAAATCATTAATCTAAAAGAGTACATTCACAAAAACTTATAAATAAAATTTCTTTAAAATAAACTCTTCAACTATTTCAATAAAATCATTTTCTTTGTTTCAACAAAAGCACCAACTTGGAGTTTATAAAAATAAATTCCGCTGGAAAGTGATGATGCATCAAATGTTACTTCATAATTTCCTGGAGGTCTATATTCATTTACCAAAGTAACAACTTCTCTTCCTAAAACATCATATATTGTTAAAGTTTGCCAACCACCAACAGGAGTTTGCCAACTAATTTTAGTGCTTGGGTTAAATGGGTTGGGGAAGTTTTGATTCAAATTAAATAAGTATATAATTTGGTCGGGCTCTTTAATATTGGTAAGAATTGAGTCACCTATTAAAATTCCATTGTTTATAAAACCTATCAACTGAATTGAATCCCGGGATGAATATCCCATGCTGACAGCTGTATTTAATTTAAAATATATACCTATGTTATTAGCTGTATATGTATGCTTACCGGTAAAAGTTGTCATACCTGAATAGGTATCAGAAAACATTTCGCAAAACCGGTTTTGGTTGAAGATAGTGCTATAAAATATATAATAGCACTTGGAAAAAATGTAGACGCAAGTATCCTCAGTAAAACTGCCGTTAAACACAGGAAAGTCAAATGAAAATGGATAATACGACGCAGCATAAAATTTATTATCACTGAATAACCAATACTCTGTGGTGTTACTTGTTGAGTCAATATAATAATTAGTGACAGAAATCACTCTTGTTCCATTTGCAAATGAATCAATGATTGCTTTCGTTGAACTATAAAATCCATTGTCAGGCTCTCGACCACCTTGATAGAAAAATTTATTTCCAATATCCAGCGGGAAGTAAATCGAATCAGATTGCATGCTAGATTGCTGTGATGATTGAGCCAAAAAGTCTTGAAATGACAGAGATACAAAAAGGATAATGAGAAATATTTTTTTCATAATTGCACCAATTTTTATTTGATAAGAATCATTTTCTTTGTTTCAACAAAAGCACCAACTTGGAGTTTATAAAAATAAATTCCGCTGGAAAGTGATGATGCATCAAATGTTACTTCATAATTTCCTGGAGGTCTATATTCATTTACCAAAGTTGCAACTTCATTTCCTAAAACATCGTACACTTTTATAGTCACATTACCAGCAGTTGGTAATTGGTAACTTATTGTTGTACTTGGATTAAATGGGTTTGGGTAGTTTTGCGATAACGCAAATACTAGGGACACATCCTCTTCTGTCCCAACTGAAGTTGTAGAATTTATACTCCTAAAAACTCCCCCGCCAGTTCCGGCAAAAGCAATTTCATTTGAGTTAAAGACAATAGATTCAATTGAATAATTTGTTAAGCCATCATTAAGATAATACCACTCAACTATATCATCAATAGCTCGAAATACACCACTATATGTTCCCGCGAAAATCATATCTGTCGAATTTATTGCAAGTGCAAGAATAATCTTATTTTCAGTTAACCAATTATTTTTTTCAATCCAATGTTCTCCATTATCTGTTGACTTAAAAACTCCACCATAGGTACCGGCGAAAATATGGTCGTTGTAATTAATGGCTAAACATTCAGTAGATATATTATTCGTCTGAATCCAATTTTCTCCATTGTCAGTTGATCGAAAAACTCCAGACCAAGTTCCTGCAAAAATGTGTCCACTGGAGTTTATTGCTAATGCTTGAACAATATAATTTGTCAAGCCATTATTCATTTCAGTCCAATCTTCACCATTATTTGTTGAGCGAAATATCCCTGAACTGTGAGTTCCGGCAAAAATATGATTATTAGAGTTGACTGCGAAAGATCGAATAGGTAAAGTCGCCACTTCTAACCAATTATCTCCATTGTCAGTAGATCGAAAAACTTTTTCTTTGGCAAGAGTTCCACAAAAAATATCATCGTCTGAGTTGATAACTAAACCTACAATTGCATCGTAAGGTAAACCATTATTTATACCAGTCCAGTTTTCTCCATTATCTGTAGAACGCGAAATTCCACCATATCCTGTTCCAGCGAAAAGATGATCGTTAGAATTGACTGCTAAGCGATTAATATGATCGTCCGTTAATCCAAATTTTATTTGTTTCCAACTATTGCCACTATCAGTAGATCTGAAAATACCTGAATATGAACCAACAAATATTTTATCTATGGATTTTGTGGTGAGAGCAAAAATAGCATGAATATATAATCCAAAGTTTATTTGTGTCCAATCATTACCTAAATTTGTTGAACGATAGAGTTTTCCTCCATATGCATCATGAAATCCTACATAAATTTGATTATTTGAATCTATAGAAAGTGTTGCGATATTAGTAATGACATTAATTTGATTCCAAGTCTCTCCATTATCAAAAGAGCGAAACATTCCAGCATCGTAAGTTCCCACAAAAATATTATCATTATCGTCAAAAGCAATAACTGAAAAAACAAAAGATGTGATCCCATTATTAATTGCGCTCCAGGTTTCTCCATTATCTGTAGATCTGAAAATTCCAGAATAAGTTCCGGCAAAAATGTGCCCGCTCGAATTTACAGCTAATGCTGGAACACCATAATTTGTTAAGCCATTATTAATTTCAGTCCATGTATCTCCGTTATCTGTAGAACGAAAGACTCCGCCATTAGCAGTTCCAACAAAAATATCATCACTTGAGTTGATTGCTAAAACCCAGACATTTTGATTTATTAATCCATTATTAATTTCGGCCCAGGTTTCACCATTATCTGTAGAACGGAAAACTCCTGAAGTAGTTCCAGCGAATATGTGATCGTTTGAGTTGACTGCTAAAGTTTTGAAACCGTAATTGGGTAATCCATTTAACTTAAACCAGGTTGCTCCATCATCAGAAGAGCGGAATACTCCTCCCCCAGCACACGCGAAAATGTCACCCGCAGAATTAATAGCAAAAGAACTTACAAGTCCATTAAAAGGTCCGCCTGTTGGCTCCCAAAAATCTTCTTGAGGAATTATGTCTGAGTTTAATAGAGAAAGGAATAAAAAAACTAAAATTAACTTTTTCATAATGACCCCAAAGAAATTATTTAATTAAAATCATTTTCTTCGTTTCTGAATAATTACCTGCTTTGAGCTGGTAAAAATATAGTCCGCTCACTAGCCCGCTCGCAGTAAACTGCATTTCGTAACTTCCTGAAGGTTTGTATTCATTAACCAGTGTTGTAACTTCATTTCCTAATACATCAAATACTTTTAGAGTTTGCCAACTGCCTATTGGAGACTGCCAACTAATTTTTGTACTTGGATTAAATGGGTTTGGGTAGTTTTGCGATAACGCAAATAATTTTACAGAATTAACTTTAGCTGAATTATCTTCAGCATCAAGCACTGTAATATTTTTATAAATTCCTTGAGCTGAGGCAATTACCAAATAACCTGCACTAATTTCTTCAATTGAATGAACGCCAACTATATCAGCAGGACCATTAATATAATGCCAAGTAATACCATTATTTGTTGAATGATATAAATCAAACACGCTGCCAACATAAAGTTCCATATTATTTATTACCTTTATTGACCTCACCCCAAGATTCGAAATTCCATTACTTATTTCTTCGAAGGTTAAACCTCTATCACTAGACCTGTACATTTTTGTATTACCAAAAAAAACGTAGCCACTATCATTACAAGCGAACGTACTCACAGTATTAAAAATTTGTTGAAAATTACTAAAATCATTAAGAGCCTTATATGTAAAACTTTCAATATATGGAACACTAATGGCATAGGTACTTAAATATGCATCATTAAATTTATCTACTAGCAGTTCATTAATAGTTGGGGAGGAATTTAAACCTGGGGCAAATGTACCAACTATTTGCCAATGATCAAGACTATCAAGCTTAGTAATGTAATGGGTTTTATTTATTGATGAAAACGTTCCGTATAAATCATCATTATATGACAATTGCAATAATCCTGGTTGGCCATTTATAGTATCTTTTGGAATTAAATACCAATTCATTCCTTCATCCGTGCTTCTATAAAAATTATATAAACAATCAATAAAAATTTCATTCTTAGAATTAACTTCTATAGAACGAACATAATAATCTAGATAAAATATTCTATCCCAGGTATTTCCCTGATCAGATGAAGAAAACAGTCCAAAATCATAGGTAGAAGCCAGCCAGAAATTATTTCGTACAATTTTAAAATCGGATGTTGTCGCAGAGTCTGGATAGGCAGGATTTTTTAATTTTTCCCAGATGACTTGGGCATTGGGAGAAATAAGATCAATAAAGAATAAGAAGAATAAAGTAAAAGAAACTAACTTTTTCATATTACCCACCTTTGCTAAATAGTTATAGCAAATAATTTTGTAGTAATATTAGTAAATTAATTTTATATAGTCAATATTTAAGTATGGCAGGTATTTAGGGTGTTTTATATCATTTCTTCACAGTTAAATAAATAATTTTCATAATCTTGACATTCTATAAATAAATAGGAATATTTACGCAGAAAATAATTAAAGGATTTAATTTTATAACCGATTTGCTACTTTTTTAATTTTTATTCGTCTAATTGATTGAAATTTTATTAAAGTGGCAAATGTACGCCGATCTTATCTTGTGGAACGAGATAATCGGTTTTTTTGTTATATTTACAACAACTTATTCAGGAGGTTTTCTTACATATTGATACCTACTACCAGTAACTGAAACATTCACTAAAAGGAGAATGAGCAATGAATACAATCAAAGCGAAAATCGAAAACCCGTTATCAGAACTCATCAGTGATGAGATTTTTGAACTTCTTGACGCCCACGGACTTATTGATGATAAAGCCGTGAGAGATTATCAGATAAGGAAAAAATTTAAGCAGCTCCGCGCCAGTAAAGTTAGCGCCGGTGATGCAATCGATTCTATCAGGGAAGAATATCCTTACTTACAATTTGATACAATTAGAAAAATTGTTTATCAAATTAGTAAATAGTTGCCAGTGCTTGACAATTATTATTTAACAACTTATATTCACAACGACTCTTTCAAAGGGTTCTCCCCTGCTCTTTGAAGAAAAAGAGTCGGACCCGGTGATACCCCCCATCACCGGGTTTTTATTTTTTTAGGAAATAATTATGGCAAAACCAGCTAAAAAGAAATTTGTAAAATCTGCAAAAAAAACTCTTGTTTCACCTTTCAATATTTACTGGGATAAAACAAACTACATTTTATTATTCGCGGGAATCCTTTTTGTAATCGTAGGATTTTATGTGATGAGTATCGGTAATTGGGATAGCACAGCTTCTTTGGTTGTATCACCGATAATTTTATTTATCGGTTATGTGATAATTTTTCCTGTGTCAATTTTGTTCAGGAAAAAAGATTCCTCTGAGGTTATCGAAGAGACAAAAGAATAATTAAGATCTAACGCAACTGCTTTACCGCTGGATTTAGAATTCTAAATACTATTAGTTTCTAATTTTGTTAATTGTGATTTGGGAATTGTCTGTTATTTATATTTTGGAAATTGGTATTTTTCTACCCATCTATAAAAATTTAATATTACAAAATCTGGTTATTAATTAATTGAGTAAGCTAAGTTTTGAACAATTGTCTGATCTGATGCTGCTCTTATCGGTTGACGGAATTGGTCCCGGTAAGATTCGTAACCTCCTGGCAAAATTCAAAAATGTTAATACGATACTTTCCTCTTCCGGTTCAGAGCTAATAAAAACTGATGGAATTAGTAAAGAACTTGCTTCAAGAATTCAAAAAGCTAATGCGCACCGAAAAGAAATTGAAGAACAACTTGAAAAAGATCTTAATAAACTTGAAAAAATCGGAGGAAGAATAGTTACAGTCTGGGATGATGAATTTCCTCAGTTACTTAAAAAAATATTTTACCCGCCGCTGATACTTTACTTCAAGGGCTCATTTGAAGATAAGGATAACTATTCTATTGCCGTAGTTGGTACACGGCAACCAACAAGTTATGGAAAAATTCAGGCAGAGAAGATTTGTGAGGATTTAGTTTTGCAGGGTATTACCATTGTAAGCGGAATGGCACGTGGTATAGATTCTATTGCACAAAAAACTGCTTTGAAAAACGGAGGTAGAACAATTGCTGTTGTTGGATCGGGATTGGATGTTATTTATCCTCCCGAAAATAAAAAGTTGTATGATGAGATAGCTGAAAACGGTTTGATCATCAGTGAATTTAATCTGGGAACAAAACCCGATGCACAAAATTTTCCTAAACGAAACAGAATTATTTCGGGTTTGTCGCTGGGAACAGTAATTATTGAAACAGGAATCACTGGTGGAGCTATGCAAACAGCAAGATTGTCGCTTGACCAGAATCGTGAAGTGTTCGCAATTCCGGGAAATCTTGGAGTAAGACAGGCAGAAGGAAATAATTTGCTTATTCAACGTGGTGAAGCAGAACTCATAAGATCAGCCGAAGATATTCTTATTGAACTTGAGTTGAAATTAAAACCTGTAATCGGGAAAAATATTCCAAAGCCTCAAATTGATCTTACAATATTTGAAGAGAAAATTCTTGCAGTATTAAGTAATGAACCGATTCAAATTGATACGATTGCAGAAAAATCCAATCTCTCAACTTCTGATTGTTTAGTGAATCTATTAACTCTGGAATTTAAAGGATTGGTTAAGCAGCTCCCCGGCAAAACGTTTTGTTTGATGTGATTGATGAATAAAGAATTTCCCAACCTAACTTGAAGCGGTAAAAAATTCCTCTCCGTTATCTTTTGTATGTATCATCAGAAGATTTGCTCTTACCATCTTAACTAAAGTTCTTGATGCTCTTCTTTCGGAAATATTAACAAGATTGCTGAGTTCTTTTACCGATATTCTTTCTTTCTTCGATAAATATTCAAAAACTGTTTTTTCATTTGGACCGACAACATATTTTTTTAGTGACATCTTACCTGAATTTGCCCTGAGTAATCTCACCATTTCTTTACTTGCCTGAACACTTTTATCATTAACACGAATTGTTACAACTGCTTTATTAATATCAAACTGATCTGAATAATCCTGAAGTTTGTGTGGTTTGTTATCTGATTCTAGAATTGAAACAACTACTATTTCTTTTCCCTCTAATTCAATGTAAGAAATATTGTAATCTAAAGGTGGTTCGCAATAATTTTCAGCGGTGTCTTTTACCAGTTCAGCAATTTCTTTTTCACTTTCCACACCAATAATTTCTTTATCGTCATCAATTCCAAAAATTATGTGCCCGCCTTTTGTGTTTGCGAAGGCAATCATTTCTCGTGCAATTTTATCAGAAGCAGAAAATTTTCGCTTAAACTCGTTCTGAATATTTTCCCCTTCTTCAATTAGTTCTTTTAATTCTCTGTATTTCATGAGTAGGAATTGAAGATTTACGGAATTTAGGTTTAGATGATTATCTTGGTTTTCTAGGATTCCAGAGAGCTTCTAATTTTGTTTCAGAGGCTTTTGTTTCAAGAACATTAGTATCTGTTGCAATCTGTTCCGGCAGTCGCTCCTTTTCATTTTTTATGAGTGCTTCTAAATCCGGAGTATCATTCTGTAATGGATATTCTGTAGAATCCTTTATTTCCTTTTCAGTTCCATTAATCTTACTGATATTATTTGTTTCATTTTCCTTAAGTGCTAATAGCTTAGCTTCTTCCTGTTCTTTTTTCTTCCTGTATATTTCCTGTTTATAGAAGCCAAGTTTTTTTGTTATTTCACGCGAATAAACCGAAGCTGAATACTTTGTAGCAAGTGTATCATATACAACTGCAGCGGAGTCAAGCAATTTTAAATCTTTTTCAAGAATCCAGCCTCCTGCATACAATGCCTGCGGTGAAACCGGAGATTCGGGATATAAACGATAAATGCTTAAAAATTCTTTTACAGCCTCATCATAATTACCAGCAATCATTTTAGATTCTGCACTGGCATATAATGTTTTTGCAGTATCATATTCTAAATCAATTAGCGGAAGATTCAATTTATTTGCAGCTGCATTTACAATATTTACTCTCTTATAATTATCATAGATGTAAAGGAACAGACTATCGGCTTTTGGTTTATTATCAACCGTTAAATAATAACTGCCAAGTGCATAAAGAGTATTTGGATAAAGCTCTGTTTCAGGAAAGCGATCGATATTATCAATGTAAATAATATAAGCGGAATCCGGTACATCTATCTCAGCTAAAAATAAATTGCCCAGTCCCAACTGTGCTTTTGATATTATGTGCTTTACAGAGTCAACAGGAATAGTTGGTCTTCTCGGAGGATTCTTTTTAAACCGAACCGTATCAAGATTAACACTGGCCATTGTCTGAGAAATAGTCTGAGTTTTCCTTTCTTCTTTGAGTTTAGATTCAATCGTATCTTTTTTCGTAAGATATTTTGTTAAGGCTGCATTAACTTCATTCGTATCCAGAAACATTCCCTGTTCAAAAGCAATCATAAGCGAATCACGAATCTTAAGAGAATCCTGAATTCTTAATGAATCGAGCGCCAAAAGAGAATCTTTAATTGCATTTGAATCAGGTTTGAATATGTTGCTCCATATTTCTTGCATTTCTTTTTTAGCAAGATAATCAGAAAGTATATTTAAAGAATCCTGAACATAATTTATTGAGTCCTGAACAAACACATCTGGATTTTCAGCATAAAACAATTGACGGTTATAATTATTAATCTGATTGCGTAAACTAAAATATTTAGTGAATATCTGATTTTTTTCTTTCACTGATTGAGCGTATTCTTTTTGAGGATTTGAAGTAGCGGCTTTTTGATAGTAAAAGGCGGCACTATCATAATTTACTGATGCGTATTCGTAAATTTTTCCTTTGAAATAGCTTGATGCAGCCGAAACAGGTGTACCTTTATATGTAGTATCGATCATTGTGAACTGTTCCAGAGCTTCTTCGAACCTGTTTAACTTTTCAAGTATAACAGCAGTCTCTAGATCTATTTCACTGTATTTATCCTTAAACTTATCCTTTCCTCGCATATCACTAAAAACATCAAGGGCTTCTTCATCACGATCAGCATCTCTTAAAGATTTTGCATAGTTTATGTTGGCTGCTATCTCCAGATCGAAGTCAGGAGAATATTCAAAGACATCTGCATAAGAAGATATTGCATTTTCAATGTCACCAATCAATGCGTACAATTTACCAAGTTCAAAATATATATTTGATTTCATTTCTGAATTTGAATATGGTATCATTTGCTCGGCAAGCTGAATGGCTTGACTATAATCTTCCTGTGATATACGGGGAATTATTTCTTCAATATAGGATTCGCGAATAATCCTGGTGTTATCATTTTCAATTGCTTCCGCTCTAACACGTTCTAATAATGTAAGTCCGTTTGTAAATTCCTTTAGGTTCATACTGCATTTTGCTATCCATAGTTCAGCTTCCAATCTCATATCGTCATTGGGATTTGTTCCGAGTAGTTCTTCAAATTTTCTTCTTGCTTTTTGATAATTTTTCTGATAGAAGAATGACTTGCCAAGCATCATCAAAGCATCCTCTACATAATCTGAGTGTGAATAGAACTGAAGCAGCTTAGAACTTTTTTCAATAACTTTTACAAGTTTTGCATTTGCGGCGCCTGAAACTACAAGCGGATCAATTGAAAACAGATCCCTCTTTTGCGAATAAATGTCGGTTTCAGCTTCTTCAAAAAGTAAACTGGTATTGTAGTAAAGATTAAAATAAGTGGTAAAATTCTGCCATAAACTGCACCCTGCGAATAACGAAATTGCAGCAATAAGCGAGATAATTTTAATGGGGGGAAAATATCTTCTTATCATACTCGAAGCTATTAAAGATTAAACAAAAGAAAAAGTCCATATATTTTTCTATAAAGCCTGAGTACCTGATTCCTCAGTTCTGATTCTTATTACTTCTTTGATATCCGATATAAAAATTTTACCGTCACCAACCTGTCCGGTTTTGGCGGCTCGAAGAATTGCTTCAACAGCTTTATCCAAACGGGAATCATCAACAATAATTTCAATTTTAATTTTAGGAACAAATTCAATCTGGTATTCGGCGCCACGATACGTTTCAGTGTGTCCTTTCTGCCTGCCGTAACCTCTTACTTCTGAAATTGTTATTCCTTTAATCCCTTCTTCAATCAGGGCTTCTTTAACTTCATCTAATTTGAAGGGACGAATAATAGCTTCAATTTTTTTCATAGCTTAATTCCCGGATTATCTACCGTGGCATTGTTTATATTTTTTTCCGCTGCCGCATGGACAGGGATCATTTCTGCCTATTTTTTCTTCAACCCGAATAGGTTGAACTTTTACACCTTGCTGCCCGGCCTGTGCTTGAGATGGTGTAAATCCAATATTAGCTGTATCTTGTTTGGTTTCAACCACTCTTTGAACCTTAGATCCGCGTCTTTCCTGAACCTCACTCGGAGCCTGCGGGAAGAATTTAAATGCAAATGAAACTGATTCATTTCTTATCTCATCAAGCAGCTGAACAAATAATTTGAAAGCTTCGGCTTTATATTCAACCAATGGATCTTTCTGTCCATAAGCTCTTAATCCAATACCTTCTTTCAAATCATCCATTTCACGAAGATGTTCTTTCCATTTGTTATCAAGTACACTCAACACCGCATATCGTTCAAGCCTTGCCATCAATTCCGAACTAAGCATTTCTTCTTTTCTTTTGTAGAAATCTTTTGCTGCATCAGTAATTTTTTGAACAAGACCATCTCTGCCGAGTGATTCAAATTCCGATCCATCAAGTTTAAGTTCAACAAGCAGATTATGAAGTATTTCTTCTTTTATTGCTTCAACATTTACTTCTTCAAAATGTTTATCAACAACTGTACCTATAAACTCCTCTGCTAAGTCATATATTTCACTTTTAAGTCTGTCGCCATGCAGAGCTTTTTGTCGCCTTGAATAAATAACTTCTCTTTGCTGATTCATTGTATCGTCATATTCAAGAAGTCTTTTTCTTATTGCGAAGTTATTTTCTTCAACCTTTTTCTGTGCACGTTCAACGGATTTAGTTATCATCGGATGCTGGATAACTTCACCTTCCTTAATACCAATTCGCTGCATGATAGAAGAAATTCTATCGCTTCCGAATAATCTCATCAAATCATCTTCAAGTGAGATGAAAAATTTAGAAGTACCGGCATCACCCTGACGACCGGAACGACCTCTTAACTGTCTGTCAATTCTTCTTGAATCGTGACGTTCAGTACCAAGAATAAATAATCCGCCTTTGTCTTTTACGCCACTGCCAAGCTTAATATCAGTTCCTCGACCTGCCATATTTGTAGCAATTGTAATTGCACTAACCTCACCGGCATGCGCTACAATTTCAGCTTCACGCTGATGCTGTTTAGCATTAAGAACATTATGTTGAAGACCTTTTCTCTTCAACATCCTGCTGATGGTTTCAGAAACTTCTACGGATGTGGTACCCACAAGAACCGGTCTACCTTCTTTGCGTAGTCTGTCTAATTCATCAATAATGGCGTTATATTTTTCACGCTTGGTTCGGTATACCGCATCATCTAGATCTTCTCTAATTACGGGTTTGTTTGTTGGAATTACAACAACTTCTAATTTATATATCTGGAAAAATTCTCCTTCTTCAGTTTCGGCAGTACCTGTCATACCGGCAAGTTTGTTATACATTCTGAAATAATTCTGAAGTGTAATAGTAGCCAGAGTTTGCGAGTCGCGTTCAACTTTAACATTTTCTTTTGCTTCAATTGCCTGATGAAGTCCATCTGAATATCTTCTTCCGGGAAGTATACGTCCGGTAAATTCATCAACGATGGCAATCTTTCCATCTTCAGTTATAACATATTCATCATCTTTTTCGAAAAGAGAATAAGCACGAAGCAATTGATTTATTGTATGAATTCTTTCACTTGCCTCTGAATATCGATGATAAAGTTCATCCTTCTTCTTCAGCTTTACTTCAGGTGACATGCTTGCATCATTTTCAAATTTGCTAATCTCCATGCCAAGATCAGGGAGTACAAAATATACTTTTTCAATTCCGCTTCCGCGGGCAAGTTCTTCACGACCTTTTTCTGTTGTATCTATCGTATGGTTTTTTTCATCAATGACGAAATAAAGTTCATCATCAATGATGTGCATGTTCTTTCCTTTTTCTCTTAAGAATTCAAGCTCGGTAGATAGTAATAATTTTTTGTGAGAAGGTTCGGAAATAAGCTTTGCAAGTTTTTTGCTTTTAGGCAAACCGCGATGCCCTCTAAGCAGAAGAATGCCTGCTTCCGTTTCAGTTCCATTGCCGGAAGTAAGCATTTGCTCTGCTTCCTGAATAATTTTTGCAACAAGGCCCATCTGAAGCTTATATAGTCTTTCAACCTTCGGTCTCATGTCATTAAACAGATGATCATCACGATCAACCTGACCTGAAATAATAAGTGGAGTTCTTGCTTCATCAACCAATACAGAGTCTACTTCGTCTACTATAGTATAGTTATGTATTCTTTGAACCTGGTACTCAAGCCCAACTGCCATATTATCGCGGAGATAATCAAAACCAAATTCGTTATTGGTTCCGTAGGTAATATCGCAGTTATATTGTTCTCTACGCTGTGCGGGATCCATAGTATTAAGAATGCAGCCAACAGTTAGTCCGTGAAACTTAAAAATCTCACCCATCCATTCACTATCACGTTTTGCAAGGTAATCATTAACAGTAATAAGATGAACGCCTCGTCCCGTAAGTGCATTGAGGAAAAGCGGAAGTGTTGCTACAAGAGTTTTACCTTCGCCAGTAGCCATTTCTGCAATTTTACCCTGATGAAGAACTATGCCGCCAATCAACTGAACATCATAAGGAATCATGTCCCACGTAATTTTATTTCCTGCCATTGTCCAGCTTGTACCAATTAGTCTTTCACAAGTGGATTTTACAATTGCAAAGGCTTCGGGAAGAAGTTCATCGAGAACAACTTCGTATTCGTCATTTAATGCGTCTTCTAATTCTTCCAGTTCATCATAAGCAGAGGTCCTATCAAAATCTTCATCTGATTGTAATCTTTTTCGAAGATCATCAATCTTTTTTCTTGTCTCTTCAGTTCTCTCCTGAATAATTGACTTCAACCCGGCAGTTTTTGCTCTTAATTCGTCATCACTGAGCTTTTTAAACTCATCGTAGTATTTATTGATTTCGGGAACAATGGGCCAAAGTAACTTTAAATCTTTTTCATACTTGTCGCCGAACATTTTCTTAAAGAAATTAACCATTTAATAAATTTCCTGATTTCTGATTGATGTTAAAAATAAATACACGTGTTTTGATATGCAATTTAAGAATAATTGGGCTAGAGTTAAAAAAAGGCGATTCTTCAGAATCGCCTATTTGGAAAACTTAAAATTTAGGTTTGAACATTATTTTAAAAGCACATGTCTCTGGTCATAGAAAAATCGCCAGCCTGCAGTTTATAGATGTATGTTCTGCTTGTAAGATTTAATCCATTAAAATTAACTTCGTAACCTCCCGGGGATTTTTCTTCATTTATTAAAGTAGCAACTTCCTGTCCAAGAATTGAATAAACTTTTAAGGTAGTAAATGCAGTATTAGCAATTGCATAACGAATTTTTGTAGAGGGATTAAATGGATTTGGATAGTTACTATAAAGTTCAAAAGATTCTGGTGAGATACTTACTTAGAAGGACATAAAAACGAATATCTTTTTATTTATCTGATTGCCGATTAAGAACCTAGTTAATAAAACTCTGATTCACCATAAAATAAATGTAGCCGATCGATTATTTCTTCAAGGGGAGGCTTGAAGAATAATGAACTAAATTCATCTCGATCGGCACATAAAACTAAATTTAAGAGCGTATAAAATTATTTTAAGAGTATCATCTTTCTAGTCTGAACAAAATCTCCGGCTTTAACATTGTAAAGATATGTCCCGCTTACAACCTGCTGACCCAAATCATTTTTTCCATTCCAGGTTACTTCATAAGTTCCGGCGCCTTGATAATTATTTACGAGCTCTGTTATTTTACTTCCATTAATATCGTATATAATTATTTTAACATTTCTTCCCTCAGGTAATGCATATCTGAACTTAGTAGATGGATTAAACGGATTTGGATAATTATTGGTTAACTGAAACTCTGTTGGAATTTCATTACCAATTTCAGCAACTGAAGTAACAATTTGAGTAGAGTACATACTCCTTCCGTGTGTAGCTGCAAAAAGTTTAGTGTCTGATGAACGATAATCCAGATCAAGAACCGGAACATTAGCCATACCAGCTACATCCTGTATCCAAGTGCTTCCGCCATCTGAAGTTGAGAAGACTCCAAGATCAGTTCCAACAAACAAATTATTTCCATTTGCTGGATTAACAACCACACAGTTTGTCGGTAAGTTTGGTAAGTTACCAGAAACATTCGTCCAGCTGGTACCATAATCAGTTGATTTGAAAATTTTATCTGAAGCACCATAACCAGAAAATGTTACATAAGCGGTCGCAGGATTATTAGGATCAGAAGCAATTCTGGTTACAAATAAATTTGGTAAGCCTGTTGTTCTAATATTCCAGGAACTTCCGCCATCGGTTGTAACCTGCACTCTTCCGTTTGAACACCCGGCATAGATAACATTAGAATTTCCTTTTGCAACAATAACTGTAGAAATTGTTGCCCCAGAAGTGCCGGTTCCATCGCCAGTTAAATCACCACTGATTGCAGACCAACTTGTAGCACCATCTGTTGTTCTCCAGACGCGATATGTACCAGCAACAATGGTGTTGGAATTATTTGGATCCATTGAGAATGGAGAAATGAATTGTGTTCTATCTGTTGTTCCATCCCAAAAATTTGATCCGGTTGGAATTCCATTCATTGCTTTATTAAATGATGTGCCACCATCTAGTTGATTTGAAAAAAGCAAGATAAACATACTCCATATAAATATTATTTGTATTGTTAAAATCAATTTCTGTCGCTCCACCATCACCTCCCAGAATTTCAATCCAATTAGTTGAACCTGTTGTGCGCAATGTACCAACATCCTGCGTACCGCCGGCATAAACTGTTCCTGTTGGATTAACGGCACCATAATAAAATTGTGTAATGTAAAGATTGTTATTTAAAGCAGTCCAGGTTTCCCCTTTATTAGTAGATTTATAGATACCACCATCATTACCGAGATAAACAATATTTGAATTTGACGGCGCAAAGGTATAAGCATGTTCATCAGCATGTACATAAGGTGGAGCCCCGGACCAAGCATACCAATTTGTTTTCTGTGTCCAGGTATTTCCATAGTCAGTTGATTTCCAGTTATCAATTCCGCCAGCTAATAGAATATTTTCATTGTCTGGATCAACAGCAAGAATATTATCATACCAGCCTTGTACACCGGTATAAGTAGTTGCACCTGAATAAGAAGGACCTGGAATAGTCATCGATGACCACAAAGTTCCTCCATTTGTAGTAACAGCCATATAACCTGTTCCATAAGTACTTAAATCCATAAATGATGCATAAGCAATTGATGGATTTGATTTGGACACAGCCATTTCAATTCTACCCATACCAGTTTGAGTAAAATTCAATGAGAAAGATGCGCCTGCATCTGTACTGAGCCAAATTTGAGACTGATTAAATTGACCAAAAGTTGCAAAAATTGTACGTGGATTTGTATTTGCAATTTCAATATCCATACAATGAATAATATTTACTTTTGCTGTAAAAGTGGACCCACCGTTTAATGATGAATACAATCCTGTTCTTGTAGCAGCATATAGTACCTGATTTGTTGCATCGTATTCAAGATCGTTTACGTAATAAAAGTTACTATTATCTGTTGAGGTTAATTTATTCCACGTTGCACCTGCATCTGTTGATTTAAAAATCCCTGCACCGCGAATTGCATCGCCGTTATAAAATCCTTCACCTGTACCGGCGTAAATTGTATTTGGATTGTTAGGATCGAGAACAAGGGCACACACAGCAATATTTCCCATAAAATCTTTCAAAGAAGTCCAGGATGTTCCGCCGTTAACAGATTTCCAGACACCACCGGCAACAGCACCGAGGTAAACAGTATTTGGATCTGTTGGATGAACTGCGATTGCACGAATTCTGCCACCTAAATTACCGGGTCCTAGTTGAGTCCAATTTAATGCGTTTAGTGAGTTGGGTGCAGAAGCTTTATTTAAACTGATCTGTTTGTATGCCTCTTCACGCCAGTTATCTGGAATTTTATTATTAGGATAAGCTCTTTGTTCATAATACCATAATAAGGCTTTATCTGGCTGGTCATTTTTTAATTTTGAATTTGCTTTCTTTTTTTCAATTCTGAAATTTCTAAAATCTTCTTGAGTGAAGGTTGTTACATTATCAAAAGTAAAATAGAAAAAGCCAAGAATAAATGAGGCAATCAAAAGACTAAATGTTAATAATTTTTTCATTGGAGACCTCTGATAAATAATAATTTTTTCATAATTCATTATGCTTAAAGCAGGAAAGACAATAAAATAAAACAGTACAGACTATTCAAAGCCTAATACTTTTTGAATAAACCATCCCTTTTGATTTTCTAAAGAAATTTCTGCTTTAAATTCTTTTCCTTTAGAAAGTTTACCAAGTTTTTTTAATGATTCATTAACATCATTTTTCATAAGCTTTTCATTTTCATATCTAAAATTTGGTGTTAGAAAATACTCATTACCAGGAACGGCAATACTTGTATAAGCATCATTTTCTTCAACAACCAATACCGTAACTTTTAATTGATAATCTGTTTCATCCTTGTACAAAACTTCATCAACCCTTGCTGTAACGACAGATAGATTTTGCACAATAGAAGCAGGACCCGATTGATTTTGATTTATATTTTTATTCAGTTCAATAGTTTCATTAGTAGGTTTACTATTGCAACAGCCAATTAACAGAGTTAATAATACGCTAGAAAGTAAAACGAAAATATATTTCATAAATTTTTCCTTGTTTTATCTCAAGATAAATCTTTTTTTTAACATTCCAATAGATGCTATAAATTATTTTAATAAATGATTGCAGACATTATTTATTGTAACAATTACAGAATCCCTAGCTCTTTAAGAATTTTATATGTTATTTCCTTACGCGAAACAAATCCCTCCTCCGGTTCTTTTGACTGCAGATTGGTGACAAAAAAATACAGATCACTCCCCTTTTCAACATAACCAACAAACCAACCGATCTGATTTTCAAATCTCATTCCCCAACCTGTTTTAGCTCTTAAGAATATATTCCTCTGTTTCTTCATATATCATAATCTTTTTAACAATATCCATCGCTCTTTGAGAAAACTTAAGTTCATTCAGGTATAACTTCTTTAAGAATTCTATTTGCTCATTTGGTGAAATACGTAATTCGCCCCCGAGCCAGAAAATGATCAATTCCACCGGATATATTTTTATTTCCATACTCATTAAGATTAATCAATTCCTGCATTTTTTCTTCGCCAATTCTTCTGGCAATTTCCTGGTAGAACCAGACTGCAGAATACTTGAACGCATGTTTCATATCCATATCTTTATTCCATTCAGCATAGGCTCTTTCAATACCATCCCAACGAATTGTATCATTTTCATCTTTAACTGCTCCGGTTTCCAATGCAGCAAGTGAATTAAATATTTTAAAGGTTGAGGCGGGAATAAATTGCTGCTTACATCTTTCGGGATTGTAACGAATATATTTGTCATTTTTCAGATCGTACATAACAAATGAGCCGACGTGATTATATTCATCAAAATATTTTTTTAAGTCTATGGTTTCTTCGCTCTGTGCATAAGCAATTACAGATAGTAATAATATGAAAGAAGAAACGATAACAGCTTTCATTAATAAACTCCGGAATTTATGCACAATTTATTTTAATAAGATTATTTTATGTGTTTTATAATGTGCATCAGTATTAATCACAAGAAAGTACGCCCCGCTTGATAAATCATCTGATGTAATTTCAATTTCATAGCTTCCTGCCTGATGAAAACTTGATAATATTTCCTTAACACGTTCTCCAAGAAAATTGTATAAATCAATCCTTATGTTAGAACTATTGGGAAGATTATATTTCACTCGTGTTGAATTGTTAAACGGATTCGGATAATTAGAAATAGACAGAGAAAGTGGAATGGCATTTAATTCTTCCACTGAAGTTACTAAGCCTTCAGTTGCCAGAGTAGCAATTGAAGCAGTACTCAGTTTAACAATGTTGAAAAAGTAAGGAAGATTAAAGTACTGTATACGATCGAAGCTGCTGTGATAGTAAGGATTAAAATCTCCTCCATAGAATGCTTCGCTAAATACAATTGCCGAATAATCAAAATTCCAGAAAGAAGAATGATCGCTCGCAGTTGTACCGGGATTATAAACTACCGGTTTTAAAGGTAAGTTATATAATGAATCAATTACTACCATCGTATTTGCTAATTGAATTGATTCATTTATCCTTCTAGTATGAATATCAATAAGACCATCATTATCACTGTCCCAGCCTGACATCTCAAAATTAAGAACACCACCTATATTCATTCCTGCTGAATCAGCTTGTTCTGCAAAATATTCACTTCCATTTGCTCCAATTTCTTCCTCATCCCAAAATGCATAAATAATTGAAAAATTAAATTGGAAATTGGATAATATGCGTGCTGCTTCCAATACTCCTGCAACTCCACTTGCATTATCATCCGCACAGTAATTTGTTACTGCATCATAATGCGCACAAAGAATATAGTATTCTTCAGGATAAAGAGTACCGGTTTGTATTGAATAAATATTTCTTCCTTCTTCACTATAATTCTGATCGATCGTTTCAAATCCGAACTCCGTCATTTTATTTTTTAGATAATCTGCTGCCAAATCGTTACCCCATGAATTTACACGATGAGTTATTATAGTGTTCGTATCATTAATAATAACAGAATCTTCACCAGATAGTATTCGCACAAATGATATTAGAGAATCTAAATTAGTTTGATCCACTAAATTTTGAATAAATGGATCATAACTTTGACAAAATGATATTTTGATAAAGAGTAAAGACAGTATAATTAGTTTTTTCACAATAGTTTATCTCATTTAATATAACACATAACAGCGTATTATGTTAAAAAATAACCGTTGAGGGCCATCTATTTTACATGTCCGCCTTTGACGAATTGAAGATGTTATATGCCATATTATTTTTCTTCATTATTCACTTTTGTTAAAGCAGAAGCAATTAATCCAGTTGGAACAGCAACTACACCCAAACCGATTACTACAATTATGGACGTGAATATTTTTCCACCAGCAGTAACAGGATACATATCACCATAACCGATTGTTGTTAACGTAGCTACCGCCCACCACATACAATGGAATACTGAACTAAATTGTTCCGGTTGTGCTTCATTTTCAAAATAGTATATGCCTACTGAAGATATATATAGTAGAAATAAGGTGGCAGATAAGAAAATTGCTAACTCTATTTTTATTGAAGAAAAAGCTTGTTTATACCTTTTTATTGCTTTGCTATATCGAAATAATTTAAATAACCGAATTAAACGGAAAAGTCTAAATATTCTTATTGATCTCAAATCAATTCCGGACGCAACATAGAAAGGTAGTATCGCGAATAAATCAATCATACCATAAAAACTAAAAATGAATTTGATCCTCGAATCTGCAACGAAAAGTCTTAGTATATACTCAACAGTAAAAATTGAAATGGATATTATTTCTAAATAATTAAAAATATCGCGTAGTTCTGGAGAAATATCTGGAATTGTTTCAATTGTAAAACTTAGGATAGAAAGAAGAATTAAAAGTTGAATAAAAATGTCAAAATACTTACCGCCCTTTGTATCGTTTTGCTCAATGAATATTTTTAATTTTTCAAATTTTTTCATATAACGAATTTCCTTCGAAACGACATTACCACTAACCGGTAACCAAAAATAATAGTGCCGAATTTGTTATTAAATTTTAGAATTAGAACAAACTTTCACACTTAAACAAACTGCACAAATAGACTAACAAGGAAGAATATATTTTCTTAAGCAAGGTATTATTTTTCAATTAATCTCTATTATTCAGAATCTGTCTTATTTCGTTATAATTATTTGATTCATTAATAACACTTTTTATTATATCAATACCAATTGATACTGATTTTGGTACTACTCCGGATGAATAGAATTCATCTGTAAATGTATAACCATCTTCTGTTGTTTTAGATATTACTTTAATTGCTCCAGGTGCTTCGTTATAATCTCTTTTATATTTCCATTCACTTTTATCATTTATAATTATTTCAGAAGGAAATTTGTTCAATGCTTTTTCAATAAAATTGAATTTTAAATGTGGGCAATATTTACACTTAAAGAGATTAGTGCTTAGTTCGTGTTTGATTTTTTCTTTATTGAATTTAAATGCCACTTGATTTTTTAGCATTCCGACTTTCTCAAAATTACCATATGTAAACCAGTTAGCCCAATCAGACCATTCCATTCGGCTTTGCTTACAGCCCCAGATATTGAACCTATTTTCATCTAATCCAAAACAATATTCAATAGGTTTATAAGCTGAATTTCTTTGTTCGGCACACCAAGTAAATCCAAAAATATCATCCCATCTTTGTTCTTCACCATCAATATAAACTTTTCGATTTCTCATACCTCTGAGAGATTCTACCAACTTCAAAGGCTTAGTAAAATCTTTTTCAGGCCAACCAGCTAAATACCAATTCTTTTTTCCCTTTTCACAAACATTATTTAGTGGCGCAATACTTTGTTCTGAAACTGCATCAGTAAATCCAGCAGCAGTAGATTCTGCAAATTCAATCGTGATTCCAATCCTAGGAATTTCATAAGATACATTTATGCTAGGTTCAGAAGTTGCAATAGAAACTGGTGTACCACATTCTGGACAAAACTTTGCATTTGGATTAATGTTTGAATTGCAGTTTGCACACACTTTAAAGTTGTTCTGAGTATCTAAATAATTCTTTACATCATTTATTATAATATCAATTTGTTCAGAACTTATTTTAAGATCACTAATTGCTTCAATAAAAAGTGATTTTTCTTTTTCATCCAATTCACCATCAATAAGAGAAACATATATAATGTCTTCCAAATTTTTTATTTTATCAGAAAAATGACCTACGAATTTTATTTTGAAATCAGGGTTTTCCGCTTTTTGAGATGATTTGTTTAAGTCACTCTTTTTCGCTCCAATTCTTTTTTGAATTTCTTCAATTGCTTGAGTTTCCGAAGCTGTAATTTTCCCATCAATTCTTGCTACATAAATAATATTTGAAATGTATGTTATCAATTGGTCGTTTGTGAGAACCATAAGAATCTCCCTTAAGATTTAAAGAAACATAACGGCGTGGTTGCTAAGGCGCAGCCCATAACAACACTGCCACATTTATTAAACCATTTTTATTTACTACAAAACTTACATTTACAAATACAGCCAAACAGTAAAACCGAAACGGTAAAACAAACTTTATAATTATACTAATGCCGAAAGCAAAAACGCTGTCGCCATGAGCAACTGGTTAGGTGTTTCTAACTGATTTTATTTACGCTTCTTTTTTATAAACAAAACAACTTGTGTTATAATTATTAAACTAATAAATAGAATTAATGAGAATTTTAATTCATTTGGCATTTCATTAAACCAAGAATCAGAATCAGTTGTGTTCAACGAGTCATTTATCGTTTCGTATTTAACTGGTTGTATGATTTTTTGCTTATTTTCAAAAATAATAGAGCTTAACCTTTTCGTTGAAAAAGATAATTCGTTAATTTTTGCAGATTTATAACTAAATCCTAAAAAACGGTTTGTCAACTTCAAATTATCAATAGTTCTTTCATAGATCATTCCTTTTATCAGTTCTCCGTTCTTGAGAGCAATGAAAACGGAATCATCCACAAAATCTATACGTTCTATTTGCTTAAAGTGTATCTCTTTATAACGGTGCAGATTGTAACCACCATAAGGATTTGTAGTGTCTTCTTTAATAAGTATAAAAGTTTGTGGCTCAATAATACTGTGAGGTTGTATGATTACTCTGTATCCTTCTTTCTTTGCATCATACTTAAAAGCAAAATTGAATACATTAGAGGTGTCTTTTTTTTGATCAATTATTTTTGCAGTAAAGCCTTCTGCTTTCCATTTTTCTAATATCTTAAGTTTTTCCTCTGTGTTTGATGTTACATAGCGATAGTATTTAGTTTTTCCTCTTGAGGTCGGAGCCGAGGTATTCCATAGCTTGACTATACCACTTGATTGTTTGTAGTATTCAATTGATACTGTCATAGGATGTTCCGAAGAATCTAAAGAAACATCATCGAAGACTGATAGAATAATTATATCAGAATAGATGAGTATTTCTTTACCATCCTTTTTAACAAAAAGCGAATCAGCAAATGTCGTAACTTGAACTAATAGTATGAAAATAAATAATAATGTGCGATTATTTTTCATATTTCTTAAATTAGATATAAATTTCAACTGAATGATTATATTATCCAAAACACCTAACACATAAAGTCAGGACCCCCGCCAGAGATAGAAGGAATTTGTGAGGGCAATGTTAGTAAGAATTGCAAAATGTCTTCAACAATCCATTGCTAAATTAGGGGAACGTTGTGAAAGATTCAACCGTTGCGAACAAAGCGCAAAGCGCCCAACTTATCATGGCGAAGCACAATTCATCGGAAGAAGACGGATACCCCACCCATTCCGCTCTCCCTTCCTGCTGATTTTTTTCTTAAGTTTAATAAAAAGATTTATTCAAAAAATGCAGAGAAAAAAAAGATTATCAAACGAATTTATCAGCAAGCTTGCTGAACTTGCCGGAGGTGCAATTCATTCTGATCAGTTTGATAATTTAATTGCTCTGATTGAAAATGAAATTAAGCTTCATTTCTTTACCAGCTCTTCCGAAGCAAACCTTATAAGAATTATTGAAAACCAATTCGACAGAGTTTTCTTTATTAAAGAATGTATTAACTATCCGCATCAGATTGAAATTCTTGTTACAATTGCATCGAACAGTAATTATTTGTCTGACATACTTGTCCGCAATCCTGAATATTTTTTTATGATAACTAATCCGGTTAATCTGAAGAAGCAAAGAAAAGAATCAGATTACACAAAAATTGTTTTGGATTCTATAAACAGATTTAAAACTTTTAACGGAAAAGTGACTGCACTGAGAAATCTTAAAAGAAGAGAATTTCTTAGAATCGGCTTAATGGATATTTATTTAAATGAAAAAGTTGAAAGAATTACAGAGGAACTTTCGTTTCTAACCAGATCGATCACCTCGGTTCTGTTCGAATTGTGTTACAAGGAAATTTTACTTAATAATAAAATTG
>CAWDOP010000018.1:0-139043 GCA_963804005.1 uncultured Ignavibacteriaceae bacterium | reverse complement strand
GTTTAAAATATAATCGGCCGTTTGTGTTGTGCTTTGATAACCTTCAGTAGAAATGCTTGAGTGAGCTATTGTCATAATTTTCTTTTTATCCCGCGCATCTTCTGCAAACCTTACAAAATCAGTCATTTGTAATTTCATTAAAGCAGAATCTGAATCACAATGCAAGCCATCAGCAAGAATAAGTACATCAATTAATTTATAATATTCGGGATTCTTTAATATCTCTCTTACTCCTGCATAACCGGCACTGAATGATGTAATAATTAGTTTATCGATTTGTGGATTTGGTAAAAATTTATGCGAATTTAGCTTTGTAAGAATAGTGCCTAAGATGATTCGAAATTTATTTTCATCAGAAAAATAATTTTTATAAGGACTTGAAAGTGCCCCAAGATGAATTTTAAATAAAACAGCATTTACACCGGACTTATAAACAGCATCTTCAACAGCCCACGATGAGCCATGAAAATGAAAAACCAAAGTGACTTTTCCTTGAGGGTCAGGAATAAAGAAATCCGGTATGAATAGTTGTGCAAATTGTTTGTCAGCCAACGCAAATTCTTTAGAAAGATCAATTCTAATACTTTCTGTGGAATTCTGTGATAAGATTGATACGTAAAAAGCTGATATTATAAAGATTAAAAAGACAAAAATAGTTTTCATTTTAAAAAAAAAATTAATCCAGATGAAACAAACATACTTAAAGGTACTATCAAGCGCTTAATTATTTTGCGTGCATTCCGATAGCACTTGAACTGTTAATAGGATCTATTTTGGCTGTTGCTGTATATTTTCTATTCAAACGAGGAAAATGAAAACCAGTTAAAGTATAAAAACTGACAATACAGCAAATAAATAATTACTGAATTTTTGCCCATATTAAACAATCGTTAATAGTTGCTTTAAAAATTACCGATTAAATAATTATCTGTCCTTTTAACCCACAAAAATTCAAAAGTAACTATTTTTTTTTATATTTAATTGATTCTTAAAAAATATCTGCGAGATATAGGATGATCAGATTAAGTTTTATCGCCTTACTCATAGGAACATTTTTAAATACTTCTGCCCAGAATAACATCACTTTCAGAATAAATCTTAAAGAGCCTATTAATAAAAATATTTTCTCGCCGTCTTCAGGTGATAAAATTATTGTGCGCGGCAGTTTTGAGGGATGGAATACGAGTGATTATAATCTTCTGGATAATGATCAAGACTCTGTATTCTCAGGTACATTTAATATCGAAGTTAATCCAGATGCTGTAATCGAATACAAGTTTGTTATCATTAAACAGAACGGTGAAATTATCTGGGAGTCATTTCCGAATGCTGATAATCCTCCCTATGGTAATCGCATTTTACAGCTTACCGGAATTCCACAAATACTGCCAATAGAAGACTTTCATCTACAAGATTATGTTCAACAAACCAAAACGTTGTTTAGTATACAAGAGCTTCAAAGTGATTTTATAGACTTAAGGAGATTTCTGGAAGAAACTCACTGCAACTTATACGAATATACAAGCAAAAATGAATTTGACAGTTTATTTAATAGTCTATACGAATTAATAAATCGCCCAATGCGATATAATGAATTTTTTCAATTATTAGCACCAATCAACAACAAAATTGGTTGTATGCATTCAAATATTTGGATGCCCGGCAGCTTTTGGGATCTTGAAAAAGACAATCTTTTTCCTTTACAGGTTAAATTAGTAGACGGGCATGCTGTTGTTTCCGGATATTACAACGACACAGCTCAGGTTCCTATTGGCAGTATAATTCTTGAAATAAACTCCAGACCGATAAATGACATTATAAATGATCTCAAAAACAGTTACTCATCAGATGGATTTAACAAACAGTTTCAACTGGCACAGATTGAAAAGAGATTTCCGATGTCCTATGCAAGATATTATGGATTCCCTGAAAAATATGTCATTACCTATTCCCTACCAGGAAGAAAGACAAACCAAACCACAGAACTAATTCCCGCTAATATTCAGTCTGTTAGAAAAATAGTTTTCAAAAATTTTAATCATCCCTTGCCAACACTTAAGTTACTGGAAGAAAACAGTGCGGCGATAGTTAAAATTCCCTCTTTTATATTCTACGATCGTGTAGACTATTTCAAATCGTTTTTAGATAGCTCATTTAATGAAATTAAAAGCGAAAACATTACAAATCTTATTCTGGACCTGCGAGGAAATGACGGCGGTGATCCCTTTTGCGCAGTTCCTTTATTCTCTTACCTTGAAAAAGAACCTGTGCCATATTTTGCTGAAAAGTATGGTAGATATTCGGAATTTGCAGAACCAATTCCCTTAGCAACAAACAACTTTAAGGGAAATCTTTTTACTTTAATTGATAAACACTGCGGTTCAACTAATGGACATTTCTGTGCTTTGTTAAAATATAATAATATCGGAAAATTTATCGGCGAAGAGGGGGGCGCTACGTATAAATGCAATGCAAAGACTGAAGAATTTCTATTAAAAAACACTCGCATGATCGTCACTATAGCAAGCGCCACATTTTCTGCTGCTGTTGAGGGGATGGACAAAAAGAAAGGTGTAGAACCAGATTTCTTTATAGAACAGAATTATAAAGATTTTTTGGAGGGGAAAGATACTGTTATGGATTTTACATTAGATTTAATTAAAAGGAATGAGGAATAGAATGAATCTAACAATATTCTTTGCCGTAATAGCTTTTATAGCGGTTGGCTGGTATATAGTTTCAGGTATAATGATATATAGTGAACTTCAGAAAAGGGGACAAAAAGTTTATTTCGTTTTCCTGAACTTTATGCTTCCGGTTTATGCTTCCCGCTATAAAAAAATTACATTGGGAGAAACCGGAAAAGTCGGCTCGTTATTTTATCATTGGCTAATTGCTATTAATACAGCACTTGTTTTTGCAATTGCTGCTATGGTTTCTAAATACTGGTAATGTCCTATGATTAAAACATTTTAAACAATTTATATGTCATGAAGAAAAGGAGATAGAAATGAAATCACTTAAATATTTACAGTACGTAAAATGCATAGCTGTATTTCTAATTTTAACGAGCGCAGGTTATGCCCTTACTGAGTATAACGTTGCTGCCGATGATTCATTTGATACAAAAAAAATATATTATGCAATAGAAATAAATGATGTGGTTTGCGGGTATTCTGAGTCATCAGAAATACCTATTAAAAGGTATGATAAAGATTTAGTCGAGCAGAATTTAAACATTTTTATTATGCTTTCGCTTCTTGGAAGTGAATTCAACATGGAAATGAAATCTGAAGCAATTGTTGATCCTATTACCAGGAGAGGCGTAGATATTAACACTCATATCAAACAAGGTGCAACAGATTTTAACATTTCGCTAAAAGTGAAAAACAATAAAGCCATCATTAATTCTACTTTGAACTCTCAGGAAAAAGAAATTGATATTACTCCGGAAACAATTATTGGCTCCGATGAAATGTTTACGAGATTGAAAAAAGAATTTTACTCTGAAGCGAAAATAGAGACGGCTCATAATATTCTTGAATTGATTGAAGGAGAAATCCAAACGTCTTCATTCAAAAAAATAGGGGAAGAGACAATTGATCTGGCAGGAAAATCATTTAATACAATTATTATTGAGCAAACCAATACTAAAACCGGATTAAAAACTACGTACTGGCTTTCACCTGATTACGATTACTTTGTAAAGTTTGAGGTAATGAACAGAAGGATTTACCTGGCTGATCCAAGTGTAATTGATAAAATAAAAGTTGCAAACATGGATGCTAGCATTGTAACAAAAACCAATGTTGCGATCTCCGATGTTCAATCTCTAACTTATATGAAAGTGGATGCGATTATTGAACCAATCGGACAAAATTTTACGGCAGAAGATCTAAATGTGCCCGGCCAAAAATTTACGGGCACAGTTGAAGATAATCATATAGAAGGCGTCTTTGAAATTTCACACGCAAAATATGATGGCAACAATGCCCCGCCATTCCCGCCAAAGTTCAAGGATTCTTCTCTTGATAAACACTTAAAAGCAGATGGACGTGTTGAAAGTGATGATCCTGTATTACTCAAAAAAGCAAAGGAAATTACAGCAGGCTCTAAAGACAGCTGGGAAGCAGCAAAACGATTAAGCATATGGGTTGCTGAAAATATTCACTATGCTATTCCTGGTGGCGGCACTGCAAGAAAAACTTATGATATAAGAGCAGGTGAATGCGGCGCTCATTCATTTCTACTTGCATCATTCTGCAGAGCGGTAGGAATACCCGCAAGGGTTGTCTGGGGTGGGATGTATATTCCTAACTTTGGTGGCGCTTTCGGTCAGCATGCATGGAATGAAATTTATATGGGGAACGCTGGGTGGATTCCAGTTGATGCAACTGCTTTTGAAGTTGATTTTGTTGATGCCGGACATATCCGTATTTCAGAGTATCAATCTACCTCAAGTAGTTTTAATGGAAAGAAATTCGAAATAATAGATTATAAGCTTGGTGATAAACACAACAGAAACTGCTGGATGCTAAATATTCGGAGTACTTTGGTAAATACACAAATTTGGAAAGCGGAAGAACTTTTGAAGTGCTTGATAAGGAGGGAAATCTTTCTGTCGATATTCCCGGACAGGTGGTTTTGCCTTTTAATGAACCAGATCAAAAAGGAAAATGGTATTGCAAGCTAAGCCCAACTCTTTATTTGGAATTTACAAGAGATGAAGACAATCAGATTAATCGAAATGCTTTTGCACGAGATTGCACAGATGACTAAAAAATCTTCTCCCCGAAACAATTGAGTCAGATGTTCCTGAAAATATAGATCCTTATTTAGGAAAGTATTTATTTGCAGCAATCAATCAGGAGTTTACAGTTTTTTATAATGACAACTACTTGTAATTCATGATCCAACAAAAAATGAAGATGTAAAATTGCAATCACCAAATGAAGACGGTGGATGGCTTGATGAGTTTAATAAAAATGTAATTTACTTTGATAAAGATGATGAAGGAAATGTAACTGCACTAAAAGTAGATGCGGCAAACAGCTTTACCAAAGGTGAACTTGCTTCTAATGTGCTTGAAAAAATGATCAGAGAAAACGGAATTGGAAGTGCAATGCAAGAGTATCACGTTCTAAAATCAGATTCTGATTCAAAACTCATTTTTTCAGAGAGAAGCATGAACTTGCTGGGTTATAAATTCTTGAATGAAGGAAAATATAGATGAAGCAATAGAAATATTTAAAATGAATGTTGCTGATTATCCGGAATCATTCAATGTATATGATAGTCTTGGTGAAGCCTATATGAAAAGCGGAAACAAAGAGCTTGCTATTAAGAACTATAAAAAATCTCTTGAATTGAATCCTGAAAATGAAAATGCCAAAAATATGCTGGGGGAAATTAATAACAATTAATCAATTATCGAACGTTTTAATTGGAAATAAGTCCTGAGGAAATGATAATGAAAAAAATGATTGGTTTTATATTATTAGTCATGTGTATCTGCTTGTGGCCAGGATCGCAGACCCCAGGAACCCGTTTCCCCATTCCCTTATATAGTTGAAGAAATAAAATTTGAAAATGATTTGGACGGAGCTATTTTGGCCGGCACCTTAACAATCCCGGATAGTGGGGATAATTTTCCGGCTGTCGTTCTTGTCTCTGGTTCCGGTCTTCAAGATCGGGATGAAACAGTCTATGGACATAAACCGTTTAAAGTTTTATCAGATTTTTTGACCCGACATGGTATTGCTGTAATGCGATATGATGATAGAGGAACAGGTGAATCAAAAGGGAAACTTGAAGGTGCAACGACGGAAACATTTGCGGGCGATACTTATGCAGCCGTTAAATATCTTCGCGCACATAGAAATATTAATCCTCAAAAAGTTGGCGTTATAGGCCATAGTGAAGGAGGGATGATAAGCAACATTCTTGCAAGCCGTTACTCAGAAATATCTTTCATTGTTATGCTTGCGGGTCCGGGAGTTCCGTTTGATCGTGCTTTGATAACCGCAAATGAAAAAAAACTAAGATCTCAAGGAAAAAGTGAGGAAATTGTGCTGGCAGGCACAGACCTGTTTGAGAGAATATTCAAAGAGATTAAAAAGAAAACTGATTATCAAGTAAAAAAAAGGAAATTATCGAGTATTATAAATGAGTGGAAATTATCTTTAACTGGTCTTGCAAAAGAGGACATAGAAAATTTTATATCTGAAAATCCTAAACACTTTGAAATGATGGCTGATGAATGGGCAACGCCATGGTTCGAGTATGCAGCAAATTTCGATCCTCGCATAATGATCAGAAATATTCGATGCCCGGTCTTAGCTCTTAACGGTGATAAAGATTGTCAGGTTCTTGCAGAAATCAATTTACCCGAAATAGAAAAAGCACTTATTAATGGAGGTAATGAAAATTTTAGAGTTGAGTATCTAGAAAATATAAATCACCTTTTTCAAAAATGTAAAACAGGATTTAGAGATGAATATTCTTTTATCGATGAAACATTTAACGAAGACGTAATGATGCTAATAGCTGATTGGATAAAAGAACAAACAAGGGAATGATAATTAATTGCAGAGCATTGGCAAAAATAGTTGAAGAGTTAAGACCGAAAGAATAAAACAAAGGTGAAAACAGAATGAAAAATGCGAAGTCAATTATTTGTTTACTGGTTTTAACAACAACTACTTCGTTTTCACAGCAAAATGATTTATCTAAATTCTCTGATAATAATTCCATACAAAAACCAGAAAAAGTATATAGATACTGTTATGTTGTTAATTCAATGGAATGGTATCAAAATCAGGAAAAGTTGTGGAAATATGAATTATCAAAAAATCCTCAGAATGAAGATGCCTGGTACAATTATTTTTTTGCAGCCAGATATGGCTGGGCAAATGTTAAAGGACAGACAAATACCCGCGAAGTTCTTATGGATTCCATTTACAATGATATCGGTAAAGAAATCCCTAATTCCTGGGTCTATCATTATATCCATTATTACAACTACGCTACCGATTTTTCCCGTCTTGAAAAAGCCTACAAAATAAATCCATATGCTCCGGACTTATACTGGGAATTTATTAAAGAATATACACTTAATGGACAAAAGGAAAAGAGAAAAGAGTTCTGTGAAAAACTTTACGAAAGCAAAGATATTTCAACCGGTATATATAATTTTTGTTTTAATATGCTTAATTCCTCCGAACAAAATTCCATTCTATTTACCAATGGCGATACTGATACATACCCTTCCTGGGTACTGCAGGAAGCAAAAGAAATAAGAAAAGATGTATTAATATTAACTATACATGGGACATTTTATTATCGAAATTATTTGAAATCCATTTTAGCTGATAAAGGGATACACCTTGAGGTTGATTCATTATCCCAAACCGATGTTGGATTATATCTTAAAGAACTAATTCAATTACTGAAAGAAAAATATCCCGAAGTCCCGGTTCATCTGGCACAAACTGTTTTCAAATCCTATTATGAGAGCTTCAAAAATAATTTATATCTTACCGGATTCGTCCTTACATATAGTGATGCACCTTTGAACGATGATGAGTTTAATAAAGAGATTATAGAAAACAGGCTCAGGCTGGATTACCTGGATGTTGACTGGTACGCAGATTTACATGTTTCAGAACCGCTGGTTAACCAGTTAAACCTGATTTATGTTGATCCATTTATTAAGCTTGGGAAGTATTACTATTTAAGTGGGGATATAAGCTCTGCTAGAAAATGGAAGAATAAAGCTTTGTCAATTTCAATAAAAGGTAATGATAAAGATTTAATTAGAAAGATAGAAGAATGGAAATGGTGACCAGAAATAAAATTTAAAATTTACAAACTAACAACTGCGCTTTTAAGCTTAGGAGGATAATATGGAAAAAAAATGTTTTAACTTTTTATTACTTATATTAATACTATCTTCATCTGAATATTGCTTTCGCCCAAGACTCACTAAAGCAAAAATCAATTTATCCAGAAGGTATTACAATTGAATATGGCATTGGTAGTTATGCCGTAACCGACGAATACATTTCTAAAGAAAAATATTCCGGGTCTCTTCCATATTATAGTATCGGGTGGTCTAATCAGCATTCTAATTATGTTTACCACTTAAAAATTGATTTTCGTAATTCTTCAGATATAAAAAATTACAACGTCAGTACGGATATTTATCAATTTACTCTCAACCAGGGATTCAATTATGAATTGCCCAAATTCACGCTTTTTAATAATGACGCTTATCTCTACCTCGGTCCTTCAACGGAGCTGTTCTTTTATTATAACAATCAAAACATTGCTGTTGACGGATTCGATTATGCTCAATCATTTGCATTGTTGATTTCCGGTGGCATTAGCTCGCAAATTTTTTACAAGCTGTGGGATGATTTTAATATTGAAGGATCTCTGGATTTTAGTGTTCTTTCACTCGGATTACGTATAGTTGACTCTGAGGAAGAAGACGTATCTCCAGTAAAAATTCTCACATTGTTTTCCGGAACAAACCTTGTTTTAAGATTGGGTCCGCGTTACTATTTGCTGGATAACCTATCAATAAAGGCAGCGTATCTTTTTCATCTAACAAGAATAAGTTCGTGGGAGCCGCTTCTTTCCGCAAGTGATAACGTAGTATTTACTTTAACGTATGGATTTTAATGAGAGGGATGTATATGAAAAAGATATTTTTAATTTTTTCTGCTTTTTGCATTTTATTTATTTTTTCCTGTAAAGATTTAATTGTAACAGAGCCGGAATCAAATCTTAACGTTGAAGATTTCGAGGCTGCGTGGCAAAGAATAAATGATGTCTATCCATACCTTGAATTCAAAAATATTAACTGGGATTCGATTTATACGGTTTACCGGCCACTTGCTGAAAATGCAAGGGGTGACGAGTTCTTTCTTGTGCTTCGTAATTTTTTAGCTGAACTTAAAGATGGTCACGTTTATTATCGAACTAAAGGCGGAGGAGAGGTTTATCCATACTATCCCGAAAGACACTTCAAAGACAGGCATGCTTACAGTCCGTTTGTTGTGAGAACATATTTTGACAAAGAACTTCGTTTAACTGAAAGCAGCACTGTAGAATATGAAATTCTGCCTGAAAATATCGGATATGCATTTATAGCTGATTTCCACAAAAGTTACCTCGTCGACGAATTTCCCAGTGTATTAGACTATCTTAAAAATACCAAAGGATTAATACTGGATATTCGCCAGAAACGTGGCGGTGACTACAAAAATATTGTAGCAGTTGTAGAACGGTTTTTAACCGAGCCACTTGAACGAAACGATGCTTATACAATGGGTGAAAAATGGGTAATGCCACCATTCCAGCCAGCGGGTCCTTTTCAATATACAAATCCGGTTGTGGTGTTAATAAACGGTTCAACCTTTAGTGCTGGCGAGTTTACCACAGAAATTATTGAAGCAGCTTCCACATGTAACTGCAGTTGGAGATACTACTGGCGGTGGTTCAGTTGGCGGCGGCGATGCAAGTCTATATTTTCTGCCAAGCGGAAAATCAATTGAAATTGGATTTATTGATATCAGACGTTACGACGGACTCCCCTGGGAATGGCTTGGTATCGCACCTGATATCCGTGTTGTGCAAACCGAAGCAGATATTTTAGCAGGAAGAGATAAACAATTAGAGTATGCGATCGATATGTTAAAGTAACTGCCTGTGGATAATCGGAGGTTCTTAATAGAACATTAAAACGGTGGTTACTTGTTAATAATTTCTAAAATGAATCAGAAGAGGAAACGGTAATGAAAAGAGCATTGCCCATAGTAACTATTCTATTTTTCATTTTAATAATATCAGGAGATATTCGGGCTCAACAGTCCAATAGTGATTCCTGGAATTTAAGAATTACAACACAGTATGGTTATCCTTTTGGATCTAACAACTGGGAATATTCTCATCCCTCATATACCGGAACCGGGGTTCAAACTTTAAATGAAACCGGGTCATTCAATGCAAAATCAGTCTTGGGCGGTGGGGTTGAATTATCGAAAGGATATTTTGGAATTAATGCTAACGCCGGGATTATTCCGGCTGAAATAATTGTTGATAAATCCGGCAAACATTATGATTTCAATTCAATCTTTCTAGAGATTGAGGGAATGTTTTTTCCTTTAAACAGCCCTACTGATAAAGTAATTCCCTTATTAAAAATTGGAGGCGGGGGAATAATATCCAACGGTGATTTAAATAATAGTGCTTTATTTGTTTCATTCAGTGCAGGAGTAAGAACATACTTTAGTGAAAAATTCGGTGTTTCTTTAATGATAAAAGGGCGTCATATTACTTATGATGAAATACCACTAGATGAAAATGTTACGGGGGATATAACTTTTACGAATTTTGCTGTCGAATTTCAGGTGGTATATACATTATTATAATTTGATATTTGTGTTGTGTAAACTGAAGAAGATATTTTAGCAGGAAGAGATAAACAATTAGAGTATGCAATTGAGATTTTGAAATAAATTAATTGAATAATGTTGTAATCAATTAAAAGAGGATAAAAATGAAATGTGTATTCAAAATACTTTTTATTGCAATCGTTGTTTCTTTTGTAAATGTTCTTGCTCAAGATAAATACGAATGCAGAAGACTGACCTTTGATCCTGCTCAGGAAGGATTTGCTACATGGTCACCTGATGGAAAATATATTATATTCCAACACACAGACCTGAAGGATACAACCGGGAAAAACGGCTTGTGGAAAATCTCGCCGTGATGGAACCGGAGCGGTACAGGTTTTTAGTGGTGTTGCTGAACATGCCAAATGGTCACCTGATGGCCGTTTCATAGTTTTTGATGCTGATACAGGCAACAGCATTAAAATGATTCCGGCTGAAGGAGGAGAACCAATTAATTTCCTCCCTGATACAATTCAAATTCATAACGGTGGACTGCCCTGCTGGTCACCTGATGCTTCACAAATTGCGTTTAAAGATGCTGAATACTCATTGTGTGTTTATAATATAGAAACCGATAAAATTGCCCGCGTATTTAAGCATGAATCATTATTACTCCTTCCAGGATGCTGGTCGGAAGACGGAAAGTATGTCCTTATAGCGCTTATGGACAAACCATCCAGGAAATCAACAATGTGGAAAATCTCTTCAGATGGGAAAGAAAGAAAACAAATCACCGGGCATCACGAAAATTTTTATCGTTATCTTGCTCTTTCTCCCGATGGTTCGCTTCTTGTTTATGGAGTTGTAGAAGGCAGATATGTAGGACTTTATATCATGCCCGCTGAAGGCGGAATATCACTTCCTCTTTCCATCACAAGTCAGGGTCATAATGAAGGTGCTAACTGGTCTCCAGATGGGAAGAAGATAGCCTTTACAAGCACTAGGTCGGGTAATTTTGATATATGGATTATGCATGTTGATATTGAACAACTTAAGAGAGAACTTACAGAATTAAACAAATGAAAATCAAATAGCCGGCATAGATATGTATTATGTCTAATGATAAATCATCTGTATCTCTCGGCTGGAAAGTTGCACTAATTGTATTAGGCTCAATTGGATTGATTACCTGCATAATTAAGATCCCTGGTTTTTGGTCTGGATATGCTCTTGACATTGTAGGTCCTGCCTGGAACTACATTCTTCTGAGAGAAATTTACCATTCCCAAAACACAAGTTTTCTTTTCATTAAGTTTGCACCGGAAGGTGCGGTTATTATTAATAATGGCGATATGTTTTATAATCGAAACCAGCCAGTATTTTAATCTTTACAATGCGTACTTCGACCCATATGATTACATAGCATATGTTTCGCTGCTTCTTCCCATTTATTTAATAGATAAACATTTTTCTGTTGGTAAAGGAAAAGATAAAAAATCTAAGGATCGAGTATGAGTGAATATACGCTCTGGCCGGAAATAAAATCATTTGATGAGGGATTTCTAAAGGTTAGTGACATACATACTATTCACTACGCTTTGTACGGAAATCTAAAAGGAAAACCAGTTTTCTTTTTGCACGGCGGACCTGGTGGCGGCTGTAACGATGAAGATGCAAGGTGGTTTGATCCTTTTAACTATCTTATTGTAACTCATGATCAGAGAGGAAGTGGCAAAAGTACGCCTCTTGCAGAGATAAAAGAAAACACTTCGCAACATTTGGTTAATGATATTGAAATACTTCGCAAACATCTTAACATTCAAACTCCGTTTTCAATTTTTGCCGGTTCCTGGGGCACAACATTAGCTTTGTTGTATGCCGAAGCTTATCCTAAGAATATTTCAAGAATGATTCTAAGGGGAATATTTCTCTGCAGCTACGATGAACAGGATTACTTCTATTCTGCAACCGGTGCTGCAAAGTTTTCTCCTGAAGCGTGGGATAATTTGATTAAAAGAATTCCTGAGAGTAGTGATAGAATTCAGGAACGTATACACAAGCTAATTGAAAATTCTGATGAAGAAGGAAAACTAAAATGGTGCAGAACGCTTGCTGAATACGAGTACAGTTTCTTTAATCTTTCCCCTGATGATCTAAATAAAGAACTTGCAAATATTGGATTGGTTTTTCCTGAGATGAGATTAAATATGTATTACCAGGCAAATAGATTTTTTCTAGAAGATGAACAGATCATTAAAAACGTGGATATCATTAAGCAAATTCCAGTTACAATCATACACGGAAGCAAGGATTTAATATGTCCCCCGATATCAGCACTGAAACTGCACAAACATTTGTCTAACTCAACTTTAATTTTAATTCCGGATTCAGGACATCTTTCAAGCGATCCAAAAATTCAACAGGCTTTAATTGAGGCTGTGAACAACTGGGGCTAGGACAGAAATGGAATTTATAAATAAGAGGCAGAAAGGCGGCAATAATGAAATGTGAAAAATGCGGACAGGAATTCCCTTCCGTTTATTACTTTAAAACCGATACTATTTGTCTGGACTGTTTTAACAAAATGAGTCCGGAGGATAAACAGGCTGCTGTTTATAAACAACTAATGAAACATCCGATGACAACGACAACTTTTACAATTGAAGGATTTAAAGTTGTTAAGCAGCTTGGTGTTGTGCGCGGAATTACTGTTCGTTCGCGTTCTATCTTTGGCACTATCGGCGCAGGAATACAAACAATCTTTGGCGGAAACATTTCTTTGTTTACAGAGCTTTGTGAAAAATCCCGTTCAGAAGCATTTGATATGATGGTTGAACACGCACGACAGATTGGTGCCAATGCTGTAATTGGAATCAGATACGACACAACTGAAATGATGAGCGGTGTAACAGAAGTATTATGTTACGGAACAGCAGTTGTGCTGGAAAAAACCGCTTAGCATAATTACAGTCGAAAAAAATGTAGTTGTGGAATACCATATCTCCATGCCAGTAAGGATTTCTAAAGGTTGGCGATATTCACACTATTCACTACGCATTGTACGGAAATCCAAAAGGAAAACCAGTTTAATAGGCTTATAATTTGAAAAAATCTTTTCAGACAGAGAAAATTATTACAATATCGTCGGCTCATTTTTTTCACGATATTTATACAGCTTTCCTGGCGCCTATGCTTCCTTTGTTAATCGCGAAGTTTGGCATCTCCCTATCAGTAGCTGGTTTGCTGGATGTAGTTAGAAGAATGCCATCCCTTTTTAATCCCTTCATCGGGCTTCTTGCTGATAAAATTTGCATGAAATATCTTGTCATCTTTACACCCGGGATTTCTGCAATAACTATGAGTTTGCTTGGCGCATCACCGTCATTAATTATTCTGTTCGTTTTATTATTTGTTACCGGGATAAGCTCCGCTCTGTTTCACATTCCGTCTCCTGTTATGATAAAAGATTACTCGGGCACTAAAACTGCAACTGGAATGAGTTTTTTTATGTTCGCAGGCGAGCTGGCAAGAACCATAGGACCGTTATTAATTACCGGCGCACTTTCTATTTGGGGTTTGGAAGGTTCTTACCGGGTTATGCCCTTTGGAATAATTGCATCGGTTATTCTTTTCTTCAAACTTAAGAATGTATCATCGCTTAATAGTAGGAACAATAAAAAGAAAGTGAAAGGCGCTGGAGAAACTGTAAAAGAACTTGTGCCATTCTTTTTATTTATTACCGGTTTTCAATTGATGAGAGGTGGAATGAAAGCGGCATTAACACTTTATCTGCCAACATATTTAATAGCAAACGGCGAATCATTGTGGATCGCAGGAATTTCGCTATCGGTGTTACAGTTAGCAGGAGTTACCGGAACTTTTGGAGCAGGATATATTTCTGATAAAATTGGTCATAGAAATTTGCTTCTGATTACAGCAATTGCCAGCCCAATAGCGATGTGGGCTTTTATCACTTCCAGCCAAATTTTGATGATTCCTTTACTAATTATTATGGGTTTCCTGCTTTTTGCTTCCGGACCGGTTATATTAGCACTCGTACAGGAAACAAACACAGAGCGACCAGCTTTTATAAATAGTATTTATATGTCTATTAGTTTTGGGATCGGTTCTTTAATGGTATTGATTGTCGGAATTTTAGGTGATAAAATAGGTCTTCAACTTACCTATCAAATTTGTGCCGTAGTGGCATTTGCATCAATACCTTTTATTTTTATTTTACCTGGAAAGAAACTTTAACAATATAAATTTTAAAACGGCTGGAATATGCAATTGATATGTTGAAATGAACAACCAAACATTAGGTTCATATCCTGAAATCAGACCATTTGAATCAGGCTCCCTTTGTATGCGTGATATTCAAATTATTAACACAGAATTAGTTGTAATTGGGGAAGTAGAACAACTTTAAAGGGAACCTAAATACAGGGATTTTGCATGAAGCAGTGAAACCCTGGAAAAAATTGCATAGTACGACTTATAGAGAAAATTAAAGAATTGAAATTCTTTGCATTTTAACGGAAAACTTTTCCAGGCATTTACCGCACATCAAGTCTATTCATCTTCTGTAAAGAATATTCCGCTTTTATCTAAAACAAAGCAAAATTGATATATATCACGAATAACTTTGGTTGGTAAATTCCATTAACTAAAATTGGTGAAGAAATGAAAAAAGTATTTTTTACGATGTTCCTGATGTTTTTATCTGTAGGCAGCATTATTGCCCAGGAAGGAATGTGGATGCTGAACCAGATAGAAAATCTTGATCTTCAAAGTAAAGGTTTAAAAATCGCGGTGAGCGATATTTACAACACTGAAAAACCTGCACTGTACAACGCAATTATTCAACTTGGCGGCGGCAGCGCCTCTTTTGTTTCTAAAGAAGGATTAATTGTTACTAATCATCACGTGGCCTACACTGCTATTCAGCGCGCTTCATCAGAAAAAAATGATTATCTGAATAACGGATTTCTGGCAAAGAATCGTGCCGAAGAAATTCAAGCGCAAGGTTACGTTGCAAGGGTTTTGTTGGAAATGAAAGATGTAACAAATGAAATAACTTCCTCGGTAAAAGATGTTAACGATCCGCAGCAAAGACAAAGAAAAATTCAGGAAAAAATTCAGGCAATGACTGATAATCTTGAAAAAGACAAAAAAGATATTCAGGCAAGAGTATCTCAAATGTACAACGGCAAGGAATATTATCTTTTCGTTTATCAAATATTTAAAGATGTAAGACTCGTTTACGCTCCGCCTGAATCAATCGGAAAATTTGGCGGAGATACCGATAACTGGATGTGGCCAAGACACACGGGAGATTTCTCATTTATGCGTGTGTATTCTGCCCCGGATGGGACAGGGCGAGAATATGATCTGACAAACATTCCTTATAGACCAAAAGTATGGTTGAAAGTTTCACAAACTGATCTTGATGATGGTGATTTTACTTTCATACTTGGATTTCCCGGATTTACTACACGTTACAGATCTTCTACTTCTGTACACTGGAACCTCAATGAAAATTATCCTTTTGTAATAAAAAACTTTAGAGAGATAATTGAGATGATAGATGATCTTACTAAAAACTCTGAAGAAGGAAGAATAAAAGTAGCATCATTGAAATCCAATTTAGCTAATACCCAAAAGAATTTTGAGGGAAAAGTTGAGGGGATGATTAAAACAAATTATCTTCAGGAAAAAATAGACTTTGAAAAAGAGTTTATGAGCTGGCTTGATAAGAATCCAGCACGAAAAGAAAAATACGGAACTGTCTTTAGTGATGAAAAAAAATATTATGACATACTTGAAAAAGCAAAACAGAAAGATAATGTTCTTGGATGGTTTGGCGGACTCGCAGGAACTCCGTTAAGTGTTGCAATACAGATTTATAATATTACTAAGGAAATCGAAAAACCCGAAAGTGAAAGACAACCTGGAATTACGACAGAAACACTTGATCAAATAAAAGAGCAAATTCCGCTCAACTATGCAAATTATTACGAGCCGGTTGATAAAGCATTGATGGTACGAACAATTAGAATGGCTGCCGAGCTTCCTGCTGATCAAAGAATTAATGGAATAAAATATATAACCGATGTTAAAATGATGCCCGAGGCTATTGTTGAAGGTTACTGGCAGAATTCAAAACTTATTGATCCCGAGTATGCTGTTTCTATTGTTGGAAAAACATCAGTAGAGCTTGAAGCGCTCAATGATCCATTTTTTAAAATGGCTGCTGCACTCTATCCCGAGTTAGAAGAATTAAATACACAAGGTCAATCATTTACTGCGGGAGTTACTCCAATCCGTAAAACCTATATGGACGCACTTTATGAATGGAAAGGTAGTAATATGTATCCCGACGCTAACGGCACAATGAGATTTACTTACGGAAAAGTCCGTGGTTATGCGCCGGCGGATGCTGTGTGGTATTCTCCGTTTACAACTTTACGCGGAGTAATTCAGAAAGAAAAGAATGAAGATCCTTTTGATGTTCCGGATTATTTACACGAACTTTATAATAAGCAGGATTTCGGAAAATGGGTTGACCCCGAACTTGAACAGGTTCCCGTTGCATTTACTCATATGGGCGATATAACCGGCGGTAATAGCGGAAGTCCTGTAATGAATGCAAATGGCGAATTAATCGGTCTAGCTTTCGACGGCAATTATGAAGCTATGATAAGCGATTGGCAGTATGATGCTGATCTGCAAAGAGTAATTAGTGTTGATATACGATATGTGCTCTTTATAACAGAAAAATTCGGCAAGGCCGGATTTCTGCTTGATGAAATGGGAGTTAAACACTAATAGTTTGAATGTGGAGTCCACTTTTTAAGTGGCCTCCACATTTGCATACGAGCAATCCTTCATTCCCCTTCGGGGGGACCTCTGTCGATCTGTAATTTTGTCGGGTTTCAGTACCTCGCTTTTGACGGTTTTCGTCTCACATCTCCTTTTTCATCAAGCTAATTCGTAACAGCGGGCACAATATAATTTGCAACTATATTTAAAATAGATCTTTCGTGCTGATCAGCAATGTCCCAATCAAAATTTGTATTTGATGTTGTTACAACAATCATATTCAATTCGGGGAAATTAATAACAAACTGACCGCAATACCCGATTGCAAGAAAAACCTCTTGACCTTTCATTTCTCCAAGCCACCAGAGATAACCATAATTAACATTGCTTAAATCTCCCCATACTGAATTGTTAAAATTAGTAAAGTTAGTTAAGGATTCTTCTACCCATTCTGCAGGAACTATTTGTTTTCCATCAAGCATTCCGTTGTTCATATATAGGTAACCAAGTCTTGCCATATTCCTTGGAGTGAAGTACATATTATTGCCGCCGAAATAGTACCCCTGGGCATCCTGCTTCCAGTCGGCACATTCAATATCCATTTGCTCAAATAAATTTTGTCTGGCAAAACTCATTGTACTCATTCCACTGGCTTTTGTGATAATTCCGGAGAGCAGATGAGTCAGAAAAGTATTGTATGCAAAACTTGTCCCGGGATCGTAGATCAGAGGCAGCTCAATTGTTGTTTTCATCCAGTTGGCAGTGGAATAGATTTGTTCATAAAGGTTAATATCGGTATCAATCCCTCCCCGCATCATTAACAAGTGTCTTACCGTTATATCATACTTTCTTGGATCTATTGAAGCGTAAACATATTCAGGAAAGAAGTCCAGCATTCTTACACCCATACTATCTAAGTGTCCGTCTCTTAATGCAATGCCGGTCATAGCTGAAAGAAAAGACTTGGAAACAGATTTAACATTGTGCGGAGTATCTTTATTATATTCGTTATAATATCTTTCTGCTACAAGATATCCGTTCCTTATAACCAGGATGCAATCAACAAATACCCTGTTTTCTCCCTGAGTAAAAGCTTGTGCAAGCAGTTGAGAATTCATACCTTGTGCTTCAGGCGTTGAGGTTGGCCAATTGAAAGATGTGAATTCCGGACTAACCGGATCTTCACTGCACGAAGATAAAATAATAAGTACAGCTGCTGAAAAATATCTTAATATTTTTACGAGTCTTTTCATTACTTTTAACTCTCCGGGTTTATGAGAGAATTATAACAAACAGAGCTTAATTACTGATCTAATAAAAAAATACACAAACTGGAGAGTTTTTCAAACCAAATAATTGGTGTTTCTGTGCAGGCAAGTTTTCACGCCTTGCATCATCCTTCCAATATGTTATGTCCTTCGATTCCATCTTGTAAAAAATAACTGCTAATATGGACTAAAAAGAGCTAAATAATAGATATAATTAGTTAATATCGCGTAATTTTCTTAGTTTTGTTGTCTTCGGTGATAGACCGAAATTTTATTTATTATTTATTAGAGGTTCTTTGTGAGCACTAAGTTATTCGTGGGTTCTCTCCCCTGGTCGGTAAGCGACGAAGAGTTAAAGGAAACATTTGAAAAACATGGTACTGTAGTTTCTGCTAAGGTTATTACGGACCGAGATACCAGGAGATCCAGAGGTTTTGGGTTTGTTGAGATGGAGAGTTCTTCAGATGCAAGTAATGCTATATCAGCATTAAATGATTCAGAATTAAATGGAAGAAATATCGTAGTTAATGAAGCTAAAGCACGCAGCTAAGTAGATATTCTGTTCTAAGTTCTGTAAAGGCGACCATGGGTCGCCTTTTTTATTTTAAACCTGCACGCTTCTGACTGCAACGAAGAATCTCACTCCTCTCTTCTTTCGTTTCTCATTTTTCGTTTTTCGTCCTTTGTTTCTCGTCTTTCGGTATTGGCTAAATGATTTGTCGTGGTTAATTTTATATTACAAACTTTAAGGAAAACTATGACAATGAAAACAATCGGACTTATTGGCGGCACAGGATGGGTTTCTACTTTAGAATACTACCGCCTGATAAATGAAGAAACAAATAAACGCCTTGGCGGACTTAATGCCGCACGCTGCATTCTCTATTCTTTTAACTATGCAGATATAAACGAATGTAATCTGAGAGACGATCACGAAGGTGTTTATAAACTTGTTCTTGATGCTGCAGTAAAACTAAAAAATGCAGGAGCGGATTTTCTTGTTCTCTGTGCAAACACGCTGCACCAGTATTTTGAAAGGCTTAATGAAGAAATAAAACTTCCCATAGTACATATTGCCGATGCCACTGCAACAGAAATTAAAAAGCAGGGTTTATCAACAATAGGTTTGCTGGGGACAAAGTTTACAATGGAAATGGATTTTTATACTAAAATACTAAGCACTGCAGGAATAACTTCCTTAGTGCCCGAAAAACCGGAACGGCTTTTTATTCACAGTACAATTATGAATGAACTTATTAAAGAAATATTTAAACCGGAAGCAAAACAAAAGTTTTTAGAAATAATAAACGATCTTGAACAAAAAGGTGCACAGGGTATTGTTCTTGGCTGTACGGAAATCCCGTTGCTGATAAAACAGGAAGACACACATTTGCCGGTTTTTGATACTTTGAAAATTCATTATTGATAAAACAGGAAGACACACGTTTGCCGGTTTTTGATACTCTGAAAATTCACGCCAAAGCAATAGTTGATTTTGCGGTTAAAGATTAAAAACTTTAACGTAGTTAATTGACCCAACAACAACTAAAACCAAACCGATAATTCATCTTTGGCAACTTTTGATGGGTTGTCATACTTTTATTATAAAGTGTTACTATTTTATTCTTGACTTACTTTTTGTTTTTATGTAGGTTTGCGGGTGAAAGGAGTAAGAATATGGAAACAGCAGTAATAACCACAAAAGGGCAGATAGTAATTCCTGTAAAAATTCGCAGAAAGTATGGAATGAAGAACGGCTCAAAGGTTGCCTTTATAGAACAGGGCGATAAATTAGTAATACAGTCCTTAGATAAGGAATATTTTAACAAACTTGCCGGAATTCTTGATGAGAAGGGTAAAATGCTTAAATCACTTATGGAAGACAAAAAGAAAGAAAGAGAATTATGAAACCCATAGTTCTCGACAGCTATGCTTTAATCGCCTATCTTAATAAAGAACAAGGCTATGATAAAGTCTCTGAGATTTTTGAAAAGTGTGCTGAAAGTGACGAATATGCATTTATGTGCGTTGTAAATCTTGGAGAGGTTTATTACCACGCACTGCGTGTTGGAGGAGAGCAGAAAGCAAAGCTTTTTTTAGAAATTGTTAAAGCTTTACCGATTGATATTGTTGAAGCTAACATTAGTCTTACTTTACAAGCCGCAGAGTATAAAGCCTTTAATAAAATGTCTTATGCGGATGCTTTTGCTGCAGCACTTGCTAAGATAAAAAAAGCTAGTCTTATTACTGGTGATAAAGAGTTTCAAGCACTAGAAAATGAAATTAAAATATTTTGGTTGCTATAATAATCAAATTAAAGGGAGTACGATATAGAGATTTAATAAATTAACCGTGGGCTATCCGGAAATAGATCCGCACTAACCGTTGGACTTTTCAAACCAAATAATCAGTATTTGGAATAATGGTAAAATAAATTCAAAGATATGTTATCTACAACTACGTCCAATTAGTATGCAGAGTACCATTGATCAATGCTAGATCCCTCTGAATGCCAAATGTTGATTAAACGCATAATTCTACGAAATGCATATACTAAAATTAAAAATGCCGGAGTAAAATATAATACCTTCCACTCCCAGCTAAATTGATCTGGATTACTAATAGAAATTCCAAGACCAAATTTGACAATTAGATTTGTTAATATAAATGTAACAGCGCCTGCACCAATGCTTAAGGGTAAAACAGCATTATAATTTTTGCTCATCGAAAATTTTTGCTCAATAAATTCATTCTTTAAATCAATTATTGTCTTCTTATTCTCTTTAAGGTAGAATTTAAATGTTTCTTTGTTATCTTTTTCTGTGCAACCATAAGTAAGTTCTATTTTTATATAACTGTTGGGCTCAAAATCATGAATTATAAGTTCCATATTTCCTTCCATGATTTTTTTTTGGACTTTAGTATATTCATTTGATTGAGCTAAGTTTAATGCGATTATCTTACTTTTTTCACCAATTTCTAAAGTTGGATTCATATGAAAATCTCGTGAACTTAATATTTTCCCCCCACTATTTTTTAAATAAATCGCTACTCTCTTCAATGTCCGAACTTCGCTATCACCAACCATTATTCCACTAACCTTTTCAGAATGTCCTGGAACGATATCAAATTGTTCAAAAAATATTTCTTTGACTAAAAAATATTTACTTTTTTTCTTAGTCATTTGTATAAATATCGAGATAAACGCTAGTAGTATGGAAACAAGCCCAAGGAGGAACTCTATATTAATATTTATGTCTATCCTGTTGAACATTTTAATAAATTCCTTTGACTAATATCCGAGAGTACAATCACTGATGCAATTTTTGTCATTATTTTATAGGTAACCCCATAGTTCCTCCAACTATTTTATGAAGCATTTCTAAATCTTTGATATCTAATATCTAAAAAAACTTTATTTGGTTTTTCTATTTCTTTAGTGGGTACGAATATTTTCTTGCCATTTAGTTCTTTTAGACCGTGTTGTAACATTGGTCCATCAATCTCTTCAAGTATATCTTCTCTTACTTTAATTATATAATCAGGTGTAATACCAATAAAGTATTTATCAAACGCTGCGTGGTGCAGCTTACAAAGAGAAAGTCCATTGTCAACAGTTGGTTTACTTTCCGGTTCACCATCAGGTATAATATGTGCCGCATCCAATAATTCAATATGCTTTAATCTACACAACGCACATTGGGTCCTATAAGCATATAGGACTTTTTCTCTAAATTTTTGTTGGTGTAATCTAACTTTAACCATCGTAGTTAGGTAAAGCTTCTTTCCATCCGGCTCCTTGACACCTTCTTTTTGCTTTACCAAAGAACTCAAATCATCAACAGCAACAGTAAAGTTTAAATTAGTTGGATTGTCACCAATAATATAAACCGGCCAAACAGGTAAATACTTTCCAGGAACTAATCCCAAGAGATAGATTAGGGGTATTCCTCGCTTCATACATTCTCTTAGTCCAACATTGTCTCTGTGATCAATATTGTCTCCACGATATTTATAATCTAAATAGTCATCTTGTCCAAAAGCATCGTCATATTTACTTTTGGGTGCGGTTGTTATAGAAAGGGGTAATTCCATTAATCGTGGTTTAAATATTCCTTGTGGTGCAACGAGTGGGATTCTTTCATTCTCAAAAACAAAACCTTGTCGTAGCAATTCAATAGGCAAAACTTGGTCATGCATTTTTGTTTGATCTCTCAACCAATTAAAGGCGGCTAATCTTATTTGCTCATCAAAAGAGGACATAAAAACCCAATAAAACTTTTTTAAGTCTAATAGTAAATTAGGTAGAATAATAAAAACATACTCAATTGTCGAGATTTTTATTATAAAATCCCGACAAGTCGGGACGGGATGACGGGTAAACCGGAATGACAGAGCAAAGTTTATTTTTAAGCTGATATTATCTGTGCTTCAACTAATCCAACATCAGGTAAATCTGCACAGTTTCTATCCTGCACAATTGACAATGAAAAACAGAGGTATATCATTGAAAATATCCACTTATACTATATTAATAGAGTTTGGCAGTCTGCATCTTTAAGTTTCACCAGGTAATAATAACAGAGGTATATTATGAAAAAGGCATTAGTAATTGTCCAGAATAAAAATAACACAGCCAAAAGATTTGGCGAAGAGATATATCAGTTCCTGCTTCAGAGAGGACTTTTAGTAGAGCTAATACCAATCAGCAGCTTTGAACCTAAAAAGCTTGAAGGTGCAGATTACCTGCTTCTCAGCGGCTGGAAGAACGGTTCTATATTTTCAGCAAATCATCCTGACAATGAATGGGAAACATTTGTAAAAAAACTTCCACAGCTTGATGGTATAAAAACAGCATTGTTCTCTACTTATAAATTCTTTTCAGGTGGTATGTTCAAAAGTATGAAAAAATACCTCGGGGAAAAAACGAGAAATTTGGAGTATGCTTTTAAATCACAGGATGGTTCTCTTTCTATTTCTAATCAAATAGCACTGAATGATTTTATAAGATAGAGATATAAAGGAATAAGTTCATCAATAAGCTTCCCGCGTATGTAGATTTTTTGCTTTTGCGGTTTTAAATAAAAAAACCAGGGTGTGAACAGAGAAAAGAATTTCGCAGAGTTAACAAAGAAAAAGTTGCGAAATGTGCGATTGAAAAACACTAACTTTGCATTCCGAGATACATTCCTCCAAAATACGGAATTAGCCAAACCATCCACACAAAAATGCTGAAGCGGTGAAATGTTTTCAGCATTTTTTCATTTCCTTTCTTTACAACCCGTGTTGCCCATAGAGCGTGCAGGAACATCAGCCAGAGTGCAATTTGTCCCGTAAGTGTATGTGGTTCACTAAGATCAAACTGTCCCTTTGCCATAAAATGCATTGCCAGAGTTCCTGAAACATCAAAGGCAAATCCTATCCAGAAAGCAATAACGTGCCAGGGCTTAAGATAACGTGCAAGTCGTTCGGCCCAAACGCCAAGACTATAAAAGAATAACGCTATGGTAATTAATACAATAGAGTCAATAAGTGCTGCGGACATTTATTACTTTCCTCCTGCCAAATAAAATCCTGCGGATAAAAATCCAACCCAATGCTTAAGTGAATAAGGAGCGGTTATTCCCATTTTTGTTCCTTTAACCGGAAGCACACCTTCTGTCCAGGTATCGGAATATTTAAAGAGCTTACCGCTGAGCACATTGCCGGTCAGCCGTACAATTTTGTTAACCGTTAGCAATCCCAGTACAACAGGATACCTTCCGCACCAGAGTGGACAGTTTTTACTTACACCGGCTTCAGGCCATAATTCAAGGGAAAGATTTTTAATTTTATTATCAGTAACTACTTCGTTAAAAATTTCTGAGGCAATTCTTAAATCATTTTCCGTAGAAATTCTATGAGCATCTTCATCCATTCCGTACGGCTGGTTATCAAAGTCTTCACCGTAATGATTAGCATCGTTAGAAAAAAGAAAGAAAATATCTTTGCCTAATTTCAGATTGTTCTCTTTAACATACTTTGAGATTACAGTAGCAATCTCCTCGCTTAACGAGTCCATTCTTTCAAAAGGCATTGCTGTAACCATTATGGGAGTTATTTTAACATCACGGTTATAGTGCTGAACAAAAGGAATTAATCCTTCAATTGAATGTTCCAGACTATGTGCTGTGTTGCTTACAATATAGTATTGCTGATCCAGTGTTTGCTTTATTTTCTTTCTTAACGGTGAGATTTCTACATCGCCGTAAGGTCCTTTCCATTTATCAAACTCATCCAGGATTATTACATCACGCGGATCTCCGATTTCCCTTCTTACTGTACCGTGTGTTAGACCAAAGATAAAAACTTCCTTTGCATTAATAAGTTTAAACAGCGGATAATAGACTTTCCCGGCATACAGATAATCATCGTGAGGCGAAATTCCCGCAATCAGGTTTTCAGACTCAAATTCATTGTCGGGACAATTTTCATTCAGCCATTTAATAAAAAGATCGAAACTATCGCTCTGCCAGCAATAGCCCACATCGTCACGAACCGGTCGTACATCCTGTGGATAAATGAAGTGAAAGTTTAATAAAATAATTGTAATCAGGCAGTAGAAAAATGTCCTTTTTTTCATAATAATAAAGATCTGTGAGTGTGTGCCTTAAAATAAAATAATTTTTCAAATAATGTAAGGCAACCTGCCTGCGTATGTTTACTGCAGGCAGGTGTATTTTATGTAATTACCAGGCATATCCGATATCAAATCTTAATGCAGGTGCAGTTCCATCAAATTTATCAAAATCGTCATCATCACCGGAAAAGAAGTAATAATCAATACCAATACCAAGACCAATTGCAAACTGGTCGCCCGGAAACCACTGCCAGCCGATTAATCCTCCAATAGAGGTTATTGAGACAGATTCATCATCCTCATCATCGCCAGATAGATTGTTGTAAGAAAAATTGGGGGCTAAATAAAATCCCCGCAAATTTTTTCCCGTTGGATAAAATCTTGCTTCTGCATTTATACCAAATCCATCAATGCCTGATATTGTTGGTATCTGGATACCGCCTCCAAGTGCAGTTCCCTCGCCCAGTTTATGAAAGTACGAAATATTATAGAACAGTAAAAACTTTAAGGGATTGACAATTATAAGGTTGTTGCGCGGTGTAATGTCTTCGGATTGAGAGATGACGACTGCTTCGGTATATATTGTGTCCCCGGTTTCCGGGTCAATCGTCCACTTTCTTTCATCTGTACGCTCTTGCCCAAAACCAATTGAGAACATTACAATGCCCATTAACAATGTTAGTAATAATGTTTTCATTATTATTTTCTCCTGTAGAATGTTTGGTATTATAATTTACGATTAAAAAGCCAACAATTAAAATGCCATCCCTCTATTATGGATAAGCGGTTTATAATAATGTTTAACGAATTTTTACAGTCTGATTATGAAGCAAATATTCTCACTAGTAGCATTATATATACAACAAGTGAAGAATGTATTGTACAAAAAAAATAATTGTCTTTTTCATATTATCTAAAATTTTTGTGATGCTGTTTTATTTACCTGGAAAAGATCATTTGCAATAAAGATAAATCAACAGCATAATTTTGTTCTTTTCTGCTTTTTGTTTTCAAATTTAATTGTTGATATTAATAAATATAGATTATTACTTAGACGATATTTTTTTAGATAGGAATTTCTTTTATAATTTGCGATAGTAAATAATAAAGTATATTATTGCTCAGATATTTACGCTATCGTCAACAAACAAAAATATAATAATGCGCTGGAGAGTTACAAAACAAAGTCTAAACGGGGAAGACAAAAGAGGCATTTTACTAAAAGTTATAGTCGGTTTTGTCATTGGAATAACAGCAATTGTTCTAGTAGTTATGCTACTCGGCGTGAATCCTGTTTCATTGTTTAAGAACACACAATCAAATGATCAGTTAACTTCATCAGAACTTACCGAAATTGCTCATAACAAAGAACTAAGTCATTTAATTTCCACCGTAGTCGCAGAAACAGGTGATTTCTGGAATATAATCTTTCATAGTTCAGAAATAACTTTCCGAAGACCTGAATTAGTTCTATACAACAACAAAATTGACCCGCTTTGTGAAAGAATAGATTCTGTAGCGGGACCTTTTTACTGTCCATATAGTGAAAAAATTTACATAGATATCAGCTTTCACGATGAACTACTTCACAAACGATTTAATGCGTCCAATCACTTTGCGATGGTATATATAGTTGCTCATGAATTCGGACATCATATTCAAAAATTATTCGGTGTTATAAATAAAGAGCAGGCCCATTGTTTAACAATGGGTAAAGAGGAATATTCTCAGTACTCTTTGCGCCAGGAGCTTCAGGCAGATTTTTATGCGGGCGTTTGGGCTCATTACTCGCACAGATTAAATCTTCTTGAAGAGAGTGAAATTAAAGCAGCATTAAATGCCGCCAGCGGTGCTGGTCAGGAACTCATTCAGAAAAGTCTGAAGCAAGGTTATAAGGTGCTGGATTCTTTTACTCATGGAACTGCCGAGCAAAGAATAAAATGGTTTTACAAGGGATTTACAACCGGCGATTACAAACAGGGCGATACCTTTAGTACAGATGAACTTTAATTAGTATATGTTTAAGAGGAGTTCACCTTTCAAGCGACCTCCACTTCAGAAGGAACTAAAATAAAAAACCCGATTCACAATGAACCGGGTTTATAATATTTACTTAGCAACTATGGAAAACTGAACTACTGGAATTTATTTTATTCCTGCAATATCTTCAAGCATAGCTGTGGTAAGTGATTTTGGTCTTTCAATCGGATAACCGAGTGCACGATCCCAAATAATATTAGAAACAACACCCAGCGCTCTTCCAATACCAAAAAGTACTGTATAGTAATCGTATTCAGTTAAGCCATAATACCACTGAATCACGCCTGATTGAGCATCAACATTTGGCCATGGATTCTTTGCTTTGCCTTGCTCAAGCAGAATTGGAGGAACTACTTTAAATAGTAAGTCAACATATTTGAACAGAGGATAATCAGGTAAATGCTTTAAACAAAACTCTCGCTGTGCCATATAGCGGGGATCGGTTTTTCTTAAAACTGCATGTCCGAATCCCGGAACAACCTGTCCACTCTTCAGAGTATCCCAAACAAATTGTTTCATTTCCTCTTCTGTGGGAACCTTACCGCCTTTTTGTTCATATACTTGCTGAGTCCATCTTAGTACTTCCTGATTTGCCAGTCCGTGTAATGGACCTGCCAATCCGTTTATCATTGCAGATATTGAGTAGTAAACATCGGAAAGTGCACTTGCAACAAGATGTCCGGCATGTGCGCTTACATTTCCGCTTTCATGATCACTGTGCAGAATGAAATACATTCTTGCTACGTCATCATACGGTTTTTTAATTCCCATCATATGGGCAAAGTTTCCGCCCATATCAAGCTTAGGATTTGAAGGAATTATGTCGCCATTTTTATATTTAAGTCTGTAAATAAAAGCAGCAATTTGCGGAAGACGGGCTAATAGGGTTAATCCATCTTCATAAGTGGGTGCCCAATAATCGTTCTTATTTAAATTTCCGGTTTCATATTCTTTAACGAAGACGGACTCTTTCTGCATAGAAACAATGGCGGCAGAGAACATTACCATTGGGTGAGAATCAATAGGAAGTGCTTTAAGCATATCGAATACATATTTAGGAACTTCCTGTCTTTTGCGGAATTCTTCAGCGACTTCTTCTACATCTTCTTTAGTAGGAACTTCTCCGGTTAAGAGAAGATAAAAGAATCCTTCTACATAAGGCATTTCACCGCCGGGAACTTTAGGAAGTTTTTCCATGACCTCAGGAATGGTATAACCACGGAATCTTATTCCTTCCATAGGATCGAGATATGAAATATCTGTTACGAGACTTCTGATACCTCGCGCACCTCCAATTATCTGACCAATGTTAACTTCACCTACTTTGACTTCTCCGAACTCCTTTACTAAGCGAGTTGTGCGCGGACGCCAGGCTTCAATTTTTTCCTGAAGTTTTTTCTTCAAAGTGGACATGTTCTCCTCCTGTATTTTTTGTTAAAACTTTTTCTATTAAATACACAGATACAGCAATTTTTATTTTATGCTCTTAGCAATATACGAAGAAAATTAAAATGCTTGAATAGAACTCATCAAAAAATCTGCTGTGTCTCCATTATAATGAGTTTGAAAGTCGAGTTTATAAGGTGGAGAGTATTGACAGGATAGGAGAGAATCTTAATAAGACTCATAGGGCTATAATTCTTAATTTTCTCACCTATGTTTTGAATGTCTAGTACTACCTGAAAAACATTTACTCCTAAACTTAGCTTTCTATATCAATATATCTACCAACCTTTGCAGCTAAAACCTTAATTTTCTTAAACTCTTTTATCAGTTGTGACCCCATCCAATCAATCGCCTCCGGATCACCATGTACAAGTATCACTTTTGCCGGCTTAAGTTTTTTTATTATTGATATTAAATCTTCTCTTTTTGCATGTGCAGAGAAACGGAAATTTTTTATTTCACATTTTATTTCTCTTTGCTCAGAATATTCAGTTAATTGAATTTTATCTCCGCGTTTTGCATTTGCAATTAAATAACCCGGAGTTTGAGGATCCATATAACCAACAGTAAATATTGCGGAGTTTTTCTGGTTTATCCAGTTTCTTGCAAGGTTAAATGATGCGGTTCCTTTTATCATCATTCCACTTGATACAAGTACAATGCAGGGATGCTTGAAAAATTCATTTACATCGTCAACGTCATTTATATCTTTAACTGGAATATTTGACAATTCAAATTCAGGATCAATTCTGTTTACAACATGACGATTATAATCATAAACCCGATTTATTTTTTCCCCAATTCCTCCCGTGTAAATATCAACAACAGGAAGTTTTCCTTTTGTCATTAACTGCCATATAGTGCCAAGCATTTCCTGCATCTTGCCAAGTGCAAACACCGGAATTAAAACGGATCCGCCTTTATTTAGTGCTTTGTTGATTTCTTTTGCAAGGTGTAACGATTCATCTTCCCAGCTATTCAACAACTTTGAATTAGTTGCACCGTAAGTTGTTTCAAGTATTAGAGTATCAACTTTTATTTCAGGAATTCTGGATGCCGGAATGAGAGTTTGATTTGTAAGATTTATATCGCCGGTATAGAAAATTTTCTTCCCGTTATTATCGAGAAGAATAGAAGCAGAGCCAAGAATATGCCCGGCATCATAGAAAGTACATTTAACTTTTGATTTGTCTGTATGAGAATAACCCAAGAGTTCAAACTCATCTTCATAAGCTTTATACTCAATTGTCTTGATTAATAAATCAACTTCTTCGTGTGAATACATTTCAAAGTTTTCGTCTTCTCCAACTTCTTTCCTTAAAATGGAAACAGAATTGTGAAGCGTAAGCTCTGATATTGCTCTTGTTTGAGGTGTGGTAGTTATATGAATATATGGATGTCGTTTTACCAGAAAAGGCAGCGAACTTAAATGGTCCTGATGTGCGTGGGAAATTAAAACGTGATCTACGGGAAGGTCTTTAATTAGATCAAAGTCCGGAAGTGATTCCAGTCCGGTTTTTCGGGGATGCATTCCGCAATCTAGTAAAATTCCATTGCCATTGAAATTGATATAGTAACTGTTGGCACCAATTTCATCAGCACCGCCAAGGGGGAGGAAAGTAGTCACTGCGTTGCCTCATACAACTTTGGAATAATGGAGTATTGGAGTATTGGAATAATGAAATACTGAAACTTTAGAAATCATAATTTTTCAAAGGATATTCATTAATGGTTAATCGCTATTAGAATATCTAAAGTCAATCAATCAGAAATTCAATCCACTATTTCACCATTCCATTATTCCATCTGTTAAATAACAATTTATTCCTGCTTCTTTTCCTTATCTCTCTCTTCTTGTTCTCTTCTCATCTGACCTTCAATGTCATGAAGATCAACTTCGTTCAGAGATATCTCATCAGGAACACGAAACTTTTCTTCAGGTATTCTTAAATTTTCCTGAATATTGCGTGCAGTAACAGTAATATTAATCTGTCCTGAGTGCATTTCCGATTTCAGTAAAACCCATTTCCAGTACCATGCTCTCATACCAATATTCCGGAATTCATAAATATCGCATTCTTTATCCATATATTCTTCTTCACCGACTTTTTGTCCGCCCATTTTTAAGATTACCTGCTCACCTAACTCATTAAAATATTGTTCGCCCTCTAATTGAGTTTTTAATTCTTTGAGTTGGCTCTGGGATTTTGTTCCTGACTTTGTTTCCATATTAATGATATACTGCCATTCACCATCATTAATGTTAACAAGATTAGCAGTTTTAGAAAACTGCCCGATTGTAATAGTAGTGTTCGAATACTCAGCCTGACGCAATCCCCAATTATCAAAATAAAGTCTGCGTGTGCCTTCTTGTGAACCTGAAACATCATACTCAACAATGGCAGACTTGAGCCCATATCTTCTTTCCTTAAGAGCTAATGAAGATTTTTCTGTTCCTGACTCATCGTTTGATGTATCGCCGCACGAAACGAGAGAGATTAATAAAATAAAGTATAGAGTAGTAATAATAAATTTTTTCATAAGATATTTTAATTTAGATGATTTTTTATTCTAACACCTTGTTAAAATTAGTGATTGCTGAACGATACGTCAAGCAAATTATTTTATTGCCCAAATTATATCTGAAGTTGCAATTTGTCCTTTTTCAAATTCAAACTTCATTAAATAATCCGGATTGAAGCCAAGTATATATTTTTCAATTCTTTCTTTAAGCCACAAAATTTCTGCTTTTAACTTCCAATGTTCGCCATCTTGCGAATAAAGAACGATAAATAATCTGTTTTTAAAATGTTTTCTTTTTTCCTGTGATTGATGTTTATAAAGCCATCTTATAAGTTCATCTGTGCCTTTAACTGCATCATCAATTTTATACGGAAAATTTTTAGGAAATATGGATGTTTTGTGATCGAATGTTGTTCCTTGAATGGAAAAATCGATCAGCTTGTCTTTTCCATCAAGAGCAGGTTTTACCCCGGGCAGTGAACAAAAAATCTGTTCGACACATTGAGACGACCAGAAGTTGTACCAACGGTTTAGCGTATAATTAAAATAGTTTTGATAATTATTTTCTGATTTGAATCTTTTCTCGATTTCTTTTAGGAGGTCTTCGAATAAGAAAAAATTATAAATAAAATTTGTTGCATTATCAAACTTGTCGTTTTGTTTCTGCCCCCATTTGTAGGGATATATCCATCTTTTTTTTAACTCGGATTCTGTTTTAATTAAATCAGGCATTAAATAAACTGTTTAATCTAAGAACTATCCCCTCAGCCAAGGGAATTGTCTTGGTTGGTTACGAAATATTTCGCTTCATAAAAATCTTTTAAATTTTATCGATTACTTCTGAAAAAGAAAAATATATTCATGCTTAAAAATGTAAAATCCTCCGGCAAGTGCACGGTATCGCCATAGTTCTTTTTGATTCATCTTTCCCTTCGTTTCGTCAAAGTTTTTTACAATAGTTGATTTCAGTTTGTATCCCTTTTTAATCAGGTCATTCATTAAATAAAATCCAAGCGGGATCCACTCTCCGTCAGAATATTTATCTCCTATCACTACGGCAAAATATCTTCCTTCATCTAAAACAGATAATGCATTATCAGCAACTTTATCAAACATAGTTAAGAAACTTTCAACTGATTTCGCATTTGATAAATCATTTTTCTTGTCGCTGAATTTAATTATATCCCAATAAGGCGGATGCATAATCACAAACTGAACAGATTTCATCTTCCGTTTACTTAGCTCTTTAGAAAAATCAAGTGAGGTGCTATCAGCAGTTATAATTTCAGTATTAATTTTATGTGGATTATTTTCTTTGTTAATATTTTCTCTTGCAATTTTTACTACAACCGGTTGAAGCTCAACTCCAATTCCATTTCGTCCAAGACGTTTACACTCAATTAATGTTGTCCCACTGCCAAGAAAAGGATCGAGCACCCATTCATTCTTTTTAGTATATCTTCTTAAAAACTGATTTGGGATTTGCGGAATGAAATTTCCCCAGTATCCTGCGTTATGCGCACCGGATTTATCTCGCTTGTCAAGAATCCATAAGCTGTCTGTTATCAGATCATCGTACTCTTTCCATCTGTTCAGATTAAGGTCGTTAACATTTCCGGTTTTGATTTCAGAAAAACTTTTAATGAGCCGATTGATATAATATTTTGTTCGTTCAATTGTTCTTGTTGAAAGAATTTGTTCAAGCTCGCCAATTACAAATGAAACATTTACTTTTTCTTTGTTTCCGTTAAGAAGTGTTGTTATCTCACTTTTTTTTGATAACTGAATTTTTTCTTTTACAGATGAAATATTTGCCTTGAGTACTTTTATGTCCTCTGATTGAGAAATTTCATTCAATATCTGTACTAAGTCTTTCATATCTTTTATATAATTTCCTCTGCGAATTTTTTCTGAATCATTTCTGCAATTTTATCACCGATACTTAATGAAGCCGTTGCCGCTGGTGACGGCGCATTAAGAACGTGGATCATTTGTTTCGCCTCTACTATTCTGAAATCATCAACAAGATTTCCGTCAGGCTCTAATGCCTGTGCACGAACACCAGCGCCTTCCGGATAAACATCATCATACTGAACTTCGGGAATTAATTTTTGTAATGATTCCACAAAAAGTTTTTTACTGAAAGATCTTCTGAACTCAGCAATTCCCATTTTATAATGTTTCATTGCCATTTTCCAAAAGCCCGGATAAAATTTCATTTCCATTACATCACGAAAAGAAAAATCGGTTTTTGAATACCCCTCACGCTTAAATGCAAGCACAGCATTTGGACCAGCCTCAATACCGCCTCTAATCATTCTAGTAAAATGAACTCCTAGGAAAGGATATTGTGGGTCGGGTACTGGATAAATAAGATTTTTAACTAAATATTCTTTTTCTTTTTTCAATTTATAATACTCACCACGGAAAGGAATGATTTTTAGTTTGGGATTTACGCCGCACATTCGTGCAACTCTATCAGATTGCAACCCGGCACAATTAATAACAAGCTTAGTTTTGTACTCATTATTTTTTGTTGTGAGCACTAACTCGCGGTTTGTTCTTTTGACAAAAGCAACCGAAGAATTAGTTTTAATTACGCCTCCCTTTTTAATAATAAGTTCAGCGTATTTTTCAACAACATCTTTGTAATCAACAATTCCTGTCTGCGGAACAAATAAGCCCGCAACTCCCGAAACGTACGGTTCATATTCTTTGAGTTCTTCTTTTCTTAATCTTCTTAAACCTATAAGTCCGTTTGCCTTACCTCTTTCTTCAAGAAGATTAAGTGCCGGCATTTCTTTTTCCGAATTTGCAATAACAACTTTTCCACATTTATCATGTATAATATTGTGCTCTTCACAAAAGTTATAAATCATTTCTCTACCAGCAGCACAGTTCAATGCTTTCAACGAGCCTGGCTTGTAATAAAGTCCCGAATGTATAACTCCGCTATTATGTCCGGTTTGATGGGCGGCAAGATAATCTTCGGCTTCAAGTATAAGAAGTGAATAAGATTTTTTTTCTAATAGTTTAAGAGCCGTTGCCGTTCCGACTATTCCACCGCCAATTATTGCAATATCGTAAGTTTTTTCCAATTTCTGTTTTTTAGTGAATATTCATTTGAATAAAATATGACTTGACTATCAAATATATGTGTTGTAACATACATTAACTGTTTTTCAATTTGTTCTGAAAAAGCAATTTTAAGAAGATTGTCTCTATTTCCGACAGAAATATAGTTATTAGTTTTAATTCATTAAACTGTTTTTCGGTGCGAACTTTTCAAAATAAAATGGATATTGTAATATTTAAGAATTTTTAGTGTGAATTAAATGAATAAGAACCAAAAGATGATTTTAATTATTTCCCTTCTTCTGATTGCAGTAATATTAATTTACTGGCAAATGCAGGGTGGGGAAATTTTTACAAAAACTCAAGTTCTGGTAGAAAAAGTTGATGGACTATTCAACATTACATATAAAGAATGGGAAGATAAATTCGTTCTCGGCTTAGATTATGCCGGTGCTGTTTCTGGTGCAATTGCAGTTCTATCAGGATTTTTAATTTATTTCTTTAGAAACAAAAACAAGGAACTCAAATGAAAAGAAGAATCTCTTTAACCGCAGTATTAATTTTATTTACTGCATCATTATTTGCTCAAGGCTTTAAAGTTAAAGCTTCTGGTGAACAAACTTTTAACTTTGCCGACAAGGGTGGAAGAAACCAAGCAACATTTTTCAGCACAACTCCGCTTGAAGATATTAATGGTTTAACTAATGATATTAAAGGTAAAGTAATATTTAACATAAATGATCTGAATACTCTTAAAGGAAGTATTTCTGTTTCTGTTGCTTCAATAAAAACAGGTATTGATTTAAGAGATGAACATTTAAGAAGTGAGGATTGGCTTAATGCAGGAACATATCCCGCTGTTATCTTTACCATAAAAAGCGTTAGTGATATAAAATCTTTAGCGGATAATAAACTTCGGGCTAAAGTGAAAGCAGATTTTACATTGCGAGGTGTTACAAAAGAAGTTACAGCAGATGCAATTTTGACTTTTCTTGATGAAAACGAACAAACACAAACAAGAGCACCGGGAGATCTTCTTGGTGTACAGGCAAAGTTTAATTTAGACTTATCCGATTTCGGAATTAATAATCAAGTTGTCGGACAGAAGGTCGCAGAAGTTGTAGAAGTCGGTGTTAATATGATCGGTTCAAACGCAAAATAAGTTGTAGAAGTCGGTGTTAATATGATCGGTTCAAACGCAAAATAAGTTGTAGATTCGATGCTATATGTAAGCCCGGTCCTGAAAAGGATCGGGTTTTTTATTTCAACAATCCACATTCACTCAATCTTTTAATTAACCTGTCTTGTTTACCTACCGCTAGGTATTGCGAAGCACGCCTTGTCCCATCTTTGTGAAACGATTAGGTAAGTACGAAGACGGATCATTCAATCAAAATATTTTTCTATATTTGTACATAAGAATTTAGAAAACACCGATATGCCTAAAATCATTACGATTTTCGGAAGCTCGTTTCCCAAAGAAGCAGACGAACAGTACAATATTGCTTATAATCTCGGTGCTAAACTCGCGCAAAATAAGTTCGAAATCTGTACAGGTGGTTTTTATGGAATAATGGAGGCCGCTTCTAAAGGTGCCTTGGATAACGGTGCGGAAGTTTACGGTGTTACCGTGACCTTCTGGGGATCTAATCCAAATCGTTATGTCACTCGGGAAATAAGATGTGCAAATGTTTTTGAACGCATCGAAAAGTTAATGGTGCTTGCCGATGCTTTTGTAATTCTTCAGGGTGGAACGGGAACATTGCTTGAATTAGCTGCCGTTTGGGAATATGCGAACAAAAAGCTGATGGACAGTAAACCAATTGTCTGCCACTCATCTATGTGGAAAGAAGTGGTAAACGTTATGGACAAACAAATGATTTATGAAAACCGTGAACCGGGATTAGTAAAGTATTTCGATACCGTTGATGAAATTGTTGAATATCTTCTTCAGATAATTGGCAATTAGTTATCACCTAAGTAAAACCATCTTCTTCGTTTCTATATAATCTTTAGTTTGAAGTCTATAAAAATACACACCAGATGCTGGATGCTTGATACATGATTCTGGTTTAAAATCTATTTCATATACTCCTGGTTGTTGTTCTTCGTTAACAAGTGTTACTACTTCTCTACCCAACATATCGTAAACTTTTAATGTTACCTTACTGGTAACTGGTAACTGATAACCGATCAAGGTGCTTGGATTAAACGGATTGGGATAGTTCTGCTTTAACAGAAAATCGGTTAGTTGAATAAAATTAGTTTCATCATCAAATGAAGAGGGTTTGTATGGAAGATAAAATAGTCCGTCGTCTCTTCCTGAAAAAAGTTTATTATTCAAATAAGTAATTGCAAAATTTGTACTACTAAATTCAACTTCAAATTGCCAGGCAGCCCCACTATTTACGGAAGCAAGCAAATAACTTGTGTCCAATTTTGAAATTACTGAAAAGGTTACAGCATTAACAACAACAAATGAAGCAAAACTTATCAAACCAATGCCGGGGTTGTAATATTCCCAGCTTACACCATTATTTAAGCTTCTATAAATCCCAAGATTTGCACATCCAATTATTACATCACCACAATTAGTAATTCCCAGCATAGAATTAGATTCCTCGCTGAGATCAAAACTTCGTTCAGTCCAATTTGAAGTTCCGGACTCGTTGAAATAGACCTTTGCATTCCCACCAGCACCGCAGATTAATGTTCCTTTAAAGTTATATAAGCTGTAAACATCCCAAGAGATTCCAACTGTCAAACCTTCTCTGAATGTTACCCATTCTAAAGGACTTAAAAGATTAAGTACGAAAACACCCTCATCGATAGTTCCCGCATAAAGACTATCTCCCCTAATTGCCATTGAAGAAATTTCTAATGCACCGGTTCCGGTTAGACCGTTATTGAGTGATGACCAGGTAACTCCTTCATCGGTGCTTTCAAAGACTCCTCTTCCAGCAGTTCCAACGAATAATTTATTGTCCCATTTCTCAATTGAAGTAATCCCGTGTTCAACAGTTTCAATTCTTGAAGAACGTAACCATCCACTGTCGATATCTGTGCTATAATAAAGAATGCTGTCGCCGCCGGCGTAAACTGTACTATCAGATGTATAAAATGAAAATATTCCGGATGGAGGATCAAGAAGAATTTGTTTCCACTGAGCAACTACTGAAGAGCTCAAAAGAAAAAGAAATAATGAGACCAATGGAACTATTGCTTTAATCATTTTATATTAAGTTATTTGTTTTCTATTCTCATCATTGAAGCTTTTCTTTCGGTTCTTAGTTTTTGTGAAACTTTTTCCGCTTCACGAAAAACTCTAAGAAAATTTTCGCCAGCAAGTTTTTTTAATTCATCTTCCGTCCAACCTCTGCGCGCAAGTTCTGCAAAAAGATTTGGGAATTTTGAACAATCATCCAATCCTTCAATAACTCCTGTAAATCCGTCGAAGTCGGAGCCTATACCAATATGATCAGCACCAATTAAATTTTTAATGTGATCAAGATGATTCGCAAGATCCGATAAGGTTGCTTTAGGCTCAGGATTATTAATTTTCCATTCTTCTATTATTGCTTTAGCAGTTTCTTTGTTTCCCATTTTCAGAGAATCATAAACAGCTTCATAGAGATCAAACCAGTCGGCATATTCCTGGTTAACAAAGAACGGAACGAAACTTACCATAATAATTCCGTTGTTCTTTTTAAGTTGATGCAGAATATCGTCCGGCACATTACGTTTGGTGTTTACAAATTTTCTGCTGTTGGCGTGGGAATAAATTACAGGCGCCTCAGAAGTTTCAAAAACATCTTTCATAACTTTATCTGATACGTGAGAAATATCAACAAGCATTCCGAGTCTGTTCATTTCTCTTACAACTTCTTTTCCGAATTCATTTAGACCGTCGTGTTTTGCTGAATCTAGAGCTGCATCAGCCCAATCATGCGAATAATTCCAGGTAAGAGTCATATATCTGACACCAAGCTGATAATAAAGTCTTAACATCGGAAGAGAGTTTTCAATCTGCTCACCACCTTCAATATTCATAAGCATAGCAATCTTACCTTTATTGAAAGCATTCATAATGTCATTTGATGAATATGCAAATGAAAAATCATTTTTATATCGTTCAGCAATACGGTAAAGGCAATCAATGGATTCGAGCATTGATTTAGTCAGTGCCCTGTCATCAAAGCTGAACACCGTAAAAAATTGAGCACCGACTTTTCCTTCTCTTAAACGAGGAATATCTGTTTGTCCCAATACAGGTGTAGAAATGTCATATCCGTCCAGATTTCCTTTTCTGTCTTTGTAGTAGTAATAGTGAAGCAGCAAATCGTTATGTCCGTCGACAAGCGGAACTGAACTTAAAACTTTATTAGCAATTTTAAGATATTTTGCATTTGGTAATTGGGAGTATGTTAAGGAAGATTGAAAGAATAATAAAACAACACTTAGAATTATAACTGATGATTTCATAAAAATTTTCTAATATTAAAATATAGTTTAAAATTGCGTAATAATTATTAAAGGAACAATTATTTGATCAGAAAATTATATTTTTACATTTGATGTTAAAGAATACTTTGTTGTCAGAATTTTCTTCAGCGGCTGAGTGAATTGGTAATCTCAGCAGAAACATTAAATACAATATGAGATATATTTTCACTCAACTTACTATTCTACTGGTTTTAGTCTCGTCTGAATACTTTGCTCAGACATTAAATGAAACAGATGTTTCACAGGACTCTATTTCCATTTCACAAAATGATAGTCGTTACGTTTACCTTTTAGGCACAAGCTTTATCTCGGGTTACATGATTCCCCACGCAAAAGAAGTTGTAAACGTCCGCGGGTTAAATCCGCGCGGTTATGAACTGGATTTTTACTGGCACTTAAATTATGATGAAGTCTGGAACGATTGCAAATGTTATCCAAGAGTAGGGACATTTTTTGCGTATTATGATTTTAATCAGGAGGAGATTTTAGGTCACGGGTTTTCAGCAGGATTAAATTTTACATACTTCTTTGGCCTTCCGGATGATTTTAATTTTCATCTTAAAGGAAAAGGAGGGTTGTCTTATCTTACAAATCCTTATGATGAAGATGCTGAATTAAAAAATTGGTCTTATTCAACACACTTCAACTATATACTATCGGTTGGCGGCGGCATAACTTATAAACCTCTTGAAAGAATTGAACTTCAGTTAGACGGAAGCATGAATCATCAATCAAATGCGGCTCTACTTGAACCGAACGGAGGAGTGAACTATTGGGCACTTGCACTTTCTGCTAATTATTTTTTAGACAAACCTGATTTTTATATTAGAGATATTTATGATCCGTATCTAACCACCGAAAAGAAAAAGCGTTGGGATGTATCTTTCTCTTGGGGAATATCATCAATGCCATTTCCGATGCCGGGACAGGTGCAGATGTACGGGATAACAATCTTAAGAAGTATACAAACTTACAGGATTATGGCTTTAACCTTTGCGGCAGAGCTTGAGAGAAATGGAAGAGCAGTTGAAATTGCTAGAAGAGAATATCCTGATCAGGCAATAAATCCTTACCGTGGATCATTATTGCTCGGTGTAGAATTTCTTATGGGAAAAACGATTCTCAGCGCGCAACTTGGTGGATATGTTTATCGTTCGTTTGCTGAAAAGGATGACATTTATCAGCGCTGGGGAGTTATGTATAACATAATAGATAATATTTATATCGGAAGCACATTTAAATCCTACCGCAACTCTGCCGATCATTTGAGTTTAAGATTTACGTATTCGTTCAGATAAATTACTTTTGCTTTAAGTGTAGGCCACCTTTAAGGTGGACTACACTTTTGCTTCTTCGTTAAATATATATCCCGCACTTCTTACGCTGACAATGAAAACCGGATTTGAAGGATCTTTTTCAAAATATTTTCTCAGGCGGACGATAAAGTTATCCACGGTTCTGGTTTCCACCTCGGGATTAAGATGCCAAACATTTTCAAGAAGTTCCTTTCGCGTTACAACTTTTTCTTTATTTTCAATTAAGTATTTCATTATCATCGCTTCATAAGAAGTAAGCTGGAATTTATTTTTGCCTTTTTTACACTTAAGATTTTCAAAATTTATTTCATTATCTCCAAACTTGTAGACAGGTTGTTTTGTTATTGCCTTGCTGTACCACGATTTTCGTTTTAACATTCCCTTTACACGTAGAAGCAGTTCATTCAAATGAAATGGTTTTGTAAGATAATCATCGGCACCAAGTTCAAGTCCTTTTACTTTATCCTCAACATTAGTTCTTGCTGTTAACATTAGTATAGGCATTTGCGGATTTTTGCTTCTAACTGTTTCCGCAATTTCAAATCCGTTAAAGTATGGGAGCATGATGTCAAGAATAATCAAATCATATTTTCTTTCTTCAAAAAATTTTATGGCTTCTTTTCCATCTTTTGCCCAATCGACTTTATAGCCTTCTTCGGTTAGATTATACTCCAACCCTAATGCCATTGTCTCTTCATCTTCAACTAAAAGAATTTTGCCGAATTCAATTTTGGATTCACTCATTTGTCTTTCCCTTTTGTTTTTCTTTTGAAGATGCTTTTTTCTCTTTATAAACAGGCAACTCTATCTTAAATGATGTGCCCTTTCCTTTTCCATCGCTATGAATAAAAATTTTTCCTTTATGATTTTTAATAATTTCTTTCACCCAGTAAAGTCCCAGTCCTGTGCCCTTTACATTGGGTATATCCCTATCATAAATCCTATAAAATTTTTGAAACACTTTTTTCTGTTCATTAGCGGGAATTCCAATTCCATTATCCTTAAAATCAATTTCTATTTTTTTTTGATGACAAACTATTTTCACATCAATTTTTAAGTTACCGGTGTTGTACTTTATTGCATTATCCATCAGATTATCAAATACCATTTTAATAGAATAAGGATCTATAAGCACCTCACAATCGCCGATAGATTCAACATTCAAATTGCTATCGGGCAGTCTGAATTGCAAAGCAGAATCTTTAATTATCTTTGGAATGAATTGACATGCCTGATGACGTATAAGATCATTTTTGTTTTGCTTTCCTTCAAGCGCAGATATTTCAAGAATAGAGTTGATGAGATTTTGTAAGCGCGCAGCATCTCTCATCATAAATTCATAAAACTCTTTTTTCTTTTCGAGAGGCACATCTCTTGAGTTCAACGTTTCAAGATAAAGCTGAATTGACGAGAGCGGAGATTTTAATTCGTGTGTAATGTTTGCAATAAAGTTATCATACAATTTTGTTAGTCTTATCTGTATGCTCAGATGTCTAAAGAAGAGAACAAGACTGAAGGAAAGTCCGGCGAGCATAACGATTCCTAATACAAAAGGAGCAACGCTCGGAGCATCGACAACAATCTGCGGAGATAATTCTTCGCCAACCTGCTCAAAGATTAAGTTGTTTTTTACATACCAATAAATCCATAATAGCAAAACAGCAAGCCAAACAAGCTGGGCAAGAATAAAAATAATCAGGGTATAAACGAATGAGTACCGCTTACGCATAGCACATTCCTTTAATTCTATTTAAGGAAAATCTAATTAGATAAAATCACAAACCAAATATCATTTTTATTCAGTTTAACATCAAATTAAGCTTATTGATTTTTACAATTCTTTTACAAACACACAGTAATATTCTTTGCATAATTGTAATATAAATTATTCAGGAGAAACTACTTGAACGTTTTATTGATATATCCCGAAACACCATCAACATTCTGGAGTTTTAAGGAGGCACTTAAGTTTGTATCGAAAAAAGCTGCCGAACCTCCGCTTGGACTTATTACTGTAGCGGCAATGCTGCCGGAAGACTGGCAAAAGAAACTCATAGATATTAATGTATCTAAGCTTAGCGACAAAGATATTATCTGGGCAGATTATGTGTTTATCAGCGCGATGAACGTTCATCTTAAATCATTCAAAGAAATGGTAAGAAGATGTAATAAACTCGGAGTTAAAGTTGTTGCCGGAGGTCCTTTGTGTACGACTCAGCATCAAGATCTTCTTGGTATAGATCATTTTATTCTTAATGAAGCAGAAATAACTCTGCCACTTTTTCTGGAAGATTTAAAAAACGGAAATCCACGACACGTTTATCAAACCAATGAATTCCCTGAAGTGTCATTTGCCCAAATTCCAATGTGGGAATTGCTCGATATGAAAAAGTATGCTTCAATGAGCATACAATATTCGCGCGGCTGTCCGTATGATTGTGAATTCTGCAGCATAACAATGTTGAATGGAAGAAAACCAAGAGCAAAAAGTGCTGAACAGTTTCTAAATGAACTTAACAGGTTGTATGAACTTGGCTGGCGAGGCGCAATTTCCGTTGTTGATGATAACTTCATTGGCAATAAGAGAAAACTGAAAACAGAATTTCTTCCTGCATTAGTTAAGTGGTCGAAGGAAAGAAAATATCCTTTCTTCTTTATAACAGAAGTTTCGATAAATCTTGCTGATGACGATGAACTGATGAAACTTATGGTTGAAGCAGGATTTAACAGTGTATTTGTTGGAATAGAAACACCAAACAGTGAAAGTCTGAATGAATGCGGAAAAGCAATAAATCTTAAACGCAATCTTGTTGAATCGGTCAACAAGTTACAAGGAAACGGAATGATTGTTTCCGGCGGTTTCATCGTCGGTTTTGACAACGATACTGAAACGGTATTCGATGAACAGATAAATTTCATTCAGCAAAGCGGAATTGCAAATGCAATGGTTGGTTTACTTAACGCTCCAACCGGAACGAAATTATTTGCTAGGATGAAAAAAGAAGGAAGACTTCTTGAGATGTTCTCCGGCAATAATATGGATGCATCAATTAACTTTATTCCCAAAATGGATTACACAAAACTTATCAGAGGTTACAGTCGGTTACTAAATACAATTTATTCTCAGGAAGAATATTATAAGCGGTTGAAAGTATTTTTAAAAGAATATAAGGTTCCGCGTTGGACACCTAAAACATTAAACCTTGAACAGATAAAAGCTTTTTTTAGATTACTTTGGCTACTTGGAGTAATTGAAAAAGGGAAGCGATATTTCTGGAAGTTATTGTTTGTCAGTCTTTTAAAGTATCCCAGAAAATTTCCAATTGCGATGACTCTTGCGGTTTACGGTTTTCATTTCCGTCGCGTGATACAAACAGTCTAGAGCATTAGAACACGGATGACACAGATTTGGCTGATTTTCAGTAATCAATATCATCCGCGTTCGATACTTAATCCGTAAAGAACTCTTTATCTAAACTAACAATATCTAATAACTCAATTCGATGCTGAGGGCATCGCACAGAAAGCATTATTCCATCAAAAAATCTTTATTCAGAAAATTCTTAAACCAAAATTTAACATACTCTCTCTGCGCGTGAACCCATTTAGGAAATCTGACACCATGTCTTTCATTCGGGTATAACATCATTTCAAAATCTTTGTTTAATGTAGTAAGCTTATCAACCAGTTGGATTGTATTTTGCATATGCACATTATCATCTAAAGTTCCGTGTGTGATGCGTAATTTCCCTTTATATTTATCTGCGTGAGTCATTGCAGAACCAAATTTATAACCTTCTGGATTTTCTTCAGGTGTATCCATAAATCTTTCAGTATATACATTATCATAAAGTCGCCAATCGGTTCCGGAGTATTCTGCAATCCCGTGAGTAAAATAATCTGCACCATATGTAAGTGCCATACAGGTAACATAACCACCATAGCTGCTTCCAGTAATTCCAATTTTTGTTGAATCGACAAATGGTTTTGTCTTTAGCCATTTAACGGCTTCAATGTAATCGTTCATTTCCAATTTGCCAAGATTGCGGTGCATAAGTGCAGTTCCTTTTTTACCAAAATGTTCCGAGCCTCGGTGATCTACTACGAAATAAATTATACCGCTTTGAGCTATGAAGAATCTATCTAAGTAACCAGAAAAAGAATTTGAGACATCTTTAATGCCTGGACCACCGTAAACTGAAAAAAGGACTGGATAAGTTTTAGCTTCATCAAAATCCGGTGGAAGGACCCACATTGCAGGGAGTTCAATGCCATTCGAGATTTTTATTTTCATCAGTTCAACTTTTCCCAATTTGTATTCGTCAAAAATTTCTGATTTTCTGTCTCCGATTAATTTCTGCAGTTCACCATCTATACTGTACAGTTCTGTTTTGGGAAACGTTAAAATATTGCTGTGTGTGGTGTAGAAATAGGAACCGTTTTCAGAAACAGTACAATTATGTGTCCCTTCCGCTTTAGTAAGTTTCTTTAATCCATCTCCATTAAAGTTAACCACAAACAAATGTGTATCGAAAGAGTTATCCTTATTTCCCTCAAAGTAAACCTTTTCATTTTTTTCATCTATTAATACTATTTCTGTAACAGTCCAGTCACCCGAAGTTAATCTGGATTTAAGTTTACCCTGCATATTATAATAATATAGGTGTTTCCAGCCATCAATATCCGATCTTAGTATAAAGCCTTTATTGTTTTGTAGAATATAAAGATCTTCAAACCAGTCTACCCAGGTTGGTTGCTTTTCTTCATAAACTAATCTGTTTTTTCCTGTTAAAGGATCAGCTGAAAGAATCTGCAAATGATCCTGTCCACGATTCAGCAACTGATAAAAAAGTTCTTTACTGTCAGGTGTCCAGGTTGGCCAAGCTGTATATTGATCAGCATTTTCATCTTCCTCGATCCAAACAACTTTATTATTAATAAGATGAGCAATACCGAGTTTTACATTGGGATTTGGATCTCCAGCTTTCGGATAATGTTCCCACTCAAGTTCTCCGTGAACTCCATCTGATTTGAACAAAGAAAATTTAGGAACCGGTGAATCATCAGTTCTCAGAAAAGCAATCATTTCACTGTTGGGCGACCACCAGAAAGCTTTATAGTTGGTTGCCCGACCAAGAATTTCTTCCATATATACCCAAGAAGCCCAACCGTTGTATATCGTTTCTGATGCATCAAAAGTCAAGCGTGTTTCTTTTCCTGCTTGTGTATCAGCAAAATAAAGATCGCGGTTTTTCGTGTATGCAACTTTTTTTCCGTCAGGAGAAAGAGTGGGATTTTTTTTGTCAGCTTTATCGTCAGTTAAGCGAATTACTTTACCAACGGTTCTTGAAAAGAAATAATAATCTTTATCCTTAACGAATAAAAATCCGTCGTAATCTTTTGTGTTGTCTATGCTTCCATCCAGAGTGAGTTCATATTCAAGCAACACATCATCGTACTCGGAGTAATCAAGAATAACTTTTTCTTCACCGGTTGATGCATTAATAGCAACAAGCAATGCTTTCCCATTTTCATTTTTTGATTGAATATAATGCTGATCGTCATACCAACCTTTTAATTGCGGTGAGGGTTTTAAAAGACGAGGTTGACCAAATAGATAAACCTGGTTGAAAGTAAGTTGTTTGTCCTGAGCCTGAACAAGTAAATTAAATCCTGTTATCAGGATAATTATAAAAAGCGTTAGTCTTAATAGTTTTGAACTTAGCTGCATGACTTCATCTCCGTAATGAAAGGAAAAAAATTATTGTTGGTTACAATATGTTTTGACGCGCCGAATATTGCAAGTACAAAAAGTTAAAAAACATTCTGTTCTTATCTTCATTAAAGAAAAAATATTCAATAGTTTTCAATAAACATTTGGAGAAATTATGCCAAAATCACTTCTTGTTGTTCTGTTGACATTATTATTTACCTTTTCTTTAATCTCCCAGACAGAATTAACAGATAAAACTCTTTTAATCCGCTGCGATGATGTTGGTATGAGTCACGGAGTAAATCTTGCTGTAAAAGAATTAATTGAAAGTGAATTGATTTTTTCTGCATCTGTAATGGTTCCCTGTGCATGGTTTGACGAAGCAGTTGATATATTAAAAGACAATCAGCAAGTAAGTATCGGGGTTCATCTTACTTTAAATTCCGAATGGAGAAATTATAGGTGGGGACCTGTTGCGGGCATTACTGCGGTTCCTTCACTGGTAGATTCATTAGGGTATTTCTTCCCTTCACGCTCAGAATTCTTTGCAAACAAGCCAAAACTTGAAGAAGTCGAAACCGAACTTCGTGCCCAAATCGATAAAGCAATCAGGGCTGGATTAAAAATTTCTTATCTCGACTACCATATGGGAACCGCTGTTGATAATCCAGAGATGAGAAAAATAGTTGAAAAGCTTGCTTCAGAATATAACCTCGCAATTTCACGTTACTTCGGTGAAATTGATCTCGAAAGTATGTACAGTATTGATATTGATAAGAAAGAAAATCATTTAATGACTACTTTAGATAGTCTTAAAGCCGAACAAATTAATTTGCTTGTCTGTCACATTACAAAAGATAATGATGAAATGCAGGCGATGATTGACTTAAATTCTTTCGGTTTGAAAGAAATGAGTAAACACAGAGAATCTGAATTAAAAGCAATTCTTTCCGCTATAAAATCAGATGAATTCAATCAAAGAGGAATTAGCTTAATTAATTATGATGACTTGATCAGACAATATGGATTAAAGGGTATGAAGTTACCCGAGGGAAGCGGATATTGATTTATAAGTTTCACCTGTTTTTACAGTACTTTTATTTATTTTGTACACATCAAAATTTAAAACTTAATTGCAGAAAGCCGAGTGACAGTCCTGATGCCTTTAAATCCAAAAGAACTTAATAAACTTTCAATCAATACAATTCGCACACTATCAATAGATGCTGTTCAAAAAGCTAATTCCGGTCACCCTGGAATGCCGATGGGCTGTGCCCCAATTGCCTACACTTTGTATTCAAAAGTAATGAAACATAATCCTGCTAATCCCAGATGGTTTAATCGCGATAGATTTGTTCTTTCAGCAGGACATGGCAGTATGCTTCTTTATTCAATCCTACATTTGTGCGGATATGATATTTCACTTGACGATTTAAAGAATTTCAGACAATGGGAAAGTAATACACCCGGACATCCTGAGTTTGGACATACTGCGGGTGTTGAGACTACAACCGGTCCGCTTGGTCAGGGTTTTGCTAATGCCGTTGGAATGGCAATTGCAAAGGAATATCTCGCATCTGTTTTTAATAAAAATGATGTAAAATTATTGGATCATTTCATCTATGGCATATGCGGCGATGGCGATTTGATGGAAGGTGTTTCTCACGAAGCCGCTTCATTAGCAGGGCATTTAAAGCTTGGGAAAATTATTTTCTTTTATGATGATAACGGAATTACAATTGACGGCAAAACAGAACTAGCTTTTTCAGATGACACAAAGAAAAGATTTGAAGCTTATAACTGGCAAGTTCTAAATGTTGATGATGTTAATGATATTGATCAACTAATGTCTGCAGTTAAGTCGGCACAAAGTACGTTAACAAAGCCCACTTTAATAATTACAAAAACTCATATTGGATTCGGAAGTCCGAATAAGCAAGACTCAGCTTCAGCACACGGCTCTCCGCTTGGCGTAGATGAAGTCAAGTTGACAAAGAAAAATCTTGGCTGGGAAGCAGATAAATCTTTTTATGTGCCCGATGAAGTTAAATCATTCTTTAATCGTGTAAAAGAATGCGGTACTGAAGCTGAAGAAATATGGCAGAAGAAGTTTGAGAGATATAAAACAAAATATCCGAAGGATGCGGATTTGTTTTTAAGAATGATGAATAATGAATTGAGTGATGAGTGGATAGATCATCTTCCTTCATTTACAAACTATGACGAGAAAATTGCTACTCGATCTGCAGCAGAAAAAGTGCTAAATGCTATTGCCGATTATCTTCCAGGACTTATCGGCGGTTCGGCTGATCTTGCACCATCCAATAACACTTTTCTTAAAAAGTACAAAACGTTCTCGCCCTCGGATCATTCCGGAAGAAATTTTCATTTCGGAATTCGCGAACACGCCATGGGAAGCATAATGAACGGAATGGCAATGTATGGCGGAGTTATTCCTTACGGTGGAACATTCTTTGTTTTCTCTGATTACTTAAAACCAACTATTCGTCTTGCCGCACTTTCAAAAGTTAAAATTATTTTTGTGTTCACTCATGACAGCATAGGACTTGGCGAAGACGGACCGACACATCAACCTATTGAACATCTTGCATCATTAAGAGCAATTCCCAATACTTTGGTTCTTCGTCCAGCCGATGCAAATGAAACGGTTGAAGCTTGGAAGAGAGCAATCAATCACAAAGACGGACCTGTATGTTTAATACTTTCACGTCAGAAACTTTCTGTATTAAATAGAAATAAATTTTCATCTGCAAGCGGATTTCAAAAAGGTGCCTATGTAATTAAAGATTCCAATAATCCGCAGTTAGTTTTAATTGCTTCTGGTTCTGAAGTTGATCTTGCATTAAAATCTGCAGAAAAACTGGAGGCTGAAAAAATAAATACAAGAGTTATAAGTTTCCCAAGCTGGGAATTATTCGAAGCACAACCCGAAGAATATAAAGAATCCGTTTTCCCAAAATCAGTTAAAGCCAGGGTTGCAATTGAAGCAGGTGTTAAACAAGGATGGGAAAAATTTGTTGGCGATTCGGGCGATATCATTAGTATAGAAAAATTTGGTGCGTCGGCACCTGATAAAATCCTTTTCGAGAAGTACGGTTTCACTGTTGAAAATGTAATTGCTACATCAAAAAAGGTGATTGCTAAATTAAAATGAGCCGGCTTCAAAAGAAATTTTCGGTAAAAGATTGGCAGGACTGTTGCGGGAAATTATGCGATGATTGTAAGGTTGCCGAAGCATATAAAAATCATTATGGTAAAAAAGAGGGGGAGAAAAAATTAAAAAAGGACAAGAAAGAGTATTATAAAATAATTTAAGGGACAGTATGAAAAAATTTATAATTTTTTTGGGTGTCGTACTTGTGGGTATTCAGTTTATTCCAGTTAGACAGACTAATCCACCTGTTGAAAATGACCTGTACGCATCAACTGAAGTAAAAAATATATTGAAGCGTGCTTGTTACGATTGCCATTCCAATGAAACCAATTGGGCTTGGTATACACAAATAGCACCTGTGTCTTTCCTTGTTGCTTCAGATGTGAACAAAGGACGTGAAAAAGTAAATTTTTCTGAATGGGGAAATCTTGTTACAATGGATCAGATGAAAATGAAAGAGAAAATCTGGGAAGAGGTACGCGAAGAACAAATGCCTCTATGGCAATACCGCATTTTGCACGGCGATTCGAAACTCTCCATTGAAGAAAAAAATATTATTAGAGCATGGGCAATTAATTAACTTAAAATTTTTTACTTATTTAAATTATATAGTAGTAATATAAAGTTGGTGATAAAGAATTAGAGGTTGATGGGAAAAAATAATTTGTTTCCCGTTTAACAAATATGATACTGAAACAAATACAGCTTCATTGGCAAGAACCACCGGATATGCTTGTTCTGCGGTTGTGAGACTTGTAATTGATGGGTATTATAAAAAGAAAGGAATATCTTCTCCTGAATTTGTAGGAAAAATTTTAGTAGTGGCATCTTATCTTAAAGAAAGAAATGTTCGATATACAGTAACCGAAGAGCAGATTACATAAGTATTGAATAAAGAAAATAAAATATCCTTGTTTAATCGGATTGATCGCATTGAATTTTTTAGTCTGGCTTTAAGTAAAGTTTCAACATGGGCTCTTATCTTTTCAAATCTTGCAATAATATTATTTGCCATCATTGATAGTCTCGGCATTCTCGAAGTGCTGTGGATTTACTGGATTCAAAGTGTAATAATCGGAATTTTTAACTTTATAAAAATACTCTGGCTCAAGGATTTCTCAACTGAAGGATTTAGACAGGGCAACAGACAAGTTGAAGCAACAAAAGCAGCCAAAATTTCAACGGCAATATTCTTTCTTTTCCATTACGGATTTTTTCATTTAATATACGCTGTTTTCCTTGGAAGCGGACTGCCATCGCTTTTTGGCGGAGCGCAATCAATTCAACCGAATTACCTTATCTTATCGGCAATTATTTTTCTTGCAAATTATACAGTTGAATTCATTTATTATATGCGCGATAGAGAACCCAAACCAAATCTCGGGACAATGATGTTTGCTCCATATCCCAGAATAATACCAATGCATCTCACTATTATTTTTGCAGGGTTTGTCGGTGCCGGGGCTGGTATCTTTTCACTAGAATCGGGACTGACTGTAATTGTATTTTTCACACTTCTTAAAACATTCGTTGATGTGATAACTCATAACACGGATTTGCTAAAGGTTGCTCTTCAGAAAAAGGAATGAGTAAGTCATTGAGCTGTTGAATTTCCTTGTTTCGCCGTGATGAATTATAGGTTATTATTTTGATATTTGTTATTTAGTCCTTCACGTTATCTTTGAGTAACATTTACATTTAATTAATGTGTGCAATGAAAATATTTGCTTATTCAACCATCGTTGTTTTATGTTTATCCTGCTTATCTCTTGCGCAGGAAACACAAAAAGATTCCCTTGGTGCAAAAAACAAATCAATTTATGCAATTCAAAATATTCAATACCTTTTTGAAGAATTCGATCTATATAGAGAAACGTATCACTCCAATTTTCTAATTCCTTTTGATGAGGACAAATCAACACTGCAACTAAGAACCGAAATGATTATTAGTCAATCTTTAAGAAATGATTTTAATTCAGAAAAAAACGATTTTTATTTTCTATCTCCGCTTTATGACAAATATCTTGAAGAATCAAAATTTAATCCTGTCAGGTATATTTTGGGAATGGCGCAGCTTGGAGCGGTTGGTTATCTCGCTTATCGTCACATTAAAAAGTATGGATTTATTGATTAATGTCTCAAATCTTTACGCCCCAAAATTATATTTATAAAATTTAGCCGTTCATCAAAAAATAAAACCATTCATATCAAACTTTATAAAATCGGGCAACTCTTCTTAGCTTGTTGCGTCTGAACATACAGAAACAACATTTTTTACTTAGGAGAGAAAAATGAGACTAATTACTGCGACAAAAACGGGCATATTTTTATTGCTGACTATGTTGACAATAACCGCCTGTTCAAATTCTTCGGGAACCTCCAGCGGAATCACTTCATTTCAAAGCGGTTATGGTGATAACAGCTTTACTTTTAAGGATAACAGTGATAAATGGCGTGCTGATTTTGAAGATGGGGAAATTGCGGCTCTGTACAAAAACGGTGAAAGAATTCCATCTGAAGAAATAGCCCTTTATGAAGATTTGGTTTATGATAAATTCAATGATCTCCGAAAGGATTTGAAAAAAATAAAATCTGATGTCCATGTTTTTCATTTTAACAGTGAAAAGTTTAAAGAAGATATGAAAGAGATGAGAGAAAACTTAAAAGAAAGCCTATTCGAGATTCCAGAAATTGATTTTGATAATGAATCATTTAAAGAGGATATGGAAAAGCTAAAAGAATCGATGAAAGAGTTAAAGGACAAAAAAAATGAAATATATTTTGACAAGGATGCTTTCAAATGCGACATGGATAAGCTAAAAAAGGAATTAGAGGATATTGATTTTGATAAGATTAGAATAGACATAAAACGAAATCTTGAAGATGTTAATAAAGAACTTGAAAATGTGAGAATTCGGGTAAAAGATATCGATATTGATTTAAGTGGACTTGATGAAGAAATGGAAGAGCTGAACATCGAAATGAAAAAATTAAACAGCTTCATCGAAGAAATGAAAAATGAATTGGTGAAAGACGGCTATCTTAAAAGCAAAGATGAAGAACTGAATCTGGCCTTCAATGACGAAACCATTAAAGTAAACGGCAAGGAATTATTGCCAGAACACCAAAAGAAATACACTGATCTTTATGAGAAACATTTTGATAAAAAAATCAAGGACAATTTCAGAATAAAGATGCGTAAATAAATCCGTTCTGAAATTCGGATTAAATAATTCTCTCGTCTCTCACTAAAGCCGGTGAATCTGATCGTAGATTACCGGCTTTTATATTGTATCCTCTGTAATATCAAGTCATAAGACAAAAATATCCATTAAAAAAACTTTTAATAATGCTGGGGTATTGAAAAATGACCATTATAAAAATCTTAAGTTAGGTGTTATATATTAAAAATTTATTTAAGTTTATCTATGTTAAAATTCCACACGGAGGTAAAATGAAACTTTTGTATGTGTCCATTACGGTTATTTTATTTTTCTCAATCTACTCCTGTGCTACTTTAGAGTTAAAGCCTGCAGATTTTTCCTGGCCTATCGAATCAGTTTTAAAAGTTGATGATGACGGTAACGCAAAGGAAGACAGATATACTTTCTCATTTAATATAAAACCATTGTTTTATGAGGAACTTCAGGACTCACTTGCTTATCTTGATAGACAGGTAAGAATTATACGAAGCACTGATGGATATTATTTTATAACCGCACAAGGATTCAAAAATGTTTATGTGTTCCTCCCCGCAGAAGGATCTTTACAAATGGAGGACAAAATTTTAGTCACTGAAACCGGGTTAGAAAAACCGGTTTTTAATCAACGCTCGCCCCTAATTGAGCTTGTTGACGGTACAGACAAATGTTATCTATCCAAAAGTGAAATTGTGAGAGGTGAAAAATGAGGTTAAAATATTTCCTAACAATTATTTCTTTTCTCCTGTTTTCAAATATCTTGTTTGCACAGTCTGATTATGAATTAGTTCAGGATTTTAAGTCTAAAATTAGTCAGCTTAAGCTGAGAATCACCGAAGCTGAATCAATGGAGGAGATTAATAATATTGCCAAAGATATTGAACTGTTGAAGTCGCAATTCTCGGAGCATAAAGAACTGGTTGATAAAAGTCTTTATCCAGATGATTTCAATAAATCTTTTGCTAAACTGAAAACAGATCTGGATGTAAGAAGCACAGACTTTACACATATTGATGTTTTACAAACTGAAGTTGTTGCATTAAAAGATGAAGTTGACCGCCTCAGCGAAAATAATAATGAGCTTATAAACCAGATTGCAATATTAGAAACAGGCAGAATAAAAGATGCCGAAACAATAAAAAGGCTGGAAAATCTTGTTACTAATCTTAAAGCTTCTCTGCTCAAAAGAGATAATTTAATTTTGAGTATGGTTGACAGCTTAATCCCTCAATTAACCGCCGATGTTTCTTTATTAACTAGTGATGATAAGCAAAAAATTACGACACAAATAGAAAAGAATAAAGTTCTTCTTAATGTGAAAAGATCTTTAAGAGATCATGTTAGATTTTTGGATGTTACCTCTCTCAAACCAGAGGATCTAAAAGAAATAAAAAGACAACAGAATGAGTTTGCCGGAACATGGCGAAAAATTGGAGTGAACCTTGTCGAGGTTTATGCTGCTAAAGTGGATAAATCAAATGAGTTGAAAGAAATTGATACTCTTTTTAATAACTGGCAAGCGGCAATAAGAGATGAAGCCTGGTATTCGATAAAAGAAGAATTTGCAATGAACAGTATTTTCTTGCAGGATTTTAGTGGGGGACAGGGATTTACTGTTGAAATTACAAGATTTATTGACGATGAGCTTAAAAACTTTGGTGTAAAAAGTCAGGAAGAATCGGAAAAAATATACACATCGTTCGCCGACAGTACTTGGTTCAAATCAATCCAAACCGAGTGGATGCCGTATCTTATTGATAATACTATGCTAACCGTACAGCAAAAAGAATTAATTGAATCTAAAATTACTGATTGGAAATCTGTTGTGTTCCCAAGAGATATTACCTGGGTTTATTATGTAATTGCACTTGTTATAATTTCTGCCCTGGTATTTTTCTTTTTCAGAAAGAAACCCAAGCATCAACCGGCTAAAGAATTATAATTTAATGGCTGTATCAATATCCTTAAAATGATTTTGATACAGCCGCCACTTTTTTAAGATTTTAAAAAAACAGCGTGCGTTCATAAGGAGTTATAATTGATGACCCGTGTAAATCATTTAAATCTGTGTCATCCGTGTTCTATTGTATTGATACGTTATTTAATTGTAATAACATTATTCTCTATTGTGTTATTATCAGCTTGCAAAGAAACAAAATCAGAAATTATTAAGAGTGAAAAAAATATAATGAGTTCCTTAAACTCTAAAATTGATACTGCAACTTTCGGCTCCGGTTGTTTCTGGTGCACAGAAGCAATTTTTGAAAGAGTAAATGGAGTAATAAATGTTGTTTCCGGCTATGCCGGCGGTCAAGTTGATAATCCTACTTATGATGAAGTGTGCGGTGGTACAACGGGACATGCAGAGTGCTCACAAATAACATTCAACCCGGAAATAATTACTTATGATGGACTACTAGAAATATTCTGGAAAACTCACGACCCGACAACTTTAAACCAACAGGGAAATGATGTCGGCACACAATATCGTTCTGTTATTTTTTATCATAACAAAGACCAGAAACAAAAAGCGGAATACTATAGAAAGAAGTTAGAAGAAGAAAAAATCTGGAACGATCCTATAGTAACCGAAATATCCCCGCTTACAAAATTCTACAAGGCTGAAAAGTATCATCAGGATTATTATGAGAATAACCCATCTCAGGGTTATTGTTCTTTTGTAATAACTCCCAAAGTTGAAAAGTTTGAGAAGGTATTTAAGGATAAGTTGAAGAAGTAGTTAATTTTTATTTATCAGTGTTTTTCCCCCCACATTTTCTCCCCTGCTCCAATTCTTAACTTCAAGTAATTGTCTTTTGGCGGCAGCGGGCAGGTGGCAAACTTTGTAAACACACAGGGGGGATTGTATGCTTTATTAAAATCTAAAATGATTTTTCCTGCTGAGTCGGATTTATCAACATACATAAACCTTCCTGCACCGTAGGTTTCTTCTCCGCTTGTTTCATCAGCAAAAATTAGAAACAATCTTTTACCGCTGTCAATGGCATCTATCCTGTATTCTTTTCCGTCTTTTGTAAAAACAATTGCTCCGGGACAGTCTTCTTCTTCAACAGTGCCAACTATATCCGGAATGGATATTTTTTTTGGCGGGCTATAGTCATCGAATGTTGCTTCAATTTTCCAGTCTTCATCTACAGGAAATCTTTCAATCCCCCTGAAGTTTTTTACTAAGTCGGCATTAAGATCGCGAAGACGAATTCCAAATCCTTTTTTTCTTTTGATAACGTTCCACCTGAGTGAACCTGTTTGTAGCAAGGTTGGATTTCCCGTAAGGTCATGCGCAAGAGTTAGTTCTGTTACAGTAGCTCCTTTGTTTATAACATTTACATCTGGATTTATTTTTATAGTTACAATAGAATCTTTTAGAAACATTGTACCAACAAATTCCGGACCTGATGGAAAAATAATATCATTATCTTTTGAAGAACCGATTTTGTTCTCACCTTCCTTCAGCCAGAATAATCCGGCAAGATTAATCCAGCCGTTTTCTTCCCTTAATCGTTCAACTCTTTTTTGATCCCATTCTTCAATTTCTTTGATGTATTCGGGATCTACATTTGGTTTTTGTGTACAGGAAGTAAAAACAAGTAATACAAAAAGCATAAGTATAATGTTTTGAGTTTTCATAGTATTTAATAAAGGGATTTGATGGCTTAATATTATAAACAACTTGGTAAAAGATTGTCACAAAAATCCAAATAACAAAAATCAAATAAAACACAATGTCCAAATTATAATGTTCTAAACATTATGAATTTTTGCGTATTGTTAATTGAAATTTATTTGAGATTTGGTGCTTGTAATTTAAAAATTTCCTCAAAATCCTCTGGACAAACCTTTCTGTTTCGCATAATTAATAATGCGTTCATACTCTTCATTTGTAATTCTTCTGTTTAACTCATCATATTGATTTGCTTTGTTTGCAGGATAATATTGATCCATAATATTAATATATGTCTCCTTTGAAATTTGATCTGCTATAAAATCAATTACTTTTTTTGAGCCCGCAAGATCGTTCGGTAAAACCAGATGACGAATTAACAATCCCCTTTTTGCAATTCCTCTTCTGTTAATGTGAAGATCACCGACCTGCCGATGCATTTCTTTAACTGCGGATTGAACAACGTCCCAATAATTTTTTATTCCTGATAGACGTGCAGCGGTTTCACTATCGGAATATTTGATGTCAGGCATATAGATATCAACAATATCTTCAAGCAGGTTTAATGTTTCAACGGATTCGTATCCTCCGCAATTATAAACGATTGGGATTTCGAGTCCTTTATCAACAGCAATAACTAATGCCGAAACAATTTGTGGAACAAAGTGAGTAGGCGAAACAAGGTTAATATTATGACAACCTCTGTTCTGAAGTAAAAGCATCATTTCGGAAAGCTGTTCGATAGAAACTCTGCTGCCGTGACCTAACTGACTTATATCATAATTCTGACAGAACACGCAGGACAAATTACAATTAGTAAAGAATATTGTGCCGGAACCGCTGAATCCCACTAAGGGGAGTTCTTCGCCAAAATGTGGAGCAAAACTTGAAACGATAACTTCATTAGTTGAATGACAATAAATTCCCTCTTCCCCCTCTAAACGATTTACAATACATTCATTGGGACAAATTCTGCACTCAGTTAGAAGCTTCTGAAGTGCATCGGCTCTTTTTCTTAAATCGTTTATAGTAAGTTTTTCAAGATACATTGGAAGCATAGTTACTTCTTTTTGAAATGATGCTGAGTAAAAGCAGAAATGTTCATGATTATCATCAACCTTTCATAAATTAAACTCTTGTTGCTATGTATGTCTAAATTTAAACAAATAGAAATGTAAGTTCCAGAACAATCATAGCTAGCAAATGAGTAAGTTCATGTTCAAGAGATAAAAAAACTTAGCATTACTTGTTCTAAAATTTTCTTAAATGCCAAAAATCTCGCAAAATTAGCCTTGACTTTATAGTCCAATCTTCCAATTTTGCCTCGTGTTTATAGCTAAAATTAAACTCAGGAGCTTTCTTCAATGCCTAAAAAGATAGTTTTAATAATTGCCCTTGTTGTTCTTTCAGCTTTTTCACTGAATGCTCAAACAGTAATTGGTAAATATGCCGGTGAATTTATGGCTTTGGGTGTAGGTGGAAGAGCTTTAGGCATGGGAGGAGCATTCGTTGCTGTGGCAAACGATGTTACCGCCGGTTATTACAATCCTTCAGGTTTGGCTAACATTAACTATCCTCAAATTATACTTATGCACTCCGAACAATTTGGTAACCTTGTAAATTATGATTACGGTGCGGTTGCAATTCCTTATGGCACAGATATGAGTTTTGGTTTAAGTATAATGAGATTGGGAGTTGACGGTATTCCCGATACAAGAAATGCACTTATGGATACGAACAACGATGGTATTGTTGATGTTAATGATGAGTTTCGTTTAGACTACAGCAAAATTACAGAGTTCAGTAATCAGGACTGGGCTTTTTACTTAACTTTTGCCAAACGACAAACTGATAATTTTTATTGGGGTGCCAATATAAAAATTATCAGAAGAGATATTGCGGAATACGGTGCAACAGGAATCGGATTTGACGTGGGTGCATATTACACACCTATACAAAATTTATATCTGGGAGCAAATGTTCAGGATGTAACGACCACATTAGTCGCTTGGAATACGGGCAGAAACGAACTTATCTCACCTACTTTAAAACTCGGAGCCGCATATAAAGTAGTAGAAATTCTGGGCGGATATATTATGCCTGCTTTTGATTTTGATGTAAGATTTGAAAACAGAAAATACGCTTCTAATTTTAATCTTGGTCCGGTTAGCTTTGATATGCATGCCGGGGTTGAATATAATTTTAAGAATCTCTTCTCTGTTCGTGCTGGTTATAATGATGTAAAACAATTTACTGTTGGTGCGGGAGTTAAACTTCCTAAATTAAACATTGATTATTCTTTTGCAAGATTTAGCGAATCTGAGATTGAAAGACTGCCGGATTCACACAGAATTTCACTGATTCTTACTTTAGAAGAGCCCAAATTTCTAAGGGATGCTTTTTAAGATTTTTGTGCGTTGGTTTCATTGATAAGCTTTTCAATTGTGTCAAAAAGCACTTTGTTTGATGCGGGTTTTTCAAGATAAACATTTACACCAGCCCCTAATGCTGCCCTTTTATCTTGTTCAAATACGTGCGCTGATAAACAAAGCACAGGTATTGTAGAAAACACTTTTGAACTTTTTATTTCTTTAGTTAACTCAATTCCGCTTTTACCTTCTCTAAGAGTAATGTCCATTATTATAAGATCGTAATCTTTGGCAGCAAGTCTCGTGTAAAAGGGCTTATCAGAATCACAAAAATCAACATCATATTTGCGCGAAAGAATTAATTTGTAGAAGCGCTGGTTCTCAATATCGTCTTCAACTATAAGTATTTTACTTTTTGTTTTAGTATCAGCCATTTCAATTAAGGGGATGAAATGACCCCTCCCCCATAAAATAATTTATTATTTCTTTATTAACTGTTTTATCTTATTTGTATAAGTCGATTTTTGAACGAGTCCAATGTGAGTATCTACAATATTACCTGATTGATCTATAACAAACGAAGTTGGTATTGACCGAATATCTCCATAATCCGTTACAACTTGCTGGGTGCCAAGAACAACAGGATAATTAATTCCGTAATTCTTTATGAACGGAGCAAGATCTTTTATAGTGTTCTGTTGATCAAGTGAAATACCTATTATAACCAAATTGTCTTTATACTCTTTTTGGATAGCAACAAGATCCGGAATACCTTTTCTACAGGGAGGACACCATGTTGCCCAGAAATCTATTATCACTACTTTGCCTTTATAATCGGATAGCTTTACATTTTTACCGTCTAAAGTTTTAAGTGTGAAATCTGTGGCTTTCTTTCCTTCTTTTAAAACTGAGGTAGTTATTTCTTTTTCCGGTATTATATTATTTTCAGCTTCTATCTTATCGTAGCCGAATAATGAAACTGTAATATATAATACAAACAGAATAATTAGGTTTTGCTTCATTTTATTTCCTTTTTTAGTCCTCTATTCACCTTGCAGAGAATTTTGGGGAACATAGTTTGGCGGATATGGACCTTCTTCAGGTTCATCTCTCGTGTTATTAATAATGAAAAAGACCGTTAGTACAATAAGAATCACTATCGTCCAGAAAGTATTTTTATGTTTTGGATCGACCAGGTGTTTTTTCGGCAGCTGTTGCTGTTTGCCAATTTTTCTTTCTTTTTGTACCGAAGATTTTTTTGACATATCTACTCGTTATAAGATGTTTTATTTATAAAAAAGGTGCGCAAAGATAAATAACTAGCCTGAATAAAAAGAAGTCCTTAAAAAATCCTAACTGCTAATTGAAAAAATATGACTTTTATATGCTTTCAATTCAATATAAAGCCCGCTTTCTCTCATTTCCGAAATTTGTCTGTTGTAAGTAACATTATTCAATTCGTCATAAAGGTCAATTGTGTTTTTATCCGAAGCAATATCAAGTTTAACTCTACACCTTGCAGAATTTTCGGAATAGTTTATAATAACAATTTTTTTTTGATTGTAATTCCATTCCCAGACAAACAAATTTTCATTGCTGAAATCATTAGGAGATACAGGAATACAATCAAGCATTTGCCAATTTCCTTTTCGGAATATTTCTTGTTTTGTTATTTGTAAAAGTTTTTCATAATAAACATTAATTCTTTTGTCCAATTTTTCTAATGGAAATCTGCCGAGCTGAACCGGCAATTTTATTTTTTTGCCTTCAAATTGTCCATCATAATAAAGGATCATTCCGGGAATTGTACTTATTATAGTAGCGGCAGAAAGAGAACGATCTTTTCCAAAATTAGCAGCTGCTCTTTCTTCATCATGATTTTCAAGAAAACGAACAGACTTTAACTGAAACTCTTCATCAGCTTTCAAATGATCTTTAATTGTTCTTACCTCAGCTGTGCCAAGTCTGTCGGTTAGTCTTTTATCATATGTAAAATCAAATCCTAATTTCTGCAGCTCCCATTCAAGATCCCAGTAAGCTTCTGCGATGAATATAAATTCCTTATGCTTATTCTTTATAAAGGATATTGCTTCTTTCCAGAATTCTTCAGATGGTTTTTCGATACCGTATTTTTTCAAAACACCTATCCAGGTATTATAAAACACATTGTTTAACGGCAGCATTGCCATATCGCAACGAACACCATCGCAGACTTCAATAATTTCCTCAAGTGTTTGAATAAGATATTTCCGCGCATCTTTACTGAAATAATTTATCTGTACTGTATCTTTCCACGGTGGGAAAAGCGGATCTCGTCCGTGAGTAAAGTATTTCTGCTTATCAAAGGGCGATTGAAAAAACGTGTAATTGTCACTTTTAAATAATGCTTGATCCGCAGGAAGAAAGATTTCTGGATTTGTTTCAAGAAGTTCCGAATAAGAGCTAAAATGATTTGGAACAAAATCCAGTATTAGTTTAATGCCGGCATCATTTAACTTTTTCTTTAATCCAAGAAGATCGTCTTTATTGCCAAGATTAGGATTAACTTCATACTTATCGATGGAGTATGGAGATCCGATTACATCTTTTGTTTGCCAGTCTGGTAGACTTTTGTTATATGCTGAAACAAGTGACGGTTCAAAACAATATTTCTGAATGGCTTCAGGATTATTTTTCCAAATGCCCATGAGCCATAATGCATCCATTCCCCATCGTTGTAAAGCATTTATAAAATCGTCGGGTATTGCGGATAGCTTCGTATCTTCCCCAAATTGTTTTATCCAAACACGTGCATTTACTTCATATATTCTTAAATTTTTCATTTAACCAAAATATTATAACACTAAAAATTCTTCTTGCTAATTTAATGAAAATACTCTGTATAAAATGTGTTTAATAATTTTTCAATAAATGTAATATTTACCTACACGTGGAACATATTTAACCATTCATTAATAAATAGTAATTAATTAGTTTTAACCAGACATTAAGATTTGTTATTTTTTGTAACATATAATTATTAAATCCTTCTAAAGACAGATAATTAATTCATTATTAAATAATAAATGCTAAATTTTTGTATTATTGTTAATTATTTGATTAAAATTGAGAGTTAAATAAATTAACCAAAGGAGTGGTGGTATGATAATTGAAAAATCCATTCATCTCTTTGTCCTTTTTTGACCTCTTCTCCCATCTAATAAGAAAGGATTTTATTTAATAAGAACTTTATTAAAGGATAAATTATAATGATCGGTAGAACAAAAAGAACAGAACCAGTCAACGAAATACTGTCAACAAAGGATATAACGAACAACGAGCTGGAAAGAGAGCTTGAAGAATATACACGTTCGGCAGTAAGGAAGATACATTTTACTGTTGTAGCCAAAGCAGGAATAATATCACTTGTGGCATTAGTATTTTCATTCTTTCTTGATCTTTCATCAGTTCCGATTCTTGGAAATGTAACAACCGACCTTGCTAAAACATTATTCCCGGGATGGGAACCGGTCACGGGTGATTTTGAACCTTATCGTTTCTGGTGGTTGCCATTAGTTACCTACGGAATTTTCGTTTTTCTTGCATATCGGGCTTACTCAAAACTTAAACTGGAAATTATCAGAACACCTGCAAGCGCTACGATTGACAGAATAATTAATTCTTATACAAGCGTTATAGACAGTATTGCAACGGCATTACCATTAATCGGTGCGGCAATTCTTCTTATCAGTATTAAGCTTGGTGAAGAAATCTTTTTAGGATTGTCAGTGCCGTTTGAAGTAAAGGCATTAATTGTTCTTGCTCTTGGAAAATTATTTGAACCCGTGCTTGATCAGCTCGGATTAGAATTTCAGAGCGTTGTCAACCACGTAAGAGACATAAGGGATAAATACTTCTCAAGAATCCAGATTGAAAACTCTAAAAACCTTATGAAGCAATTGAGTCAGGGTGCTGGAGGTGCAGGAGCCGGAACAGAAATGAGTCTGCAGGATATGGAAAAATTCAAGGCGCTTTTAGAACAATCGGCACGGTTAAGTGAAATTATGCACAAGAACTTTTCATCAATAAGTGTTCTTGCAGAAAAAGTTAATCAACTTGACAGTGTGAGTGCAGAAAAAATTCAGCTACTTAATGCTCTTGCTAATTCTCTTAACCAGGCGGCAAATTCTCTCGGTGATGATAAAACATTATCCGGACTAAAATCGCTTGAAGCAATTGTCGTTAAAAAATAAAGATTTTATAAAATGATCAATAAAAACAGAGATAGTAAGTTTGTTATTTATCAGGTGCTGTACATATTTGTTATTACGGTGCTGGCCTTAAAGGGTGCCGATCTTGATCTGAGAAGAGTTGCTCTGGAAGAAGAAACTGTTCAGAAAAGTGTGAAAGATTCTTTGATGACTTTATTGGACTCAATTTATGCTTTGGGAATAGACTTCAGTATAGAGATCGACCCTAATCTTCCTGTTGAGAATGAAGAATTAAAAAGAAAACTTGCCGAGCTCAACAAGAAAGTACAAGATCTTAACAAAATTGTTGAAGAAATGCCCCCACCCGAAGATCCCGAAAAACTTGAAGAACAGATTATAATGCAATCTCCGATTTCGGCGAAGCAGACATTTATTCAATACACATGGAATACCGCAATTAACACCGGAAGCGTTCCGGCGAATTTTATTGATCCAAGGAACAGACAGACTATTACAGTTGTCCCTCCCGGACAGGAAAAACGTTTTGATCTTCTAGATCAGGAAGAAGTAATTATAAGATTTGGATCGCAAGAAGAACGCATAAAAGTTTTACCAAATAAACCGCCTGAAATTAAAATTGATCGCGTAACAACCAAAATGAATGCCTCTAAAATATATGTTAGGGAGCTTCAGAGAATTACTGTGTTCAAAGTTACTATTATTGATTCCAGACCCGACCAGCTAAAAGTTACTTACACCGGGCCAATTTCTGTTACAGGTCCTCAGAGAGACAGCAATAATAATCTTGTTTATAATGTTTCTCCCAAAATTGCTACAACAGAAAGAGCATACGATGACTGGCTGGATAAATTTGGCAACCTTCGTGAGCCCGATGGGAGATATAAAGTAAACTTCTTCTTCACAGCAGTTGATGAAATAAGTAAAGATAGAGTGCAGGTTGGAGATTCCTTTTTCTTTACCGATTTTTCAAACTAACTATGTCAGGAAAATTAAAATGAAACGCTCACATATTTTTTATCTGATAATTCTGTTAATGGTATTTATATTGCCTGTTTCAACATTTGCACAGGAAGAAGAACAGATTGTTTATTATCAGATGGAGCCGCTGGATGACAGTTTGTTCATTCAAATCCAGGAACTTCTGTTTATCGACCCTCCTGATCCGAAAGCAGAAATTATAGTTGATTTAAGGGATCCTAACAATCAAACAATTGCAATAAAAAGTGCTCTCTATCCTTTTCTTGCACTTCCACAGGAGATAAGAGCCAGGATAATAACATATCCGTTCAAAATTAATTTAATGGAAGATGTACACTTCGCCAGCGTCTTTACAAGAGTTGTTGAAAAAATAAGATTTGGAAAGGTTCTTGCAACACCGACTAAAACTCAAATTTCACCAACCCTCGGGTTTATAAATCCTTTTTTTCAGTTGCAAGGCGGTGAAAGACTAGGTTTATCGTTAAAGCAGGATGTTGGTATTTCGCTAGGTCTTGGAACTCCTTATTCCGGATCCTTAGAGACAAACTTCATGGAAGTTAATTTTCATATTCTCGGAGTAAGGATGGGTATTTTCAGTCATATAGATGCAATGATTGAAGTAATGGGTGATCAGAATCATAACAATATAATTGTAAGCAGTGGCTATCAGATTAATTATACAATTCCTTTCGGAAACTTTTTTGAATTCGGATATATTAAAGCTACTTCAAAAATTGAAGATGCAAAAAGAACAAACTATTTGCTTGAAAGCGAAGGGAACATAGTTTTTAATCTTGACAGCACCATTAAGTATCAGGCAAGAATAATAGAGGATAGTCAATCATTCATCAATTGGGAATTTAGATATCCTGTTTCTATCCTCGGTTCAACAAGAGGCAAAGTATATGTTGCACAATATTTAGATGAATGGCATTTCGGATTTGCATTCCGTGAAATGTCATTAGCGGGTAGCACCTTTGATTTTGGTTTTGATGGAATGCCCCGCAGCAAATACAGAGAACCGCAGTATAATATTACTTTGCTTGTCCAGAAGATTATGGAAGGATGGGGATTCAGTGCTTTTTCAATTGGTCCATCTGCAAGTTTATCAACCCTTGATTCCGGATCATTTGGATTTACAAAGATCTTTGTGAATATGAGATTTAAACTCGGAACTTCATTCTAATTTTTTAATTCAATAAATTTGATTAAAGTCCTGACCCTATTGGTCGGGGTTTTTTATTTTAAGAATTTAGTTTAGTGCCTTTATTACATCCGGATGAATTTGAGGAGAAGCAGCCACAATGCTATTCCCTTTTACAGGATCATTCCCTTGATAATCAGTAATAACTCCTCCCGCCCCTTTAATAATAGGAATAAGTGCCATTGAATCCCACACAGACATAATGGGATCAATCATTATATCAGCATAACCGGTAACAAGGAGATAATAACCGTAACAATCACCCCAATTGCGATAAGTTTTAACTTTCTTTGCAAGCTCATCAAACTTCTGCTGATTCTGATATTTACCAATGTTAAAATGATCTGTTGTAAGAAGAACTGCTTTCGAAACATTATCACAATTTCTAACATTTACTTTTATTCCATTTAATCTTGCTTCAATATTATCACCGATGAGCATTTCATTAATTATTGGTTGATTGATAACACCGAGAATTGGTTTGCCGTTTTTTAACAAGGCTATCAATGTGCCGAAAGAGAGTGCGCCGCACATAAAACTTTTCGTGCCGTCAATTGGATCGAGACCCCAAACATATTCCTTGTCTGCATTGTAATTTCCGAACTCCTCACCAATTATTCCGTGGTCAGGAAATTGTTTTTGAATTTCCTCTCTCATTACTTCCTCTGATTTTCTATCAGCAATAGTAACTGGTGACATATCCGGTTTTAAATCAATCTTAACGCCTGTTCTAAAATACTGTTTGATAATTTTTCCGCTTAATTCTGCAAGATGAAAGGAAAAATCCGAGAATTCTTTATTCATAATGTGTCTGAAAGAATAATAATGTTCATTTGCAAGATAGAAAAAACTCTTTGTAGAAACAGACACTATCTATATATTTGTGGCTCAAAAAGAGAGGGTTAAAGGATAACTAGCAATCGGAGAGTTGGCAGAGTGGTTGAATGCGGCGGTCTTGAAAACCGTTAAGGATGCAAGTCCTTCCGGGGTTCGAATCCCTGACTCTCCGCATCTATAAAAAAGCCTCAATTACGTTTTGTATACGCGTTTTTGAGGCTTTTTTGTATGTTTTTTATACAATAGGTAAATAAATTGATTAATTAAGATTCGCATACTTTTCTAAAATTTAAAATAAATATTGCGCTCACAGAGTCTTACTCCGAATTATAATGAATACGTTGAAGATGAAGTTTCTCCACCTCGCCCAGTCCAATTGGTGTGAAAAAATACTCCTCTAGGCTTATCTACTCTTTCATAAGTATGTGCACCAAAGTAATCTCTTTGTGCTTGAAGGAGATTTGCGGGTAAACGTCCATTTCGAAATCCATCGAAGTAATTCAGAGCAGTTGAGAATGCAGGAATCCATATTCCGTTAAGTACTACGGTGGAAACAACATTTCTCCAGGCTTGTTGAGATGATTCAATTTTTTCTTTAAAGAATGGATCAAGTAAAAGATTACTAAGATTTGGATTTTTATCAAATGCCTCTTTAATCTTTCCGAGAAATACTGATCGAATAATACAGCCGCCACGCCACATAAGAGCAATTCCACCATTATTCAAGTTCCATTTATATTGCTTTGCAGCTAATCTCATAAGCACATAACCTTGAGCATAGGAAACTAATTTTGATGCATATAAAGCTTTTCTCAAATCTTCAATAAACTCTTTTTTGTTTCCTTCAAATTTTGGTTTTGGTCCAGATAGAACTTTCGAAGCTTCAACTCGCTCGTCTTTCATTGCCGAAAGCGTTCTTCCGTAAACTGCTTCACCAATCAAAGTAAGAGGAGCCCCTGTATCTAAAGATGCAAGAACTGTCCATTTCCCAGTTCCTTTTTGACCCGCAGTGTCCAATATTTTCTCAACCAGCGGCAGACCATCTTCATCTTTAAAATCAAGAATATCTCTGGTTATTTCTATGAGATAACTATCTAATTCTCCTTCATTCCATTCTTTAAAAACTTTATGCATTTCACTATGACTCATGCCTATAAGATCTTTCATAATCTGATATGCTTCGCAAATAAGCTGCATGTCACCATATTCAATGCCGTTATGCACCATTTTCACAAAATGACCAGCACCATTCTCTCCAACCCAATCACAGCAGGGAGCACCGTCTGCAACTTTTGCAGCAATGGACTGAAAAATTGGTTTTACCTGAGGCCATGCAGCGCTAGATCCACCGGGCATTATTGATGGTCCAAGCAAGGCTCCTTCTTCTCCACCGGATACGCCGGTACCGATATATAACAAACCTTTGTTCTCAACATACATTGTCCTTCTGTTGGTATCTGGGAAATGTGAATTTCCGCCATCGATAATGATGTCTCCCTTTTCTAGGTAAGGAATAATCATTTCAATGAAATCATCCACAGGTTTTCCAGCTTTAACCATTAACATAACTTTGCGTGGTGTCTTCAATGATTTTACCAATTCTTCAATCGAGTGAGTACCAATTATATTTTTACCTTTACCTCTACCATTAACAAAGTTGTTAACCTTTTCTACCGTTCTGTTATATACAGCAACTGTAAATCCTTTACTTTCCATATTCAAAACAAGGTTTTCCCCCATTACAGCTAATCCAGCTAATCCGATATCTGCTTTAGACATTTTTTCTCCATTTTTATTTTTTAACTAAATTTTCCTTTATATGCCCATAAACCAAGTGCAGGATTTGAAATGTAAAAAATTTTCTCTCCGTCGGGCATCGTGTTGAATCCGTCTTTCAATTTTTCCGGGTTGTATTTTTTCATCATTGTTTCCAAATCGGCATAATTGAAATTTACACTCATAATTTCTTCTTTGGTGATATGACCAGGACAATATGTAATTTTAAATCTTCCTTCAGATGAACCATGAATTAGATGAGCGGCAGCGCTTAGATTATTGCGCAAGTCGTCATTCTCTTTTACAAATTTCAGTACTTCGGGAGTTGTTACATAACCATATTTTCTAATGAGTTTATCAATACCAGTATCTTCGCCGAATTCTTTTAATCCCGGGGCAAGAATTATTAACTCACCGCCGTCGGCAATTGCCATTCTAGTTCGATAAATACTTTTGTTGCCAAGCCAGGCTGATTTAAATTCGGATGGATTAAGATATACCACAACTTTCTTCAATGGTTGGTCAATCATTTCAAAATTAACTTCCAATGAAAGCTCGGCTGCCATATTGAAACATTCGTAATCATCACCTATAAATAATCCGTTCACAACTAGTTTCCCATTTTCATCTTTACCAATAACAGTTAATATGTAAATAATGGGAAGATGTTTCGCAAAATTATCCGATGCATAATCCAGTACACGTCTCACCGGTGTGTCTGCACGCCCCATCATTCTTTCCATACCGTAGATAGCACCGAGGAAGTGACTTTTATCTATACCTTCTTTGCCACCCGTACCAATAAAAATATTCTTATTATAATTTGCCATACCAACTACTTCGTGCGGGACAACCTGTCCTATTGATAAAATCAAATCATGTTTCCCTTCAACCAATAATTTATTTACCTGCGCAGGCCAATTATAATTTACTTTTCCTTCTGATACTTCCTTAACAAATTCTGAAGGCACTTCTCCGAGTGTAATCAGGTCTTTCATCCAATTATGAACTCTGAACAAACTTTTTGGAATATCACAAAACATCGTGGAGATTTCATTTTCAGTCATGGCATTATGAGTACCAAGCGCGGGAAGAATATCAGTTAGCTTTTCTTTATAATACTCATAAGTATAGCGAGTAAGTTCACCAGCTTTAGAATGAAGACGAGTAAAATCAGGAGGAATAGCTAATACTTTTTTTTTGTCGCCCAGTTTGTTCAGCGCGTTGAAAAGATCTTCTTTAATTTCCTTTTCCGTCAGTTCTTTTTTTGCTGAACCTTGAGCAAATAATATCATTTATATTCGAAACACTTTCTAAATTAAATTTACATACTTATTGACTAACGCTGAATACGAGCAGAACCACCCTCAGTGAATGCTTGAACCTCTTCTAAGGTTGCCATAGTTGTATCACCCGGATATGTTGTTAGAAGCACACCATGTGCCCATCCAAGTTTTACTGCCATTTCCGGAGCAGCATTTGATAACAAACCATAAATCAAACCGCTTGCAAATCCATCACCACCACCGACTCTATCTAAAACATCCATCTCACAAGTTGGGGCAGAATAGGTAATACCGTTGATCCAGGCAACTGCACTCCAGCTGTGTCGGTTCGTGGAATGTACTTCACGAAGCGTAGTGGCTACAACTTTTATTTTGGGATACTTTGATACAACATTATCTATCATACTAAAGAATGTGGTTGGATCAAGTTTCGATTTAGTAGTGACCTCGGGACCAGGAATACCTAAACCTTTTTGAAGATCTTCTTCATTGCCCACCAAAACATCTACGTGCTCAACAATGCGTTTTATTACTTCAACCGCTTTTTGTTCACCACCCCAAATATTCCATAATTTTGCACGGAAGTTTAGATCGAAGCTCACAATGGCACCTGCCTTTTTAGCCTTTTTCATTGCCTCAATAATTAGTTCGCCGGTAGTTTCAGAAAGTGATGCGAATATTCCACCACTATGAAACCAGCGAACTCCACCGTCAAATATTTCATTCCAGTTGAAGTCACCAGGTTTTAAAAGTGCAGCTGCTTCATTAGATCGATTGTAGAAAACTACCGGAGCTCGTAAACCAAAACCACGATCGCTATAAACGGTTGCCATATTGGGTCCATTAACACCATTATGTTTAAATTCCTTGAAGAACGGTTTCACACCCATCGCTTTTACACGCTCAGCAATTAAATCACCAATAGGATAATTTACTTTTGCAGTTACAATCCCTGTGTTCATGCGGAAGCAATCAGCTAAGTTTGCTGCTACATTGAACTCTCCACCACTTACATGAATCTTGCATTCTGTTGCTTTTCTAAAAGGAATAATACCTGGATCCAATCGATGCACTAACGCACCAAGCGACACAAAATCCAGAGAGCCTTTTGGATTAATATTCAAACCATTACTCATTTTCTGCATCTCTTATAATAATTAATGTTTAATTATTTATTTTCTTAAATGATTACACACCGGAGTAAGCATTAAACCCACCATCAACAGGAATAACAACACCTGTAACAAATTTTGATATATCAGATAATAAATACGAAACAGTACCTTGCAGATCATCGGGTTTACCAAACTTTCCCATAGGAGTATTCGAAATGATCTTCTTACCTCTTTCAGTTAGTTGATTTGTTTGCTCATCGATCAGCAGGAATTTGTTTTGTTGTGTTAAAAAGAATCCCGGTGCAATTGCATTAACCCTGATATTCATCTTTGCAAAATGAACTGACAACCACTCAGTTAAGTTATTGATTGAGGATTTTGCAGCAGAGTAAGCGGGAATCTTTGTTAACGGTCTAAAGGCATTCATTGATGAAATGTTCAGGATAGAACCTTTACCTTTCTCCACCATATCCTTTGTGAATACCATTGTGGGAAGCAAAGTTCCAAGAAAGTTAAGATCGAAAACATTTTTAAAAGCTTCTACATCTAATCCAAAAAATCCACCTTCAATATTATCTGCATTATCAGGTTCCATAAATTCAAATTTTGTTGTAGCTTTCGGCGAGTTACCCCCGGCTCCATTTATCAGAAAATCAATTCTTCCAAGTTTTGAATGAATCTCTTCCATTGCTCTTTCTAATGAATCTTTATTTAACACATCTGCAACTATTCCATAAACTTCTGCCGATGTTTCTTTAGCAATTTCAGAAACGGTTTTATCAGCAACTTCTTTATTGATATCAAGGATACCAATCTTAACACCATTTCCCGCCAGTCCTTTTGCAATGGTAGAACCTATTACACCTCCGCCACCTGTAATAACACATATTTTGTTTTGCAAATCATCAAATGATATTTTTTCCATAAACTTTCCGATTATATTTGATTCTTCTAATTCACACTTCGCTATATCACAAAGATACTCGCGGCAATTATAAGCCAAAATAATTTATTAAATTTTAATTTATAAAACCATTCTCTTTTAAAAACTGAAATCCGGTTGCCCTCAAGGTTTTAATTTCGTAGAGAGTATGGGCATCACTGTTAATGAAAATTTGATTACATCTTTCCAGCATTCTTTGAAGATTTTTCAAATTCGTTCTTTTATTGACAAGATTAGCACAATTAAGCTCCATTGGAATTTCATAATTATTGCATAATTCGGTTATTGCAATTATATCAATATAGTCCTCAAAATATATTGAACAAGGATGTGCTAAAAACGAAATATTTTTGTGAAATCGCTCAATGGCATTTAAATATCCTTCGGTAATCTCGGTTAGGTTGCCGGAGTATATTGGCGCCGGGTGAGAGGAAAGTAATATTATTTCTGAAGTAATTCCCTGTATATCCATACAAATATCGCCATCTTCATTTAATAGATCTGCTTCAATACCAAATTTAACCTCAACTTCATTATAAACATTCTTCCATCGATCGATTATATTATAATGATTTTTTTTGATAAAGTTCCGTTTATTAAGATGCTCTTGACAGTGGTCTGTAATAGCAATTTTAGTTAAACCAATTTCTCCGGAATATTTTACAATTTCATCAATCGTATTCATCCCATCAGAGTAGTTTAACGAATGGATATGGGAATCTTCATTCCCAGGATTAATTATTTCCAAATTTTTCCTTAAAAGTAACTATGGCTTTAAAAATTATTAAATGATTTTCTTTTTAATATTTTATATATCAAATTCACTGATAATAAATACTGCAATAAGAGTAATGATTATAATCCTAATTAATAAATATTTTAGCTCAATTCTGTCAAACGATGAACTTCTAATTCATACAGTCCGTCAATCTCAGTAAAACAATCTTTGAAATGTTTTGTATTCATGTGAGCATCTAAATCTGCGCTGGTTTCCCAATTTTCGTACAGCATTATAATTGACGGATCCTCAAGGTCTTGATGAAGTATATAATCTACACATCCTTTTTCTTTGCAAGTAGGTTCAACAAGTTTGAGTAATTCTCCACGAACTTTCTCGATAGCATTTTGCTTTGCTTTAATTTTTGCCATAATAGTGAGAAGGGGCATGATTGACTCCTTTTTGAAAAGAGAATTAACTGTTAAAAAAATATTTTTTTTATATGACGCTCGTATAAATTCTCAATTACATTTTTCGCAATTACATCTTCATATTTATCCAAGGCATTTAAATAACGATCTCCCATTTCAGACGCTACTTTATAACCGACATGAAGTAATTGCCGAAAGTTTAAATTGTATTCTTTGTTTGATTTGTTATGCCTTAAAGTTGAAGCATATTTTTCACCACTCCATTTATCGACTTCCTTTGGATCAGGTAATTTATTTGTATCAATATCAATAACTGTTTTGTAGGGACCACATAATTCATCATAACGGTCGTAAGCGATACGATAAATTTCTTTTGCAATTTGAAGACCTTCACCTTCACAGGAAGCTAACCCGATCAATTCTTCCAACCAGGTTGTACCGGCTGTTTTCAGATGCAAGCCAGCATCGAACTTTTTTATCGCCTTGCTAATAACTCCATAAATTGAAAATTTATCACTACCTGAGTGAACGCTTAGTTTTAGATTTTCGGGGAGATGAAATTTTTCAACAGCATATTTTATAATTGCAACATCTTCTTCAAACTCTTTGCTAAACTTTGCAACATCTCCTACATAATCAACGCCTTTGTTAAATCTGCCGGAGAATTTTGGTGCAATTGTATGGACAGGTATTTCTTCCTGTGCAATTGCAGACAATATAAACAGCAATTCAATCGGTGTTTGAGGATCATTGGTTTCATCCATTGAGATTTCAACCACGAAATTGTTTTTACCCTTATTTTCTAAAATATGACGATACACTTTACCTGCTTCTTCAACCGCAAATAAAAATTTTTCCGCAGCTTTCAAAATCATTGTTTCATTGATTTCAACTTCTTCACTAAGACCGGGTAAATCAAGTGTCCCGCAGAATGATCTATTTTTATACACAAACGATTTTAGTTTTTGATCATCTGTTTTCTTACCGATAAAGTCCGCAACATCAAGAGTATAGAAATCACATGAGTTAATGAAGTGGTCTATAGTTTTAATCCCAACATGGTCAGCATCAACAAAATAAGGATGTTTCCACTTAAGAGATTTTACCGCAGAATCAACTTCTCTGCGTGTTTCTTCTGGTCGACTTTTAATTATTTGATGTTCACGAAATGATTTATTCCAAACAGGCGTAATTAATACACCTGCATCTTCTGCTTTTATAATTGCTAAAAGCTGCGCTTCTGCTTGATGAGCAAATCTATCCCCTACACCAATTGAATATTTAGTCAGTTCCACTATTTGTCACTCAAAATGAAAAAATATATTTATGCTATTTTTTTTGTTTCACTCCATTAGGAGCAATCACTAAGTCATTTCCAGCGATATCAGACCAATCATATAATTGGAAAGTCTTATCATCCGACATTGCTACAAACAGGCCATGAGGGAATATATCTCCCAATGCAACGCTTGTAACATCCGAACCGTCACTATTATTTGTGGAAACATCAACAATTTTTAATAATTTATGTAAATGTGGACGAGCTGGCACACTATCTTCTGGATCTTCTATATCTATATCAGCAGGTGTCCCCTCTCTCGGGTAAATGCGGAAGCGATTTGCACTCTGATCGGAAATTAATATATATCCCGATTTATCATCAATGCAATAAATGGAAATGCCTTCATTGTCTTCTGTGTAATCCTGTGTGTATATTATTCCTAACTCTTTATCGGCATCTGGTGCATCAGGATCGGCTAAATATTTTCTAACACCATATTGTTCATCTGAATAATATACATACCCTAATTGATCATCTACAGCAATTGATTCAATTTCCTTTTTGCCGCTGTAGGCTCCAAACTTGCGTACCAATGTTCCAGTAACATTACCTTTACCGTCATCTTTCAATAAGTATTGGAATAAATATCCCTCCATCGGTCCTTCTTTCCTGCTCACAATGGCAAATATGGCACTGTCGGAAGGTCTTTTATATAAAGAAATTCCCATTGGAGCCTGAAATTTTTCTCCTTCAAAAACTTCAATTCCACCATTGTCGATTTCTTTCATATCGGGAAGACTGTAAATACGGATTTTATTAGTTTCTCTTTCCGTTGCAACGGCAATGTCAACTTGTTTTCCGTTAAGTATTAATCCGTATTCAATATCAACGTTATTAGGACGTTTTAGATTTCTTACGGTTTTTTCTTCAATTATTTTTCCATTCAAATCAAATACATAAAGAGCCCCGTCGGAATCTTTGTCGGTACCGATTATTAAACTTTTAGACGGGTCTTCGGGATTGATCCAAATCGCCGGATCATCTGTATCCCATTTTACTTGTTCAGTTGTAACAACCGGATTTATAACATTTTCTTGATTCGATAAATCATCAGTTGAGTTCTTACAACTGGAAACTAAAACTGAAATCACTGTGAATAAAATTATTACTCTGATATATTTTTGCACGATCATCATAACTCTCCTTCGTTGATCAAATAAGCTCTTTGATAAGATTCACCAATATTGACTTGACCACCCCCTAAGGAGTGATCAAGTCAAGAATTAATTACTATAAACTATACTTAGCACCCGCTTGCATCCACCATGAGTAGAATTCACGTTGGACTGGTCTGTTCTCTTTTCCCATATAATAACTAAGTGGAGCATTGTTGAGATTTACAAATTGTAAGTAAACACTCAAACCTTTCACGATTTCCTGGTTAGCAGAGAAGTCGAACTGAATATGATCTTTGTAGTATATATCGTGATCTTCGTCTTCACCAACTTCAAAGATAAAACTGTCCTGATAGTTAATACTGAATTGGGCAGTAAATCCAGCCTTTTGATAACTTAATGCAAAATTAGCTGTATTACCTGCTTGTCCCGGTAAGGCTGCATCCTCTCTACCTGGTAGATCGGCAGTTGATTTGGTATGAGTATAGTTTGCATATATTCCAAATCCATCAAGAAAACCGGGTAAGAAGGTCAATTGCTGCTGCCAGTTTACTTCAAATCCAAAGATAGTAGCAGGATCTGCACCTTCTGGTTGCCATGGTTGATAAATTTCATAGCCGTCATAAATTCCACCATCTTGTTCAATAACGGTAGGATAAATTATATCTTCCAAAATTTTGTAGAAGACTCCGCCAGAGATTACGCCGATTCCGGAGAAGTAATGTTCTGCTAATAGATCAAATCCGTAAGCTGTAGTTGGTATTAAGTCTGCATTTCCACTTTCAATCTGTTCATCCTCTTGAAATACAATACTGTATGGGACCATATGTTCATAATGAGGTCGCGCTAAACCACTTGTAAACGCAGCTCGTATATTGGTCTGAGGAGAAACGGCATATTTTAGATGAAGCGAAGGCAAGATATGATTATGTGATTTCTCTGCAGAGAGTTGATTAGTTTCAACGTAATCACCTTCATCATCAAAAACTACTTCATTTCCGGTATAGGATGTTTTTGATATTTCGTCTCGAACACCGGCAAGAATTGTAACCTTATCTAAATTGATTGTAGTCATGAGGTAAAATGCGTAAACATCTTCAGTCGCATCATAAGTAGCGGCATCCGAAGCTTCCTTATCTATTTCACCAACTAAGTCATCGTTTTTATTGGCATTGAAGAATGATTCCATTTTATCCACATCAATAGTAGGTCCGAAATTATAATTACCGTCAAGTAAATCAGATACATTATCACCAGTAAATTGGCTCATTAATATATCATCTTCACCATCCCATTCATATGCCCATATATTTTCCTTACGATCTTTTTCTTTCATTGAGACTTTACTGCCAAGTTTCAACTCGGCTTGGCTACCTAAGAAACTATATGGTATCTTAAAATTAACAGACCCGATAATATCTGTATTAGTTGTTAAGTTGTCGTGATATTCCATACCATCAAAAACAAAGTTTGACGCATTAAGGTAATAATCCGGGTCCAAGCTAGTTATTGTAAATTTTGGATTATCAGGATCGGAAAGGTTCCACGTCATATCAGGTGTTTCATCCATCACAAACTTCGGTTCGTAATGCCTGTCTTCTTTTTCTTGACCATAATTGTATGACAGAGAGTAATCGAGTGTTAAACCGCCGAAATTATTTTCACCAGTACCCATTATGCTATAAAGTGTTGCTTCCTGATCTCTGGCTTTCATCTCATGAACAAACTCTGCTTCAGTAATATCAGTAGCTGAATTGAAACCGTCTGGTTCTATGGTAAGTTCATTTCGATTTTCAATGTCCAGATAATTATCATAAATTGCTTTAATCGAATAAGAATTATCATTGTTAGGTTTATAATCGAAACTTGTAGAGAAACCAAGTCTATCACGTCTAATATCATAATTCCTTAATGCTAAATTCTCTAAAGCCCATGGAATTTCATTATCATTTACATCATCAACACCACCCCACTCCATTTCGTTGTTGTGTGAACCGCGGTCTGATCTTAAATAACTTGCACCGAACATGATACCAAAATCTTTGTTCACACCGAATCTTGTACCATAATCAACTGAGCCTTGATAAATACCTCCTCCGGAGATATCTGCGTATCCCCCACCGGCAGTAACATTAAGAACCGGTTTTTCATAATCGAGTGCGCTTTTTGTTACTAGGTTAACAGTACCGCCGATAGAATTTGCATCCATATCGGGTGTTAATGTTTTAATAACTTCAATTGATGATAGTTGGCTTGACGGAATAATATCCATCTGTGTTGTGCGTTCGCCCCCTTCAGGTGAAGGGATATCCTCTCCATTAATCTTCATTGAATTCATCTGGGTTGCAGTTCCTCTTATTTGTACGTAACGTCCTTCACCCTGGTCGCGTTGAATTGAAACACCCGGCATACGCTGCAGAACTTCCGCAGAGTTGATATCCGGGAATTTTTCCATCTGTTCCTCGGAAACAACATTCATAATATTATCCGAGGTTTTCTGAATATTTAGTGCTTTGGTTTGACCTTGAGTTAAACCTAAAATCAGAACTTCCTGCATTTTAACATCGCTGGCTTTTATTGCAATATCCTTTGCGATAGTATAGCCTTGCTCCCCAATAGTTATTTCGACCGATTGATCTTCATAACCAATGTAACTACAAACAAGCGTGTAAGCACCGGGGGGAATATTAGATATGCGGTATTTACCGCTCCGGTCCGAAGCCGCACCGAAGTTAGTTCCTTCAAGTATAATGTTTGCACCGGGCAGATACTCTTTGGTGTCAACATCCATTACGCGGCCGGAAACAGCGCCATTTTTTTGAGCGAATGTTGCACTGGAGGAGATCAATAAAAATACCAGTACAAAACACATCAAAAATAATTGGATGTTTACCCGATATGAAAATTGAAAAATATGTAGCATTTCTTTCTCCTTAAATGTGAAAATTTTTTGAGCTAAGAAATATTGCCTCCTTCTTCTTTTATTCATCTCCTTTCTTTTCCAATATGCAATATTTTAATTTGTTTTAGAATGTTAATTAATATAATACTTGAGAATATTTTAGATTGTAGTTACCTGTAAAGTCTTTATCCCTATAAATTTCAAGAATCGCTGCATCTGAACTTATTCCGACTTTTAGAAATGTACTTTTTCTCCATTCAGTATTTTTCCAAAAAAGATTCATATAGTTTTTCAATTTTTCTTCATTATCCTTAGAGTCGTCGTAGAATTTATAGAGATGAGACAGAGTTTCATCATCAGGAATATTTTTATAATTCCATCCGTCGCCGTATCCTAAATTGAAAATCAACTTTTTGTATTCTTTCCAGTTTCTGTGATACATATCCTTAATAACATTTTGATATAACTTACCTTCATTTTCTTCTTTAGCAATTTCTAGTGATATTTTAGAATAGAGTTTATCGGGAGTAAAATCACTTTCTTGCCCATAGATGTGTCCCGAGTTAATAAGCCACAAACCATTATAGTTAGCATAAGAAGCGCAATGTGTATGCCCGCTGAAATATGCATCAACATTATACTTGTGAAGAATTCTTTCAAATAATATAGTCTCTTCGTAGTATTGATCGAGAGCGTCTCCAAGGTGACGGACTGTACCGTTATCCAAATCCATAACAGGTCGAATCGGTTCATGCCCGAAAACAAGAGTATATTTTTTGTCGTTTTGCTTTAAGTCATCTTCAAGCCAAGCTAAAAGTCCAGAAGACACGACACCATCCAATACATTGTCTTTCTCGCCGTCATAGTATAAATTTATAACAACAAAGTGAACGTTATAATAATCGAAAGAATAGGTCGTTTCTTCGCACCCTTTGGGACCTCGTCTCACGATATTGGCAAACGTGTTGCCGTTTCTGTTTAGATTTCTCATGTATTCCATGTTTTCATCGTTTTCTATATCATGATTACCAATTACTGTGTACCATGGATAATTTTCACCCAGCACTTTATCTAACAATTTACGAGTGGCTTGAGGGGGATCAAGATCACCGTTAACAATTATAAATTCTCCCTGCCCAACATTTTTAATAGCTTCAAAACCTCCGAGCGTGTATTCTTTACTATGATATTCTTCGGTTGCATGAGCTCTTTGGTCGCTAATTACAATAAAAGAAAATTCCTCTTCTACATTTTGCTCAGTACAAAATTGGGAAAGATTTATTATTATAAAAATGAGCACTATTTTTAACGAAAATATTTTTTTCATCATTACATCCGCGAAATAATTAATAGTTAAGTTTAATAAATTTTTCAACTTCTTCAACGCTTCTTAAAAAAGGTCCTTCGCTTTCCATTTTCATACTTGTAACAGCAGCAGACCATAAAATTGCAATTTCTGGTTGTTCAGTTAATCTTTTGGCCATATAAGAAGCGATGCAGGTATCTCCTCTTCCGCTGCGTCCTTCAAGTGTTCCTGCCTTAAATTCTGACTCGTAAAATTTGCCGTCAGCTAAAACAAGTATTCCGCTGTTATGGGTTATTACAACCTCTTTAGGTCCCCATTCAGCAATTATTAACGCGGCTTTCATTTTATCTGATTCACCGGTTAATGCTTTGGCTTCTACTACATCAGCTTTTACAACATCTATAAGAGCCAGATACTCTTTCTTTTCTGGCCAATCAGCATTAATTAAAGTATAATCCGGAGATATGGTTCTGATAAATCCCTGAATATCTACAACAAGTAAAGCATTTTTCTTCTTCAAACTTTCAATTACATCAAAAGGAATTTCTCCCCTAATTGAACCATTCATTAAAAATGCTTTGGCTTCAAGTTCATCAAACTGATCAGGTGTGAAAGAACCGGCTGTTACTTCGCATTTAAGAATTCTTTCGTCCGGGTTCTGCGAAGGATAAATCAGTTTCATATGTGTCGAGGATTCCGTAAAAACCGGAAATACATCAATTCCAACTTTTTTTAATTTTTCAACCACGTGAAAATCTTCTTTAGATAATCTAGTTACTGCAGCCACTTCCAGACCTAACATCTTGGCAGCGTGAGCACCGTAATTAAATCCTCCGCCATCTAAATATTTTGTGCCGGAAGGAGTTATAACTGTATCCTTTGTATAATTCCCGAATATTACAATGTCATATGTTTTTTTAGAATTCATTTTCAATTCCTTTTACTCTCTAACTTTGGCATTCCAGAGGATCAGCGATAAGATTAATGATAATATTGATCCTCCAATCCAAAAAGTGATTGCGCTGGAAAAATCATAATGTCGGATCCCGTTGATTATTGTTGTGCCATTTTCAATTAAGATACCGCTAACCTGATCTTGCATTCCTGCACCGAGATAACTGAACACACCGATAAACCCCATCACCGCTCCTGCTGCTTTTTTAGGTGCAATATCGATGGCAAATAAACCACCGAGGGAAGCCAGCAGACCGCTTAGAGTGAACCCGTATAATACAAATGCCGAAGTAAGAATTATTGGGTGCCCCGAAGGTGTGAAGAAAATAACGAATAGTGCTAATACCTCTAAAATTCCAAAAATTAAATTTACCGGTGGGCGTCTTGCTTTAAAATATTTATCTGAAATAAATCCATAAGCGACACAACCCGCTAAACCGGCGAATGTGTTCAATCCCAGAATACTACCCGCTTCAACGAGCGAATAGTTTTTTGATTCTTGTAAATATAGGAATCCCCAGCTATTGATTGCATATCGCGTTATATACATTGAAGCGCTTGCCACCCCCAAAATCCAAATAGATGGAATCTTGAATATTTTTAATTGCGCTTTTTTTGTTGACTGTGATTCTTCATCTCTTGATTTTTCAGTAGTAACGTGGTCATTCTTCCAATCGGCAATTAGGGGAAGTCCTAAAGTTGCTGGTCTATCTTGTAGAAGGAAGTATATTCCAACCGCTACGAAAATACAAAAGACACCTGGACCCCAAAATCCTGCTTGCCAGCCAAAAAACGTAACTATTGTGGCGGAAATTATAAAAGTTAATCCTTCACCAAGGGCATGGCCTGTACTCCATATACCATAGTACCTTCCACGCTCCTTGTTGCTGAACCAATTGGATAATGTAACTGCTCCAGTTGGTGCACCAAAACCCTGAAACCAACCGTTAAGCCCCCATAAAACAATCCACATCCATAAAACGGTTGTATTAAAAATTAGGATATTAATAAGAGCAGATATTAAAACCCCGATTGTGAAAAATCTTTTTACATTAGCGTGATCGGCTAATATGCCATTAAAAAACTTTCCGAAAGCATAGGCGTATAATAGAGCTGCGCCAACAGTACCAAGTTCAGTTGCTGAAAAGATTTCTTCGTCAATCAAATCTTTTTTCATTGCTGATAATGCCAACCGTAGAGGATAAGCTAAACCGTAACCGACAGTTATAGCCAGCATTACTTTAAGACGGTATTTTTTATAAAGAGAATTTACCGTCATCTCATCTTCGATTTGAGGTCTATCAGATCCAGTTGCAAAAAATTTAAATATCTTTTTCATTTACTCTTCTTTTGTATAGCATTATGAAAGTGATACAATAATGATTTTTATTAATCCTAAGGTTTAATTACTATTTTCATCGCCTGCTTAGGAATATGTTTCAGTGTTGCAAGGTCCAATCCCAATTTGCCAAATGAAGATATTCCATCTTCCAACGGAATTACTTCAGTAAAGAATGGTTTCATGTTAATTTTGCCAGACATTAAAATTTTAATGGCCGGCAAAATGTTATTCTGTCCGATATACGAACCAATTAATTTTATTGCTTTCCGTGTTATGGTATTAGGTACAATTGTAGCTTTGATACTACTATCCATTCCAAAAGCGAGAACTTTTCCTCCCGGAGTTACATACTTAAGAGCATTCTCCAATTGGCTGCCAACAGCATCTATTACAATATCTGCACCTTTACCATCGGTGAATTTCATTACTTCTTTTTCGATATCTACTTCATTAGGATTAAATACTGGTACGCCTAATTTTTTGGCAACTTCAATTCTAAACGGATCAATTTCCGTACACATTGTATAAGCTGCTACATTCTTTGATAAAGCAGAAAACAGATAACCGATTGGACCAAAACCCAAAACCACAACAGTATCCCAGCATTGCATTTGAATTGCATTCATTCCGTTTAAAACAGTACCTAGAGTTTCTACCTGTGTAGCGGTAATATCATCCATAGCGTCAGGAATTTTAAAACAAGCATTTTCAGGTAATAAACAATATTCTGCGTATCCTCCATTTTGAAAGATTCCAATTGATTTGTCTTTCAACCATTCGCATTGAGGGGAGTTACCAGTCCGGCAAAATTCACATAAACCACATCTTAGACTATTATCTACTGCGACTCTATCTCCGATCTTGAGTGAAGTTACATGACTGCCAATCTCTTGCACAACTCCACAAAATTCATGACCTAATGCAATATCATTTCCAACGACATGCTTGCCTTCCATAATTTTAACATCCGTTCCGCAAATTCCACAAGCTGAAACTTTTAGAACAACATCAAAGGGCTCAGTTACCATAGGAACCGGTCTCTCCTCAAGAGTAATCTTACCAATGCCCTTATATGCCAGTGTTTTCATTTTCTTTCTCCATGTTACATTCTATTAAATTGAGAATAATGAAAGATAACGGACAGTTAATATTTTTTGTCCATTTGTCCATTTGTCTATACAATAATAAATAGTAAATATCCAAACGTCAAGAGTTATCTTTCTTTTTTATATAATTTTAAACTTCATAAAATGCAGTTTTTATGACAAAATCGGCGTTTCCCAAAATTAAAGCCTTAATCAAAAAAATTATTAGGGTTGATAAGATTGATTTATTAACACTAAAGGGTGAATCACATCAAGACCAGTACCTTGTTTAATTTGAATCTGACAAGTTCCGCAACCTGACAGTACTAATTCAGAATTTGTCTTAATAATTTCTTCAAAAAGTATAGAACCGATTTGCATTGAAAGATCGAAATTTTCTTTTTTCATTCCGAATGTGCCGGCAATTCCGCAACAACTATCATTTATTTTTACTAATTCTATTCCCGGAATCATTTTCAATAAATCAATTGGTCCGTATTTATTATTTTGCGTTTTGAGGTGACACGGTGTATGATATACTATTTTCTTATTAATCGGACTAAACAAATCTTTGAATTCTTCATCGGAGAAAATATCTCCTAGAAAATCATGTATATCAAGACTAGCTTGTGCAATCTTTTTAATATCATTATTATCTGAGAAGAAAGTTGTATACTCGTGCATGAATGCATAACCGCAAGATGCTGCCGTAAAAACTATTGGAATTTTTTGATTTGCATAAGGGAGCAAAGTCCGGATGTTAAATTCAATATCTTTCTCAGAATCCTTAAAATTACCATATGATAATTTTGCAATATTGCAGCATTTCCAATCAGGTGTTATTATATCGTAACCAAGCTTTGTCAATAGTTGAACACTGCTTTCCAATTCACCATCCGGATCATTAAAATGTGCTGCGCATCCTGTCCATAAAACTACTTTTTTTCTGTTTCGGTCATTATTCAATTTCTTTTTCGGAATTGCAAAAACCGGAAAATTTCTTTTGCTGTGAATTCCAACCGTGAAGTGCATCATCTTTCTGACTAAAGGAATTAAAAGAATTTTATTACTAATCGAAGAGAAAAAGGATGCTAATTGGCTGACTAATTTTCCTCTTTGAAGGATGATCTCATTTAATTTAAACGAGCGTTTCTCATGCAGTTTTTCTTTTGCTAGAACAGCAATTCCCGGAATGTTTACGCTGGTTGGACAATCTGTTAAACACTGTCCGCAGTTCAGACAGTAATCCATTATTTTGTAAAAGTGGTCTGAATCAATAGCTGAAGTCGAGATTTTGCCTGAAATAATTCCACGAAGGATATTCGCCTTGGATCTTGCTGTTGCTTCTTCTTCTCCGGTTGCTTGAAATACCGGACAGTACTCACGGCATGTTCCGCATCCATGACATTTTTCAATTTCAGATATCCAGTTCTCACTGTTCAACCGCTGAGATGTTTCAATGTAACTATAATCTGGTGTGTACCTTAAATTTTTACTCCATTTATATTTTTTTTCAGGAACAAGAATATCGGGATTCATTATTCCAACGGGGTCAAAAAGATTTTTAATCTCTCTGAATAATGGGATCAATTTAGGGAAGATCTTTTCCATATATGGAGTTCTTAGTCTTCCATCACCATGTTCAGCCGTTAATGAACCGTTATATTGAATTACAAGGTTCACAAACTTTTCCATAAAGTCTTCAGCATTCGTGAAGGATTTTTCATCTTTCAGATTCAGTAATGGTCTGATGTGTAAGTTACCATCGCCGGCGTGACCAAACATTGCATATCGAAATGGATATTCATCCATAATTTTAGAAACTTCAACTAAAAATTTCGGAAATAAATTTGGATGAATAGCACAATCTTCTGCGAACGGTAATGGTTTTTCTTTTCCCTCAATTTTATTTAAAATAACTGTTGCTGCTTTTCGAACACGGAAAATATTTTCTATCTCTTCTTCATTTGTAGAGTACGAACCAAGTTCAGCTAAGTTCTCTTTTCGACAAATTATCTGTTCACACTTTTTTAATGCTTGATTAATGTTCTCTTCTTCATCATTTTCGAACTCAACATAAAGTAGATATTTAACATTGCCCGGTAAAAAATTTTTAAGTTCCGGTTTGAACGTTAATGCTAATTGAAGAAATGACTGATCAACATATTCTATTGCTGAAGCACCTAAACTTCTTAAGTGACTTACTGCAATACCCATCTTTTCTAGATCATTAAAATATAATGAAATCATTCCGCGATGTTTTACTATTGGAATTGTCTTAAGAACGGCATCAGTAAATACACCTAAAGTTCCTTCACTACCAACTAACAGAGAAGCCATATTTAGGTGAGTCTCTGTTAAAACATCCCATACCTGATAACCGGAGGCGCTCTTTGTCGTGTTGGGTCTGCCAGACTTAATCTCTTCAGAATATTTTTCAAGAAGAAGTTTTATCTTTTCATAATATGGTCTATGGAGATCATCTAGAGAAGAGATTTCATTTAAAGGAATATTTCTTGCGTTAAATACTTCGCCATTCGAAAGAATGACATTAACTTCTTCAACATGTTGATACATGCTTCCATGTTTTATTGTATGAGGTCCGCCGCTGTTATTTCCAAGCATTCCGCCAATTACACATACATTTCCACTGCTGGGATCCGGAGCAAATTTTCTATTATGTTGTTTGAGTTCATCTTGCAAATTATCCAGTACAACGCTAACACCGCTTCTTACCAGTTTGTCATCAATAATATTTATTTCTTTGAAGTGATGAGTTAAATCAAGTATTACAGCTTTACCAACTGAATTACCAGATAAACTTGAGCCTGCGCCACGAGGCAATATGGGAATTTTATATTTGCAACAAATATTTACTGTGGTTTTTATCTCCTGAATATCTTCAGGAATCACAATTGCAAGAGGAGTTATTTCATATAGACAAGCAGCAGTACTATAAAGCTGTAAAGTAATTACATCCCATCTAACTTTTTCTTTTAAGTTTAGATGTAATTCTTTCAACCATAAGTTATCTGCTTCTTCAAAACTTTTTCTAATATTTATTTCTATCTCTTTGTTCATCACTTAGAAAATTACTTAGACTTTAATTGTTTTCTTGTGCAGCTAACAAACTAAATTTTGCAAATATTCTATTGTCTTTATTGCAGCAGTATCAGAATCCGGCAGAGGCATAATCTCTGCGGAAACAAATCCGGTATATTTTATTTCTCTAAGTGTACTAAGAATGGTATTAAAATCAATATGACCAGCACCCGGATACCATCTATTAGAATCTGCTACATGAAAATGAAATAGTTTTTCTTTAGCATTTTGAATGCTCTCAACAATTGACGGTTCTTCTATATTCATGTGAAAAGTATCAAGCAGAAGCCCAACATTTTTTTTATTCACTTTTTCAAGAAAAAGGAGACCGGAGTTGACCGTATTGATCAAATTTGTTTCATATCTATTTATGGGTTCAATTGCGATATTTATATTCTCATTCGACGAAGCACATTCACCGAGCGCTTCGATCAGCCAGCTTTCAACTATTTCATGACTTATATCTGGCTCTTTTTTACCACGCATCAAACCAATTATTACTACAGCATTAAAATTCTCGGCAAACTTCATTTGCGATTTAATTCTTTCAATAGCTTTCTCTCTAATCTCTTTATCAGGATGAGTTAATGATAAACCCTCTTCGCCATAAGCTTGTCCCGTTCCTATTGCAGGAACGGGCAGGTTATTTTCTTTTAATACTAAATTTAGTTGATTCAGATCTAATCCTTTTGGATCTCTTACAGCAAGTTCTACACCATCATATCCATACATTCTTATTTTAGAAATATTTTCTGATAATTGGCCCTTATAAGCAAGAGCCGAAAATGCCGTCGGCTGAGTTGACAGGACTATGCTAAACTTCATATTTATTACAAACCCATTTTGTTAATTGCATATATCGGTCGCCATCCCTCGGTAAATGGTTCTTTCATGAACGGCTCCATCTCTTTTTCCGTACGCATTGTTGTCTTTTCAATAGCAGGAACTTTGCCTGAAGGATAAGCTTCAAAAATTTCATCGTGTACAAGAGTTAAATAAGAAAGTATTGCTGCAATTGTTCTTTTTGCTTTCTGTGCAGTTCCGATTGTTGGTCTACCTACAACACCCTCAGGAATTGAACCCATCTCTGTTGGAAAATGTCCTTGTCCTTCCGACCAACGGCACGGTCGTCCGAACGGATCAACTGCTTTATCAAAATGCCCATCGGGTAAGTATGCTTCAACTTTTGTTTCTTCAGCATAATTCATTTCTACAAATTCTTTTGCCAGCAGAAGAAGTACGGACGTCTCTGCTTCATCAGCATGAACAAAATCATCATCCCAATCACCACCGCGATCTTTTGTTCTAAAAAACTCTCTTACTGATCTATGCCAATCAATAGTCCTAAACATACCCGGTAGGTTCCAGGTCTTTTGTAATTCTTGAATTGCCGCTTCCAATAACCATGAATGACCGTGATTATTTATTAATACAATTTTTCTGAATCCGTCATTCCAAAATCCAACCATCACATCAATTAACATTCTTTTGAGAACTTCATCTTCAAGATGAATTGTCCCAGGCATTCCTATATGGTGATGAGGATGTCCTCCAAAATTGAGAGGCGTCCATGTTAAATTAACCGGTGAACCTTTCTTCGCAGTATAACGTCGAACTCCTTCCAGGATTTGAGTAACCATAAAAGTATCTAATGCAGTCACAGTATGTAAACCGTGCAATTCAGTGCATCCAATCGGAATAAAAAGGATATCATTCTTTTTTCTGTTCTCGATAACTTTTTTACGGATAGTAGTCTGAATGTATGTGCCTGGTTTTGCTAACTCGGAGGGTGATGGAATTTCATAGTCGGCTAATATTTTATCTATCTCAGCATCAGTTGCATCCCAAATTTTCTTCTTCAATCTGCCAACGCTGGTATCTTCAAAAAGAATATCTCCGCGATTTGCTTTTATCCATTTAGACATGATTTACTCCTTCATTTTTTATTTATTCAAAATTCGTTAAAGTTATTTTAACTTCATCTCTGTCTGTCTGAAGCATTTTCAAATTTTCTTCTACTTCATCCAATTTTATTTTTTTAGTGATCATCGGAGAAACATCCATTCCGGAGGAGATACAACTAATAACATTTGGAAACACACCGTGTCCGGAGTGACCCTGAGCGCCGACTACATTTGCGCGTCTCACTTGCAAAACTTCTCCTGTCAACGGAATTTTATCATCTGCCCGAGCAACTACCACAACAGTTGTGTTTACTGCTCTTCCTTCCCAAATAATTCTTTCTACATCTTTCCATACAACACTTGGTAACCCTGTTGCTTCCAATATTAATTTTGCACCATGTCCATTCGTAATTTTGAGTACTGCATCTGCAACATTTTCGTTAATAGGATCAATCACATGTGTCGCTCCTAAAGCTAAAGCCATTTTTCTTCTTGCTGCAGAAGGTTCTGAAAGTATTACAGCATTTGCACCTGCTCTTCTCAATACAGCACAAGCTGCTGCTCCAACAGGACCAGCCCCTAGTATTACGACATTTTCACCAGGAAGAATTCCGCCACCTCTTGTAATAACAGCATGATACGCAACTGATGTGGGTTCAACAAGACTTCCTAGCAACCACATTTTTTCTTCACCATATACTTTTCTGAATTCTTCAATACTCCATAAATATCTTGCATCAACAACAATATACTTTGCATATGCACCATCACACGAAAAACCTATTTCATGAAGATTTTCACAATGATTCGGATACCCATCAGCACATGGTCTGCAATAACTACACCACATCATTTCTTCTGAACAGACAGCTTCACCAGCTTCATATTTTTTGTTCGTTCTTTTGTTAATAGCATTATTTCCAGATTTTACAACTACGCCACTGAACTCATGTCCTAATGTTGATGGAAAAGCTGTTAGTCCGGGATAGAATATGTAACCATCTTTGTCTGTTTGATACATATGAACGTCGCTTCCGCAAATGCCGCAAGCTTTTACTTCAATGAGTACTTCAGTCGGGCCCGGTTCGCGCACTTCCTTATCAACAATTTTAATAAATGGATTGCGCCATACTTTACTTCCGAGATATGTCAACTTTCCATCAATATCTTTTTTGCCAAGCACAAAGTCCGGCTTTGGATCCCAATCTGCGAATAATGATACCGTTCTCATTTTAACTCCATCAATTATATTTTTAATTCAGTGTTCTTAAAAGTCATTTACGTTTACAATTTTCTTCTCTTTTAAGGAAACAGTTGCAGCAACAGCTATTTGCAATCCGGCAATTCCGTCTTCGATGGTTATCATCGGTGCAAGATTATTTGTTAAGTTGTTCAGGAAATCATTGAGTTGAGCTACATAAGCATTGCAGAATCTTTCCGGAAAATACGGAACGACATCGTGTGTTACACCTTCTTTTGTCAGAACAAGAATTGGTGTCTCGCGTAAATATCCAGCTTTCAATGTTCCTTTTGTACCGAGGACTTCTGCTCTTATATCATATCCATAAACACCATTTCTGCTTATATCAATTTCGCCTAAACACCCGCTGTTAAATTTGAAAGACATGATAACATTATCAGTATCTCCGGTCGGTTCAACCTCCGGAAATGCTAATACACCGCCGATTGAATACACACTTGATATATCTCCCATATACCAGCGAGCAATATCAATATCATGTATTGCCATATCTAAAATTTGACCTCCGCTGTTGTGAGGATACAAATATTCAAGTGTCGGTAAATAGGGATCCCTTGATGAACCTCTGAAAACAACAGGTTTCCCTATAACTCCTTCGTCAATTTTCTTTTTTAATGCAGCAAAGCCCGTATCAAATCTTCTCATATAACCTTGTTGATAAAAGACACCGGATTTTTCTATTGCTGATTTCATTTCACGTGCATCTTTCAAACTTAACGTCATAGGTTTTTCACAAAAAACCGGTTTTCTTTTGCTTGCCGCATCAATTACTATTTCTTTATGATTCATTGTTGTTGCTGTTACAATTACAGCATCTAATTCTTTATCCTCATTTATTTCTTGATGATTAAAGTATGCTTTGGGAATATCGAATCTTTCTGAACATTTGTTTGCTCTTTCAGGAATAATATCAGCAACTGCTACTAGATTTGCTTTAGTCACTCTGGTCGTTAAAAATTCAGCGTACATTGTTCCCAATCTTCCTGCACCAATTAATCCAACATTGATTTTTTTTCTCACTTTATTTTCCTTTAATAATAATTAGTTAGTCGGTAATTGTCCGATACATAAAAGAATTATATTTCTAGCACCTTATAATTTGTTGACCAGAACTGAATCTCTTTCCATTAAAAATGAATTAAGTATAATTGATTTCGGTTTCTTATTCTCACCGTTAATTCTTGAATTAATCAGTTTCATACTTTCCACCCCCATTTCATATATTGGTTGATGCATTGTTGTCAAGGAAATAGTTGTAAAATTCAAATCATCATAACCGACAATTGATAAATCCTCAGGGAAAGAAAGTCCCATATTTTTTGCAACTAAATAAAAAGTCTGAGCAATTCTATCATGTCCTGCAAAAATTGCCGAGATTTTTTTTCTTTGTTTTAAAATTGAGGTCGCGTATTTGGAAAATTGTTCATCGTTAAAAGGTCCAGAATGACTTACCACAATACTTTGATCGATTTGAATCCCATTATCTTTCAAAGCTTTTTTATATCCTTCGAAACGCAATCGTTCAGTACTAAAAATATTACTGTACACAAATGCAATTTTTTTATGTCCTTTAGAAATCAGGTAATTCGTAAGATTAAAAGCACCTTCAAAATTATCAGTTGTAACAAAATCTAATTCTAAATTGGGTATACTTCGATCAGCAAGCACAACCGGAATATTTTTTTCTTGAAATTTTTGTACGATAAGTTTATTCATACTATCAGAAGACGATGTAGGTACGAAGATCACTCCGCTAATATAATTTTCAATCAACCTATTTGCATGAAATTCAGCTTTAACAAATAAATCATCAGAACTACATAGAATTAAGCTGTGCTTATTTTTCGCAGCTTCATCTTCTGCACCTCTAGCGAGTTCCGGAGCATAACCATTCCGAATGTCTGGAACAATTATTCCAATAATAATTTGCTTATGTGGATTCACTTGAGGAGTAGTTACGAAAGTTCCCAACCCTTTTTTACGCACTAGATAGCCCATATTAGACAAATTCTGTATTGCTTGTCTTACTGTTGCCCTTGCCAATCCAGTTAGTTTTACTAATTCTTCTTCAGTTGGAATTTTATCATTAAGCTTGAAAATTCCCTGTTGAATTTGCTCTTTGAGCCAAGTTTGTAATTGGAAATAGGAAGGAATGGGACTTGTTTTATCTACTATCATAAATTTTTCAACTCTCTGCTTTGTCTAGACAATTATACAAATGATTCTTGTTTTTGTCAAGTTTTATTTTTATGAAATTTGTGCTTTGCAAAAACCTCATGAGTCATTAACCTGCCCATATAGTAGTGCCAATTTATAAGTTAGTAACTGCCTCTCAGCAAGGGTAATCTAAGTAGAGGAGATTTAGAAACGATTTTTCAAAAGCCTTAAATTTAGTCTTTTAGCAAGCTTTTTTTAACACTTGGTCTTTCCCTGACTCTCCGTTTCCTAGGTCCAAAACAAAATATGTTCTTAGACTTTTTAAAATTGGTAAGATCAACGGTTTTCTCTTAAAGAATTAACTATAAATGCTATTGTATTATTAAGGTAACTCCCATGTTTGTTGATACTCATTATAGAGCTGTTTTGTAAGTTGGACAAGAACCGGGTTAGCTGAAGAATCTAGCCAATAAATTATTTCTTTCATATTTACCGGTTCCATTTCCGTACAACCAGCAGTAGTTTCATCAGGAAGGTGCCAGTTATGTAGGAAAATACATGATCCTGCTCCTTTGATAACTGGATCTGTGTTTTGGTCGATAATAACTCCTTGTTCGTACCAGATATCAGCATAATACATTTTCTCTGATGATTGCCAATCTAATTCTTCAACTTCGTTTCGGAAAATTATCTGATTGTAATAACTAGATTTAATATCATCGACACATTCGAGCATCTCGGTAATAGGAATATAAGGGATTTTCAATCCTTTCATTTCTTCTGCACCTGCATAACCAAAAGCAGAACTTAATCCAAATACTCCGGCAGGACTTCTTCCATCTCCTTCAGTCTTAATTGGTAGACTTGATGAATCTATTGAATTTAATCCTCGTCCCCAGCCAAGACCATTTCTACCAATTACAACAGGAATTGTATTACTGATCTGAATCCACGTGCTCTTATCACTTTGTCTTTCAAAGTAGACAAGTTTTCCATTAGTTGATGTTATTGAATCGGTTAATACTAATATCATCTGCCTACTGTTTTCAGGTATTGGTGAATTATTTGTAGGCTGAGAAAAGCAAATTGATGAATACAATAAAATAAGAATTGAATAATATTTCAGGTTAAATAATAATTTCATCCTACATACCTTTTTAATTATCATAAGTAATTTAATTAAAAAAAATAAATCTTATGACAAATTAATATTTAATATCAGAAAACTCTGAGTACATTACGTAACTTAAAGTAACATTCCTGAAATCCTGTCGCCGTTAGAATTCACTTATTGTTAATAGGATTTAACGGTTGAGGCTTTTTACATTAAAAAAAAGATTTGATGCTATGCGTAAGATCTCTTTTTATCTTGAGAATAGTTATACCAAAAAATTTTGTAACCCCGATTTCTTATAAGAAATCAGGAAAAATTTAAGACTAAGTTTACAGTAGATCTAAGAAATTGGCGGTTGTGTAAAAGGACCCCGTTGAATTAGGTTTGTAATTAATTTTGCGTTAACCATTCTTCCAATTTCTTTGCGATATTCATAGCCGGCGGCGGATCATAATTAGACATTATAGCTACAGTAACGCCCAAATCCCTATACATGGCTAAATGAGAATTGATTCCGCCTGCACCGCCGCTATGCCCAATTATACGATGACCATTAACAAACTTTTCCTGAAATAGATATGCATATTGTGTTTGTTCGTCCCGTGCTACTTTGCCCGTAGTCATGGTTTTAAAATGATCTGCGTCAAGTAAAATATTGTTTCGCAGTGCGATGTCAAATCTTAACAAGTCCTCAACTGTGGAATAGCCGCCGCCTGAAGGTCCTCCTTTTGCCGGATGTGAGAATAAGTTATTATGCCAAACATCGTATGATCTCCCCATCGGAGTTCCTTTCGTATATCCAATAGCAAGATTATCTACAACAGTTGAAATATCATAACAATCACTGTTGTTCATTCCTGCAGGATGGTAGATATATTTTTTTACATAATCATAATAACTCATACCAGAAATTTTTTCTATTATAAGCCCAAGAACCAAGGGGCCGCAATTACTATATGAAAACCTCTCGCCAGGTTCAAATTGTAAAGGATTTTTATTAGCTAAATTATCATAATCTGCTACACTATTAATTTCAGATATTTTGGGAGATTGAAAATACTCCTCCCAATATTGCCCCATCCCTGAAGTATGTGTCAGCAGGTGATGTATTGTTACTTTATCTCTAACATCTTTATTGGGGTAATCCGGAAGATATTTGCCCACCTTATCATCAAGCTTCAATTTGCCTTGCTGTTCAAGCTGCATTATAGCTGTGCCTGTGAACATCTTATTCATCGATCCAAGATTAAATTTTGTGTCTAACTTATTTGGAACTTTAAATCCCTTATGAGCATAACCAACAGCATTTTTATAAATTTGTTCACCGTTTTTAGTTACCAGGATCGTTCCCGAAAATTCATCTTTGCTCACCATCTCCTTTATCAAATCATCCAGTAACTTTGTCAGCTCTTCCTTAGTAATTTGTGAATACGGTTTGGACTTTGTTTCATTTGTTACGCGACTTGCGTCTAGCGATTCTCGAGTTTTCTCCGACCAATCATCAGGTTTCGACCCGGGTTGAACTCCCATTCTGCTAATTAAATATGGATCTTTTTCTTCAACCCACAATTTCACATTAACCCATGCATCGGAAGTCTTTGAATGTAACAGAAAATCTATATCATAATCGTTAGATGAATTTGTTTTTATTAATTCAAAATTTTTATGTCTTTCGTTCATCATCTTAAACAAACCGACATGACGATCCATCGGGAAAGCGTCTTTAAAACTTTGAGCGTAATTGTCAAACACATATTTTTCGGTTTTTTCAGCATCACCTGAATTTATAAGAATTAGTATTTCATTGGCGCGAATTCCAGCCGGAGTATTTGGTAAGTTTACTTGAGATAATAACGCTGTCGGAACAAGCGTAAATAGTAATAAGATGAAAGAAATTGAAATTGATTTTTTGAATCTTAAGAAATGCATTTGACCTCTCCAATAAATTTTTGTGTTCTACGTTTTGTTATGGACTTTTGACGCTTAATTATAAAAGAAGTTTCTAGTATAATTGTTAAATTTTATAAATGGTTATAAAAGCTATTTTTTAGATTTTATTTTAATTCCACTGACTTGTCTTCAATATATTCAAGGAATGATTCCAGATCATTACTGTCCATTATTTGACCGTGACCGCCGATTATCTTGTCAATTTTATCCATCCGATCATCAATCCAGTGTTTAACTATTATCCAACGTTCAAAGTCTTCTTTGTTGGCATCACCAATGGACGGTCTTCCTCCCTGTGAAAATAGATCGCCTACCATTAATATTTTTTCTTCGGGTATATGAATGATTATATCGCTTTTTGAATGTGCTTTCCCAAAATAAATTAAGTTGAGCGTAATGTCTCCCATCGATACATTCATCGTGTCTTTGAACGTTTTTGTAGGCACAGTGACATTGCGGTCTTTAATTAAATCTTTATAAGTGTGTTGATAACGGACTTTTTGAAGATAAATTTCGAGACTGTCCTGCCATTCAGGATCAAATGTTTTTAATTGATTCTCATAATCATTTACAATTTTCAACAAACCAGTTTTTATCTTTTCAATATCTTTCCAGTAATCCGGTATTTCATTCAAGCAATTTTCATGTCCAACAATTACGGCATCGACAAAAACCTGGTTTCCTCCGATATGATCAGGATGCGAATGTGTATTAATTAAATAAGCAAAATCATTTCTACCAAAAACTTGTTCTATGACCTTTCGATATTCTGCCGTAAGTGAATGTGATATCCCTGCGTCAATCACAACAATACCATTTTGCGTTGCAATAGCCGTAACAGCATCGTAATCCATTCTTACTACCGTTACTTTTTCACTCACTATTTCTGCTTTAATGAACTTACCAATATTATGATTTTCGGTATTAGGCGGTTGAGTAGAAAAAATAAATATCGCTGCGAACAAGGTTAAAACCGGAATAATCAAAGAAACAATGAACAAAGATTTTTTCAATGATATTTTTCCTGAATTATGTTTTACTTTTTTAGTTCAACTTGATAAACAGTAAATTCTTTTTAAAAAATAATCATGATTGCTTTATAATTCCAACGTAATATTTTTTTCATTAATAGTAATTTTGGAATACTTAAGATTAATCGTCAAACTGCCAGAACTTATTTTAAGCAATTTTTCAGTTTCATTATCTTGAGGAACATCCTTTATTCCAGTGATTATGACTTTAACAATCCGGAGCATACCATCAAAAACCGTTAAACAGGAATTATTAAGAATTCGTAAATTACTTTCGCTATTGGCAGCAGAAAAGAAAACTTTATGGAGTACATCTCCATTATCGTAGATTTCCATTTCAAGCGGTTCAAACATTCTAATATTCAGCGGATTTGATGAGGCATTGATTTCTATTTTGTAGCCCGGTTCGTTATAAAACTTATCCAGTAGATGTTTTTTATCCAACTCCCATTTAGAAAAATCATTCTCAGCATTAATTCTTAATTCGCCTACCTCTTTTTTAAGAAACATTTCTTTTAAATCGTAATCTTTTGTAATAGACTTTAAAATATCCTCCAAATAATTGACTTCACCTTTTTCAATTACTGTCTTCCAATCCGGTTTAATCTTATCTAAAATCATCGCAATCCATCTCCCTTCAATGTAGCCCATTTCCCTGATTCCTGCGGGAGCAATTAAGTTTGTTATTGAAGAGGCATTGAGCGGGTCAACCCCACGCGCTGTCTTCTCAATATAATCCGAAAGTCCTTCAGTCAACTGCAATACTTTTTCGTACAATCCAAAGGTTGAATCAATAAGACTGAATCTTCGATCCCGGTACTTAAATCCTTCATTTGCCCAGTTGGCAATTTCATTCATATCGTTTGCATTTACAGCCCGTTTAAATGCTTCCTTTTCGATTCTTCTTAAAAAGAGTGATTCGATTGTTTCGCGGGGATAAATTAAAAGTAATCCATCATTCTGCCGCCAATCAGGATGATTAGTTCTCTGGTATATATGGAATTGCTCATGAATAATAATTCCAGCCATATCTCGTATCGAATATTCTTCTGCTGTTCTCCGGGAATAGTTACTGAGGATACTTGTAGCAATCCAAACGTCATTCAACCGGATTACCGAATTTCCACGAACAGATGGGTGCTGTCCCTCATAGAAAAATATATCTGGTTTATCAGGTAGCGAAGTAAAACCTTCAGGTTGCTGCAAAGAATTAAACAAGTATGTATTAACACTATCATAAACTGCAACAGGAATTTTTTGAATTTCAAAACCGGGCCATAATTTAAGAGAACTTAAATTATTCACTTCACTCATCACTTGAAATACATCTGATACAGGCTTTCTTTCCATACTTTGACTTAAACAATTGTACCTGCCACCCAAAAATAATATGATAGTAAAAATTCGCAGTAAACTTGTGTGTACAGAATATTTGTTATTCATCCTTTACCTATAAAATTTGTGTTTATATTTTTACCAATTTTTCTGTTGTTCTAAATTAATTAATAGATGCAAAAAAATGCTCTTTGTTGCTAATTCTTAAAGATTTATTTCTCTAAAAAAATAATTTGTTCCTTTGGCCTTAGTTTTTCAATGATTTTGTATTAAAAAATATTAAGAATTATAACCCAATTCAAAAATTTATTCAGCTGTATAGGTTACTGAGTGACCTGCTTTCCATTCACCACCCTCTAACCTATAAAACAGTCAAGTAACTTTCCATCAGATGTGAATTCAAATGTATGCCTGAATTCCAATTTACGGTCAGGAAAAATTCCATAGCCATACATCAAAATTTTGCCTCCTTCTTCTTTGGCATTTCCTACCGATATATTTCCGTTATTACTGAGCAAAAGGAAAGCAATCTCTTTTTTATCTGGATCATAGTAAAAGTATCCATCAATTTGGTTTTTCAACTCTTTGATTTCCTTATGATATTTAAGAATCTTTCCATCGTGCATAGTCTCAACCCGAATCAACATATGCAGCATCATTGGCCCTGACGGGTGTTGGACTTCGCCCACCCATGTTTTTCCTACAAATGGTTTTAAAATGTTCAGTTCTTTTCTGAGTGTTACTTCGTTCTGCCCAAGGCAATAAGTGTTCATAAAAACAGCAATTGAAATCATAAGGATTAGTTTTTTCATTTTGGGTTCCTCTTTTTTTTTATTCTTTGGCTCTCAGCTCTTCGATGATTTTTGCAGATACCCAGTAAATATCATAGTTGCCATACAGTGGTCTGATGCGACTATTTAATATATCACTATACGAGGGGTAATCACCGTAAAAATCCTGATTACCTAAAAGTCCTGAAAAAAATATATACTGTCCATCAGAAGAAATTCTTGCTGAACCCTCGTTTAGCTTTGTATTAACATTCGAACCAAGATTTTTCAGAGGTGTCCAGTTCCCATTTCCCTCATTGAATGAAACATATAAATCAGTTTCACCAGAACTATCTTCCTTTCTATATACATTCACTATATAGTAGCTCCCATCAGGCGAAATTACTCCATCAAAGCTACCTTGTTTTACATTTACTGATTCTGGAAGCCTTTCTGGTTCAGAGAAAATTCCATTATGGTACTGAGATTTATATATCCCATCAACCTCAGGATTTCCACTCATTAAAGTATAATAGAACTCGCCGTTTATTGAAAAAGAAGGCCCCGAAACATCTCCCCTTCCATTTATAGGAAGCGGCAAAGGTTCCGGATCGCTCCACGTGTTATCAATTCTTTTGCATCTCCAGATGTTATATTTGTCCTTGAGTTCGGGTTTGTTGGTGGGCAAATCAGATTGGAAATAAAGCTCAGTTCCATCGTAGCTAATAAACGGATATAAATAAGAATATTTATCTCCAGATAGTTTCATCACTTCAGGAAAAGACCAACTTCCATCTTTAACATAGCTTCTGACCAGAAGTGAATGAATCCCCGGATAATGGGGTTTTGAATAAATAATTCCAAAAATTATTTCATTACCATCAGGCATAAATGTGCAAAGTATTTCTTCCAGACCAGTTGAAATGATTCCGGGTGCGAATAATTCCGGTGTTATTCCTGGAGGTTTTTGGCCAAGATAGGAACCCGCTAATTTGGGCAAATCGCTTTGCTGTGGAAATATAATTGTTACCTTTAATACAAATAAACAAAAAAATAATGCTTTTCTTTTCAATTTGATTTTTCCTTTGTTTTATCCCTTCGGTTTCAATTCTTTCCCTAAGGAACTTATAGACTTCTACTATAATTAAAATAGTTTGGAACCATCAATGTAATATAACAGCTTTAATGAGAGGCTGTTTACTTGAGGGGAACTAAATGTATTTGTTAAATTATTCCAGTAACTATAATCCACTTCATCATCTTCATTGTAGATCATATTTTTCCAAACAAGATTTAATTCACTTCCGGGCGCAAAATTCCATCTGAACATCAAATCGATATTAAAAGCATTATAGTTGATATCATGATTTCTATCATAATTATTAATTAACAAATTTCCATCCTCCTGCAAATCATAGAAAGTATCATAATCAACGTTTGACCAATAATGACGCAGTCTGAAATTTAGTGAAGCACGATTTGAAAGAATGTAGCTTGCCTCTATTGTGTTCTCGAATATACTTCTATCTCTTTTACCAAATCGTATGATATCGTTTTGAGTATCTTGATTTACATACCCCAAATCATTAATGGATTTTGAAAAGAATGTCTCAAATGAAAACGATATTTTATTATTTAAACGAAGAGTTGGTTCAAATGAAAGATTATATGAAAGCCAATCGTAATCGGATGAATATGATTTATTTATCCCGCCGCCAACACTAAACCATAAAGATTTACGTGTATCACTGGTTATATGCAAACAGTTATGAAAAAACCTCGGTAGATTAAATACTCTTCCCGGTGTCCTTGCTTCATGATAATCGTTTCTTTCCATCGGAACAATCATTGCATGCATGTTAACATTATATCGGTTTTCAAATGTCGCGGATGCCTCATAGCTTATATAGAATTCCATAAACTTTCCGGGGTTGAATAATCGTGTGTAATTAAAACTGATATTATTATGAAGTTCTAAGAATACTCCAAACGGCTTATAAATATGATGCCCAAAAATGATATTGTTTTCTAAAATGTTGTTTCGATAAAGATACCCAAGATCGTTTGGATTGTATTTATCACTGACCAAATAGAACCAATACCTGTATCTAAACTCTCCGCCAATTTTACCGGTATTCAATTCCAATTTATATCCGTAATCGCTATTTCCACCATTTTGAATTTGACTTAGTGCACCAATTCCTCCAATCTTGTACATATTATCAGAATTGTTCAATCTAAAATCTATTGCCGATACATTTGCCACATATTCTTTTCTTAACACATTTGTATTAACAAGACTTATATAAGAATTGTTGGAGAGCGTTTGATCGAGTACAAAGATGTTGTAGTTCGTAAATGGCTGAGTTAGAGATTCCCTTTCAATTCCGGTTACGGTATCTTTTATTTCTGCATAAGTATTTGAGGTCATTGAGTTCATTACACCGATACCAAGCCCGCCAGTAGTTCTGCCTGAAATTTTAGTCGAGTTTATCAAACTGGTTTCTGCAGGATTTGCAGTAATTATTTCGTTAGTATCTAATTGCCCCATAACATTATAGTAATCAACAGGAGTATTTCCGATACGTCGCGAATAGAAAATACCTCCTTTGTTAAAAAGCTCTGTGCCTTCAGTAAAGAATTGTCTTTTCTCATTATACTGGATTTCATACGGAGATAAATTTAATTCTACATCATCTGATTGAACCTGACCGAAGTCCGGGATTACGGTTGCGTCAAGAGTAAAGCTTTCGTCGATTCCAAATTTAAGATCCATTCCACCATTGAAGGAATAACCCCATTCATTCTCTACATTTTTTTCTACATACGTTGACACATACGGCGAGAATGAAAGTCGCAGGGGTGGATTGACATCACGAATTCCCTTTAGTAGACCTCTATGTTTCCACCACTGATCCAACTCATTACTAATATAGCTCCAGTTTGCCCACTCGCCATAGCGTGGAAGGTACCTAAAAATATTAAATCCCCAATCTTGAACTTGCTCTGTAGAAAATCTTAAGGCTGAAAAAGGTATTTTAATTTCAGCAATCCAGCCATAATCAGTGATCGATGTTTCACTTTCCCAAACGGCATCCCAAGCCATCTGAAAACCTTCGGCGGAAATTTTCATATCCGATTGAACACCACGGATAGAAACATTAAAATAAAATGCGTTTATACCGTCGTCGAAGGGACTTATATGAACTGAAATTAATTCCGCGTCCTGCTCGTCAACTGCATCACGAGTTCCAAGTTCGGTTCTCATGCTGTCGGGAGAATCATCATATAAAACTGCACCGACATATAAAGCTTCATCATCGTAACAAACTTTTGCTTCACTTCTTTGAGAACAAGGAGTTCCGTTGTATGGAAAATATTTAATAAAATCCGTTAGGACCGGAAGATTTTTCCATATTTCTTCATCTAACTTTCCGTCGATAATTGGCGATTTACTGACACGTACAGCGGACGTCTCTTTTTTATTTTCTTGAGAAAATATAATGCCAGATACTGCCAATAAAACAAGAATGGTAAGCTTAATTACTCTCATGAATTGTTCTCCAAAGATATTTTCATTAATAAGACGGTAATAAATAATAAGTTCCCCCCTGTAAGAAAATTTTGCCATATTTAGTTTTCAACATTATCAACGGCATTCCATCAAATTTTTTATATTTACTTCTCTTTTGGCCACGAGAAATGCTGTTGCACAACTCTCCAATTTCCATTTCTTTTCTCAAGTACTCCGGTCCATCTTACATTTTCCCAATTAGCCGGTTCGCCTTTCCATGTATTGATATCATTAAGCATACAATAAAACCACGCAACGTTCCGATCTGAGGAAAAATTGATTCTCAAATCAAGCAGCTCATGACTAATTGCTTTGAAGTCTGGACTTGCCCAAAAGCCAGTATCGTTCCTAACAGCTTTCGCACCGAATTTAATTTTTTTATATGGTGTTACACTGATGAAATTAGAGTCGTCTGAAATTGTATTAAAGAATAAATCGAAATCCTTATTCACCGCCCAGCCGAATACATCATTGATTGCATTTTGCACAAGTGTAACGTCAGAAGATATTTTTGAAGTACTATAGCCCTGACTTTTCCAAACCCGGATTCCCTCATAAAGATGATAGAGATTTTTAAAACCTCCCTCCTTCATCTTTTCTAATGCAACTTTGCTTCTCTTACCAGCATTGCAGTATAACAGGTAAATTTTATCTTTATTTAAACCATTTACCCAGCCATCAAATTCAGCGGAAAAAACATCACAGAATATTGAGTTCACAATATGTTCTTCTTGATACATGTTTTCAGGCCTCAAATCAATGATAACAAAATCTGTATCGCCTCGATGTTCTTGAATTAGTTCAAATGATTGTTTACAGGTAAGATCTTTTATGACTATATCTTGAGCTACTGAAATATTTAACGCTGACAAAAAAAAGCCAATTGTTATAATTATAGTTTTCATATGGTTATCCAATGATTATTTGCTACCTGTTTGTTTTGAGATATTCTCTTTAACGTTTTTTATTCCATAGTCAATCCAGATGCGCTCAATATAATTTCTTGTTCCTGCTTTTAATGATTCCAATGCTTTGAGACGTATTTCGTTGGTTGCTTTATTCTTTGGGTTTGTTTTTAAAACTACTTCTGTCAAGTGAAGTGCTTTAACATATTCTTTTTCATTTAACAATTTTTCCGCTCTGGAATTTAAAGCATCGATACCAGCAATTTCCACCAAATCCGGGAAAACACTTGACGCAGGCAGTTCGTACATTGAAGCAGGATTTTCATCAAACCAGCCTATATATTCCTGGTAAATGCCGCGTACAGTCCACTCAACCTTTCCGAAATATGGACTAATTTGGTATTTCTCCGGCACTTTAATTTCCTGCATTAGTGTGTAGACATCTTTACCAGCGTTAATTCCTTTGATTGTTTCATCGTAAATATATTGCAATGCATCGTGGAGATCCGTGACCGTTTCTTGAACAATGTTTCTTGATACAACTGGTGAACCATGTCCCATTAAAAAATATTCGGGGTTGTATGCTAATGCAAGGTTAAGTGCGTTTATGTAACCTAAAATGGGGCGTGTTGACGTTCCGCGCAATGTTGCATTGTTTATGAAATACTCATAATAATTATCTCCGACAAATACAGCCGATAGCTCAGGAATCCAGATTGTAGTGTGATCGGGAGTTTCACCTGGAGTGTGAACCATTTTAAAATGATAACCACCCGACTCGTAAGTATATTCATCGGCAAATGTTATTGACGGAATTACTGGGTTGAATATTAAAGCTTCGGAAGTATCCGGCAAAGGTTTTCTACTCCAAATTGCTCCTCTTCGTGAGAAGAATGGTGATAGCTCTTCCCAGTACTCATTATATTTTATAAATTCCCTCTGAGCAATGATTGGAATTGTTTGTTCGGTTTGCCATAAATCCATATTATCCCAATGATCTTTATGTGCGTGTGTTAGTAAAATCGCTTTCAGTGAATACTTTTCAATAACTTTTTTGAAAAATTCCGGTGCGATGGAGGCGCCTGCCGGATCAATCAATACACTCCCATCTTTTGTAGTAATGAGATATGAATTGCAAGATCCTTCCATTCTATAGAGATGATCGTTTAGTTTTAAATAATCCAGGTATGTATTAAACAGCCATTGCTTCAGAGGTTCGTTAATTTGGATTTTATTCATCCACGTTGGAATTCTATCCCAGGCATAATCAAATATCACAACTGATAATTCATTTAAAGAAGAAATCTGTTTTGGAGCAGATAATCTTTCGTGTTGATTAAAAGGATAACCGCTTGTAATCGGAAGCGGTTTTATTTTCCCCTGTTTTATTCTTGAAGTGATTACCCCGCTTAAAACTGCTTGATGCAAAAACAACCTTTTTAAGAAAGTTGTGCAAACAGATTTTTGGAAATTATCATCTTTCAATAATTTGGTTAATATTCTTGCCCACTCCGAACAAATGCCCAATTTGGGATTGATAGAATAAACCTCACAGTTGTAATACGGTTGAATTTTAACTTCGTCGACTATCGTCTCTAGTACAGGAAGATTCTTATAATCAATTCCGGTTTCTTTGTAAATCGGCTCCCAATAAGCGTTTGGCTCAACTCCCGGTGGTATGCTGATATTATTTGAAAGAGAAACCGGACGGATGGCTGCTTCAAAACTATTCTCAAGATTCAGAGCATCCAATGAATTCAAAACAATAACTCCAGGATCAAACCAGATTAATACTTCTGATTTATCACAAACAATTTTTTCGACTTGAGCAGCTGCAAACGCTTTGATAGCCAGCGGATAATCCATGAATGATTTATCCATTTCCAAAGGAAGCAGTTCAACATTTTCTTCTTTAAGTGAAGCGCATGGAAAATTCTTGGAATCTCCAAGCACAACATAGATTTTACTATTGCTGTAATTACTGCTCAATTCTCGCACACTTTTAATAAGTGCTTTAACGGTTCTTTCTTGTTCATTTGTAGAAGCACATGTAACTATTGAAACTTTTTTGTCGGTTTCAGAGAACACGCTTGAAGCCATTAATATTATTAATAATATGAATAATAATTTTTTTCTCATTTTCTTATTCTTTGAATTAAATGAATATTTTATTTATGATTATCAACTTTACCGTCAAAAACAAGACGGTGATTTAATTCGGAAATTTTATCAACGATTCTTTCTGTGAGATTGATTGTTTTATTAATCTTGTTAAAGTTAACATATTGAACTTCATCTTTTGGACCGTGGAGTCCCTCAAGGAAATTATCAAATAAGAATAAAGCCGGGATTTTATTTAGTGCAAACTGATAATGGTCACTCAGTTGAAAATTAATAGTATTGCTGAGAGAAGCATCTAAGTTCATTTTAACCGTTTCTGAATTTGCTGTCTCTATAATTTTTGCGAATTCTGTACTTGTTCTATCTGCACCAATAGTATAGATAGTGTTTTCGTCGCCACGGCTGCACATATCGATATTAATGTTTGCGATGACGTTATTCAGTCGCCCGAAATTATGTACAAAATACTGCGCACCAACCAATCCTTTTTCCTCTGCAGTGAAAAAAGCGAAAATTATAGATCGCTTATTTTTTTTCTCTTCGGAAAATCTTTTTGCAAGTTCTAAAATAGCAACGGTTCCCGATCCATTGTCATTGGCTCCGTTGCAAACATCACCGTCATATACTCCAACATGATCATAGTGCGCACTAAGTACTATAAATTCGTTTTTAAGTTGAGGATCGTTACCCTCAATTATCCCAATTACATTCTGTATTGATTCTTCTCTTTCAAGAACATCGAAATAGAACCCGGTTTGCTTATTTAATTTGTACGATCTGGATTTGATTTCACCGGTTCGAATTTTTTTTACTTCTTCAATAGAAAGGTTTTCACCTTTTAATATTTTTTCCGCTCCCTCCAAAGTCATCATTATGTATGGTAACCCTCCCGTCGGCGAATGGTTTTCATCCATAAATTTCATATCGCCTGTCATCATCATAGAATTGTAGATATGCCATAAATTCAGAGCACCGTCCGGCATTAGAATAATTAATCCAACCGCACCGTTTTTTTCAGCAATTACAGTTTTCTTGGCACCTGATGAATATGGAGTAGGATCCTTACCTTTGAAAAAGTTGTAGTCATCACTTACTGGTTCGCCGGCTAACAACATAACAATCTTGCCTTTCACATCAATATTTTTATAATCATCATATCCATATTCATCGGCTGTAATGCCATATCCTGCAAAAACAATTTCGGCATTTTTCTTCATGAACAGTGAATCAAATATTTTTGAGTCGTCAACGATGAAATCAGGACCTGGGGTTAAATAGTCTAACACATTACCGGATTTGTCAATCAAAGGCACTTTCGGCTCTTCTGAAAGACGCCTTACTTTCACATTAAAATTTTGAAAATAAGTTTCGTTATCACCGAAAGGTTTGATATTATTCTTTTCCAGCTCTGTCTTAATGAAACGAGCCGCAATTTTTTCACCCATCGAAGAAGCGTTTCTGCCCTCAAGCGCATCATCGGCCAGAAATTCCAAATTGGCGTTTAACCTTTCGATCACTTCTGAATCCCTTTCGGTTGATTCCTTTTGTGAAAATATTAATGACGGGATAAAAAGAGAAAGAACGATTACCATTGTCCATACTTTTTTCATTATGACCTCTTTGTTCATTTTTCTTGTGTAATTTCAAATATTTGTTTCTTCACCAAGCAATTCCTGATTGCCCTTTGTAAGCAGTACGTACTATGCCGAGTTCATCGGAAACATTAAGCTTTTGAAATGTCAAAGACATAGTATCGAATGACAGTACAGATAAATTCAATTGTGAGGTTAAATAACAGGCTATGTTATATATAATTAGAATGATTTTTACCTGAACATATATTTTCATTTGTCAAATCATGTCACAAATAATATTCAATAAAAATTTATATATAAAAATAGACTGATACCTTTATGATGTAGTTCAATTTGTTATAGAATAGCTTATTTGTTGGATTATCGGTTAGAATAAATGGTGGATTGCATTAATGTAAAATATACTTTGGAATAATTTTACATTATTTTGTGAACTCCCAATATAGTGGCAAACATACCTGAGACTTACCTTTAAGAATATTATTTTAAATTAATGTAACTACACATTGTGTTGCTTATATAAAAAGTGATTAAATCAGTTCTTCGAACAAAATAATTTTAATCCGTTTATCATCTCCTTATACCACCGATTAAGTTTACGTCCAATTCAACTAAGGTTTTTCATATAATTGAGCAAATAAAATCCGGAGTTTAAAACTATGAAAAGCGTTTTATTGTTTCTTCTTTTTTTCTCTGTTGCTTTACAGCATTCATCACCTGCCGACAAGAATACCTCTGATAAACAAATTGTTGCGGTTAGAACAAACAATCAAATTGTAATAGATGGTCTTTTAACAGAGCAAGCTTGGCAGCGCCCAGGATACAATCAATTAGTACAGCAGGATCCCGACCAGGGATTGAAACCTACGCAGGAATCAGAATTTTGGGTAGCGTACGATGACGAAGCAATTTATTTTGCCGCTAAATACTATGATACTCGCCCGGATTCTATAATGGCACGCCTTGTACGGCGCGATTTTATTTGGGGAGATCCTTCAGACGGATGCGTTTTGTATCTCGATTCTTATAGAGATAAAAGGAGCGGTTACTTTTTCTATGTTTCTGCCGCGGGTGCACTTGCTGACGGCTTGATAGAAAATGATGTTAAACAACCAAATGATCTTTCGTGGGATGGTGTCTGGGAAGGTGTCTCATACATCGATGATGAAGGATGGTCGATTGAAATGAAAATCCCATATTCTCAGATTCGGTTTAACGAAGGAGACAAACAGGTTTGGGGAATCAATGTTGAACGCTTTATCAGCCGCAGATTTGAGACTGATATGCTTGTTTATACACCAAGGAACGAGAGCGGATTTACCTCGCGGTTTTTTGATTTGGTCGGTATTGAAGGAATTACACCTCCGTCAAGAATTGAATTATTGCCTTATGTAACAGGAAAAGCAGAGTATCTTAATAATGATCCAGGCGATCCTTTTAATTCGGGTGAAAACTATAACCCGGGCTTTGGTCTTGATGTAAGAGCCGGACTTGGAAGCAGTCTTACTCTAAATGGAACAATAAACCCGGATTTCGGTCAGGTTGAAGTCGATCCGGCAATTGTAAATCTATCTGATGTTGAACATACCTTCACAGAAAAGCGCCCTTTCTTCACTGAAGGAACGAGCATATATCGCTTTGGTCGTGGAGGAACAACTCAAAATATTTCTTTTAACTGGCCGAATCCAAATATTTTTTACAGCAGAAGAATCGGCAGATCACCACAAGGAGGTCTCCCTGATTATAATTATGCAGACATTCCCAATGGCACCCACATTCTGGGCGCCGCTAAAATCTCAGGACAAATTTATGATAGCTGGAAAATCGGAACTATTCACGCACTTACACAACGCGAATTCGCCGATATCGATCTGGCAGGAGAGCGATCAAGTGTTGAGATTGAACCATTAACATACTACGGAATTGTAAGAGCGCAAAGAGATTTTAATTCTGGTGATCAGGGTATTGGTTTTCTCACAACATTTACAAATCGTTTCTTTAGTGATCAATCTCTACGAAGTTCAGTAAATAAAAATGCTTTTATTTTGGGAACTGACGGCTGGACTTTTTTGGACGATGAAAATACGTATGTGCTCACCGGCTGGGCAGCATTATCAAATGTAAGTGGAAATAACGAACGGATGACTGCTCTTCAACGAAGCTCATTGCACTACTTCCAGCGTCCCGATGCCAGTCATATTTCCGTTGATAGCTCAGCAACTTCTTTAACAGGATACAGCGGTCGTCTAATGCTTAATAAAAACCGTGGGAGATGGACCTTCAATACTGCAGTCGGATTAATCAGTCCAAAATTTGAAGTTAATGATCTCGGTTTCGCTTCATATAGTGATCTTATCAACGCACACTTTTTTACAAGTTACAGGTGGAATGAACCCACAGATTTTTATCAGAATGCAGGTATTCAAGCAGCTACATTTGTAAGTTATGATTTCGGGGGAAACAGGACATCACAGGGTTACTGGTTTGCAAGCTACATTAATCTGCGGGATTATTATGGTGGTAACATTACTTTTTCATATACTCCATCTACACTAAATGCTAGACGTACTAGAGGAGGTCCATTGACAGTGAATCCCGAAAGTAAATCAATTAGTATCGATCTTAATACAGACAACCGTGTTTGGTGGGTTGGATATCTTGGTGGGTATTTAAGCTATAGTGCTGATGGAGATTCGCGCTCGATCTATACAAATTTTGAGTTTAAAGCTCTTCCTACTTTAACGCTTTCTGTTGGTCCTCAATTTTCAAAAGATATTTCAGAAGCACAATGGGTTTGCAGCTTTTCCGATCTTACAGCAACAGAAACATATGATAATAGATATGTTTTTGCTCATCTGGATCAAACGACATTTGCTGCTGATATTAGAGCAGATTGGATTATTAATCCTAAACTTAGTTTTCAGATTTATGTGCAACCGTTCATTGCTTCAGGGAAATACAGCGATTTTAAATATCTCGTTAGACCCAAATCATATGATTTTACAAAGTATGGTGAAAATGGTTCAACCCTGGAAGAAACAATTTATCCCGAGGGAGATATTTTATATACTCTTGATTCTGACGGAGATGGTCCGTCCGAAGCAATAACAATTGGCAATCCCGATTTCAACTATATTTCTCTGCGAGGTAATGCCGTATTGCGTTGGGAATATCTACCGGGGTCAACTCTCTACCTGGTTTGGACTCAGAGCCGTGAAGACGTCGATTCTAATGGAGATTTCCGTTTTGGTAATTCAATGAATAATCTTTTTGGTGTTAGGCCCGACAATATATTTATGCTGAAACTGACTTACTGGTTATAATTATATATATCAGAATGATTAAATGGCACAATAATTTTGTAAAAATCATTTTAAACAAGGAAGAACTATGAAGTTAAATTTATTTGTAAAAGTTCGGTATTTCGTTTTATTAATTACAATGTTTATAACGTTTGTGCCTGCCCGAGTATTCTCACAAAAAGTAACGGTAGATTTTTCTTCGGATCAGTGGGACAAAAGCCGCGCTAAGGTAGTAGAACATCTCGAGCGGCAAGCTTTAATGGGTGCTGCCTTTTTGAATGACGTTAATCTTAAAAACGGGATAATTGAGGTTGACGTTGCAACAACTGACAGAGCGCGGTCTTATCCGGGAGTTTTGTTTCGTGTAAAAGATCAATTGAATTATGAAAGAATATATATTCGTCCCCATCGTTCACCCTTTTATGATGACGCTCTTCAATATGCACCCACATTTAACGGTGTTGACAGCTGGCAACTCTATAATGGTTTGGGCAAAACATCTTCACTTGATATACTGCCTGATAAATGGAATCATCTTAAGATAGTTGTCTCCGGCAATCAAGCCTGTGTGTTCTGGAATGAAGAGACCAATCCTTCATTAATTATTGAGCCGCTTGCTTATGGTGAGAGCTCCGGGACTATGGCTTTATCCGGCCCTATTGATGGAACAGCATATTATTCAAATTTTTCTTATGAAATTATTGATACTTTATCGCTTCCCGCAGTTGTTCAGAGAGAAGCAATGTGTGGAATTATTACTGAATGGGAATTGTCAGAACAAATAAGTTTAAAAGAAGTTGACTTCACAAAATATCCTGATAGTGATTATTTTTCCAGAATAGAATGGCAATCTATAAAACCTAATAGAGAAGGATTGGTAGATGTTTCCCATATATATTCACGCAAATCACGATTAGGTGATTGTGTTTTTGCAAGAACTACAATTATAGCAGAACGTGATACACTGCTTCGTGTGGGTTTTGGTTACAGTGATTACATAACAATATTCTTAAACAAACAACCTTTATTCTTTGGTAACTCAGCATATCAATCACGTGATAAATCTTTTCTTGGGATAGTCGGATATTCTGATAATGTATTTCTTCCATTAAAAGAAGGTGCGAACGAATTATTAGTTCTGGTTGGCGAAAGTATGGGAGGATGGGGTTTCTGTTTCCGTAAGGAGGATGAAACATTTTTACATCCGTCTTTAGTAAAAACTTGGTCGCAGAAAGATTCACTTTCTCTTCCGGAGGCTGTTGTATATGATCCGGCAAACAGTGTTTGTTATGTTGCTAATTATTTCAATGATGGAAATGAATACCTTTCCAAAATTTCTCTGACTGGAGAAGTCCTTGACAAAGAGTGGATCAAAGGTTTGAGAATGCCGACCGGCATGTGCATTCAGAATAATCTTCTGTATGCTGTTGAGCGCACTGCTTTGAATGTTATAGATATTACAAAAAAAGAAGTAATCGAAAAACTACCTTTAACCGGAATGCGCGGGCCAAATGATGTTGCCATAGCAGTAGATGGTACAATTTTTATTTCTGATATGCCTGCTAATGCTGTTTATAAATATTCGAACTCTGTGCTCGAGATGTGGCTCGATAATTTGGATGGACCAAATGGATTGCTTGTCGACAATGATAAACTTTTGATTGGACAAAATGCGAAGCTGATTTCAGCAGACATTAATGATAAAACAATCGAAACAGTTGTGGAATTGGAAAGCGGTTCTAATGTTGACGGCATTCAAGCTGATGGAAATGGCAATTATTTAATTTCAGATTACAACGGAAAACTGTATCGTGTTTCCCAAAAGGGAGAAAAAACCTTATTACTGAATACTTCAACACCTGGCAATTATATCGCTGACTTCGCATACATTAAGGATAAGAAGTTATTCATTATTCCAACTTTCATTGCAAATACTATTGATGCTTATTCACTCACAAAATAAAACTTTTTCAGGAAGATATTTTATATGAGAACTGCTATCAAATTTGTTATACTTTTAACACTGATGTATCAACTGCCATCAGCTGCCCAGACATTAAATGAAAATTTGAGCGTTCTTGAGCCCTTGCTAAATCAAAAATGGGGCGGTGAATTAAAATCTCCGGATGGCTCTGCATCATGGGAGACAATTCATGAATACAAAATGCTTTGGGATGGAACAATTGTCAAATTTACTGGATGTACACCGGAACGTAATTCTAATTCCGAAGGATACTTCTATTGGGATAGAGGTGAACAGAAAGTAGCGATGCTAATTGTAAATGAAAAAGGTATCTATCAGAAAGGTTTTGTAACTGTTGAAGAAGGTATCATTACAATTAAAGGGACAATATCCTTTCCCGAAAAAACATTTGATTTCAAAAATACTTTTGAATTTACTGGGGAAGGTAAAATGACTGACAGGTGGTTCCAGAATGCGTTCGGGCCTTGGATGCCCGGACATGTAATTGAATTTACAGCTAAATAGTTAAACAGATAGTTCTAATACAGCATGACTTTTATAATATGAAAACAATTATTCTTATTCTAACGATAACGCTTCTCCTCTCTTGCTCCGATAAAAATGAGAAATTAAGTAAAGAGAATATCGAACAAGAGAAAATAATTATTGAAAAAGTTATTAATGATAATATCGGATGGGCTTTAACTAAAAATTTGGATCTTCTCTACAGCACTTTGCAAAGAGATTCCAGTTTGTTAATTATCAATCCGAATGATTCCCAAATCAACGGTTTTGCCGAAGTTGAAGAAACAGCAAATTCATTCTGGATGGATCCACGATTCAAGGCAACACATACAGAAGTTAAAAATTTGCGAATAACATTCTCTGAATGTGGTAAAGTTGCCTGGTACTATTGTTTACTTGATGATTTTGGTGAATGGGATGGCAATCCTTACAAATGGGAAAATGCAAGATGGACGGGGGTTTTGGAAAAGATAAATGAAAAGTGGGTTATCAGGCAGATGCACATTTCTTTTCCTAAAAAATGAAAGAAAAAAAATAGTTTCCGACTAAGAATTAGCATAATTCGTTTATCTGACGATCATTATTTTTCCAGCCACTGATTTACCTTATCAGGCATTGTCTTTGCTGCATATTCCGCAAATGAATTCAATTAATTCACATTAATTTTGTACAGATTTTTTTCTTTCATCAATTGATGTGTTTGCTCCAGAAGATCACTTTCATCTTCAGCAACAGAATTTTGCATAAATTTAATTCTTTCCCAATTTATTGATGATGTTTTTGCTCGCTGAGAAAACATATAAAAGTTGATCTTTCGGTTGCCAAAGTGCCAAAAACAACCTTGAAATGGCGGGTGAAAGGGTTAAGTAAGTAGCGATTTTTAAAAAGATATTATTCTTACCTAGACTATCATTAAACGGCTGTCACCTTTAATTCGGTGACAGCCATAATAGAATAACTATATTCCACTGAATTGTATTTTATCAAAAAGCATAGAAGGAACTAAGTTAGAAGAATACTGATTAGGATCATTTCCCATCTCAACGAGCTGATTCCAAAATTCTTTTGCATTTCCAGAAATATTCATTTCATTTACCGGTTTTACTATCTGACCGTCTTCGACATATAGGCCAACTATACCAAATGAGAAATCGCCAGTAGTGCTATTGGAATTTCCTCCGATGAATCCACTAACAATTATTCCTTTCTTGATTTCTTTAAGTAATTCATCAAAAGATTTTGATCCATATTTATAAACCAAATTTGAAGGGCCTGCTGTTGTTGGGTCCCATCCTAACTTTTTACCATAATAATTATCAATGTAATAATTCTTCAATACACCTTTGTCAATCATCACTCTCTTCTCAGCAGCGATACCTTCACCGTCGAACAATCTTGAACCCAATCCTTTTTTAATAAAGGGATCATCAATAACAGTAAGTTTTTCCGAAGCAATTTTTTTATCAAGCATACCATCAAGAAACGAACTTTTCTGTTGAATGGATCTTGCTGTCATCGCCCCTCTGAATACTGTTAATAATCTACCGCTAGCTCTGTTTTCAACAAGCATTTGATATTCACCAGATTCAATTTTTGTCTGCCCTATTTTTCTTAAAGCTCTCTTTGCCGCTTCGCTGCCAAGAAAATTTGGTGAAGGTAATTCATTTCCGAATCTTGTAGTTGCATAGAACCAATCTTCAGGCCGCCCGCCTTTATTATCATTAACAGTAACTTCTGCACCAGCAGTAAAAACTGTTCCAGCAGATTCTCCCTTGAAACCGTTGCTGAGGATCTTAATATTTTCATAATATCTGTCATAATAACCGGCAGTTGAGGAAATTATAAGATCGCTTATTCCCATTGCTCCTTTTTCAATCTCTGAAGCGAGATTCACTCGGCTTGCTGAATCAATTTTTTCATATGAAGAATCTGCTAGATTTAAATCAATGTCTAATTTTGACGGATAAAATTTTGGATCAGGTAAGGAACGAAATTCATCTTTAGTTAAATATTTTGTGCTGGCAACGGCTTCTTCAATGAATTTTTTCAACTCTTCTTTTCGTAAATCGCTTGTTGAATGACTAGAGTAACGGTTATCAGTATATATTTGTAGATTCATTGAACTCTGCGTTGATTCCTGAAGCTTCTCTAATTTTCTATCGCGGTACTCAATTTCAATATTCCTGGAATTTGAAATATCTACAGTCGATTCATTTGCACCGCTTTTAATAGAATATTCTATTGCCCACTCGGCCAATTCCATTTTTTCTTTATTATTCATTTAATACTCCGTTAAATTTTTTCATGTTTGAAAAAGATTGAACATTTGCATTTATATTAAGTATTAACTCCTCCCACAGTAATTTTGGAAACCTTAACTGTAGGCAATCCCATCGATACAGGAACGCCTTGCCCATTCTTACCGCAAGTCCAACCGCCCTCAGCCATTTGAAAATCGTCTGCAACCATTACAATATCTTTTAGCACATTCGGTCCATTTCCAATAATATTAATATCTTTAATCGGTTTGGTAATTTTTCCATCTTCAATCAAGTATCCGGACTTCACATAAAAAGTAAAATCTCCAGCCCCTATAAATACCTCTCCATTCGTAAAGGTTTCTGCAAAAATTCCCTTTTTAACACTCGAAATGATTTCTTCTTTTTTATGAGGACCAGGAAGCATATAAGTGTTTCTCATTCTCGGTTGAGGAACATCTCTGAACGATTCTCTTCTTCCATTTCCGGTCGGCAAAACATTATAATGCTTTGCGCTTATTCTATCATGTAAATAACTGCGAAGGATTCCGTTTTCCACCAGAAATGTTTTTCCTGTTGAATTGCCCTCATCATCAACATTAATAGATCCACGAGTATTAGCATTAGTCCCGTCGTCAACAATGTTTACAAAATTCTCTGCAACGGGTTTATCAATTTTGTCTGCAAAGATAGAAGTACCCTTTCTATTAAAATCAGCTTCCATTCCATGGCCAATGGCTTCGTGCAGAAGAATTCCGGAACTGCCGGCTGCAAGAACGACTTCCATTTCACCGGCTTCCGGTTTCACAGCATCAAAAAGATTAACTGTTCTAATTACTGGTTCTTTTGCTAACCTGTCAATATTTTCAGGTGTAAAAAACTCTATCCCTCTCCTGCCCGAAAGATCAAAATAGTTTTGTTCACGTTTACCATTTTGCTCTGCTGTTACAGAAACTGAAATTGCACCCATTGGCTGGTAATCATGAGCAACAATACCCTCTGAAGTAACGACTAAAATGTAGGATGTGCTGTTGGAAAACCAAATATTTGATTTGATTACACGTGGATCTTCAGCAAATACTTTTTCATTTATTTTTTGCAGATATGGAATTTTTTTGTCAATTGAAATTTGTTCCCACGGAGTATTAATTGGATAATAATCCGGTGTGTTTCTCAATTTCAACTTTATTGGCTCTATTATTTTGTTCGAATCCGCAATGTTAGACGCGGTCTGAGCAGCCAGTTTCATAGCCTTCAATGTGATTTCTTCTGTGAAAGAATATCCGGTTTGATCTCCTTTTAAAACTCTTATCCCAACACCAAAAGAAACATTCGAATATGCCCGGTTAACATCTTTATCCTCCAAACCAATATAGTTGCCGATATTATGTTGGAAAAAAAGATCACAGTAGTCACCGCCTCGCGCTAGAGCCTGATCAAACACTTCCTGAATCATTTTTTCATTGATTCCGAAATGTTCGTAATAATCCTGGAGATTCATTGATTCTCCTTTATCGGCGGCAAGAGCTTTAGTAATATCCGAACTCAGAAAAGATGGAATTACTGCTACCGCGATTAAGCCTTTGGAACTGCTTTCAATGAACTTCCGTCGAGAAATTTTTCGATTCATATGAACCTCGCTTTAAATTAGTATGTGAGTCTATTACTTCTTAATATTTTTTAATTGTTTATTGACCTCCTGTATGAAGGTTGCTTGTAATATTTCAAAGATATATTCATTTTAATGATTTGGTCTAAGGTTGGTACAGAGACAATGGACGTTGGAATATAAGCTTGAGGTTTGAGTTCTTCAACAACAGATAACGTGCTAAAATTCTCTTTGTTTAGCCTGTTTTCTTTGTTATCGTATTCCGGGAACATAAATTTTCCGCGACTGCAATTATTTTGGAACAAAAGAAATAGTTTATTTATTAATTGATGAAATCGCTTCCTAAATAACAAAAATTATTTGACATAAACAATGATTGTTTTAATATTATTGAATTCACCATAGATCTATGTTTGTTTTTTTAAGAATATTCAAATCATTAAATTAATTATCCATTGTGCTGCTTATATAAAAAGTGATAAACCTATTTTTTAAGCCACTTATTTACCTTGTCAAGTATTTTCTTTGCTGCATATTCCGAAAATGAAGTCAATTTCTTCTCATTAATTTCATGCGGATTCTCATCATTCATGAATAGATTTGTTTTTTCCAGAAGATCACTTTCATATTCAACAAATGAGTTTTGTATTGACTTAATTCTTTCCCAATCTGATGATGATGTTTTTGCTAATTGAGAGAACAGATAAAAAGCTGATTCTTCACTTGCTGAATTATATGCCGAAGGTATCTGACTCACACCAAATGGAATTGGAATAAATCCGGTTACAAAAGATGACCCTATTCCAGACCACAAAATTGCAGTGCTTTCAATTGGCTGCGAGGGTGTGATTACAATTACACTGGAATGTACTCCCCGCCATGTTGCAATTGAACGAATTGATTCATCCATTGAATTTTTGTTACTTCTGTCATAGTCAGTACCCGCATAGAAATCCCGCAATACTGCAAACAAATCTGATTCTGTAATCAGATTATCAGGAACCGGATAAGTTGGCAGGTTTTCGTCATGAAACTTCAAGCCGAGTGAAGGTGAAAGCAAATTAAGTCCTCGCAAAACACGTAATCTATCATATTCCAATCCGCCATTTTCTTTAGTTCTTCCACCGCCAAAAACTTTTGCAAAGTTGAAGTTCGCTTCATTCGGATTCCATAATCCAGTCTCAGCACAAAATTCAAGAAGTCCGGGAGAAGTAAGAAAATATTCTTTATCCGAAGTATCAACAAATCCTATTCTATAGCCATTAGCCTGCACCCAATAACAGCTATCGGGAATGCGCACAGCAGCCCATTGCTTTCCGCCCCCGCACTCAATATACCAGATCTCATTGCTGTCAGCTATTCCAACTCCGCTTGGATATGAAACACCATATTCCGAATATGCATTCCCGAGCATCCTCACACATTCTCTTGCTGTTTTGCTTCTTGTAAGAATATCATATCTGATTCCACCCGGTAATCCATTTGGTACAAGTGGAGCAAATCGTTTAGCTTTTTGATTTCTATCACTTCCAAGCGCTACGCCTCCGGCAATAGCAACACCAAATTCATTAATTGCAGCTGCATCGCCTTCCGCAAATCCTTCTTCGATCCTTTGAATTAACATTTTGTATGTTCTTGCAGATAGAGTAATGTTCGCACCGGTTGAATACTTAATTATCACCTGTCCTGAATCATGATTTGGCGGGATTATTTCAACGAACGAAGCTTCTTTGCCGGTCAGATCATTGTTGTGGGCTAACATTACTTTTCCGGATTGTGTAGCTTTCTTTCCCGCAAGAACCATAAAACATTCCTGATTTGTCGGAGTTATTACATCAGGAGAAAACAAATTAAAAGAAAAGACAAATGCCGTTAGAAAAACTGGAAGTGAATATTTTAATTTGTTAAAAATCATGACTACTAAATCTTATATTTAATTCTGGCTCATAATAGATTGATTAAACTAAAATAAAATTTACTAAATCAATCTACAGGACAAAAGTGTTAGTAAAAAATTATATACAACTATTCGGGTTTTAGTTTGATGTATGATTATTACCGGTAAAAAAGGTTTTATTCCTCTTATATAATAATCTGTATCAGGCCTGACGAAAATGGTTAAATTATTCTCTAAATAATGCAACTTTGTATCAATTCTGCTTGGTGTGAGAAATGGCAAAACTAAAAATATTTTTTATTTCTGCTTTCCTGTTCTGTTTTACAGTTCAAGATATTGCCCCCAATTCATTAGTCAGTGACAAGCCGGCTAAGCTTATTAATAATGCCTCTGTTGAAAAAATTGCTTTTTATTCCGGCAGAAATGGCAATAACGAAATTTATGTTATGAATGTTGATGGAAGCGAAGTAATTAATTTGACAAATAATCCCGCATCAGATTTATGTCCGGCCATTTCACCTTTAGGCGATAAGATTGTTTTTTTATCAGATCGTGATGGGAACACAGAGATTTATACTATGGATGTAGAAGGTTCAAACATCAAGCGGCTTACAAATACAACAGAAGCCGAAGAACATCCCTCATGGTCCAAGAACGGAAATAAAATTTTCTTTATAAAAGATTATATGAGCCGGACTGAAATTTGGGTAATGAATTCGGATGGCACAAATCCTCAGCGTCTTACAAATAATTCAGCTCGTGATGAAAGACCTTTTCTATCACCGGATGGTTCTACAATTGTATTTATGTCAAACAGAGATGGCAATTATGAAATATATTTAATGAATACAGATGGCAGTAACCAACACAAGATTACCAATACTACTGTTAATGAGATATTTCCGACCTGGTCACCGGATGGAAGTAAACTTGCTTATAGTCTGAATGTTCTTATTTCGGGAATTCCTCAGGCTGAAATTCATGTTATTAATGCAGATGGCAGCGGCGATACCACTTTAACAAATGCCCCGGGAAGAGACGAAAATCCCTGCTGGTCGACTGATGGAAACAGTATTGTTTTTCAAAGTGAACGCGATGGTAATTTTGAAATTTATTCAATGAAAGCCAATGGAAGCAATCAGACCCGGCTTACTAATCACAATGCCTGGGATGGCTGGTCTAGTTATGGTAATTTTACACTATCAGTTTTAGAAGATGACAAAAAGATCAATTTATTAAACAATAAATTTCAATTATACGATAATTTCCCTAATCCGTTTAACCATATCACTAAAATAAGTTGGCAGTCGCCCGTGAACGGTTGGCAAACATTGAAGGTGTATAATGTTCTAGGAAATGAAATTGCCACGCTTGTAAATAATGTGAAACCGGCTGGCTCACATGAAACTATATTTGATGCGACTCATCTTTCAAGCGGCACATATTTCTATAAACTAATAGCCGGGGATTATGTAGAGACTAAAAAGATGGTCTTGATGAAATAAATCTTTTCAACAGCTGGTATTAAGGTTTGCCCCTAGATCTTTTACCAGGACTGAGCCCCGGTTTGAAAGAATCGGGGTTTTTTACAATATTAATTTACAATGTATTTCAGAAATAAATGGAATTAGTCTGTTGTGGAATCTATTCGGGAAGTCATAGTTGATAAACATCAACGCTTAACCATCGTTAAGTATGCTTGTTTTTTAGAATGATTTTTTATTAGTTGCATTCGGTTTATAAAATTGTGAGAATTTTTCTCACAGCAGTATAGATAATCCCCTGTGTCAGGGTGTATTCTCTTCTGTATATAACAGGTCTGACTTTTTTGTAAAATTCTTGTTTGTCATCTTGTTGACCAACTATCTTAAACATACTATCCAAACCAAGTTAGCAAAAACATTACTACTTCATTTAAAATCTTTTGGAGGTTATATGTATCGCACATTAAAAACTTAATTAACAATATCTATTGAAATATTTTATTAAATGTTTAACTCTTTTCTCTTCGTTATTTTCTAACTAAAATTAAATAGGAGTAATAATGAAAACCATTACACTAATTCTTACACTTTTTCTTTTTTGTTCGATCTCTCTTCCACAGGATGTTGCCGGCAGCAAAGACCATCCAATGTTTAACCGTATGCCCGGGTATGATATTTCAAGTTATCAAGAAAAGGAATTTGAAGTCTGTAACAAATTTATGGACAGCAAGGGTCAGCCCACAAGCGCCGAGGGTCATTTCTATTATATTAAATACGTCATCAAGAAAGGTGAAAAAGCGGCAACCGAGGTTCAGATTAACAAAAATTTTTCCGATGCGATAGAGAAGATCGGCGGTACAGTAATTTACAAACACCGCCAAATTGCTACTAGTATGAAACTTAAAAAAGATAACAAAGTAACCTGGGTGCAAGTGCGTACATATAATAAAGGTGGTGGCTATGAGCTCTGGATTATCGAAGAGGCTGCAATGAAACAGGATATAGTCGCTGATGCAAAATCAATGTACAATGATATTAATTCACAAGGTCGCGTAGCACTTTATGGAATCTACTTCGATTTTGATAAAGCTGAAGTTAAACCTGAATCTGATCCAACTCTTAATGAGATTTCAAAACTTCTTTCTCAAAACCCGGCTCTTAAACTTTATATAGTTGGACATACAGATAATGTTGGAGACTTCAAATACAATATGAAACTTTCACAATCCAGGGCTGAGGCGGTTGTAAAAACTCTTGTTTCAAAATATAATGTTGATAAAAGCAGGCTTACAGCAGCAGGAGTAGGACCGTTAGCTCCAGTTACTTCCAACGACACCGATGAAGGGAAAGCAAAGAACAGAAGGGTTGAGCTAATAAAATTAAATTAAATGCAAAAACTGTTTTACAAGCAGATTAAAACTTTTAAAAAATGTATAAAACAAAGAACACTTCTCTCATAGGAGTTTCAAAACTTAAATGAAATAGGAGAAAAAATTATGAATAATCAAAAGGTCCTAAATTCGCTTATTGTATTTATAATCTTACTTTTGTCAAGCATAACTGTGTACGGTCAGTTCAAAGCAAAAATGGTATTTAACACTATGGATAAAGAACGACTTTTTACAGTTTATTCGGCCGATGCTGGTTATCGTTATGAATTTGATGAAGACGGTCAAAAAGGCGTTGTTATTGTAGAAAAAGATTCACGGCAATTAATTATTCTGATGCCGCAGCAAAAAATGGCTATAAAAAGCCCCGCTGAAAGTCCTATGAGTATGGGAAGCGATCCGCTTAAATCATTTGAACACTATCAAGAAAGCGGAATTTTAAAAGAGGTTGATAAAGAAACTATTAATGGAGTTGAATGTACCAAATCGGAATTATACAATAAAGACAATCCCACCCAAAAAATGTTTACCATATGGATCTCTGAAAAGTATGAATTCCCGATGAAGATGATAAACCATATTGATGGTTCCGAAGGATCAGGTATGGAATTGAGAGATGTTGAACCATGGACTCCTGATGCCAATAGCTTTTCTATCCCCAAAGGATACCAGATTATGGAAATGGATGCTATGATGCAGGGAATGCAGAAGAAATAAATCCAAACTTTAGAATTGAATAAATTAATAGAGTGTTATCAGTGCATAGATTTAATCTATGATTTCTATAAAAGGAAAGCTGGATAAAATGAAAACAGGAATTATAATCTTAGTGATTTTTGTGGCGCTATTTATTGTTGAGGATGCAATTTCTCAGCAAATAACATACAGTGGTACTGTAGAATATAAATATACGAAGACTAAAACAGCCAATGGAAGTGGTAGCAATGGCTATAATTGGAATGCTAAGGCTGACGAGAAATATATAGTTAAAGGCACCTTCTATGTGACTTTTACAGGAGCTGTTTCTTCTTCAGGGACAGCCATGTTTCAATTTACAGGTATTAATGAAAAAGTAAATTTTATAAATACGGTTGATAATGAAGCAAAAGGAGAGAGAGTGTCCCAAGCTTGTTTTGATGCTGTTAAGCGTGTTTCATATACTGTTTCCCCTGGTAAATCCCAAATTTATAAGTTATCTATAGAATCAGAACGATTAGAACCTACAAAGCCATGTGTTACAGGTGGCTGGCTGGGAATACAATGTCCACCCTCTGATAATAAACAAGGCAATTGTAAGTATTCAATTATGCTAATGGGAACCATTAAGACGAATGTAACTTCTGCTATATATACTGAAGAAACATTTCCCTGTAATGAAGCAAATAATAAACCTGCCAATTTATTTACAAACACTGTAAAAATGGATTTTCCTATAGTAATTAATTTAGAGAAAGATTTTGATATTACAGATGAAATTCTGGAAGGAGAGTCTATTATAACCGACATCCATAATACAGACTGCAGAAGTTGTCTTAGTTCAAGCCTAACTTCAATGATCCCCGATAATGATGATGTTAAATGTGCATATGATGAAAACTTAACTGTGTCGTGGACCCTAGTAAAAAGAAGTAAAGAATGCGATGCTAATTTATCTTATGTAAAGGGTGATGTAAAGATAAATGGTGTGTCTATGAAAGAGGGGAACACTAAGATTAGTGCCGGAGATATAATATCGACAGGTGATAAATCGAGGATGCAGATTATTCTGCCTGGTGGTGAAGCGATAATGTTGGGTTCAAACTCCCGGTTTATTGTTAAAGATCCCTGCAACCTGACTCCCCCGCGCGAAATGATGGAACCACATAAAAAAGGGTATAATTTATTAAAGGGTAAGGTCTTTCAGGCTATGAAAGTTTCCCATAAAGCTAGGCTAGAACGTGAAGACTTTAATAATGAAGAGGATTGGGTCAACTATCGATCTTGGCATACTTCATATTTTCACACAGCTGTTGCAGGGGTCAGGGGACAAATATCTCCGCCAGCAAGAGAATACTATGGCAGCAATGATTACAATATAAAAGTTAAAGGCGGGCCATATTTTGATCCTCAATATATAAAAGAGATCGATCCTGAAAAGGAGAGCATGATCAATGAGTTTGGTGATTTGAAGAATTATAAAACCGCTTTTTATGTACATACAGAACCGGAGGCTATTTATGATGTCTCCGCTATTAAGGGTGATATTTTGGTGGAGAGTGCGATAGGAACTAATAAAATGGTGGTAAAGGAGGGTTTAACCGTTACTTCCTGGCCTGACGGATCTCCATTTATTGATATCTATATTAGTGCAAAATAGGGGTATCAAAAGATTGTGAAGTGAGGGTTATACTTTTCATTTCCATATTAAATGATAGTTATTATTCTATACGGCTGCGAAATGACCAAGAATGGAACTGCAAGACATTAAGCCCTGGGCACCAAATGCAGAAAATTTTAATGTGCCCGCGGTTATACTACAATGGAAATGTAATAGGCTATGATGGCGAATAGAGGAAACTTTCTTCAAGTTGCCGGAGAGGCGGTGAAGGATCCTGCAATCAACAAAGAATTTCCATCAGGATGTTTTGTAAGTGGTGGCGATGGAAAAACTACTTTTACAGGATTCGGTAAGACAGAGGAAATTAAACCGGTAAAAAACAACAGGTACTATGATGAAGAACGTAATTTAAAAACTTTTGAGTGGTCTTTGATAGTTAATGAAAAAAAGTGAAAGCATCCAATAATAATATTGTGAGACATCTGAAAGGGCAAATTGTTCAACAATATGGGGACTGGCTGTTTTGTTGAGACGAAGAAAATAATTTTACTCAAATAACGACAAATGACACTAAATATAAAATTAAGAAAGGAGCCCCGGCTCCTTTTTTTAATAAGTTAACTTTAAAAAACAGCAAGTAATATAAATGCTAAGATATTTTTGAGAAGCCGTTATTTGCTAAAACCCCAGCTTGTAAACAATTTATAAGAGCAAACAATGTTGCACCATTGGCAATTATTTCTTATTATCAACCTAATATCTTATTAAATTATTCCAAAAGGAGCTTTCCATGCAAAATGGGGCTGTTATGAAACAATTTCAGGAAGGTTTGGGAAAGAAATTAATTCAGCCCTGTGATTCGAGTTATAGTGAGAGCCTTAAGGTATATAATCAATTGATTGGTTTACACACTACTATAATAACAAAAAATTCTTAAGGAAATGAAAAAAATCCATCTAACACATAGCCAAGAAAACAAAACCCTGCGAACAATCTTAAACAGTCTTGCCGAAGGAGTGGTTGTTGCAGATAATAAAGGTAAATTTCTATTTACAAACCCGGTTGCCCAAAAAATAGTTGGGGTGGGACTAAATGGTGTTGATCCAACAGAGTGGGCATCTGCATATGGGACATACTATTCTGACGGAATTACTCCATACCCCTCTCAGCATTTGCCATTAGCTCGTGCAATTAAAGGTGAGGAAGTAACCAATGAAATAATTTTCATTAAGAATCCGGAACAACCAGACGGTTTATATATTAATGTTTCTGCAAGTCCATTAAAAGATTCGGAAGCTTCGGTCAAAGGAGGGACAATTATCTTTCATGACATCACCGAATCCAAACTGGTAGAATTAGAACATAAAAAAAGTGAGGAGCGATTAAAGGCGGTGTTCAAGGGATTTCCAATTCCCTCGTACATTTGGCAGCGCATAGAAGACGATTTTGTTTTGCTTGATCACAATGATGCTGCTGATGTTTTAACCAATGGTTTAATAAAAAAATTAGTCGGTATAAGATTTAGCAAAATGTATGAGAAATCACCTTATCAAAATGATATTAAATCGGATTTTTTAAAATGTGTCAACGAAAAAACAACTGTCCTGCGGGAGATGTCATACCAACTTAGAAGTATAGATGAAATCAAGGAATTAAAAGTTTGTTATGTTTTTGTATCGCCTGATTTAATATTAGTACACACTGAAGACATTACCGATAATAAAATAGCCGAAGCTGAGTTGAGAAAACTTTCGAATGCTGTGGAGCAAACTGCTGATAGTGTTGTTATCACAAATAAAAGAGGTGTTATCGAATATGTAAATCCTGCATTTGTTGAAACAACAGGTTTTAACCGCGAGGAAGCCCTGGGCCAAACTCCACGACTACTTAAATCTGGTGATCATGATAAAGCATTTTACAAAAAATTATGGAAAACGGTTATTAGTGGAAATACCTATCGCGGAACAATCATTAACAAGAAGAAGAATGGCGAACTATACTGGAGCCAGCAGACAATCACACCAATGAAAAATAAAAATGGGGAAATCACCAACTTTGTTTCTGTGCTCAAGGACATAACAGAATTAAAGGAGAGGCAAGAACAAGAGTTTAGGTTAAAAATTGCTTGTGAATTGCAGCAAAGATTATATAAATCAAAAATTTCAGTACCCGGTTTTGATATTGCCGGGAAAACTTATTCCGCGGTTGAGACATGCGGTGATTATTTTGATTTTGTCCAAATGAAGGATGGTTCTATCGGGATAGTTATTGGTGATGTTTGTGGTCATGGTATTGGCGCTGCAATGATTATGGTTCAGACGCTGGCATCTTTACGAGCACTTGCAAAATTTGAAACCGATCCCGGAGTAATCCTTACTCATCTTAATCAAGCGCTTGCAGACAACCTTGACGACACACATTACGTAACGTTAATATTAGCAAGGCTCGATCCTAAACAGAATTTATTAGAATATGTTAGTGCCGGTCATCTGCCGGCCTACTTGCTGAAAAATTCAGGTGAGAACGATGAAATACTGGAGAGTACCGGAATACCTTTGGGCGTGGTAAAAGACTATACCTATAATACAAGTAAACCTATCAAGCTTGCGCCGGGGAACATTTTGGCTCTCATAACTGATGGGGTTGTTGAGGCAAGGCTGCATGATGATACCGAATTTGGATTTGATCGGACTTTGGACATCATTAAATCTTATCGTGAAGCTACTTCAAATCAGATTATCGAACATATTTATAAGGCAACTCGTTCTTTTGTAAAAAACCGAACTCAGGAAGACGACGTTACATCTATTATTTGTAAAGTTGATTTCTAGTTTTATGTAACCTTTCGGGGAAAGGTGAATGTTTTTTTGTAATATTTTCGCTTCACGATCGAGTATTAATATATTCCCACCTTATTGAGTTATACCCTCCCAGAACTCCATTTTTAGATAAAACTATTTGCCATAGTTGATTTTTATTTCTTGCACGAAATGCTCCGGCACTAGAGAGTAAAAAGTATTTCCACATTCTGTAAAAACGCTCATCATATTTATTTTTTATTTGGTCCCAACTATTTTCAAAATTATGATACCAGGACATTAACGTTTTATCATAATCAGCACCTAAATTGTGCCAATCCTCCATAACGAACAAGCCCTCAATCGCTTTACCAAGCTGTGCTATTGAAGGCAGCATTCCGTTCGGGAAAATATATTTGTGAGTCCATGCATCCGTGCTTTTAGTTGAACGAACTTCTCCAACAGTATGGAGTAAAAAAAGTCCATCTTCATATAAATTGTTTTTAGCAATTTTAAAAAAATCACGATAATTTTTATACCCTACGTGTTCAATCATTCCAACAGAAACAATTCGATCGAATTGTTCGTTGACTTCCCGATAGTCCTGCAATTTAAATTCAACCGGAAGCCCTTTACATAATTCTTTTCCTAAAGCAACTTGTTCCTTTGAAACTGTTATGCCAACAACTTCCACATCATATTTTTCGGCAGCGTACTTTCCAAAGGCTCCCCAGCCGCAGCCGATATCAAGAATTTTCATTCCTGGTTCCAAATGCAATTTTCTGCAAATGAGTTCTAGTTTATTTTCCTGTGCTTCATCAAGTGATTTTGCATCTTTCCAATATGCACAGCTATAATTCATTCTTTTATCGAGCATACATTGAAATAAATCGTTTCCAAGATCATAATGTCTCTCACCAATTATAAACGCTCTTCTTCTTGCCTGCATATTAATGAAATAAAATCCCGCTAACTGCAGAGCAATTTTATAATTATGCTTTACCTTATTTAATAAATCAGCACGGATGATTTTAAAGATCGTTTCATCAAGCTTTTTTGCATCCCACCATCCGTCCATATATGATTCACCCATTCCCAGTTCAACTTCCGTAATTGCTCGCTTATAAAACCTTTCATCGTGAATCCTGATGTCCCAGGGACTATTACCATTAATCTTTATCCCTGCAAAATCAAGCAACTGATTTACTAATCGCTTATACTTATCGCTTTTCATGATTTCACCTCTTAATTACTTCTCTAAAAATAATTAACAGCCGTTTACCACATGAATTAATCACTCTGCCAAGAAAAAGAGTAAGTGAGGGAAGTAAATTACAAACCTGATTAAAACCTATAATTATTCTGAATAAAATTCAATCGATTTCAAAATGTTGGTTGAAAAGGTTTTTACAATGTTCTTACTATATGACCTATTTATTTAGTCTTTCTGATATTTAGTTAAAATATAAGTTAGAGGCATTTTTAAATATTTTAAAAGAGAAGATTACTAAAAGTTTTCTTTTTTGATTTTTATAAATTAAGTTAACAGTATCAAATTCTTCATTTATTATACAGTAAATTTGTAAGTAGTGGAAAACTCAGATTTTTTACTAAATTGTATTATATCCTTCACTATTGTTTTTCTGGTGCTTTCTGCACTTTCCTTTTCTATTCGTTTACTAATCACAATTTTTCCCGAAAAATCTTCTAATGATGATGCAGGAGTTCTTGCTGCAATTACAACACACTTAAGTAGAATATATCCCAAATCACAAATAACAAAGATGGAAGAGCAAAAATGATATTCACTGAAAAACCAAAAACGATAAGAGTAATGTTTACTCCATTTAGAGATGGATTACAAAGCTCTTTTGGCGGTAAAGTAAGATTGAATGATTTCCTGCCGGCAATGAAAGCATCTGTCGAAGCCGGTATAAGACATTTTGAATTTGGCGGAGGAGCTCGCTTTCAGGCACCACTTTTTTATCTTGGTGAACATCCTTTTGACACGATGCATGCTATTAGAGATGCCGTGGGACCCGATGTTGACTTGCAAATTCTCACAAGATCCGTCTCGGGAGTTACACTAACTAATCAATCAATTGAAGGGTTAAACCTTCAGGCAAAATTGATGAAAAAACATGGTACAACCTGGGATAGAAATTTTGATTATATGAACGATGTAGAAAACCTGATTAAGACAGCCAAGCCAATAGTTGATGCCGGCATGCATCACCAGGTTTGCATTGCCTTAATGGGTTTACCATTTAAATCCGACAAAGTACATACTGCTGATTTTTACATTGATATCGGTAAAAGATTGCTTAAAAGTGGTATGCATATAGACAGCTTATGTCTAAAAGATGCAAGCGGTACTACCGATCCTAAAACAATTTATGACACAGTAAAAGGCCTTAAAAAAATAATGCCGCCGGAAATGCCTCTTTGGCTGCATACGCACGATACAGCGAGTACTGCAGTCAGTTGCTACATGGCTGGTATTGACGCAGGTGTAGATGGAGTCGATCTTTCAGTTAGACCAATGGCAAGCGGAACTGTTCAACCTGACGTACGTTCACTTGCACACGGTTTAAAAGGAACCGGCTATTCACTTGATATTGATGCTTCTAAAATGGGTGATATTGAAAATCTCCTGAATGAAGGATTAAAAGATTATGACTTCAATCCGACAACCACAACTGCTGATGCAAGAGTATTAGGATTTCCTATGCCCGGCGGTGCAATTGGTCCTAATGTTCATATGATGGATAAAGCCGGTATTTTTCACAAGTATGGTGAAGTTCTTGCAGAGTTTCCGGTTGTAGTAGAAGCCGGAGGAGCATGGACAAGTGTAACACCTGGCAGTCAGCAATACTGGCTGCAGGCATTTAATAATGTTATGTATGGAAGATGGGAAAAGATTGATCAGGGTTACGGTAAAGCAGTGCTGGGATATTTTGGCAAAACACCTCTGCCGCCGGATCCGGCTGTTATTAAAAAAGCATCGGAGCAGTTGAACCTGCCCGTATTCACCGGCGATCCCCTGGAAGCCGCACCTAAAAATATTGAACCGGCCAGAAAAGCTTTGGAGGAAAGAAACCTTCTCGTAAATGATGAAAATATTTTCATCGTTCTTGCCTCAATGGTTCCTGGCAAAAAGATGGAATTGAATGAAGGAATACGCCTCCTTACCGGACAAGGAAAGATTGATATTCCTTTAAAAGAAAAAAGATGAACCAAAGAAAGAAGAAAAACCAAAAGAAGTTGCTAAAGAACCTTTTATATCTGGTCCAATTAAATCAAAATGCGTAGTTGAGGAAAATGGAAAGATCAGAACATTTATTGTAACATCCGAACCAATTAGTCAATCAGCAACAACACAGGCAACAAACCTTGTGGATGCTGCTAAGGGTGAACCATTATTCCATCCTTTTGCAGGATCTGTTCAAGTTGTTGATATTTTGGTTAAGCAGGGAGATGCTGTTCAGGAAGGACAAACGGTTGCTTATGTTGAGGCAATGAAAGCAAAGCACCATATTAAATCTCATGTGAAAGGAACTGTGGCTAAAGTTAATGTAAAGATCGGTGATGAAATAGATTCATCTACACCTATTCTTATAATAGATTAATTTCTCTAAGTAATGGAAAATTTTACAAAGCTGCTACTTGATTCCGGTTTTGCCAATCTTACTATTGGTAACTTGATAATGTTTGCTTTAGCCGGATTATTAGTATATCTGGCAATTAAAAAGCAATATGAACCGCTTTTATTAATTCCGATAGGATTCGGAATTATTCTTGCAAATTTTCCTCTTGCAGAAATGGGTTCTTATGGTGAAGGAATTATCGGACTAATTTATGCGGGCGGAATTAAGACCGAGCTATTACCTCCTATTATATTTTTAGGCGTTGGGGTTCTTACTGATTTCAGACCATTGCTTGGCAGACCAATTACATTTTTGCTTGGTGCCGCCGCACAGTTGGGAATATTCATTGCGGCTTTAAGTGCTGCATATCTATTTGGTTTTACTCCAAGAGAAGCTGCAAGCATTGGAATAATTGGCGGAGCAGACGGACCGACATCAATCTTTCTGGCCAGTAAACTCGCACCCCATCTTTTAGGACCAGTTGCATTAGCGGCATATAGTTATATGGCGCTTGTCCCTATAATTCAACCTCCCGTTTTAAAATTGCTCACAACCAAAAAAGAAAGAGCAATTGATATGCCGCAGGCAAGACCTGTCTCAAGAACTGCAGTTATACTTTTCCCGATATTTACTGGAGCGTTTGCTTCTTTGGCAGTGCCGTCAAGTGCACCATTGGTTGGAATGTTGATGTTCGGAAATCTTATAAGAGAAAGCGGAGTAACAGACAGGTTAAGAAAAACAGCGGGTGGTGCTTTGATTGACATAGTAACTATCTTTTTAGGACTTGCTGTTGGGGCAACTATGGATGGCACAAGATTTTTAAGTCCTCAAACTTTAATGATCTTTGGTTTGGGTGCTGTTGCTTTCATCTTTAGTACTGCCGGTGGAATTACCTTTGCAAAATTTCTAAATCTATTTCTTTCCAAAAAGAACAAAATCAATCCCTGCATTGGCGCTGCAGGAGTCTCGGCAGTTCCAATGGCAGCAAGAGTAGTTCAGGATTTTGTATCGCAAAACACTAATGGAAAAGTAAATCCCATTATGGCAGCTATGGGTCCAAACGTTGCTGGCGTTATCGGTTCTGCAGTTGCTGCCGGAATATTTTTAGCTCTCCTCAGTTAAACCTTAATAACTAATAAAATTATATGAGAATAATAACTTTATGGAGATAGCGGAATCCTGAAGTTTTGAAATGTAATAATATTTTAATTCTGCACCGATTGAAATATCATCACTAAACGGTTGAAGATATGATGCCCCGGCATGATAGCCTAAACTAAAAACCGAACTGCTTATTTTGCTCCCGAATAATTGAACATTATTAAACATAAAATACATTCCCCCACCTCCGTTTACTTCCAGATTGGGAAGAGTCTCTGGAAAAATAACCATTGATGTGACAAATAAAACCGGAATGGAAATCATAGATGCTTTAAGTGAAGAAGTGCCAAATTCATCAGACTGAATAGTTGATCGAATCCAGTATAAATAAAGATAACCGCTTTCCAATCCTACGCTCAGTAAATGTTCCGGATGCCACATAACTCTTATTGTACCACCGAAACCATTTTTATTAAGTTTTTCAAACTCCAGTGTGGTTAAATATTGTGAATAACTGCCGCCGAGATCCACGGAAAAATGGTACAGCGTATCAAGCTCTTGTGAAAACGATGTAACAGAAAAAACAAAAATAAGTACAGCGATAATTTTTGATATCATAGATTTTGTTATCTGATATAATGATAATATGCAACTAATGTCGGATGATTTGTAAGAAAGCCATCAAACTCACCCTCGCGCATAAAACTTTCAACAAAAACCGGTTCATCCAGCGTCCAGACAAAAGCTTGTTTTCCTTCCGTGTGTATTGCTCTTACCAAATCAAGTTGAGTCCCTTGTGTCCATCTTGGTGCCCAGTACAAAGAATTTAATTGTTCCACAAAATCTGTAGTCAGTTCACAAAGTGATGGAATGGTTTCATAGCCAGGATAACTTAGTAGATTATTTGCTTTATCCGAAGAAGGAATGCCAATTACAATTTGCAGATCTCTATTTAAGGGATTTACTTTACTTAAAATTTGTTCCTGAATTTTCACAACAGCAGGAATTTCGTTCTTCTCAGACTTTAAGTCCAGCCACACAAAACGAAGTTTTGTGTGTTCAAGAACATATTCTAATGCATCCTCAAGTGAAGGAACCTTCTCACCATGAATTAATCGAATGAAGGTACTTATCTGAGCAAAAGTAAAATCCTCGATGTTTCCCCAGATTACACTTTTCTGAGTTAATCTTAAATTAATATCGGGATCGTGATATAGAATCGGAATTCCGTCTGCTGTTAAACGGACATCAATCTCAATTCCGTTTGCACCAAGCCTTTCTGCCAAAGCAATCATTTCAATAGAATTTTCAGATGCTTGTAGATAATCCGAATTTCTTCCTCCACCCCGATGAGCAAGGACATAAAAATCATTCTGCTTTACCTTTTCGCTGAAAGGACGCAAATATTTTATAACAAATTCTTTATCAGGATAATTACTACCGTTACCAAAAGCACCCTTTGCTGTAACTTGAAGATCAGTGGTATCCCCAGCAATAATTTTACTGCCACCTTCAAAAGAAGAAATTTTAAAATTTACCAGGCCGGTTTCTAAACTTGTTCCATAGCGCCAGTACCCTCTAAAGAAAATTACCGAATCCAGACTTCCGCCACCCATTATCATATAGCCTACATTCGTATAAGTAAAAACAGACAATATATCTCCGCTCCACTTTAACACCACACTGTTACCAAAATATTCATTTCCCTTTAAAACTTCGTAAACACCTTCCATAACAATTTTGGAAGTATCTGTTAGGGGAGTAGTTTGATTCAGAAAACCGTCCGGATCAACAACCGGATATTCAATATCAACAGACTGATCACAGGCAGTTAAAATAAATATGAGCACAAAAGTTCCAACTAGTCTTTTCATAAATTAAAACTAATAATTGCTTCTGGAATAAAAAATAATCTGTCAAATGTGGAAAAAGTAGCCCATATCGGATAATAGAATTTTGTGAAGTTTGCTTTCACACCCAGCACAAAAAAATTATCTTTCCATAACGGCTGTTCTAAGTAGGCGGCGATAGAATAACCTGAGAATGTACGGAAGCTGCTTGTAACTTCTATCTCGCCTGTTTTTACTGTTTGATCAATTGCTAAAATTAATTCTGATTTTAATGAAACACTAAATCTCGGGAAAGCATAACCGATAGTTAAATTAGGATATGCAAGCCAACCATTTATTTCAGTTCTAAAATCAAATTGATTTAATGCACCTAAATAATAGGCGGCATCTCCTCCAAGAGAAAAACTGAATTTGCCAAACTCATGGCTCCACTTTGGCCCTAATGCAAATTGAACAGTAATAAAATTAGTTTCAACACTTGCTTCAAGTAAGAAGTAATCTATGAATCCGTATTTAGCCTTATAAAATATTAGTGGTGCTCTGAAATCATCATCTGATTCAATCATATCTTCAGGCAGATTTGCGGATTTTACTCCCAAGGTATGTAAAAATTTGTTTGTGCCGAGATTATGCGGATAAAAGAAAGAGTTGTTTCTTATATCAAGATCTTGTGAAAATGTATTGATGAAAAATGATGATATCAGAAAGATTAATGCAATTGTTCCAATTTGTTTTTGAAGATTCAATGTAATAAAACTGCAAAATTTGTATTAATTAAAATTAAGTGTTTTTGTACTCAATCAAAACAGGGAGAAAAAATAATTCTTTGTTTAATAAAAACTGAAGTTGCAATAATAAGACTATTTTGATGGACTTATATGTGGCATTTGAATAATTTTATTGAAGTTTGAATATATTTATAGAGGCGATTTCTCTGTCACATAAATAATAGAGATTGCAATTCGGGTTTATGAAGTTGACTTCAATCCTGAATCGGGTTTAAATGATCTTGCATTGGGAGTTTATCTCTATCAATTGATTGCCAGAGATTTATTGAAACGAAAAAGATGTTGCTTTTAGAATGATTTCCTTGGAGGGTTTGTGTTTTTACTTAATTACACATTTACTCACGAATGTATATGTTTGTTTGGATTTTGCGCTTGTCTCCATTTCTTTGATTAGTCTTTTAACTATTTTAAGTAGAGAAATTATTCCATAATTTATGCTATAATTAATTAAACATTAATATCATTAATTCACATTTCATATGGCTCTAAATAAAATCCTCGGATATTTTTTTATCTGCTTTGTTTTCCTTAATCACTTTTCGATTGCACAGATTTATCCTGATCAACACTATGTTCAAAGGATAGACTCGATTTTTGCAAACATAGAGACAAATGTTGGCTTAAAACTCAGTGATGACGGCAAAAGTATTATGCTTCAGGAGGGTGTAACGGATGGGTATATCATACTTAATCCTCAAAATTCAGAATACCTGTTTGACCGTGGGTTGCCTTCGTGGAATGGAACAGCTCCTAATACTAATAGTTCCTTTAAAGTTCAAATGCGTTTCCCATACAATACAAGTTGGTCCAACTGGTTAACCGTCGGATATTGGAAAGCGAATATATGGGGGTCAAGTTATGGTTTTACAAGTTTTCCTGATGGAACAATTGACATTGATTATGTTATATTAAATAAATATAAAAGTTCTTGGCAATTTAAGATTATAATGACCCGAACTTCAGCAGATATACCTTCGCCGACATTACATAAGCTTAGTTTTTTCACAAGCGATTCACGAACAACAACTTCGATAAACTATACTGAAATTTTAAATGACAATCCGGATTCAATCTTCATTCCAACCACTTTTATTTATCAGTATGCTGTCGATCCGGAAATTGGCGGCAGTATTTGTTCCCCCACTTCTGCTTCCATGATTCTTAGAAGTTATAATATCAGTGTTGATCCGTACCTGTTTGCCCTGGATACATATGATCCTTATTATAAGATGTTTGGAATCTGGCCAAGGGTGGTTCAAAATGCATCTGAATTTGGATTGGATGGTGCTGTTACACGATACCGAACCTGGAGTCAGGCGAGGGAAGTGCTTGCAAATGGAGGTCGTATTGCTATGTCTGTTGGCCTACCTTTATATACCGGTCACTTGATGATGCTTGCTGGATTTACATCTGATGGAAGACCAATTGTTCATGATCCGGCAAAATCAAACGGGTATTCATATTACTTCGATAAATATTCTTTATCTGTTTCCTGGTTTGATAAGGGCGGAGTTGCATATACATTTTATCCATCGGGTTCTAATGTGGTATCGGTTGAAATGCCTGATGAAGAAAAAATTCTTGCAAATAATTTTCAACTGTTACAAAATTATCCGAATCCATTTAATCCATCCACAATCATCTCTTATGCTCTGCAAAATTCAGAGTTTGTTAAGTTGATGGTTTTCAATCAACTGGGACAAGAGATAACAACTTTGGTAAATGAAGAAAAAGCTGCTGGTGTTTACGAAGTTAACTTTAACGGAAGCAATCTGCCGAGCGGTGTTTACCTTTATAAACTGCAAGTCGGGGGTTTTGTTCAAACGAAGAAAATGCTCCTTCTGAAATAGTATCAAATGATACTAACTGTAAGTGATTAAAACAGCAAATATAAAAGAAAACCCGGTGTGTCGTCCGGGCTTTCAAATCGGATACTACACGCGGTGGGCGCTATGTAGATGTTTATATCCTCTATTCTAATGTCCATATTTGTGCCAAAGGATTACTGTCAATTTATATATCATAATAGCTTCTAATTTCGAAAAATGAGTCCTCTTTGAATCTTTTACAGGTAAAAATTGGAATCTGGTCGTAATAGCATTATTCTATAAAAGATAAAATTAGACATGGATAATTATTTATATATCAAGGATTGTTTTACTTCATTATATCGATAGCAGCTCACCAAATGATCATTAACCATTCCCGTTGCCTGCATGTGGGCATAAACTATTGTTGAACCTACAAAAGTAAACCCTCGTTTTTTCATATCATTACTGATAAGATCGGATAATTCAGTTTTGGCGGGAAGGTTTTTTAATGATTTAAATTTGTTTTGAATCGGTTTTCCATTTACAAAATTCCAGATGTATTTGTCAAAAGTTCCAAACTCTTTTCGAACCTGTAAAAATGTTTTGGCATTCTTTACTGCACCTTCGATTTTAAGTTTGTTGCGGATAATTCCTTCATTTTTCAGAAGCGAACTAATTTTTCTCTTATCATATCTGGCAACTTTATTGAAATCGAAGTTATCAAATGCTTTGCGGAAGTTTTCTCTTTTATGAAGAACTGTTCGCCAGCTTAATCCGGCTTGAAACCCTTCAAGTATTAAAAATTCAAATAATTTTCTGTCATTATGCAGTGGAACTCCCCATTCTTTATCGTGATATTTTATCATTAACTTATCTTCTAAGGGCCAGGGACAGCGGGATTTTGTTTTCATTAAAGCTTCGCTCAAAATATTGAAAATTTATTATTTAATATTGAAATTTATAAGTAATAATTCTTTGAGCCAAACATATAACACAGCAAGGCTTTATAAGTTGCAGTATTTATGATTTCTTAAATTATATGTTTTTTTTCGTTTTAGTAAATAAATTTATTCTGAATAAAAATACTTCTAACCGCTGCAACCAAACATATCGGTAAAGGCTGCTTCCAATTCATTTTTTGAACCATTTTAATTACATGTATAAAAACGCAAGTTTGATTTTATAAATCAAATCCTTATTTTTGTTATGAGCATATGCCCATAATTAAACAAACAGGGAAAATGGCAAGACCAAAAAAAAGAAGAAGAATTAACTGCCACCCTTCCGCATATTTTTTCAAGCCTCGTGGAATACCCCTGTTTGAACTTGAGGAAATATTGCTGGAAGATGATGAACTTGAAGCTATAAGATTAGCTGATCATCAGAGTTTATCTCACGAAGATGCCGCGGCAAAAATGAAAATATCCCGCGCAACATTCGGCAGGATAATTCATTCTGCCAGGAAGAAAATTGCAGACGGAATTCTTAACGGTAAAGCCATCAGAATAGCAGATACTCTTAAAAGAAAGGATTATTAAAATGAAAATTGCAGTAGCGACAGACGATGAAGTAATGGTTACCGGTCATGTCGGCAGATGCAATGCTTTTATTGTTTATACAATAGAAGACAATAGTATTTCACACAAAGAAGTCCGTGAAAATACCTTTACAAATCACAAGCGCCAAAATCATCACGAAGAACATCACCAAGACGAAGGTCATGCACACGGACACGGACATTCAAATTTGATTACTGCTCTTGCAGATTGTGAGGCTTTAATATTCAAAAGCGGTGGATGGAGAGTGGTTGAAGACCTTAAAACAAATAATATAAACCCCATTCTAACTGATGAACCGATTGCTGACGCAGCAGCTTTAAAGTACGCAAAAGGAGAGTTGCAAACAAAAGATGATAATGTTTGTAATAGCCATTAATGGTCTTTCATCCACTGGTTGAATATTTCAGCAAATCGCTTTGGTGATTCAATGTCCATGTTAAAGTATAGAGATGGTTCTATCAGTTCAAGTTCCATCAAAGCGAATTGATCATCCAGTAGTGTTCTTACAAAATCTATTCTTGCATACAGTGGAAGAGGATTAATTTTATTTAAAATATTTTCTGCATGTAAAAGTTGTTCTGTGATTGGTTTAACAAGTTTTATAATTCCGCCGTGTTCTTCCTGAACCCGAAAATCATTTTCTTTGGGTTTTTTTAGAATAGTATGACTATACTTCCCGCCAAAATAAAAAAGAGAATATTCACCTTCATCTATAATATTCTTCATGAATGGCTGAACCATATAATCTCTGTTTTCAAATATTGAATGAAGTATAGGAAGACAAGAATTAAGACCTTTTCTTTTTATCCTGAATGTATTATCCGCGTTGCCGCTAATGTTTGGCTTAATAATTATTTCGTCTGAATTCAATAAGTCAAAATATTTGATTGCCCGTTCCGTGGAAAAACTTTTTTCCCAGATCGTATTGGGGATTAGAATACCTTTTTGTTCGAGATCGTGAAGATAGCTTTTATTCATATTCCACTGAAGAATAGAGAATCTGTTTTCAAGATGAGCGGAAGAATTGTTTATGGTTTTGAGAACTTCTAAAAACTTTTGGGAGTCGGATTGATAATCCCACGTTGATCGGACAATTACGGCATCATAATTATTCCAATCTACATTTTCTTTTCGCCACGAAATTTTTTCAACTATCCAGCCGAGTTCATTTAAGGGTTCAATAAGCAAATCATCGTAACATTCAAATCCGGCAAGACGATCCATTGTGAGAAAAACAACTTTTTTCATTTAGTATATTGAAGGAAGTTTAAAGATATAATTTTCTCATATATTTAACGGATTCTGTAATCATCTTCTTCAGAATTTTTAAATCAATATCACTTAAACTTTTATGTATAAATTTATCAACACTTACTTTTGTTTCTTATGTTTTGTTCTCGGTCATAACAAACCACCTGTAATTCTTTATGAAAATTTAATTAAATAAAGAAAATAATACTCTTATATTATTTGTTTATAATGATATTTGTAAACATATTTTCATCAGTTATTCTCCTTCAACTGGTGAATGGCTTTAAATATAGAATTCACATCTTCTACTTACGAAATTATAAGCCCTTCATGGTTGATTTCCTGTTAGCATCCCAACAAGGGGTTCCTTTCATTTAAACAATTTATTTAATTATTAAAGTTAGGAGCATACTATGGTATTACGAAAAAGAGCGTTCGGGTTGGCAATTGGAATCACCTGTGGTTTGACTATTCTGCTTGCAACGTGGTGGCTGTTATTATATGGATCACCCGGGGCAGTAATGTCTAAATTGTCGTCATTTTTTATTGGTTATTCATATTCCTGGGGTGGTGCAATAATAGGGTTTTTATGGGCTTTCGTATTTGGTTTTATAGCCGGTGTAATAGTCGCCTGGTTTTATAATCTATTCAGTAAAATGCTTTATAAATAAATTCTTGAGTGGAGTCTGCTTTTTATAAGGACTCCACTTAAATAATTTTCAAATTTTCCCTTAAATCTTTAGTTTCAATCTAAGAATTTCAAAATTATTAAAACATAATACGGGGGTTTTTGAGTGATTTTACAAGCATCTATTTGAGGACAAATGTTCTGGAAAGAATTTATTCAGGGAAAACAAAACAAAATTGAGTTAGCAACAACTCTTTTTTTGATGGTCGCGGTTTTAATTTCGCTTACAAACTTTCTTAATTTTATTGAAGCCCGAACCGGCGTTGTTCTATCTATTCAACTTTAAACCTTTTTAATCCGGTTGATTTAACCTGGTTAACATTCGCTCTGATTTATATTTCTCTGGTTACCGCAATTATAACTCTCATTAAAAACCCGAACAGATTGTTGTTCACAATTCAGCTTTACACGTTGATGATAATTGTAAGAATAGCAGCAATGTATCTTCTTCCGCTAGAACCGCCGTCAACTATGATAATATTGAACGATCCTTTTGTGGAAATTTTAGGAACTGGCAAACATTGACAAAAGATCTTTTCTTTCGGGACATACTGCAACTTTGTTTATATTGTATCTGGTATCGGAAAAGAAATCTTTAAAATCCATTTTTCTTTTTTGTACCGTAGCTGTGGCAGTAAGTGTAATCCTTCAGCATGTTCATTACACAATTGATGTTTTTGCGGCTTTGTTTTTTACTTATGCTTCTTATGTGATTTTAAAGTTGATAAGAATTAAATTGAATCTGAAATTAAGAGATTGAGCAATAATCGGAGAAAACAACAAGATAAAATCGCTTCAGAAATAAGATTCAGACAACAAGACAGGGAGAGGAAGCTATGAAACTAAAACTTACTGGTAAAAAAGTTTTAATGTTTGTTGATGATATCTATGAAGATCTTGAGTTATGCTATCCTAAAATTCGTTTAATAGAAGAAGGAGCTGAAGTCGTTGTCGCAGGCTTTTATAAAATGAAAGTTTATACCGGCAAACATGGATATCCTTGTAAATCAGATGCGTCGTTTGATGAAATTGATGCAAAAGATTTTGATGCCCTGGTTATTCCCGGTGGATTTGCTCCCGATAAATTACGTCGCGATAAAAAAGTTCTTCAAATTACTCGAGAAATTTTCAAAAGCGGAAAACCCGTTGCGGTTGCCATTGTGGATGGATTCCGATTTCAGCGGGCATAATGAAAGGGTTTAAATGCACATCAACTCCGGGAATAAAAGATGACCTTGTAAATGCTGGTGCTGAATGGATTGACGAATCTGTTGTTGTTGATCGCAATATGATATCAAGCAGAAAACAGGAGGACTTGCCTGAATTTTGCAGAGCAATTATAAAAATGATTGGTAAATTGTAAATATGGCGTTAATAACTTCATTTCCAAATTGAATATTATCTCTCTAATATTTAATTTTCAACAATATTTATATGAATTTATAATTATCAGTTTCTGAACAATTTCTGGTTGGGCATCTTGAATTACCCGATCATAAAAATGTTTTTATTAAACTCAAAATGAGGAAGCAATGGGAATTTTAAGTTCCAAGCGCTTACGTGAATTAGAAATGGAAAACGAGGATCTTCGTAATAAGATCCACGTTATTACCGAGCGAGAAGAATCATTAAGCCATTTACAATATACTCCGCAAAATGAGATCGGAGGTGTCAGAACTAAATGAAATAAAACTTACCCTTTCCTCAGAAATCAATTTTCTTAAAGAAGAATCCGAGAAAAAAAGGAGTTTGCTGGATAATCTAAACACTGAGATATCTCAGCTTAGAGAAATAAAACACGGTGAGCAGGATAATCTTCTTAATTACTCCGAACAGATCAAATCTTTAGAAAAAATAATTAGTGAAAAGAAATTAATTGATGAGCAGGAAATTACTCTTGTTGTCCAACGAACAGAAAACGATTTGGCGGACGATTTAGAAAAGAAAAATAATTTACTTATAGAAATAGAACATTTTGAAAAGAATCTCAAATATCTGAACAATAAATATTCTGAAGTAAAAGAAAAAGTTGATGAGCTTAGCCGTCATGAAGAGCAGCTTGAAGATTTAATTAATGACAAAAAGGCAGAGGCCGATAACATTGAAAATATTCGACTGATTAAAGCAATAGATGAATTAAGGCGTGTAGAGGAAAAATCAGATATTCTTATTGCAGAACAAAAATCTCTTGTGGATAAAATAAACATAAAACAAAAAGAGATTGATTATCTTAATGAAAAGTTTATTAAGCTTACTGACGACGAGAACAAATCAAGAAAAATATTAAACTGG
>CAWDOP010000017.1:0-152900 GCA_963804005.1 uncultured Ignavibacteriaceae bacterium | reverse complement strand
TTAACAAATTTTAAGGTAAAGTTATGGAACTCAAAGAATTTGTTTCTCAATCATTACTTCAAATTTTCGAAGGTGTCAAACAAGCCCAAGACCAGCTAAAAGATACTGGTGGCACTATTGCCCCTTCAAATATTTCAAGCAGACCACAACATCCATCAATAATTGGTTATGTCCATTCTGCCCCAATTATTTCGGTTGATATTGACGTTTCAGTTACAACAACCGATGCAAATAATTCAAAAGCTGGTCTTGGCTTGTTTATCGCAGCATTTAGCGGTGGTGTCCAAGCTGGTTCTGAATCATCCAATAACCAATTTAACCGTTTACGTTTTTCTGTTCCTGTTGTTTTGCCATCGTCAAAGATTCCGGTAGTAGAACAGTAACTTTTTCTATAAAATAGTTTTTTCCAAATTCTTTTGGGATATTTATTTTATTCTCAATCTTGTCTAAGGCTTCTTTATAATCCTTAGCAATTACACTTAATGTTGAAGTGTCTGTCGTAATTTCAAATAAATATTGATTCATCTTTTTTTACCTTAAAATATTGTTAATAAAATATCGCATATAACCAGCTACTCAAGCCGACAGCCATTTTAGTTCGGCTGTCCTCTAATTTTCGGGTCTGGTATTTTATTCATTATTCAGTTCAAAGTTTTCGTTCTATTTAATTAACCTGCCTTCGGTGCTTATGAAAAAAGATAAGCACCTTCGGCTACTTATTTGTCATTCACAATTTTACGGCATTGTTGCTTTGGGCTGCGGCTTAGTAGCAACGTCGTTATGTTGCTAAAGTAAGATGTTATAAATTACTTTATGATTACTGAGGAGCTAATTTAAATTTGTTTGGTATATTCACAAAAAATAATAGTGAGTTGAAAAAACGAGCTGAAATGCTTCTGCCATCTACAAAAATTGCTGGTATATCTGTATACACTTCTTTGCTCGCAAAATTCCCCGCATTCGAATCAGTCTCAGTTAAAGATTGGGATTTCTTTTTTCCTATTGCCTCTGTATTTATCGCAACAATCGGAATGGAAAAAACCAAAATAAGCAGTAAACAAAAATCGGAACTGAGTAAAATTTATGGAGATTCATTAAACGAATGGTCATCAGATTGGAACAAAGCCTTTAAAGATTGCAGCGAGTTTTTCTGGAGAACAGCAGAAGGATTACAATCATCAAATGACCCTGTTTACTCACAATCACCCAAATATAGAATCTCAGATTCCATTGGTAGTTGGTTAGTTTGGAATTTGCTTGGTCATTCACCAGACACAGATGATGAAAGAAAACTAGTGAGAGTTGTTGGAAACTTAGTCTCAGAAGAATTTATCAATTGGTGGACATAGGTTATTTATTAATAGAAAATAATAGGAACTATTTTATAATTATGAGTTGCAACATAACCCGCGTCAGCCCGACCACTTCTGTGAATCGGTCGTAGTAGTTTTTCGGGTTTAGTTTTTCAAAATAAGTTGTTCTTAAAAGTATGATTGCAATTCAAAACTGATTTTAAAAATAAGGTTGCGTTGAAAATGTCATCATTGTAGTTATGGGCGGCGGGCTAAACGCAACGTCGTTATATTGCCAAGCAAGAGAGGGAAAAATGAAAATAAAAATCATAATATTATTTTTTGTCATACTCACAATTTATGGCTGTTCCCCAAGTGTTAATTTTATGAAATACAGTGAAGATGATTATCCGGCAACTAATTCCGTAGAAGTTCTTAGAAATAAACCAGTTGAAAAAGAATATGTTGAGCTTGGTGAATTATCACTTCGAGTCAAAAAAGGTCTTTTCAGTAACCAAGAGGAAGCTGTTTTGAAATTAAAAGAAAAGGCGAAAGAAATTGGGGCTGATGCAATAATCATTTTGGGAGAGGAAACAGAAGGTAATATTATAGTACCAATTGGAAATTTATACACGACAGTTGATAAAAGATATTTGAAGGCAATTGCTATCAAATATAAAAAATAGGGTATATTATGAATTTATCAGAATCACTTTTATTAGTTCAAACAATAGTATTGGCTGTTACAGCAATCATAGTTTTATGGTATACAATAGAGACATTTAAAATCCGTAAAGAAACAAGCAAACAAAATTCTATATTATCAGAACAATATTTGATACAAAAAGAGAAAGAAGAATTTCAGCTAAATAAAGAGATAAATTTTATTGATCCTATTTTTAGACAAACTCATAGTAGTGTAGGCAAAACGGAAGGTACTTGTAACTTTGTTAACAATGGTGGTCTAATCAAGCATATCTCAGTGGAACCAATCGAACAATATCCAATTAATATTCATCCTAAAAACATATCTAAACACTGATGAAAATGGAAGAATTATAATTTCCAAATATCCAATTCCTGTTCCTCAATTTTTACATTTCAAAATTAAATATGAAAACAAACTAGGAATAGTGAGGGAAAAACTTTTTAAAATATATTACAAAAGATGCGATGTTTGAAGAGGTTGATAAGGCGTGATAAAATTGTACAAATATATTAAGGGCAATATAACCTGCCAATCAAGCGGACGCCGTTTTCGCATTTGGCATTTTTGTAATTTTATAGTTAGTCGTTCCGTTTAGGCTAACTTGTTAAAGGTAGTTCAATTAAATAACATTGTTGCAAACCGCGCTTACGATGAAAGTTAAGCACAGTTTGCTAAATCTATCGGCAGTTGTTATTTTAATGCGGCATCGCTGTTCTGGGGCGCCGCTTATCGGCAACACCGTTATGTGGTAAAAATATATCAGTAGGAGGTTAATATGAAAATATTATCAAAAATATTGATTACACTTTTTATTTTTTCATTTTCCGATCCTGTTTTTTTGTTCAGCCAATCTTTTGAAAAAAATATTCTGATTGATATTCCTGGAGATAATTATGATTTTGATTTACTTGCAATTGAAACTTATCCAGAAGCAGAGTCTTTTATTACTTGGGTAAATAAAAATGATTCGATTTATACTGTGTATTTAAAAAGAATCTATCCAAATACAAATGATAGTAATATTGTTATTTCTTCAGATACTAAGACTAAATCAAATCCTAAAGTAGCCCTTAACAGATTTGCTCAAGGAATTAAAATAGTGTGGCAAAATTATTCTAATAATTATTATCAAGTAATTGGTTGTGATTATTTTAATGATTCGCTTAGTAGTAAAATTGTTATTAAAGATTCTTTGAATACGAACCCATTAAATATCTTTGAGCATTCATAGAATAGTTTGGGTAAGTGATAACAAATTATTTATAAAGGAATTTTATCCAAGCATCAGTAACCCAATACTCGTTGATAGTGTGAACTGCACATCACCAAATATTCTAAAAGAAGATGCTATGACATATACTCAAATTCTTTATGAAAGGATAGAGAATCAGAACCATAAAATATATTTAGCAGATTTCAATGACTATTCAAATCCTAAATGGACTTTCGACCTCATTTCAGATGGAGATAATAGAAATGCAAATTTTGGAATTGATGGTGGCGCATCGTTTGAGACAATTGAAAATGGGATTTCTAAGATTAAGTATACAGCCTTTAGGACTGAACAATTTAGAATAACAGAAAACATAAATTGTAGTTATAAAAATCCGAATGTTTTTTCCTATCCAGTACCAACAAGTTCGGCAAATGATAAAACGCCATTTTTTGTTGCTTTTGATACTGATTCTTTAGAAAATAATAATGAAATTTTTATAAGAACATTTTATTTTGAGTCGTATGATAGTCTCCTTAATATTTCAAATATGGAAGGTAATGACTATAAACCGAAGGTAGCTTACGTAGTTAGTGATGATACTGTTTATGTTTCGATAATTTGGATGCATCAAAATAATTCTAAAACTGATATTTGGATTGCTAAAGAAGTATTCAATCCGATTTATACTTCCATAGAGGATGAAAATATTAATATTAATGCATTTGATTTATTACATAATTATCCTAATCCATTTAATCCAATCACAAACATTGAATATTTTCTTGAACAAGATTCAAAAGTAGAAATTAAAATATTTGATATTCTGGGAAATCATCTTGTTACACTTGTTGATGGATATAGAACATCTGGGAAACATAATGAAAAATTTATTGCAAATAATTTATCAAGCGGAGTTTATTTCTATTCAATTAAAGTTAATGGAATACGAAAAACTAAATCAATGGTTTTGTTAAGGTAAATTACCACATAACAAGCGCCTCAACGCCGACCGCCATTTTAGTTCGGCGATTTTATAATTTTTGGCGTATTGTTTTAGTTAAAGATTTTATTCAAAGTGTTCGTTCTAATTAATTAACTTGCCTTGGTGCTTATGAAAACAAAATAAGCACCTACGGCTTAATCTTTAGCGTTTCGTTTTAGCTTGGCTTCCTTGTTCGGGGCGGCGGGTTAGGCGCAACGCCGTTATACGTTTATGGAAGTCAAAGAATATAAATATGATGTTGCATTTTCATTCTTAAAAGAAGATGAAAATCTTGCACAAGAAATAAATATTGCGCTTAAAGATAAAACTAAGACTTTTCTTTATTCAAAGCGTCAAGATGTAGTTGCTGGTACTGATGGTGAAGACACTTTCAATAAAGTTTTTGGCGATGAGGCTAGAGTTGTTGTAGTTCTTTATAGAAATGGATGGGGAAATTCTCCTTGGACACGAATTGAAGAAACTGCAATAAAGAATAGAGCATTAGTTGAAGGTTATGAATTCACATTATTCATCCCATTAGATGAACCACCTTCAGTCCCTAATTATTTGCCAAAAACTTACATATGGTTTGGAATTCATAAATATGGAATCCAAGTTGCTTTAAGTGTTATTGAATCAAAGATTCAGTCAGAAGGTGGAAAAATTAAAATTGAAACCCCTGAAGATATTGCAAAAAGGATTAAAGAAGACGAAATATTCAATCAAAAGCGATTAGCATTTCTACATTCTGAAAAAGGTGTTGAGTCATTTCGATTAGAAGCCAAACGGTTATTTGAACTCATAAAAAATCAGAGGGAACTTATAAAAAAAGATTTAGGAGATTTTCCAATTGGATTCGAAGAAAAAAATCAAGGTTGTTTCGTTAGTTCATATGGTTATACTTTGATGTTTTATTGGCAATACAATTATAGAAATTCTTTAGAAACCTCTGGTCTACGTTTGACTCTGCAAATTCCAAATCGCTATGATGATCCACCAACTATAATTAATGAACATAGATTCAATTTTGATATAATTCCACCTGAACAATTTGTTTGGGTGTTTGAATCAAATAGAATAAAACATTTCACATCAGAAGAGCTAGTGAATTTCTCCTTTGGTATTTTGCTAAAACAAATTGAAAAAGAAAACAAAGATAAAAGATTAAAAAATTATCTTTAGAAAACGTATAACCAGCGCCTCAACGTCGACCGCCATTTTAGTTCGGCGGATTTGTGATTTTATGAAATTGTATTTTAGTTAAAGATTTTGTTCTTAGTGTTCGTTACTAAATTAATTAATTTGCCTTCGGTGCTTACTGAAAACAAGATAAGCACACTACGGCTTAATCATCGGCAATTGTGTTTTACTTTGCTTCCCTGTTCAGGGTCGTTAGACTCCGCCAGAGTCTAACGGACTCTGACGAGCGGCGGGTTAGGCGCAACGCCGTTATACGCTTTTTAGTTTGTTAAAATATTTTCTAATACTTTATGAGCACTTCAATGGTTAGTGGGAAAGAAAGAGTTCGTAATGTTTTATTTATTATTCTTGGAGCTTTGGTTCTTGTACTAAAACAAAATTACAACGGACCTTTCATCGAAATAGTAAAAAGCTATTCTGGAAATCTATCTGTCTCATTTGCTATATACTTTTTAATCAGTCTTAATTCTCATCATTGGAAAAGGAACAAACTCATTACAGCCATTATTTCTCTAATAATTGTAGAATTATTCGAGATAACTAATGGCTTTGGTATTATGGTAAATGTATACGATACAATTGACTTATTTGCCAACCTAATTGGTATTATTTTAGCTTTAGTATTAGACCAACTATTAAATTTAAATAATTCAACAAATTTTGAGAAATGAAATATTATAATCCAACTTTGCACATAGTGATAACAGTAATGTAAAATATGAGAAGGAATAAAGTATTTTTTGCACAACCGGATTTTATATTTTTTTGAAAGGAAACGTAATAGTAATAGAATTAAAACGCATATAACCTGCAACTCAAAGCGACTGCTTTAAACGTTGCGGCATTTGATAAATCTTAGAGTAGCGTTGTAAATGCTAATTGCTCTTTAAGTTTAGTGAACAAAACAAATTTATAAATAATCTTTGGCGTTGTCTTTCTAATCGGCATTCTTATTCTGGGGCGCCGGTTATTTGCAACTCCGTTATATGGTTTAGAAAAGGAGTAAAATTGAATTTGTTGAGCGTACTTTTTCTTGTATTCTTGACAAGTTGTTTAACGGGCGAAACAACAGATAGTCCGGCTGAAAATCAAGCTGTCTATTCGCAAACAAAATCAGAATCAAAGAAATCTGATTCCATTCAGCACATCCTTACTAAAGTAGTAAATGATGGTGAAGCACCAGGAATGATTGCTGCAATAATCTCAGGCGAAGGTGTAATTGCTATAGCTTCTGCAGGAGAGCGTAAAGCTGGTTCTGGTATTGCATTTACCACTAATGATGTGGTGCATTTGGGTTCCTGCACCAAGGCTATGACGAGCACAATGCTTGCCACTTTGGTAGCAGAAGGAAAGCTTAGTTGGGACACGAAACTGATAGAAGCTATTCCGGAACTAAAAAACAGGATTCATACAGATTATCATAAAATCACACTATGGCAACTACTTACCCACCGAGCTGGAATTCCAAAAAATCCAACAGATGAGGGCGCATTCAGTTCGAAAGAAATTAAAAAAAGGCGTTTGGCAATTTTAGAAGATAACCTTAAGTCACCAGCTACCTATGAAATTGATAAGTTTCATTATTCAAATTTTGGATATGTAATTGCCGCTTGTATGGCAGAACAAATAACGGGCTTAAGCTGGGAAGTTTTAATGAAACAACGTTTGTTCGATCCTTTGGGGATGTGTACTGCCGGATTTGGTAATCCAAATATTTCCAGGTCAACTGCTCAGCCTTGGGGCCACCATAAATTTTTATGGAAATGGTGGTATCCAAGTGAATCTTACTATGAAGAAGCAATCGGACCTGCAGGTAGGGTATATTGTAGCATAGCTGACTGGGCTAAATTTCTTTCACTTCAATTAACAACCGAAAACCCTATTTTGGAACGCAAATATTTGAATAAATTAATTGAACCTGTTGGCAACCACTTCTACGCCGGGGGTTGGGGTGTTGCAGAACATGCTTGGGCAAAAGGAATTACCCTTAACCATAATGGCTCTAATGAAATTTGGTATGCTGCAGTTTTAGTCACTCCAAAATTAGATAGAGCATTTGTGGTGGCTACAAATTCGTGTGATTTTGGTTCTACTCCTGGGATTTGTACTGAGATAATGAATAAGCTGATTAGGATGGAGTTGAATATCAGCAAAGAATAATCTAAGGTTAAAATAATTTATCAATTGAAGCAACTTTTCGTTCGTTCAGTAGTCTTAATTATAAGTTACAGCGGTATTATTAAAAATTAAAAACATAAAAACGACTGGGCTGATATTGCCACTAGACACAAAATAGACAATTAGTAAATATTAAAAGGAGATTTAAAAATGAACAAATTCGATGAAATTGATAACAAAAGAAAAGAATCAAATGCTAGATTTGAGAAGCTAAATTCAAAGGTTTATAAACTCTTCTTAGAAATGGGTGATGCAACATTTTGTGATGGAGCTTTACAAAAAAAAACAAAAGAACTGATTGCAATAGCAATAGGTGCAGTTACAAATTGCGAATCATGCATGCAGTGGCATATTGAACAGGCTTATAAGGATGGTGCTACTATTAATGAAGTAATGGAAGCTCTTGAAGTAGCCATTGATATGGGAATTGGACCAGTTACTGTAAATTCTAGGTTTGCGCTTGATGTTATGGAGAATACTTTTGGAAAGATAAAATGAAAATGTTTAGCAAGCGCCTCTCCATAGGAGTCCTTTGGACAACGCCGACTTACTATAGATCTGGAAAGGTAAAACTAGTTTAGCACCTCCGGCTAAATCTTTAGCGATTGTTTTCTAAGCGGCAATCTTGTGTGGATTGTGGCTTAGCAGCAACTCCGTTATGCTCAATAAATACTTTTACATTATATTTCGGTTAAATAATCCATTAACATATTTTAACATTACTGATTTCAGATTGGAGATATAAATGAACAATAATATTTTAAAACCATTTTCATTTGTAATAGTCTTCTTTTCCTTCTTCATTTTCTTTCAAACAAGTAACTTTTCTCAGAATCAGGATTCATTAATAACCAAAGTTGAAAACGGATTATTACCTTATGTTCTGATTGAAGGAGAACCATCTTTTAAGTTGCAGGAAAGGATGGATTATTATAAGGTTCCGGGAATAAGTATCACAGTAATCAAAGATTTTAAAATTGCATGGAGTAAACAATATGGTGTTATGGATTCTGAGATTCAGAATCCCGTAACAGATGAAACAATATTTAATGTTGGATCGCTGAGTAAAGGTGTGGCTGCGTTAACTGTATTAAGATTGGTGGATGAAGGAAAAATTAACTTAAACCAGGATATCAATGAACAATTGGTTTCATGGAAGGTGCCTGAAAATGAATTTACAAAACAAGGTACCGTAACTCCCCTGCTCTTGATGAACCATAGCGGCGGTGCGATGTTTAGTCCGGGTGTTGCATATTTAGCAGATAATTTTCCAACTAATCTTCAGATACTCAATGGTGAAAGTCCCTCTCAGACAAAAGCAGTAGTGATTGACAAAATACCGGGAACAGAGTTTCAATATTCAAATGCCGGTTATGCCATTTTACAGCAACTGACTGTTGATGTAGTAGGAAAATCTTTCCCTGAAATTACAAGAGAAAGAATATTCAAGAAGCTTAATATGAATCAAACTACCTTTGAGCAGCCTTTGCCAGAAGAATTAATAAAAATCGCTTCTGCGGGACACATGAGCAATGGTTTGCCTCTTGCCGTTAAAAGATACTTCTTTCCACATATGGCAGCCGGCGGATTATGGACAACTACCGCTGATTACGCAAAATATATTATCGAACTTCAGAAATCGTATCTGGGTAAATCCAATAAAATTATCTCACAAGAACTTGCTAAAGAAATGTTATCGTCTCATGTTTCAAAGCAATATGGTTTTGGTGTATTCATGAGAGAGATGTACGGAGAAATAAATTACTTCGGGCATCTTGGAGACTCAAGAGGTTTTTTTGCCGGATTTGCATCTCACCTAACGGACGGTTATGGTGCAGTTGTTTTTACTAACGGACAAAATGGTGCAAATTTAATTCGCGAAATTACCAACGGAATTGCCAAAGTTTATGGATGGGAAAAATATCTTCCAGAAGAATATAAAGTTGTAGCAATTGATGATAAGATGGTGGATCAATATTGCGGTCGTTATGCAATTGGCTCTGATGCCTATTTTGAAGTAAAGAAAGAGCAGGATAAATTAAACATAAATCAATTCGATAATGCACAATTATTTCATGTAGGTGATGGGAAATTTGTTACAAAATTCAGATTAGGTAATCTTCAGTTTAATTTTGATGCTGATGAAAATGTATCTTCAGTTGTTTATTATTTTTCTGATGAACTTGGACGATTTCTAAGTGGGCCTGTCACTTGTTACAGGATGAGTTTGGGCGCAAAATTACCAGTTGAATTATTGAACGAAGGCCAAATTGATGATGCTGTTAATTTGTACCGCAAAATTCAAAAAGAAAATCCTTCTAATTTCTATGTGTCAGAAAACCGCTTTAACAGTCTGGGATATTCTTACATGGGGCAAAATGATTTTGAAAAAGCAATTGTAATTTTTAAATTAAATACAGAATTTTATCCGGAGTCAGGAAATTGTTATGATAGCCTGGCTGAAGCATTCATGAATAGTGGAGATAAAGAACAAGCGATAATTAATTATAAAAAATCTCTTGAACTGAATCCCAATAACTCAAATGCTGTTGGGCAGCTCAAAGTACTGGAAAAATTAAATTATGATTAGAATACACCAAGTGATCAAGTATTAAATATTTTTTTATTATAAAAGGAGACTGTTATGAAATTAAATATGTTGGGTTTCTTAGGCTTTTTAGGATTACTGGGAACTCTTGGTTCTACGCTTGATACTCCTGCATTATATGGATTGTATGCTTTATTCGCACTATTCGGCTTGTTCGGATACAAAGAAAAGAAAAACAAAGATTAGAATATGCATTGATTAAGCAATTCAATGCGAATGGGTAAGTAAAAAGTCCAGCTATATGGGGATATATCGCATTATAATGACTTATATGAACCCTAACTTTCTTTACTTCATCTTACAATGCACATTTTATTTTTGCTTATCTTTGTAAGCAAAATTTTACTCGATATTGCGGACCTGATTTGTTCCGCATCAATAAATCAAAATAAAAAGAAATTAAACTTGCCTGATATATTGTTTTTTATTCCAGCCTGTTAAATCTTTCAAAGAGTAAAATCACCAGTAAAAAAACCAGAAACAATATTTATTAGGAAAATCTATGAGCTCGTTTGAAGAATTAGGATTAAATAAAAGTCTAACATTAGCAGTTAAAGAATTAGGTTTTGAAAAACCAATGCCGATCCAGCAAAAAATCATTCCCCTGCTCTTGCAGGATGAAACTGATGATATAATTGCATTAGCTCAAACCGGAACAGGAAAAACCGCAGCATTCGGCTTGCCGATCATTCAGAAAACTGATACAAAATCTAAAAAAGTACAGTATTTAATAATTTGTCCCACAAGAGAGTTGTGCCTTCAGATAGCTGATGATCTTAAAGATTATTCTGTAAATGATAAAGATATAATTATAGCGGCTGTATTTGGCGGGTCAAGTATGGAAAGACAAATTGAAAAAATTAGAAAGGGAGCACAGATTATTTCTGCAACTCCGGGAAGACTTAACGATCTTATAAACAGGAAGTTAGTTGATTTAAGCAAAGTTAAAGCTGTAATTCTTGATGAAGCAGATGAAATGCTGAATATGGGATTTAAGGAAGAGCTGGAAGCTATTCTTGAAAAAACTCCTGAAGACCGAAACACATTTTTGTTTTCCGCAACAATGCCTAAGCAGCTTCTTTCAATTGCAAATAAATATATGTTTAATCCCGTTGAAATTACAATCGGAGTTAGAAATTCAGGTGCAGAAAATGTTGAGCACTTTGGTTATTTGGTTCACGCTAAAGATAGGTATTTAGCTCTTAAGCGTATTGTTGATTTTCATCCGAATATTTATGGAATAGTTTTTTGCAGAACACGACAGGAAACAAAAGATGTTGCAGAAAAACTTGTTAAAGATGGATATAATGCTGACGCTTTACACGGTGATCTTTCTCAGTCTCAGCGTGAATATGTGATGAACAAATTCAGAACAAGGCATTTAAGCTTATTAGTTGCAACAGATGTTGCTGCACGAGGACTAGATGTTGATGATCTTACTCATATAATAAATTATGAACTGCCCGATGAATTAGAAATTTATACACATCGCAGCGGAAGAACCGGCAGAGCAGGTAAAGCAGGAACTTCAATTGCCATAGCTCATCTGAAAGAAAAGTATAAGCTCAGTCTAATTGAAAAAAAGATAAATAAAAAATTCACTTACCTACCTATTCCCGGCGGAAAAGATATTTGTGAAAAACAGCTTTTCCATCTTATCGACAGGGTTGAGAGAGTTGAAATTGATCACGTAAAGGTTGAATCTTTCCTTCCACAAATTTATAGCAAACTTGAATGGATGGATAGAAATGAACTGATTCAAAGATTTGTTTCTGTCGAGTTCAATCGCTTCCTTGATTACTATAAAAATATTCCTGATCTAAATTCACCTGCTGAAGGTAGAACAAAAGATAAAATAAAATCTCAACGCGGAAATTATACAAGGTATTTTATAAACCTTGGTACAACAGATGGTCTGAATCCTGCAATGTTAATAGGAATGATAAATGATTTTACCGGAATCAGAAATATTGACATCGGTGGAATTGATATTATGAAAAACTTTTCTTTCTTTGAAGCTGACAGTAATTTTCAATCAGAGGTAATAGCAGGTTTTAAAGGCCAGCATCTAAAGAAACGAGAAATAAGTGTTGAAGTTGCTGAGAAAAGAAGAGGAAGTGAAAGATCAAAGGACCGTGATATTAGGAAAGAATCTAAATTCAGAAAAAACGAACCATCGAATAAGAATAAAGATAGAAGCGATAGAAAACGATATAAAATAAAAAGTCACAAATAGTGTTTTTGATTTTTTTTAACTCACCCAGGTATTACGTTTCCATTTGAAATGTACAGTGTGAAAAACTAACTTTACTATTATCGTTTTCATAAATAAATATCAGGAGTATTTATGGGAAAAGGAGATAGAAGATCGAGAAAAGGAAAGATCTGGAGAGGCACACACGGTAAAACCAGACCCAAATTCAAAGTGATAATAAAACAGCCGATCAAACCCAAGGAAAAAGCAAAAGCAAAATGAATTTGAAGGGTTCATCGAAAATAAGGTGAACCCTTTTTTATTATAATTTTGAGATTATTTTTCTAATAAATAAATATTATTCGTTTTGTCTGTATCCGGTATCAAATCACTTCCAAGTTCTATCTTTATAACATTTGCTGCATCCGAAAGTTTATACTCAAGAACAATTTCATCTTTCCCATCTTTCCATATTGAAGCATTCTCATAAATAATTTCCTGTTTATCCACCTCATCATAAACAAATTTTAGCTGTACAGGTATAGGAACACTTCCTACTTTTTTAATTGTAACAAGAATTTTTTCATATGTAACCTTTACATCCTTAATGGCAAGATCGGGAAAGCTGTATTGATAAAACCATGGATTCCAGAACCAGGATAAGTCCTCACCGGCAACTTCATTAAAGGTGTTAAAAAAATCATAGGGCAATGGATGTTTGCCATTCCACCTGTTCATAAATTCTTTAAGAGCTGAGCTAAAAAGTTCATCTCCCATAAATTCTCTTAAGAACATATATGCCGCTCCGGGTCTGTTGTATGCAGCATTTCTGTATGGTGTGCCGGTTAAAAGAATTGATAAAACTATTGGAGGTACATCATTTTCTGTTCCTGCAACTGATTCATAATATTTAATGGTTGCTGATCGTCTATAATGATGATTTCTATCCTGCAAATCGAACGGAAGCATAACAGCCCATCCTTCATCCATCCAAGCATACTTACGTTCATTTGTTCCCATATAAAAAGGAAAATACTGATGTAGAAGTTCGTGAGATGTTAGTCCGACAGTACTTTCATATGTTGATGTAGAACCATCATTAATTATCATCGGAAATTCCATTCCTCCTGATCCGTTAAATACACTTGCAGAAGGATATGGATAAGGTACTCCGGGCATTTCCTCAGAGAAAAAAATCAATGATTCTTTTGCAATTTTTGCTACCTTGTAAAAATCTTCTGATTGTTCTTTGTATGCAGCTGCTATATAAACATCGCTGCCATTATTCAATTTAAGATTAAAAGCATCCCACAAATAATGGTCGCTAAATCCGAAAGCAAAATCAGGAACATAATTTGCTGAAAACTTATAAGTCAGTTGTTCTTTATTCTGAAAAATATTTTCTGTCTTTAAATCTTCTTTAGTAATTATATTCACAACTTCTTCAGATTTTAATGCTCTATAATATCTATCCAAAAATTTCTTACTCAAAATTTCCTGAGGATTTTGTAATAAACCTGTTGCCCATAGACCAAAATCTTTAGGAAGTGTGAGTTCAACTTCATAATTGTTGAAATCATTGTACATCTCAGCATAACCTTTATAAATATTTATATCCCAGCCATCAATATCATCATATACAGAAACTTGCGGATACCAGTAAGCAATAAAAGCAGAAGTTGAATCATAGAATCCTAATCGCCAGGTGTGCTCTGGAATTTCAAAATGCCAATCAATTTCTAAATCAATTTTTGACGACGGAGGCATAGGATCAATCAATTTTATCCTAAAATTTGTGGCATACTCATTTACAAGATTTTCATCATGTACATCGTACTCTTTTTCTGAAACCTTTAGAGAAGTAATTACCATTCCTTCAGTTATTGAATTCAAATCGAATTGTCCATCACGAGGAGCATTTGCTTTCTGTATGTTTTGATACAATCTGAGATAAATTGATTTAAGAGTATCGGGACTATTGTTGTAATAAATAATTTTTTCACTTCCCTCAAGCAGTCTGTCAGCAGGATGAACTTTGGCTTTTATAAAATAATCGGCTGAGTTCTGCCAATAATTTTCACCTGGCATTCCTGTTAGAGTTCGAGTTTTATTTTCAACAGCTTTTAAAAAATCAAGTGGTGTGAATAAATCACTTTGGGCAAATGAATTCGTAAATGAAAATAAAAAGCATAAAACGACCGCTGAACTTTTTATCATAATTAATCCTTTAATTATTTTATGATCAGTCAAATAAACCGGAAGATATTCCTGAACGGGATTTGCCAAAACGTTTGTAGGCTAAATCGGTAACTTCTCTTCCGCGTGGAGTACGCTGGATAAAACCTTGCTGAATTAAAAAAGGTTCATAAACTTCTTCAATGGTTCCGGGATCTTCATTCACTGCAACAGCAAGTGTGCTCAGTCCGACCGGGCCACCTTTATATTTTTCAATTATGGCAAGAATAATTTCTTTATCCATTTCATCAAGTCCGTATTCATCAACTTCAAGGGCAGTAAGAGCTTTTTTAGCAACTTCAACATCAATCATTTTTTTGTTTTCAAAATCTGCAAAGTCTCTTGTTCTGCGTAATAAACGATTTGCAATTCGAGGTGTACCTCTTGATCGTTTTGCAATCTCAATAGAAGCATTCTCATCAATCTTAATATTTAATATTGATGAAGATCTCTGAACAATAACTTTAAGTATATCCGAATTGTAGTAATCCAATCTGAACTTTATTCCGAATCTATCGCGCAAAGGGGATGTTAACATTCCCGCCCGTGTTGTTGCTCCAACTAAAGTGTACTTTGGTAAACTTATCTGAACAGAACGCGCATTCGGTCCGCTGTCAATCATAATATCTAATTTATAATCTTCCATTGCTGAATAAAGATATTCTTCAATAACAGGACTTAACCGATGAATTTCATCAATGAAAAGGACAGAGTGTTCTTCAAGATTTGTTAGTATTCCTGCTAAGTCTCCGGGTTTTTCTAAAACAGGACCGGAAGTAATTTTTAGTTTAACACCAAGTTCATTAGCAATTATATGTGCAAGTGTAGTTTTGCCTAATCCCGGAGGACCTGTAAGAAGAACATGATCTAGTGCCTCTCCCCTTTTCATGGCCGCGGAAATAAAAACATTAAGGTTGTCAGTAATCTTTGACTGCCCGGAAAATTCACTTATTTTTTGAGGACGAAGAGTTTGTTCAAACTTTTTTTCTTCATCATTTACTTCTACTGAAGTGCTTTTTGATTTTCTTGTCATTATCAGGTTACCAGTTCTTTATTTCTAAATCTAAATTTATTAATTAACCATACCAAAGTTGTCATAGCAACAATCATAGCAATTGCTATGCTTATTGTTTGTGTAGGATACAAACTCTTTCCCCAGTAAAAATTTAGACCTACGTTCCAAGCACTGCCATAGAGGATCATGAGATGTACAATATAAATCAATAATGTATTTCTACCTACTAATATAAATATTCTGGGAATTGTCTCAACGCTTATAGAAATATATGAGACTAATGCATTCAATAAAAGAACAAAACCTAAACGAAAAAATATAGTCAATAATGAAGTGGATGAACGATCTAAATTATAACCAAACACTTTAGCAACATCTCCACCGATGTACGACAACAATAAAAGTAGGAATCCGATTCCGGTTAACATTAAGCTGAATTTAGGAGATTTAAAAATCATTGGATTTTTTGCAAGATAACTTCCTAATGCCCCTCCTAATACTACATAACCAGCCCAGGGAAACAATGGAAACAAAGATCCTGTTCCTGTGGAAAAATAGGCAGCAATTGGATGAGGCAGAAAATTAATCCATTCAATCTGTTTAAACATATCCCCGGGTAAAAAGAAAAGTAAAGCTCCGGCTATAAAGATAAAATAATCACCAAGTTTTGTTTTTTCTGATATGTATGCAAAAATAAGCACAAACAAAATTCCGAATCCAATAAGATGAAGAACATCTACAACAAAAAATACTCCCCATTGAAAATCTGTCACGCTTGAAAAATCAACAAGCGTTGAAGTTGGATATCTCAACATATATCCGATAAAGAGAAGCAGAAAAAACCTTTTGATTCCTTTCCAGACACGAGGATTTTTTTCAAACGGCTCCTGTGCAAGACGAAATAGATAAGCAAATGTTGTCCCCGCTGTGAACATAAAAATCGGTGCAGTCATTCCACGCATAAACAGCCAGATCGAGTAAGCTAGATAATCGTTTGACCTTAAATCGGAGGAAAGCAGAACATCTACCGTATGACCCTGTACCATTTGAATAACAGCAAAAGTTCTCATCAAATCAATAAAAATGATTCTATTTTTTTTGCCTGTTGTAACCATTAAAAAGGATTGAAAGTTTAATCAGAATTGCAGTAAAAATACTGAAATGGAGCGTGAAAGAAAAAGCCCCGAAAAGCATTTACGGGGCTTAAGATTTACCTATTTAAACAGAAATTATTTCTTATCATCATCAACAACTTCGTAAGAAGCATCCTGAACATTATCTTTTCCATCTTCAGGCTTACCGGAAGTTGGTTCCTGCCCGGGTTGCGGTCCCGGCTGAGCTCCACCTTCTTGTGAATAAAGCTGTGCAGCTATTTCACTCCAGGTTTTATTTAATGATTCAGTTGCAGACTTAATCTGATCAGTGTTATTAGTTGAAAGAGCATCTTCAACTTTCTTTATTTCAGATTCAAGCCGTGCTTTTGCATCCGGGTTAACTTTATCTTTTAATTCTTCAAGTTGTTTCTTTGTTTGAAAAATCAGACTGTCAGCCTGATTTCGCACATCAACTGATTCTCTTTTCTTTTTATCTTCGGCTGCATGTTCTTTTGCATCATTTTTCATTTTTTCTATTTCATTCTGACTTAAACCGCCCGAAGAAGTTATTCTTATGCTTTGTTCTTTACTGGTAGCTTTATCTTTTGCACTTACGTGAAGAATTCCATTTGCGTCAATATCAAAAGTAACTTCAATTTGCGGAATTCCCCTTGGTGCTGGTGGAATACCATCAAGATGGAATCTTCCTAAGGATCTGTTATCAGCAGCCATTTGTCTCTCACCTTGAAGAACATTAATTTCAACAGAAGGCTGGCTATCTGAAGCAGTTGAGAATATTTCACTTTTTCTTGTTGGAATAGTTGTATTGGCGTCAATCAGTTTTGTGAATACGCTGCCAAGTGTTTCAATTCCAAGTGAAAGTGGAGTAACATCAAGTAGAAGAACATCTTTAACTTCCCCTGTAAGCACACCACCCTGGATAGCAGCACCAACCGCAACTACTTCATCTGCATTAACGCCTTTGTGAGGCTCTTTGCCGAATATTTTCTTCACTAATTCCTGAACCATAGGAATTCTTGTTGATCCACCAACTAGTATTACTTCATTAATGTCGGAAGGAGAAACACCGGCATCTTTAATTGCCTGTTCGCAAGGTATTCGAGTATTTTCTACAAGATCGTGAATCAACTGCTCAAATTTTGATCTGCTTAAGTTGATGTTCATATGCTTCGGTCCATCCTGAGTTGCAGTAATGAATGGAAGATTAACATCTGTTGAAGAAGATGATGAGAGTTCAATCTTTGCTTTCTCAGCAGCTTCTTTCAATCTTTGAAGAGCCATGGGATCTTTTTTAAGATCAATTCCTTCCTGTTTTTTGAATTCATCAGCTAGAAAGTCAATCAATCTTTGGTCAAAGTCATCACCACCAAGATGAGTGTCGCCATTGGTTGATTTAACTTCAAATACACCATCGCCTAATTGAAGTATTGAAATGTCAAACGTTCCGCCGCCTAAATCGTAAACAGCAACTGTATGATCAGAAGTTTTCTTGTCTAATCCATAAGCTAGAGCAGCTGCAGTTGGTTCATTTATTATTCTTCTTACTTTCAACCCTGCTATTTCACCTGCATCTTTTGTTGCTTGTCTTTGTGAGTCATTAAAGTAAGCAGGAACAGTAATTACTGCTTCTGTCACTTCCTGACCGAGATAATCTTCAGCAGTTTTTTTCATCTTCTGAAGAATCATTGCACTTATTTCAGGTGGTGAATAAAGTCGATCAGTTATTTTAACTCTTGCATTGTTTGAATCACCGGCAACAACTTCATACGGCACTTCTGTTTTTTCTTTATCAACTTCATTATAAAACCTTCCCATAAATCTTTTGATTGAGAAAACAGTATTTTTCGGATTAGTTATGGCTTGTCGTTTAGCAGGTTGACCAACCAATCTCTCACCTGATTTTGTAAATGCAACTACAGACGGAGTAGTTCTTCCGCCCTCAGAATTCGGAATAACAACCGGCTCGTTACCTTCCATTACAGCAACACACGAATTAGTAGTTCCTAAATCTATTCCTATAATTTTTCCCATTATATTTGTCTCCTATATTTTAAAAACTGATTCCTTGAAGCAATGAAGATGCCACAAGTTGCAAAATGATCTAACTTGTTTAATAATAGTAGGTTATGGAATTTATTGAATATTCCAATTGAGATGACTGAAATTTCGAAGCAAGTCATTATGTCATAATTCTTATAACTTTTGACAATCTTAATGACAATTTTTCGATTTCTGTCTATATTTACTTTGTAATAAAAAGAGGTTTTTCGTGTTCAATATTGAAGTTTTTGATCTTAAACTTAATACAGATTTTATCGGTAGAAATTTTGTTTATGCCGAAGAAGTAAGTTCAACAAATTCTTTTTTACTTGATAAGAATTCCAACTATAACCAGAGTGGAACAGTGGTTTTAGCTGAGAAGCAATTAGTCGGAAGAGGAAGAATGGATAGAGTCTGGTACAGTCAGAAAGATCAAAATCTTACTTTCTCAATCCTGTTAAAAGGAAATAAAAAATTTAATCAAAAAATAAATCTCATAAACTTTGCAGCTACTTTAGCTATTGCAATTTCAATTGAAAATCTTTATCAGCTTCGCACAGAACTTAAATGGCCAAATGATGTTCTTATATCCGGCAAAAAGGTTTCCGGAATTTTAATTGAATCAACGTCCAGCGGAAGTAAAATTGAGCATATTGTAATTGGCATTGGAATCAATGTTAACCAGACAATCTTCCAGGGAAAGTTTAACATCACACCGACTTCAATCAGAAATGAAATAAATGATATGGTTGACAGAGAAAGATTTCTTGCCGAAGTGCTAAATAATTTTGAAGAACTTTTAAATAAAGCAATTGAGAACGGAAATCTTATTTTGAGAGAATGGCGTGAAAGATGTAAAATGATTGGAGAACGAATTACTGTTACAGATGGGAAAAATGTTCAATACGGAATTTTTGAGGATATAGATGAATCGGGTTTTCTGTTACTAAAATCAAAAGGTAAAACGCAAAAGATACATTTTGGTGATGTTAGTATAGTGTAAATCTTTTATTAATTTAGATCGTTAATAAATGTTCTGATAGTATTCTATAAGTGAGCAATGATCACACCAGCAAATCCAATATTCTGATAATATTATTTCTCAATTCTTTTCTGTGAGAAATCACATCAACAAAACCATGCTCAAGTAAAAACTCGGAAGTTTGGAATCCCTGTGGAAGATCTTTACCTATTGTTTGCTTAATAACTCTTGGTCCTGCAAATCCGATTAACGCTTTTGGCTCTGCAATGTGCACATCACCAAGCATTGCATAACTTGCTGTTGTTCCACCTGTTGTGGGATCGGTTAGAACTGAAATGTACGGTACTCCTGCTTCAGCAAGACGAGCTAAACGAGAGCTTGTCTTAGCCATTTGCATAAGTGAGTAAGCACCTTCCATCATTCTTGCACCGCCGCTTTTCGAAATGATTATTAATGGAACTTTATTTTTATAAGCCTTATCTATCAAACGAGCAAGCTTTTCACCAACAACAGCACCCATACTACCGCCGATGAACTGGAAATCCATACAACCTAACGCAACTTCTCTTCCATCAATCTTACCAGTTCCAGTGCGAACAGCATCATATAAATCTAATTTTTTAATTGTATCGGCAATTCTATCAGTATATTTTTTTGTGTCTATGAATTCAAGCGGATCGGCAGCTCGCATTTTTCGATCCATTTCTTTAAATGATCCTTTATCAAGAAGAATTCTTATATATTCTTTGCTGCCAATTCTGAAATGATAATCGCATTTAAGACACGTCCACAAATTTATTTCAAGTTGCTTCTTGTGAATTATTTCTCCGCAGGAAGGACACTTCTCCCACAATCCATCAGGAAGTTCCTTCTTCTGTGTATCAGGTGCAATGTTATCTTTAGATCTTCTAAACCACGGCATAATTTTTCTTTCAGCCTTCTATATCGGCAAATAATGTTAAAATTTTATTGGGATCATTGGGATCATTGGACATAACAGTAATTGATCTGCTCATTTTCCCTTTTCTTTTTGCAGTATCGAGTTCAACTTTTAGTGTAGCAGATTCGCCCGGCTTCAATTCTTTAGTGCTTACAGAAGCAACTGCACATCCGCAGGAAGATTTTATATCTTTAATGTTAAGTGTGGATGCGCCGGTATTTGTGAACCGGAAAGTATGTTCATATACTTGCCCTTCCTTCACTTTACCAAAATTATGCTGACTGTTCTCAAAATGAATTTTGGGCCCTTCCGTTTTTGATTTTGTTTGTTCCGGAATTACAACATTACACTTTATTGTTAAAACCAATTCCTGATTATCAGGATCATTGGTTTTAACTTTTACTTGTTTTTCCTGGTGACCTCTTCTTCCTTTTGAATTAAAAGTAACTTCAAGCTTAGTTGATTCGCCAGGTTCCAACTGATTTTTATCAGGTTTAGCAGCAGTACAACCGCAAGTAGCACGCACGTCTTTAATCTCTAAAATATCTCCGCCGCTGTTTGAAATCATAAATATTGTTGTGACTGATTCGCCCTGTGTAACATCTCCAAAATCGTGAATATTCTCCTTAACAACCGCTTTTGGTCCTATTATCTGTGCTGCAGAAAATGAAGTAAAAAGTATCAGTCCAACAATTATTTTATTTATCATTTTTCTTCTCCTTAACTATAAAATTTTTAAGGTAATGTGGTTCGAGATTATCTATATCGTTTGTCTTTACATTCTCACCGAAACTTACAGCCCACTTAGCAATAAACTCTGGTTCGGGCGAATTTAATTTATTTTGGTTAAAAGCGCTGCCAAACTTTTTAATGTTTTTATCGATGAATTTTAACTCAGAGTTTTGCAGAATTTTTAATTCTTCCGTAAATATAAAACTATTCATTTTAATATGAAACTTTGCAAAATAGACTTCTTCTGTATTGATTTTATTAGCTATAACAATTTCTTCATCATCATAAATTGATGCCAATTGCATAGCCAAAGCTTCAAATGTCGGTACGGGAATTATAGGGATAGACAATCCGAAGGCTAAACCTTTTGCTGCAGACATTCCAATTCGTAACCCTGTGAATGATCCAGGTCCTTCCGAAACAGCAATTGAATCAATGTCAGTTTTATCAATTCCTGAATTATTAATTACAGATTCAATCAACTTCAAAAAGCATTTCTGAGTGAGAATGTTTAGCAATAACTTTTGATGAAAAATACTTTTCCTCATCGAAGTAGATGCAGGCTCCGCAAATATTATCAGAAGTTTCAATCGCAAGTAAAGGTTTATTCATATTTATGAAATTTTAAAAGTTCTTTTGTTTTTCTTATCTAGTTCGATAATTACTTCTATGCGTTTCTTTGGAAGAATATCCGAAAAAAGTTCTCCCCATTCAATAAATGTAATAGAGCTATTATTAAGATAGTCATCAAATCCTATATCAAATAATTCTCGTACATTATTTATTCTGTAAAAATCAAAATGGTTAATGTGAAATTTACCATCGTGTTCATTTACAATTGCAAACGTAGGACTGACAACGTTATGAATGCCAAATTCAACGCAAACATTTTTAATGAAGAATGTTTTACCTGAACCAAGATTTCCATTTAACACAACGACTTCATTACCAAGCAATGTTTTTGCAAATTCAGAAGCAAGTTGTCTTGTATCTTCTTCAGTTTCACATACTCTGCTAAAAGGATAGTCCATTTTACTTTGGCTCCATAGTAACTACCGGAAGGATCATTTCTTCCATAGAAATTCCGCCATGCTGAAATGTATCTTTATAGTACGACAAATATTTATGATAATCAGTGGGATAAACAAAGTAGTAGTCTTCTTTTGCAATTATATAATTTATCGTGACACCACGTTTGGGCAGTTTATATTCAATCGGATTTTTAATATAGATGGCATGTTTCTCATCCACCTTCAAATTTCTTCCATACTTAAATCTGAGATTTGTCGAAGCTTCACGGTCACCGAGAACTTTTGCGCCTCTTAAAGATCTTATGCTGCCGTGATCTGTTGTAACAATAATTTTTATATTTCTTCATTCCGGCAAGCGTTCGAAAAGTAGAAAGCAAAGATGAATGAGTAAACCAGCTATTAGTTAATGATCTGTATGCAGCTTCATCGGGAGCTATTTCTTTTAGTAGTTCTGAATCGGATCTGCCATGAGCAATCATATCAAGAAAGTTAACTACAATGGCAGAAAGATGATTTGATTTGTATGAATGAATATTTTGCTCAAAGTTTCTTCCGACATCCGGATCAATTATCTTTAAATACTTAAGGTCATTACGCAGTTTTATTTTCTTTCTATCGAGAAGAAGTTGAAGGAGTTCCTTCTCATATTTGTTCATGCTTTTTTCATCATCATCATTCCCCTGCCAGAGATCAGGGTAATACTTTTCAATTTCAACAGGATACAAACCGCTGAATAAAGAGTTTCGTGCATAAGGAGTTGCAGTCGGAAGTATAGAATAGTAATAATCTTTTTCGATTGTGAAATATTCACGAAGATGCTCTTCCATTATAAGCCATTGATCAATTCGGAGACAATCCAGCACAAAGAAAAACACCGATGTATTTTCATCTTTAATATTTTTTACGAACATATCTATCAACTATGTCTGTTGTTAAGGCGGGAACATCTTTACCAGATTGATTTGCAATCCAATGCCGGTAATTATTTTCAACAAACCTTGAAAATTCTTTGTTTGCTTCTTTAACCTGATCTGAGAGAGTTTGTTTTAATCCCATCTCAGGATGACGATCAAGTTCGATTGACCAATTAACAAGCTTGAGATAAATGTTTATCCAATCATTATAATCAAGATCACCCATCAACGACCCGGATATTTCATTAAAATGCTGAAGATAATCTTTAGCTACATATTCGCTGGAGATTTTTTTCCCTTCAAGAATTTTTTTGCATACAAGAAGAACCTGACTTGGATTTACAGGTTTAGTAAGATAATCCCTAATCTTTCCGCCGATAGCTTCATTCATTAAAGATTCTTCTTCGGACTTTGTAATCATCACAACAGGAATATTCGGATTGAAGGACTTAATTTTGGCAAGCGTTTCAAGTCCGTCCATACCTGCCATCATTTCATCAAGAAAGAGAAGGTCATAATTTTTCTCCTTAACCATTGAAATGGCATCTTCACCGTTTGTTGCGGTATCAACATCATATCCTTTTTCAGTGAGAAAAATAATATGCGATCTAAGTAATTCTATTTCATCATCGACCCAAAGCAACTTTTTCTTATTCATAAAAATCTATTTCCCTTCATTAATAATTTAAATAATACACGAGGTTAAGCCAAACTTATGGAAAATTGGAGATATGCAATGATGGAATGTTGTTTTTTGAATTATTCCAAAATTCCAATATTTCGTCACTCAGATATTCCTAAAAATAAATCCATCGGAATAAACAAATTTTCATATGTCAATTGATGATAATATTTACATCTAAGCCGGCTTCATTAGTTGTTGTAGGCGGAATTCTTGAAGCACCCTCCGGTTCAACTGTTGAACGCTTATAAAACACACCCAAAGTAACTTTAGAACTTATTGTATATTTTATTCTCGGCTCAATTGTTACGCGGGCAGTACCATCCTGCGGAATACCTTCTTCTGTAAAATTAGCCATTTCATAACGCACTGTTGAGTTTTTTGCACTTGTGTATGAAAGACTAAATTCAATATCGTTCTTTAATGAAACTCCGAATAACGGAAGTTCAAATCCTGATTTTGAATAGTTAACTGTAAAACCAATATCTCTTGAAAACGTTTCAGTAATGTTAGACGTAGTAATACCAAGATCATAACTCGTACGAGTAGAGTATTTAATACTACCCATAAGATTACCTCCCCAAAGCTGCCCGAATGTTAAATTTATTCCGGCCAGAGGAGAGAATGCATAATCAATTTTTTGAGTTTGAACCTGCTGGTTACCATCAGGAGAAAGCTTCCATCCTTCTGTGTAATTTGATGAATAAGCATGTTCCAAAGAGACTCTTGTAGCTATTGACTGGAAGAATGAAATCTTCTCAAGTCCATCCCATGTTACTCTCCAATTTGGTCTGGGAATATATTTAGTAAACTCTTCAAGAAAGGCCAGTCGAGAAAAAATTGGAAAAGTTTCAAATCCTTTTATAAAAGCATCAGAAAGACTTGCTTCTGCTTCCTGGGAATTGGGATTATATAATTCATTCACTCTTTTTATACCGCTGTTAAAAACACTTAAGAATAAGGAAGGCGGCAATGATAAGAATGATCTTGACAAGGTTCCGGAAGAATTAATATTAGATACAATCATATTTCCAAAATCATCTGCTGTAATAGTAGTATTTTTATTTAATGACCACCCTACTTTCCAGCTGATATCAATCTTAGCACCTTCCCACAGCGGTCGTGAAGTTTTAAGATCAAAATTATTTTTATGCTGGAATACATCGCTAAGATTTGTTCCCTTTTGTAAAGCTCTGGGCCCTACATTGTCAGATAAACCAAGCATAAAACCTCTGCCAGGTCCTTCTTCATCATTGTGGGCAAATCCCCAGAAATTAGCAAAACCTGTTCCAGAAGATTTTAGTCCTGATTTGGATAAACTATTATCGTTACTGAAACTTATATTAATATTTTCATAATCAAATAAAATAGTTTTTATTGCTAGTTTAAAGAAACCCCATGCTTTGCTTAAAGTTCCGGGTTTATCATCAGCAAGTTGGGTTGAATCAGGTATTACATTCCCTAAAGAGTCGGTTTTTGTCGTAATAATGTTTTGAGGATCTTCTTTTTTCGGAATGTTTTCTGTCATTCTCTCCTGACCGGTAACTCGCTGATTAGTTTGAGACGTTTTTTGCACAGTTTCATCCTGAAATAAAGGATCGAATAATGCTTTAAGTCTGAGTGTTAAACTTGCACTAGATTTATTAGAGAATCCAGCACTCTTGCCCAACTCTGGTTGTCTGAAATCGTTATTCCATTGATAACCAACTGAGTAATTAGCAGTAATAGTAAAGTATCTGTTTATATTCCAGAGTGAAGGAAGTTTTGGACTAGTTCTGAAATCCATATTTTGTTGATACCTGAAGTCATTGCCAAAAAACACTCTTGAAAAGATATCATTCCAAATTTCACTTTCAGTTCTTGGATTGCCTAACTCATCAGTTTCAAGGTAAGCCAGAGATGACGATATATTCAAGTTATAATTTGTAGAAAGATTTAAAAATCCGCCCTCGGTGATCTTCCAGTTAAAATTAAATCCGCGCGTAGTTTGGAAATCTCTCGATATAGCTTCAGCAGATTCTGTCAGCTTACCTCCTGCCAAAGTCGATCTCATAATACTTGAACTTTTATTTCTTCTTGCCGTTAATGAAGCATTTACGTTTTGCGGAGTAAAGTAGACTTTTGTTTTACTATAATCAGTTAGTAAAGTAAATAAAATGCCAAGAACAGGAATATCAATCGGTTCAAAATAATAATCCGGACTCAAGGCAACTGCATAATTTATATTAGCGTTCCAAACCCAGCTTTTGTTTACTAAAGTTGTTGGATTTCGACTGAAATTTTTATTGTAATTAAAGCCAAACGTAAGAGCATTAAATGAATCTCTAATCAGCCACCATTTAGTAGGAATTTTTATTTTAATATTAGATGCTGACCAGGAATCAGAAACATTAAGTGTTTGAGTTTCCGTTCGCAGAACTTCACCGGTTTTATCTGTCTTGGTAGAATCAATACTATTTTGAAGTTCAAGTTGTTTTACCGCTTCATCGACTCTTACATCTGAACCGGGAATATAAAGTGGCTTTCCTACTTGCTCTGTATGTGAATAAGATAACCTTAAATTACTTTCTGGCAGATTTATCGGTATTAGTTTAAGAAGATTCACATCTGAAGCAATCGACCAGTTAGCTGATTCAACTCTGGAGCCGAATCTATCCTGAAGTCTGTGGAAATAAGGATTCCTTTCACTCATATTAAAATTGACCGTCATCAAATCTGCCAATTTAATTGAAGTATTAAATGAGTATGCCCAGCCGGGTGAATCATCAGCACCAATAACTCTTAATTCATTCACCCAAACTTCACCTGATAAAGACCCGGGATTAAAATCATCATTAAGATTATAGATACCAACAGATAAAAATTTGACAGAAGTTAGAGTGGGGTTTCCCTTTAGTCGATAAAAATGATCCTGTCTTCCGGGAACAGGCACTTCAATAATCTGACTTATGGAATCTCTTGCCAGCTGCTTTATTGCAGTCAATTCACTGAATATTATACTTATCTCATCCCATCCATAAGATCCAGACTGTGGATTATATCGAACAGGTTGACGGTATTCATAATAATTGTTTGTATCGCCTCCGAAACGGAAGTAGACTTCAGCAGAATATTCACTTGTTGCTACATCTGTATGAGAAACTGATCCTGGTCCATTATTTTTATCGCCGCGTACAAATAATTTCATTTCCCTGTAATTAAAAACATCGAGAGGTCTAAATAAATATTTTACTGCTTCTTTCGACTCTCCTTCAGGTAAATCTTTAATAATAAGATTTAGTGATTGTTCGTTTCGTAAAATATTTTCGTCAGGACGAGTTCTGTCACGTTCCTGAAAAACTCCCGGCGGTGATTGATATTCAGGATTTTCTTCAAGACTTACAACAGAAACCGAAAGGATTGTATCTTCAGCGACAAGTTTCTGCCATTGACTTCCAACAAGATTAAATTCAGTAATTTGAAACCACATCCATTCAGGTACGTTCTGAGTAAACATTCTAATAAATTCAATATTCGTAAAACTTGGATTACCAATCTGCATAGCGAAATCTTTAAGGGGAATGCGATAAAGATACCAGCCGTACTGAGTCAATCCGCCTCCGGCAATGAACGGATTTACTTCCTGGTTAGTGTCCAGTGGAATTTCATATCTGTAATAGCTGTTAACCTGGTCTAACGTACCATTACGGTTTAAATCCTCAGTATCAGGTATAAGACCTATATCGGTAAGAACTGCATTTCCCTGAGATCCATTTATTTTAAAATAATCGAATGGATGAATTCCATCATTTCTTTGAAAGAAGAAATTATCTCCAGCAGGGTCTGCCTTAGCAGAGCCATAAAGTGATTTTTCTTCAGCATCCGTAAGCATATCAAGTCCCAGATCCTGGACATTAGGATCAGTTATTGTTTCATTATTAAAAATATCTTCAGTATTTAATCGATTATTTGGGATAACATCTTCACTTATTCTTCCAAGATCAATATAAAGTTTTGTACTATCCGGAGCTTTTCTGATATTTAGCCAGAACTCTATGAATTCAATATTTTCCTCAACAAGATTGCTTGCAGTTGATGAAAGAACTTTCATATTGCCTCCCCAGCTTTTCGTAGGATCAGAGAGTTCAGGAGTGTAATTATATGTTCCCGGTGTATCCGGCATAAAAACAAAATCCATTACGCTAACCTGTTGATCAGATCTAGCTACCTGTTTACGGTCACCATAAATCTGTTCAACAGTAATGTCAGAAGGAGTTCTTGTAAACCAAAAAGTTTTTCCCTTATGACCCATTTTTTCAAGTCGGCTTAAACCGGGTAAGTATGTTAATGAATCAGGCGCACTTAAATCTCTCCATGAAGTATAAGAAACGCCGATAGGGATTATTCTTTTAGCTCCTTCAAAATCATCTATGTAAGCAATACTTTTGCCGTCGTCTGACAATATTGTACTTTTTTTTGTGTTTGGATCGGGATCTATATAAGCATACTCGCCTGATAAATTGAAAGATGACATTTCACGTGTTGAGAAAATATTGTCTATTGCTTTTGTAACCATTGGAAGATCTGCCTGAGTAGAAAAATCCAAACCATAAATTGTATTACTTAGAGGTTCTTCACCAATTCTTACTTTATCACTCAAAGTCTGCTGATTCAAATTTAGAATTGAAAATCCAAGTTTAGTTTTCTTAGAAAACTCGTAAATACCTCTTGCACCCAACAAAGTTTTTGAAGCCAGTTGAAAAAGATCATTTTGTTCATAGGTAATCCTTAGATCAGCTCCAGGGACAAGCGCAGCATCATTCCTTATTGTTAAAGTACCTATATTATAGTCAACAGAATAATCAACTTTGGGAGTGAGTTCCCTTCCATTAAGTAAAACTCTAACTGAATTTTCAACAATATTAAATCCAAGTTGATAAGTTGAGGAGGCATCACCTGAACTCTTGCCTACTAATTTCCATTTATCGTTAACTTTATCCTGACGGGCAAATGTTTTAGAAGTTGTATAAATGGAATCATATCTGAAATTGTCCGTTAGTCCCTCAGGTAAATTTTTAGCGAAAGGTTGAAGTGTTGGAAAAATAATTTCACCGGTTACAGGGAAAATTGTTATTCCGGGTCTGTAATCAAATTTATTATCTGGATCACCCTGCCCACTGGATCCGGTAAGGTCAAATCCAAATGCATTTAAAAATCTTACAAGGCCAACCGGTCCCTGTACTTCTGAAACTGCTTCACTACCATCAATCTCGTATTGAATATCAAAATCAAAACCATCGGGTTTTATATTTCTTGCGCCTACGGGATAAATATTTTTAAGCTGAAGTTTCCAGGCTGTTTGAAAGCGTGGTTGAAGATTTTTGGGTTTAACTAATTTCAGAATAAGTTTTTTTGAAGTATCGGTATTTGCCTGATTTAGGAATTCGCCATAAATAAGGTCATTATCATTACCGGGTCCGCTTTCTGTTCGATAAGCTACTGCAATAATATCCTGATCGTTTATGGCAGTTTTGAAAGTTATAAACCCTGTTTCGGATTGAAGTGTATAATCTACGTCCGGTGTTAGTAATAAGAATCGCCCAAATTCTTCTTCACCTTCAATTGGGTTTTCAATGTCGTTTCTAAGATCTTCCTCATACACTTCATCTATACCGACTTCGTGTAGATTAATATAAGCATTTGCAAATCGTTCTTTAGAACGATCTGGAGTAGTAACGTTTATAGATTTCCATACCTGGATATCTTTTACAAAATAGTTGTTGTCAATTTCAGGTGTTGGGCTTCCATAGTATCTATTAAAAAGATTTAAGTAAGGAGCAGTGCTTGCATATAATGTATCAAGAAAGTAATGATTTGTTGAATAATCATAGGCACGAATCTGAAATTCTTGCGAGGTTGTTCCACTCGAAACGGAAACTTCTTTTGTTTCACCTTTCTTCTGACTTGCTAAAGTAGTAAGAGTAAAAGGACCCATTTTAAATTGAGCTTTCAAACCAAATAAAGCTTCACTACCACCGATAAGTGGAGAAGTTTGAAGTGTCACGTTACCGGCTTCTATACTTTGAATAATTTCATCATCATAACCGGTGTATTTTATTTTAAGCTGGTTCTCATATTCAAATGTTCTTTCCGTATTCCAGTCAGCAGCTATGTTAAGTTTATCGCCGATCGTTCCGTTCACATTAATTTGAACTTGTTGTTTAAAGTCGGGTTCATTTCTAGTATTTCCAAGTCTGGAAGCAGTAACACCTTCGGTCGTTTCATTTCTCCAGGCACCTCGAATCTGTACCTGTCCTCCTATTCTCAAACTAATTTTTGGTTCACCAAAAATTGTAAGAATGCCAACACTGGGTAATGGAATTTCAAAATCGGTTATGCTTTTTATAAGATCGCCAAGACCAACTTTAGAATCTTTCAATTCATACTTATAGCCAATTTCTTCCCACAGTTTTCTTTCACGTAGTCTTATTTTCTCCTGAACATATTCTTCGATAGGCACTCTTAATAATATTTTGGAATCTTTGCCTGCTGTAATTTCCCTTATCTCAACAAAATTTCCGGTAGAGTCGATTGTAATTTTTTTCTGTTTAAAGGTTTGCGAAGGTTCAATAAAAAACTTAGATCTTTTTCTTTCTTTAAGCTGAATATAAGGAACGTCTTCACGTTGATATCTGAAATGCTCTAACCTGCCGGTTGAGTCCAAAGCCATCGAATCAACTTTAACCGTATCTTCAATTAAAGTAAAAGGATCAATCAGAGAATCTGCCTGTACGTTAAGTGTATCACTAACAAATATTGAATCAGGATTTGTTTCGCCTTCTCCAGTATCGGGAGGTGCTTCGAAATTTATGATTATATTATTTAAATCTGACTGGTTCGTGTAAAGTGGAGCTTTTGATTCCGCTGTATTAACTTTTAAATCAGTTTCTGATAAATAAAACAAGTAGGCTTTTAGCCAGAATTGACTATTTAGCTGGGTGCTCTTTTTAGAGTTTAAACCGACATTAATACCCGCATAAAAAATTATTGCTGCAATTAACAGCATGCGGAATATTTCATAAAGTAGATTTAATATTTTGCGTTTGATAAAATTAACCTAAGAGAATTAAAAAGACCGTAGAGATGAATCGATAAATATCTCCTTTTATTTTATTTTCGACGCAAAAAATTAGATAAAATGAGTTTTAATTTCAACAAGAAATTAATGCTTTTTTTTATTATAACCATAAATTATCAGAAGTTTGAGAACAAATGAAGGTATTTATTTTTCTCATCTTTATTGTGACTCCGCCGGCTTGTTTGGCTTTTTGGATAGTCTTTTAATCTTGTCTTCATAGAAAGGAAATTTTTTAATCAATTCTTTACAATCAGCAATTTCAAAATCCTGAAAATCAAATCCCGATGAAACTGTACATCCAACTAGTGCAAAAGAATTTTTATCCACAAGTTCAGCAGCAAACCAACAATTCTTTTTTATTACTATTTGAAATTTTTCTCCCTCAGTAATATTCTTTCCTAAAAATATCTCGCTGAATTTACCATCTTCATCGAATAATGAAATTTTAATTGCAGATCCGTCATAAAAGTGCCAAAACTCATCGGATTTTAATTTATGAAAAGCCGAGAAATCATTTCTATGAAGAAGGAAATAAATTGCTGTTGAAATATTACGATTCCCCATAAAGTTTCCCGGAAGATGTTCAGCTAAAATCATTTCACCAGCACGATAGATTTCTCTGTAATATCCGCCCTCAGGATGTGGAAGTAGTTGAAGTTTTTCAATATAGTATTTAGCTTTTTCTAACATTATTCTTTTTTCGTTCATTGTAGAAGTTAAATTTACAAGACTTTACATAAAAGATAGCATCGGCCGTCAATCTTCCGCTTTTGACTGCGCTTTCAATAGTTGCTGGTAAACCGGTATCTACCCAATCACCAGCTACAAAGAAATTTTCCAAACCTGTAATAACAGACGGACGAGAGTTAATTATATTTTCAGCAGGAACGAATGTTGCCCGTTTTTCTTTTATTACTTGATAATCAGTGATATTATTTTCAGAAATTCCGGTAAATTTTTGTAATTCTTTTGCAACAATATTAAAAATTTCTTCTTTAGTTTTTTCAACTAAATAATCTGCATCACTTATGACTAGCGTAAGATGAGTCTTTTTATTAAAGATCCAGTGCAAAGGTGAATTTATTAATCCGTAAAATTCTTCTTTCAACGGATTCTTATTTAACCATAAATGAACAGATAATATTGCCGAATATCTTAGTTCAGGTTTTTTATTCAGATAAGAAACAGGAATTATTTTTTGCACTGCATAAAAAGGAATTGCCGATACAACACAATCGAAATCATCAATGTTACCATTATCAGTTTGCACTTCAACAATTTTATCATTTTCAATTTTCAATCCTGTAACAAAACGGGATGTGTAAATTCTTCCACCGTTTTTTTCAATAAAAGCCTGTGCTTTATCACAATACGTTTCTGTAAGTCCGTATTTAGGAAGTAAAATAGTTGAAGCAAATTTCCCGTTAAGAAAAATTTCTTTAAGGATATCAGAAAATATTTTTGCTGATGCTTTTCTTATGCTTGTATTTAATGTTCCAACTACAATTACTTCCCAAAATGTTTTATTAATCCTGCTGTTTTGCTTTTCCTTTTTTAACCATTCCTCAACCGTTAAACGGTTTAATTCATTTTCCGAATAAGAAAATATTTTAAAGAAGAATTTCAAAATTTTTAGTCTGTCAGTAAATCCGATAGCTTTATAATTAAGTATTCCAAATAATAAATTGAATGGATGTGGAAATGAAGCTGCTTTAAGTTTTAGCTGTTCAAATCCTTCCTTAAGAAAATTTATTTCAAGTTCGGATTGATAAATAAGATTATCCTTCGCACCTATTATTTTCATAAAGCGAAGAGTTTCATGATAACAGCCCATCAAAATATGTTGACCGTTATCAATAATAGTTTTTCCGTCTTTTGATAAAAATGAATAAGCTCTTCCACCTAGTTTTGGTGAAGCTTCAAGGAGATCTACTTCGATTTTTTTATTGGCGAGGTAAGCGGTAGTTGTTAAACCGGCAATTCCACCTCCGATAACAATGCATTTTTTCATCAATAAACTAAATTATACTTTGCCCAAACGCCTAATGCTATCCCAGCTTTTTCAAAAGTGGATACTTTGATATTTTTGTGGTACACATCATATTCAGCAGCGATAATTTTTTCCAGCATTTTGTAATAAATATGTTGCATAGCACGGGCTGCATACATTGTTTTCTTATCATCGAGGTCTAAATTTGAAGTTGCATGTTCAAAATATCTCTTAGCTCTTCCAACCTCAAAAATCATCATATCTTTAAAGTTATCGTTGTAAACTTTGTTAAGAATTTCTAATTCAGAATAACTGAATTTTTTCAAATCATCCTGAGGAAGATAAATCCTTCCCCTATCCGCATCTTTGCTGATATCTCTGAGAATATTTGTAAGCTGAAGTGCAATACCAAGATTGACAGCAAAATCTTTAGTTGAAGGATTTTTATATCCGAAAATTTCTATACACATCAATCCAACTGTAGAAGCTACGCGGTAGCAATATAGTTGAAGATCATCAAAGGATTTATATCTGTCATTTTGAAGATCCATTTCCATACCTTTTATTAACTCAAAGAAAGGGTCAAGAGGTATGTCAAACTTAGAAATCGTATTCCCCAACTTATTGAGCAAAGTATATTCCGAATGACCCGAAAAAGCTTTTTCAAATTCTATTCGCCACTTACGAAGTTTTTCATATTTAATTTCCGTGGGCTCTGTACCTTCATCAATTATGTCATCGGTTTTACGGCAGAACGCATAAACAGTATTCATTGCATCTCTCTTCTCAGCCGGAAGAAGATTAAAAGCATAATAAAAACTGCTTTTGCTTTTCTTTGTTATTTCCTGAGCTGTTTCTACCATAATTATTCTTTATTTAAAAATGATCTGAGCAAAATCTTTATGATATTTTTTTTAATTAAAGTTGGTCTTTTATACAAAACATTGTAATTATTTTTACGAATTTTGTTAAGAATTTCCTCACCGCCTAAAATAGTCCATTTTATTTCGTATTTCAATCTGCCGTTTAGATAATCGTAAAGCTTTTTACCATCATCAAATAAGGGTGCGGCTCTATCAATATTATGTTTAACTAATAACCTGAAATTATCATTTATTTTCCTTTTCTCAAACTGATTTTCGGATACTTTAAACTTTTCAAGTTCGTTTAAAGGATAGTAAATTCTTCCTTTTTTATAGTCATTAAAAGTATCCTGATAGAAATTTGTAAGTTGTAGAGCTGTGCAAATCTTATCGGAATAATGAAAAGCGTTTTCATTTCTGATATCAAAGAGTTGAAGGATTAGTCTACCAATAGGATTTGCAGATCTTTTACAATAGTCCATCACTTCCCTGAAATCAACATATCTTTTCTTAGTCACATCTTGCCTGAATGCTGAAATAAGATCAGTAAAAAGACTGGTTGTTAAATTTCTGTTTTTTATTGTTACAGATAAAGCATGTGAAAATTCACAATCAATAATTCCAGAGAGGGCGTCGTTGAATGATTTTTCAAATTCATCAAGTAGCTTTAATCTTTTTGTTTCATCCATTGATCCTTCATCTGCAATATTATCCGCTGTTCTTGCAAACCAATAAATTATGGCAACATCGTTTCGTAAGTGTCTTGGAATAAGGAATGAAACTACAGGAAAATTTTCATAGTGATTTGAGGCCAGTTCTCTAGCTTTGCTGTATGTTAGTTTTAAATCAGTCAAATAATATTATTGTAAAATTTTATATTTAAGAGAAATAAATCTTATGCAATAATAAGTAGAATAATTCTTTCCCGGCCAAATAATTTATAGATCAATGCTTAGACATTTCAAAATCTTTGGGATTATATCCCTGATCTTTTAGAATTTGGAATATCTTACTCATTGTTTCTTTATTCAACTGTGGAGTGCGGCTTAACACCCATCCATATTTCCTATTCGGAGTCCCAACTATTGCCCATTGATAGTCTTCATCAATCCCAATTATCCAGTAATCTCCCCAAAAAGGTCTCCAACCTAAAAAGCTAACAAAGCTAACTTCCAACTTCGCATTTGATTTCTTATCAACTATTCTTGCAACTCCTTCTGCATCATCAATTTCACCATCTTCATCAATACAGGAATTGATTACTTCAATTTCGCCGTCTTCATTCAAGACATATTTTGCTGTTGTGCCCTTAACACAATGATCTTGAAAGCTGTTTGGGATCTTAGCTATCTCGTACCATAAACCAACATATTTATTAAGATCAACGTACTTAACTGTCTCAGGCGGTTTTTGCTGAGAAAATATGTTAATTGAAACAAGCAGAATCATAAACAGGATTTTCATTATTAATTCCTTTCAAATTACTTCATCAATATAACTTTATGAGAAGAATAATGTTCACCAATATTCATTCTTAATAAATAAACTCCGGAAGCAAGTCCATTTGCATTAAAGAATAATTTATGTGTTCCGGCTTCATAAAAACTATTTGCAATTTCAGATACTAATTCGCCAATAATATTATAAACCTTAATAGAGAGAATTCCTGATTGCGCAATCTTAACACTAATCTGAGTTGAGGAATTAAATGGATTTGGATAATTAATAATACTGTAAGCATCGGGGATAATTTCATTAGCAAAATATTTAACATTTGTAAGTAATTGTTTCTTCATTATTATCCTGTTGTACGATTCATCTATTCTTTCTAGAGTAATAATTCCCCGGTCAATTTTATCAACAACAATATTCACAATACTATCAACAAGAGATTTTCCATCAAGTTTATTTGATGTATAAAGAAGAATATCATTACCTGCATTTATAGCAAGAGTAACTGCTTCATCAAAAGTATAATTTTCTGTTATTGCCCCCATAAACATCCCATCAGTGATTATCAATCCATCAAATGTCAATGTGTCTCTAAGCAAACCTTTCAATACTTTCTGAGAGAGAGAGGCTGGATAAACGGAATCTAAATTTGCATTGTAAAGATGACCGCTCATAATAAAATCATCAAATCCATTTTCAATTAATTTTTGATAGGGAATTAATTCTGAATCTGCCCAGGTATTCGTGATATCAGTAAATCCGTCATGACTATCATCAGCAGCACTTCCGTGACCGGGAAAGTGTTTTAAAGTTGTAAATATATTCTCCTTATTAAACTCATCAATGAACCAGTTGCAGTGATGAAAAACAGAATCAGGAATTTCCGAAAAACTTCTATCCTTAAGTCCTATCGCAGGACTAAGGGGATTAACATTTACATCAGCTACAGGAGCCAGATTCACATTGAATCCGCTTTGCAGCAGCCAACTAGCCATTAGTCCAGCCCAATCACGTGTTGTATCTTCTTTATTGATAAGAGTTCCAATTTCAAAAGCAGTTTTAGTATTCTCAAAACCGTTAGATTCTCTCAGTCTTGCTACCCTTCCACCTTCCTGATCAACTGAAATAAAAAGTGGAGTCTGAGAAATTGATTGTAAGCTGTTTGTCAATTGCTGAACCTGAGACGGTGAGGTAATATTATAGCCCATTAAAATTACGCCGCCAACTTTTCTTTGCTGAATATCATTAACAATCATCGTATCGGTTAGTTCAGTTCCCGGAAAACCGACCATAATCATTTGGGATATTTTATGCTCAAGAGATGTTTGGGCAAATGCAATATTTGAGAATAAAATAATCAGTAAAAATTTTTTTTCAATTCTATACCTTAATAAATATTTTCTTTGCATAAAGTATCCACATCAATCCAAGCCATATCATAATGTAGACTACTGCCCAGGCAAGTGAAGCATTTATTGGTTGCAACCACGATAAGAAAAAATTATTAAACAAATAATTTTTTAATGTGATTGAGTTTCCGTCCGCTCCTGTCCATTGGATCATATACATCAATCTTCCAACAATTCCTGAAAGGAAAAAAACTGTTATAGCATTCAATCCATAAACCTGGAAAGGTTTAATCCACCACGTAACTTTTTTAACATCAATAAACCAGTAGCAGAAAGCAAGAAAGAAAAGAGCGAGTCCGGCTGTATAAAGTACATAAGAGCTTGTCCAGATATTTTTATTTAACGGAAACCAAAAACTCCATATCCATCCTGCAACCATTAAAACGCTTCCTCCAACATAAAGCCAAACAGTTTTTGTAGTTGGATCTTTTTCACTTCTCAATAAATTGCCGGTAAAAATACCGAGCATCGCACTTCCAATTGCCGGAAGAGTTGATAAGATACCCTCAGGATCCCATACTTTTGTTCCAGACCATAAATGGTTATTGAGTACTAAACGATCTAACCAGGCAGCAAGATTTGTTGTAGGTTCGTAGTTTGCATAACCAACTCCCGGAACAGGAACAAAGCTCATCAATGCAGCATAAATAACTAATATAGCTGCAGTAAACCAGTATTGAAACTTTGTACTTGTAGTAAGAAATAAAATTGAAGACAATAAATAGACAATTGCAATTCTCTGCAATACTCCCGGTATTCTGATTGTAGCCCACGAAAATTGATGATCGAACATTAAACCGAATGGGAATCCGCTTAAAATAATTCCAAGTGCAAAAAGAATAATAGTCCTTCTGAAAATATTTAGATAAAGAGCTTTCATACTTCCGCCCTGAGCTTTGCGTTTAGTAAGTGAGTATGAAATTGCTACACCAACAATAAAAAGAAAGAAAGGAAAAATTAAATCTGTAAAAGTGCAGCCGTGCCATTCTGCGTGCCTTAACTGCGGATAAATCGCTCCCCACGTTCCGGGATTGTTTACAAGTATCATTCCCATTATTGTAATTCCCCTAAACACATCAAGCGAAAGTAAACGTTCCGAAGGTTTCATATCAAAACTCCAATAAGAAAATCGTATTTAATACTGTTAAAAATAATGAAAGTTTGATGAATAATGATTAGAAATATTATAAGTTTGTATACAGTTGCTGAAGTTTGTCATTCCCGCGAAAGCGGGAATCCATTGTAGAAAGAATAATATTATGACCAAGCAATATTATGTTTACATTTTAGCTAATAAGAGGAATGGAACAATTTATATAGGGGTAACAAATAATCTTAAACGGAGAGTTGGTGAACACAAAGAAGATCTAATTGAAGGTTTTACTAAGAAATACAGAATTCATAATCTGGTATATTTTGAAAGCTATAATGACATAAAAGATGCTCTAACAAGAGAGAAAAGATCAAAGAAATGGAATCGAGAATGGAAAATCAAATTAATAGAGGAAATGAATCCTGATTGGTGTGATTTATACAATGATTTGTTTTAATTTATGAATGTTCTTTTTGCTAATTTTACGACTAATGCACCTATAGATTCCCGCTTTCGCGGGAATGACATAAACAGTCTATATGGAGTAACTCAATGAAAACAATCATCTTAATTGCCATGTTAACAACAATCATCTCAGCACAAACCCGTTTTACAGATATCAACCAATTAGTTTATTCAGGCGAATTTGCTAAAGCAACCGAAATGATTGATCAAAAATTAGCTTCAGAAAATCTTAGTTCCGGCGAAATCTTTGAACTTCAGTTTGAAAAAGAAAGACTAGACAGGATAAAAAAAGATTTTAATAAATCTGCAGAAGATATTTTGCAGTTTGTAAATAAACATTATCCTGATGCAAAAGAAAAAGATTTAGAGAAGTGGGAAAATGATGGTTCACTCGAATTTATGATAATTGATGGACAGAAATGGTACTTCTCAAGGGCAGCTTCAAATCTTTTCAGAATAAACAAGGAAGCAAAGAATCAGAAAGAAAAAATTGATGGTTATCAGAAGGACGGGTTAGATATTTTTCTCGAGGATTACATTCCAAAAGCTCTTGATGAGTCGGCTAATTCTCACGAAACTTTAGTTAAACCTGTTGTATTAAATCTTAATTATACTGTAACAGTCAAACCAGATGCTGTCCCACACGGTGAAGTTATACGATGCTGGCTTCCTTTTCCGCGTGAAGGTCATCAGAGACAGATTGATATAAAACTTCTTGGCATAAACTCCGATGAATATGTGATAGCTGATAATAATAATCAGCAGCGAACTGTTTATGTTGAAAAAGCTGCGCAAAAAAATCAGCCAACAATTTTTCATATGGTTGTTGAAGTTACAATGTTTGCAGAAATAAATTTCATTGAACCGGATTTAATCAAACCTTACAATAAAGAATCAGGATTATATAAAACATATACTGCTGAAAGAGCGCCGCATATTATTTTTACTGACAAAATAAAAGAATTATCAAAGAAAATTGTTGGTGAAGAAACAAATTCCTACTTCATTGCGAAAAAAATATTTACGTGGATTTCAAAAAATATTCCGTGGGCTGGTGCAAGAGAATATTCAACAATAGAAAACATTTCAGATTATTGTGTCTCCAGAATGCACGGCGATTGCGGAATTAAAACACTCTTGTTTATGACTTTGTGCAGATACAATGGCATTCCTGCAAAATGGCAAAGCGGCTGGATGCTTCATCCCGGCGAAGTTGATATACACGACTGGAGTGAAATTTATTTTGAAGGTTATGGATGGGTCCCTGTTGATCAATCCTTTGGTTTGACAGATTCTGATGTTGAGGATGAAAAATATTTCTTTTTGGGAAGCACTGATTCATATCATTTAATAGTTAATGATGATTATTCCAGACCTTTATTTCCCGCAAAAGTATTTCCAAGAAGTGAAACAGTTGATTTCCAAAGAGGTGAGCTAGAATGGCGTGGTGGAAATCTCTACTTTGACAAATGGAATTATAATATGAAAGTTGAGTATAATGCATTAGAGTGATTTTTTAAACTCTATTTCATCAGGATATTCTTATTGATGATCATAAAAAATTTTCTCTGTCCATCTTGAGACAGACATATCAAAAAGAGACTATATGAGTTATAAGATTTACTTTTCGACTATCAATAATTAATAAATGCACAAGACATTTATAAAAAAATATTGTATGTTAGAATAGTTATCAATAAAATTTTTGGCTCAATCTGTTGTGGATAACAAAACTTTTTCATTTACTTACAATAGAGTCCCCTCTTCCCTGCTTTTCATTGAAACAGGCATGATTTTTGAACAGAAAATCCCAACTTTATTTTCAATTACTACTAACAACCACAAAGGAAAACAAAATGAGAAGAACATTTACTTCTGTGAAATTAATAATACCCATATTATTAATTTTTTCGTTCTGTGTTGATATTCAAGCTCAATCTTTACCCGACAGTTTAATATATAACACATACGATATTGATGTGGGTGAACCTTTTTACACATCTTCCGCTAACTACACTAGTTTTGGACATTGGACAATAAATTCTTTTATTGAAGACCCGGTAGACGGATATTTACATGTGGCTTATGTAGATAACTATGAATTATATTATTACAAGTCTACAGATGAAGGACAAACCTGGCAGAAAGAACAAATTATTACCGGACATGAAGGCGATATTCGAAACGCAAGCTTAGCAGTAGATCTCAATGGAAAAGTATTCATCGGCTTTACTGCCCATTCTTTATATAACTATTCAAATCCTACAGGTGTAACTTTCTATCATGAATTTGAATACGATCTTTATTGTGTGAATAATAAAACAGGATCATGGGTTGTTGAGGCAGTAGCTGCACACAGCTCATCCAACAATGGACCGGTTATTGAGAATGTTCTGGTTGATGCCAATAATGATGTTCATCTTTTTGCAAATAAGTATGGTTGGATGAATTATGGTGGAATAGCATGGGAATGGATTCGGTATTCTTCCAGTGATACGTGGAGTTCGAGCTTTACAATTGTAGAATTCACAGATGCCGGAATTGACAGAGGTATTTATGATAAATATATAATTCTTGCAGATACTTCCGGAAAACTTTGTTTGGTAGCAGCCCGAAACCATCCAGATGGAATGAAACTATTTTACATTTTGAATAATGGAACGAGTTGGGGAACTCCCGTAGAATTATCAGATAATATTGCCGTCGCCTGGAACCGATATGATGCTGTTTTAGATCCTGAATACAACTCATACATTGCTTACTTATATAATAATATATCTGATCTACCAGAATTAAAAGTATCAAAAAATTTCGAAGCACCTCAAACAGCATCAATAAATCTCCCTGTAACGGATACACTAAATTATTTTACGCTGCATTGTGATGAGCATGGTGTATTCACTATGTATTTATGGATAAAAAATAAAAATATTCATGTTACTTTCAGCTACGATTGCTTAAATTGGACAGATCCAATTGAAATACCGGACGACCTAAAAAATTATTTTGGTGGACTTATGGTAAGAACTGATACCAGACAAGGATATTTTACTAATCGAGCCAGACAGATTGTTGCCATAGCAGGAAACAGAGCGGCATATCCTTATGGACCAGATACTTTGGTTTACGGAGATATCACAATTCCACAACCAACATCTGTTGACAATATTTTTGAAATTCCAATCAATTATAGCTTAAATCAAAACTATCCAAATCCATTCAATCCAAGTACAAAAATTTCTTTTAGTATTCCGGAACAGACTTTTGTTGAGCTAAAAGTGTACAATATTCTCGGAATCGAAATAGAAGAAATCATTTCAAAAGAGCTTCCCGCAGGAAGTTATACTGAAAATTTTGATGCTTCCCAGCTTTCAAGCGGAATCTATTTCTACAAGCTTAATGCCGGCAAATATTCCGATGTTAAGAAAATGACTTTCATTAAATAGCTTCATTATTTTTCCATTTTAGGCGTCCTTTTATGGACGCCTTTTTTTTATATTTACATTGAGAATAATTTCTTGTCTTTTCCACAAATGCAGGATTACAGATGAATAAAATCATACTAACAGTTGTTACGATTATTTTTATTTCAAGTTGTATCTATTCACAAGATGATGAGAAAATGAAAAAAATAAATTCAATTATAAACGAAGTAAAAGAAAAACATGCGTTTGATAAGCGTGTTGCTCTCTTTCAGATTGAATTAGAAAAATCAGGAAATAATTATATACTAAAAGGTGAAACGAATCTTGCAGAGGCAAAAATGGAATTAATAGAACAGTTAAATAAAGAAAAGATCTCAACGGCTGATAAAATTGAACTGCTTCCTTCGAAGGATCTTGGCGAAAAAATTTATGGAGTTATTAATCTTTCTGTTGCAAATCTCCGGGCTAATCCCGATCATCCGGAAGAATTATCAACACAGGCAATTTTAGGAACTCCAATAAATGTTTTGAAGAAAGGTAAATGGGGATTTTACCTTGTTCAGACGCCTGACGGTTATATCTCCTGGCTTGATGATGACGGATTTCAACAGATGACTAAAGAAAAGCTAAACGATTGGATAAGTTCCGAAAAAATTATTTATCTGAATGATTATGGATTTGGATTTTCACAGCCAGATGAAAATTCGCAAAGAGTTTCTGATCTTGCAATTGGAAATCTTCTTATACTAATTAGCGAAGAAAAAGATTATTATAAAGTTAATTTTCCTGATGGTAGAGAAGCATTCGTTAAAAAAGATGAATGTAATCTATTCAATGAATGGTATAAAAAAGTTAATCCAACTCCAGAAAATATTTTAAAGGAAGCAAACAGATTTATGGGTGTTCCTTATCTTTGGGGTGGCACTTCATCCAAGGCAATGGATTGCAGCGGATTTACTAAAACTGTTTTCTTCTTGAATGGAATAATTCTTCCCCGCGATGCATCCCAACAGGTTAATACAGGTGAACTGGTTAATACAGAAAATGGATGGGAAAATCTTAAAGCCGGCGATCTACTGTTCTTTGGAACAAAAGCAAAAGGAGACAGGAAAGAACGAATAACCCACGTAGCAATTTATATTGGAGATGGGGATTTCATTCACGATGCAGGCAGAGTAAGGATTAATAGTTTTAATCCCAATAAATCTTATTATAGTAATTACCGCAAAAGCGGATTTATTCGTGCAAAAAGAATTCTTAATTCTATTGGAACTAAAGGATTAGATAGAATTATGGATAACAGTTTCTATAAAATAAAATAGAAGTTGAAAAATGTGTCATTTTACTTAATCACCTTCGAGGTTATCATGAAATTCAGATTCACTACATTTTTGATATTAGTATTTTCAGTTACATTTTTTTCACAGGCACAACAGATGAAAACAGCATTCATAAACGGGAAAATATATACAGTTAATGAGAAACAATCCTATGCGGAATCAGTTATTGTAGAAGAAAATAAAATTTCTTTTGTTGGTTCAAACGAAGAAGCAAAAAGCTTAATTGACAAATCAACAAAAGTCATTGATCTCAACGGAAAGCTTATGCTGCCCGGTTTCATTGATAACCACGTTCACTTCATCAGTGGCGGATTTTATTTACTGGGGATTGATCTCCGTCCTGCGAACTCTACAACAGAGTTCAAACAAATTCTTAAAGACTATGCAGAAAAACATCCTGGTAAATGGATAACAGGCGGCTATTGGGATCATGAAAAGTGGGAAATAAATGATCTTCCAACAAAAGAAATGATTGATGAAGCTGTTTCAGATCAACCTGTTTTTGTTGATAGACTTGATGGTCATATGGGTGTTGCAAATTCTTTTGCTCTTAAAATGGCAGGGATAACTAAAGATACTGAAAGTCCTGACGGTGGATTAATTGTAAAAGATCCTATTTCCGGAGAACCAACCGGCGTTCTTAAAGACAATGCAATGTATTTTATAAATAAAATTATTCCTGATCCAACCGAAGAAGAAAATTATGAGGCTTTACTTGCAGCCATTGAAGAAACAAAAAAATTGGGAATTACAAGTGTTCAGGATATAACTTATGATGCTGCACTCACTGCGTTTAAAAGAGCAAGACAAGAAGGTAAACTTACGTGCAGAATTTATACACGCTGGCCTATTTCAGATTATAACGATCATGTTAATAAAAATATTAAAGTTGGTTATGGTAATGAATATTTAAGAATGGGATCACTCAAAGCATTTGCAGATGGTTCGCTTGGTTCAAGTACTGCCTGGTTTTTTGAAAGATATGATCAGGATACGTTAACCACCGGTTTGGCTATGGATATTATAACGGATGGCAATATGGAAAAATGGTGTTTAGATGCCGACAAAAATCAACTTCAGATTTCTGTTCACGCCATTGGAGATAGAGCAAATTCTTATATGCTTGATTTATTCGCGAAAATAACAAATGAAAATCCTGAATGGGACAGAAGATTCAGAATTGAGCATGCACAGCATGTAAGATTCGAAGACATACAAAGGTTTGCAGAGCTAGGTGTTGTTGCTTCCGCTCAACCATATCATTGCATTGATGATGGAGTTTGGGCAGAAAAGAGAATTGGCCCAGAGCGCATAAAATATACTTATCCATTCAAATCATTTTTAGAAGCTGGAGTTAAACTTTGCTTTGGAACCGATTGGTATGTTGCTCCTCTTAATCCACTATGGGGAATTTATGCTGCTGTTACAAGAAGAACACTTGATGATAAGAATCCCGATGGCTGGGTTCCCGAACAAAAAATATCTGTTGAAGATGCAATTAAGTGTTATACAATAAATTCTGCCTTTGCATCATTTGAAGAAAATATTAAAGGCAGTATTGAAGTTGGCAAGCTTGCAGACCTCGTTATTTTGAGTAATGATATACTAACGATTGATCCTGTCGAAATTGAAAATGTCGTTGTTGAGATTACAGTATTTGATGGTAAGATAATTTATCAGAGATAAAATAAAATTGAAACCTTCGGAATTATTTAATTCCGAAGGTTTCATCTAATAATTGTTTCTTGATATCAATTCGAATCAATTACATCTTTCTATTTATAAAACCCGAATCTTTTTAGCAAAGCATCAACCTTTGGTTCTCTGCCTCTGAATTTAATATAAAGATCCATCGGATCCTCACTTCCGCTTCTTTCAAGAATATGACTTCTGAAAAGTTCAGCAGTTTTTTCATCAAATAGATCAGTTTCAACAAATGCTTCAAATGCATCGGCATCAAGCACAGCAGCCCAGTAATAACCATAATATCCTGCAGAATAACCATCTTGGCCAAAAATATGATTAAAGTTTGTGCTTTGATAACGTGATGCTATTTCATCAATCAATCCTATCTTGTTCAGCCTCTCTTCTTCAAATGCTAAAGCATCGTATTCTGCAACTGTTGTAATTGCATGCCAATTCATATCAAGAAATGAAGCGGCCAGATATTCAACAGTTTCAAATCCTTTGTTGAAGTATTGTGAATTCTGAATTTTTTCTATAAGTTCATCAGGAATTACTTCATTAGTTAAATAATGTCTTGCATACATTCTTAAAACGTCCGGATGAGAAGCCCAGTTTTCCATTATCTGTGATGGAAGCTCAACAAAATCAACCGGAGAGCGTTTTGCACCCGGATAAGTCGATTTACTGAATAATGAATTTAATCCGTGACCAAATTCGTGGAACAGAGTATTTACTTCATCAAAACTTAATAAAGCAGGTTTACCTTCTGTTGGCTTAGAGAAATTACCAACATTATATACTAAAGGAGTTATAAACTCATCATCAATATTTGATTGACTTCTATAACTGCCAGCCCACGCTCCTGCTCTCTTACCGTCACGAGGATAATAATCTGTATAAATTAGTCCTATATGAGTTCCATCTGATTCTCTCACTTCGTAAACTTCAACATCAGGTTGATAAACGGAAACATTGTTAAGTTTTATAAACTGTATTCCCCATAACTTTGTAGCTACATCAAAAGCACCCTGACGAACATTTTCCATTTTGAAATAAGGACGCAGCATTTCTTCATCAAGTGCATATTTTTCTTTCTTTACTTTCTCGGCATAATACCACCAATCCCACGCTTCAAGCTTAAAATCATTTCCTTCTTGTTCAATAATTTTCTGTATATCAGCAACTTCAATCTTAGCCTGGGCAATTGCCGGAATCCACAAATCATTTAAGAAGTTCAAAACATTTTCAGAATTTTTTGACATATTCTTTTCAAGTTTGAAATCAGCATACGTTTTATACCCTAATAGGTTTGCTTTCTCAACCCGAAGTGATGCAATCTTTGTGAGTATTTTTTTATTATCGTTATCATTCTTGTTGTTACTGCGATTGATATAAGCCTTATAAAGAATTTCTCTCAATTCTCTTTTTTCGGAATATTGCAAAAAAGGAGTGAAACTTGGTCTCTGAAGATTGAACGCCCACTTCCCTTTCAATCCATTTTGCTCAGCAAGTTCTGATGCACCCTGAATGACGGCATCAGGCAAGCCGATGAGATCTTCTTTATTTTCAACAACCAAGCCAATTGTATTTGTTTCTTTACGAAGATTATCACCAAATTTTAATTGAAGCATACTTAATTCATCATTGATTTTTCTGAGTCGGGATTTATCTGCCTCATTAAGAGCAATTCCGCTTCTTACAAAATCAGAATAATAATTATCAAAAACTTTCAATTGTTCTTTAGTAAGATTAAGATTCTCTTTTTCATCATTTATCGATTTAATCCTTTTAAATAAATCTTCGTTGAGATAAATATCATTATTGAGTTGAGATAATTCTTGTGTTATTTGCTCGGCAACTTTTTGTAACTGCGGATTGGAATTTGCGCCGTTTAGACTAAAAAATACTCTCGAAACTTTTGAGAGAAATTTTCCACTCTTCTCCATTGCTTCGATTGTATTTACAAAGGTTGGTTCATCCGTATTGTTAATGATAAGATTTATTTCAACGCGTCTTTGTTTAATTCCTTCCATTAAAGCAGGAAGAAAATGCTCATCTTTAATCTGATCAAATGGAGGAGTTTGAAAAGGCGTATTCCATTCCTGAAAGAAAGGATTATTTTGTTCGTAATTCTGTGGAAACATAATGTTTGTTAATAATAAAAAAGTTAAAGTAAATAAAACATTTTTTTTCATGGCATATCCCTAAATAAGAAATTTCACATTATTGTTGATTATTGTTTTCATTGGTTTTTTTGCCGAACTCGGGATCAATTTTTAAGAAATATGTTATGATAAATCCAGGTATTGTGGAAATACAAATCCAAATAAAAAAATGTTGGTAGCCAATTAATTCTTGTAACCACCCGCTCCACATACCGGGGATCATCATCCCTAAGGCCATAAAACCTGTTGCAATTGCATAGTGAGAAGTTTTGTACTCCCCTTCCGAAACGTAAATCAGGTAAAGCATATAAGCAGTAAATCCAAAACCATAACCAAGCTGTTCAATACCTACCATTAAGCTAATTAGCCATAAATCAGTTGTCTGAGTATATGAAAGAAAAACATAAACCAGATCAGGCAGGTTAATAGCGATTATCATTGGCCAGAGCCAGAATTTAAGACCGTGTTTAGCAATAACGATTCCTCCAACAATGCCGCCAAGTGTAAGGCAGATAATTCCGATTGTGCCGTAAACAAGACCGATTTCAGTAGTTGTCAATCCAATACCACCTACATCCTGTGGATCAAGTAAAAACGGAGATGCTAATTTTATAAGCTGTGACTCTGCAAAACGATACAATAAAATAAATCCAAGAATGATCCCGATGTTTTTCTTTTTGAAGAAAGCAGTAAATGTTTTAAAGAATTCATTGAGTACAGAACTGGATTCATCTTTTCTTGCAGAAACATCTGTAGACGGATAAGGAAGAATAAATTTATGATAAACAAAAAATAGGATGAATAAACCGGTGATGATGAAAAATGTAATTGACCAGGCTAAAGGTATATCTCCGGTTGAGGTTTCAAGAAAGCCTGCAAGAATTACAAGCACACCTTGTCCTGTTATCATGGATAGGCGATAAAAAGTAGAACGAATCCCTACAAACCAGGCTTGGTCGTGTTGTGAAAGTCCCAGCATATAAAAACCGTCAGCAGCAATATCGTGTGTAGCCGAACTGAATGCAACCAGCCAAAGAAAAGCAAGTGAATACTGAAAGAAATTTGAAACAGGAATCGTTAATGCAACCCCGGCCAAACCTGCACCTACAATAAGCTGCATAACAATTATCCAGTTTCGTTTTTTCTTGAAGATATCTACAACCGGACTCCACAATGGTTTTATAACCCAGGGCAGATAAAGCCAGCTTGTATAAAGCGCAATATTAGTATTGGATATGCCTAGCCGCTTATACATAATAACCGATACAGCCATTACTATTACGTAGGGTATTCCTTCCGCATAATAAAGCGAAGGGACCCAAAACCATGGATTTCTTTTTTCCGGTTTTTTGCTAGACATTAACTGCTCCATTATTTATTCAATATCATAATGAACCTGCTTCAGGATCCAATCAAAGAGACCCTGAAATAAATTTAGGGTAACAAAATTTGATTTCTATAATTGTCTTGCCATCAAAACAGCACCAATTTCAGGCGGATTCTCGGCTTCCTTAATCACAACATCATTAAACTGTTTAACAATTTTTTCCTTAAATCTAAACGAGAAATAATTTTCTTTAGTCAGCAAACTTCCGATTAAAGCTACATACAAAATTTTTTCATTAAGCTTATTTTTCATTGAAGAAATATGAAGAATCATTTCATCGGATTCGGATTCAAGAATTTTAATCGCTTCTTTATCATTCTTTTCAGCTGCTTCAAGAACAATGGGTGCTGCAGAAGCAACATCGAAGTTATTCTTATAAATTTCAGTAATTAAAATTTCAGATGATGAAATTGAGAACTTTGTTAAAGCTAGTTCTGTCATTAACGTTTTATTTCCCCTGCCGTCAAAATACTTAGCCACTGCATTAAGTCCTCTTTGACCTATTCTGTAACCACTTCCCTCATCACCTAGAAATCTTCCAAAACCGCCAACCCGATGAATTTTTCCATTAATATCTTTACCAAACATTATTGATCCGGTTCCGGCAATCAAAATACTACCGGGTTTACCTGAAAACGCTCCTTCAAGAGCAATTCTAGCGTCGCTTTCTACACGAAAGTTTTTTAATATTATATTTTTTGATTTAGCAAATTGAATAATATCACTTTCAAGTGGTTCTGCATCACTCCGTCTTCCGCCACCGGTAGTTCCGAGAACTATTCCTTCAATATCATCATAAGAAATATTTTTATTTTCAACACAATCTTTAATCAAATCAAGAATTGTTTCAGATACCTTTTCATTTCCAATCATCAAGAAGTTTGAAGGGCCACCAGTGGTTTCATAGATAGGATTAAGATCAGGATCAGTTAGAATGAACTTGGTTTTCGTCCCTCCGCCGTCCATTCCGATCAGATATTTCACAATAATTATCCTGTCAAATTTTTATAAAATACAATTGTAAGATAGAGATTTTGGAAAGCATTATAAACTCAAAATTACTCTTTTCGAAATGTGTGAACCTGATATTGAACTTCACCATCAATGAATCAAAAATCCTAGTATCAAATACATAACGGCTGTAATCGCACCAGCAAATAAGGCATAAGGTAACTGAGTTTTGACGTGATCTATATGGTCGCTTGCAGAAGCCATTGAAGCAATAATAGTTGTGTCGGAAATTGGTGAACAATGATCACCAAAAACTCCGCCACCGAGTGCCGCAGCTATTGTAAGATAGACATTGGCATCAAGAGATTGCGCCATTGGAATTCCAATTGCTAGCATAATTGCAAAAGTTCCCCATGATGTTCCGGTTGAAAAAGCAATAAAGCAAGCAACAAGAAATACAATAACCGGAACGAAGTTTGGAGACAACCACTCCTTTGATAACTCCGCAGTATAAATTCCTGTACCTAATTCACGGCAAACGGTTCCAATAGCAAAAGCAAGCATCATAAGCAAAGCTAATGGAATTAATCCGCTTATACCTTTAAAGATTAACTCAATAGTTTCAGCAAATGTGAATATTTTTTGTGAAATATATAAAATGCTCCCAACTATAATGGATGAAAGGACAGAATATAAAACTGCAGTTGAACCGGACCCTTTCCCAATAGCAAAAAATATTTGTTCATACCATTTAAGTGAAGAAATATTTTCAACCTGTCCCCATCCTGTATAAAGAAGCATAAGCGGCATCATTCCGACCATTACTGCGATTGGAATAATCATATTATATGCTTTTTCATTTACATTTTCTTTTTTCTCCATTGCAACAACATCGGATGAAATCATAGGCACAGCACCATCACGAAGAACTTTTCCTTCTTCCTGTGCTCGTTTTTCAGCTTTCTTCATTGGTCCAAAATCTTTCTGACTGAAAATAACAAAAAGCACCATAGCCATAGCAAGCATTGGATAAAAATTGAAAGGGAAAGCTTTAATCAATACAGATAAAGGATTGCTGAATCCCTGTGCTGCAATTAGTCCCATTATATAAGCACCCCATGCGTTTAAAGGAATCAGAATACAGGTCGGTGCGGAGATTGAATCTGCAATGTAAGCAAGTTTTTCACGCGGGATTTTCAGTTTATCAAATATTGGTCTGAATATGGCTCCAACAGTTAAAGCATTAATACTCGACTCAACAAAAATCGCTGTACCGGTTGCCCAGGCAAGTAGTTGGACTGTCTTTCTGCTTTTACCTATTTTTTTATTCTCTAAATGATCTAAAAATTTATTTATTACTTTAACAAATCCTGACACACCGCCTGATCTCTGAATGAATGCAATCAAAGCACCGACAAGGCAGCTGAACATTATTGTTCTCGTATTACCACTATCTTTGAAAACATCAACAAGAGCTTGTATTGTTGCATTACTCCCATCAATAAAGTTTCCATCACTAAGTATAACCCAGCCAAGCCATATTCCGAATAGAAGTGAAACAAAAACCTGCCGTGTTTTTATCGCAAGAAGAATTGCAAGTATCGGTGGTAGTAATGATAAGAATCCGTAATGTTCCATTTGCTTTTATTTTGTTTAAATAAAAATATTATTGTTAGTAATTATAAGTTATGCACTATAATCAGTTACTATGTTTCAGAATTTTCCAGAGCAAATAAATACTATCTTAGACGAAATATTAATTTATGTGTAAATTTACTAAGTAAATTTTATCTAATAAAAAATATTTGCAAGTAATAATAAACGTAAACTGGATTTTTTACAATCTATCCGGAGAAATAAAATGATTTTTTTAAGGAAATTTTTTCCGTTCGTGATATTAGCTTTAATGCTTGCATCTTGCTCGGCAGACATAACAAATTACATGCCTATAACCGAACTTAATTATCCTTCAGATCTTAAAATAATTTCAAGAAATGATTGGAACTGGCAGCCACTAACAAAAATCCTTCCTCAACATCAAATAAACAGGATTACTATTCATCACAGCGGAGAGGAATTTGCTGAAAATAAAGATGTTTATAAATATTTGAAAGATCTTCAAACTTGGAGTAAAAATGAAAAAAAGTGGATTGATATCCCCTATCACTTTATGATTGATTTTAAGGGAAATATATATGAAGCCCGCCCAATCAATTATCCCGGTGATACTAATACAGATTATGATGTCCGAGGTCATGCTTTAATTTGTGTTATAGGAAATTATGAAGTTCAAACAATAAATGAGAAGCAGTTGAAATCACTTTCTAAACTAACTGCATTTCTGAAACACAAATACAATGTGTCTTTTAAAGATATTAGAACTCATAAAGATTATACTGAGACTTTATGTCCAGGAAAAGACCTTGATAAATATTTTGAGGATGGTTCTTTTTTAGAAATGGTTGAAAATGAATCAGCTAATTCAAGACTAATTAATTCATCAAAAGTAAAAACAGGTATTGAAGTACTGCGTGAAAAAAACTTTGACATACTCAAAGACAAAAGAGTTGGTTTAGTTACAAATGCTACAGGAGTTGATAGTAAATTAAAATCTACTATAGATATTCTAAATGATTCCCCAGAAGTAAATCTCGTTGCATTATATGGACCTGAGCACGGTGTCCGCGGAAACCACTCAGGAGGTGAAAACATAGAAAATTATACTGATGATTTAACTCAACTTCCCGTTTATTCCCTTTACAAGAAATCTCTTAAACAGGTTGCTGAAATAATAATAGATATTGATATTCTTGTTTTTGATATGCAGGATATTGGTTGTAGATCATACACGTATATAAACACAATGGGCTTAGTAATGGAGGCTGCTGCGGAAAACAATAAAGAAGTTATAATTCTTGATCGACCAAATCCTCTTGGTGGAAATAGAATTGAGGGTAACATTGTTGAAGATGGATATTTTTCTGGTGTAAGTCCGTTTGCTATTCCTTACATACACGGTTTAACAGTTGGTGAACTAGCAATATTACTGAATGAAGAAGGTATGTTAAAAAATTCTGTCAAGTGTAAACTAAAAGTTATTCCTATGGAGAGGTGGAAACGCGAAATGTACTTTGAACAAACAGGATTACCCTGGATTTTAACTTCTCCTCACATTCCTCACCACTATTCACCATTTTACTATGCAGCATCGGGAATAGTTGGGGAACTTCGGGAAGTTATATCGATAGGAGTTGGTTATACAATCCCATTTCAGACTTTTGCTGCTGAATGGATTAATTCAGTTGAACTTGCTAAGAAGATGAATTCCTATAACTTATCAGGAGTTAAATTCCGACCAATTACTTACAAACCTTATTATGCTTTTGGAAAAGACAAAATGCTCAATGGAGTTCAAATTTACATAACAGATTATAATCTAGTTGAGTTGATTCCAATTCAGTTTTATTTCTTACAGGCAATTAATGAATTATATGGGAAAAATTTGATTATTGAGGGAGGTAATAATGATATGTTTGATAAAGTCCTTGGGACAAGAAAAATAAGAGAAATGTTTATAGAAAATCAGAGAGTCGAGGATATAAGAGATTACCTCAATAAAGATATTGAGAGTTTCAGAAGTCTCTCTAAAAAATATTATTTATATAATTAGAGTTTAACATTCTTAACTTGCGCTTGGATCAATGGAATATAATTAGATACTGAAACAGGGTGGTCTTTTAGTTAAACAAGTCAAGAATAAAATTTTAGTAGGAAATTTTATGAAATACTTCGAAACAGAATTTATAAAGTACAAAAACAATCAGCTTTATATTGATGAAATTAAGGTTGAAGAATTAGCAAAAGAATTCGGAACACCACTTTACATCTATAGCAAAAATCATTTCATACAACAGTACAAAGAATTTGGAAATGCTTTCAAGGATATTAATCATAAAATATTCTACGCAATGAAGGCTAATTTCAATTTAAGCGTAATCAACACGTTCGTACAACTTGGCAGCGGTGTTGATGCAAACTCCGAAGGTGAATTATTTCGTGCACTTAAAACAGGGGTTGAACCCTCAAAAGTTATTCTTACCAGTGTAGGCAAATCTAAGAATGAAATTAAACTTGGTTTAGAAAAAGATGTGTTAATGATCAAAGCAGAATCTGAAGAAGAAGTCGAGCTGATAAATAGAATTGCCGGTGATATGAATAAAATTGCTCGAGTTGCAATTCGTGTTAACCCTGATGTTGATGCAAAAACGCATCCCTACATTTCAACAGGTTTATCAAGTAACAAATTTGGTATTGATTCAAATACCGCTCTATCTATCTACAAGAGAAGAAAAGATTTTTCTTATATTCAATTCACAGGAATTGATATGCACATCGGTTCTCAAATAACTACTATCGATCCCTTCGTAGAATCAATTCAAAAACTTTCTGAACTTTATTTTGAATTAAAATCGGACGGATTAAAGTTAAAACATTTTGATATTGGTGGAGGAATTGGTGTTAGTTACAATAATGAACAATCTTTTACTATAAATGAATTTGCTAAAAATACGGTTCCGCTTTTCAAGAAATTAAATTGCGAGATCATTTTTGAACCTGGAAGATTCTTAACTGCGAATGGCGGTATTCTTGTAACAGAAGTTCTTTACAATAAAGTGAATGGTGACAAGATATTTGTTGTTGTTGATTCTGCAATGAATGATTTACTTCGACCCTCAATCTACCAAGCATACCATCATATTCAACCTATTGAAAAAAATGATGAGAGAATAAATATTATTGCAGATATTGTTGGTCCTATTTGTGAAACGGGAGATTACTTTGCAAAAGACAGAGAAATCGCAGAGACTAAAGGTGGTGAACTTCTTGCAGTGATGTCGTCCGGAGCTTACGGAATGGTAATGGCTTCAAATTATAACGGACGTCGCCGTGCACCGGAAATTATGGTTGATGGAAATAAACATTCAGTGATAAGAAGCAGAGAGACATTTGATCATCTGTTGTGGGATGAGAAGATTCAGTAGTTTTTATAAACAGTTTCTAAGTAAACTTAAGCAATAGATGTTTCTATGATCACTTTCTTGGGATTTAACTTGGTTTATGTCTACATAAATTTTCTGTTGATAGCAATCTTTTTATTATCAATTTGCTAATTATGCAATTTATTTTTCTTGACATTACTTCGTATAATTCACAATTTTAAAATAGAATAATTAAAACTGTTGACCTCTGGACCTTTTGGGACAACTTGTTATAGTAATTTTCTCTTATTTACATCTCTTATTTTTCCCAATTTAGGCGCAGCGATACCTTTAAGACGTGAAGAAATTATTATCTTTAATAATAAAAAACATTTTTCACACTTATTCGGAAAGAGTAAAAAGGTACCAGAATCATGAAAAAAAAATTTCAAGACTTATTTTTTCCAATTTGGAGATCTATATTTATTCTATTATTGTTTTTTATCTGCAATGTAATTAATGCTCAAGACCTCCAAAAAAATTCAAAATTAACAGGTATCGTTGTTGATTCACTTTCGGGTGAGGGATTAGCTGATGTGAATATTCTTTTTATGTCAAGAACTGATAATAGGATTATCGTAGGAACTTCATCTGATGCAGAAGGTAATTATATGGCGGAGAATATTGATGAAAATAATGTCCGGATAAAATTCACCAGAGTAGGATATCAAACTAAAATAATTGATTCTGTTTCAGTAGCAACTACATCTAGTATGGGACTGATAAGATTAAGATCAACTGTAATTATGCTGCCTGAAGTTGTAATAAAATCTATTACGCCCATGATTGAATTTCATATTGATAAACAGGTTGTTAATATTGATCAAGTTCCGGGCAGCACGGGTTCTCTAACAGATGCGCTGAAAAATTCCGGCGCTGTTCAGATTGATCCTGCAACAAATAAAATTACTGTTCGTGGACAAGACGTAAAAATACAAATGGATGGTCATCCTTTTGATATGCCCGATAATATGCTGGCACAAATGCCGGCTTCAATGTTTGACCAGGTTGAAGTAATTCTTTCACCTTCTGCAAAAGAAAGTGCTGAAGGTGGCGCTTACATTCTGAATTTAATTTCTAAAAAAAGCATACTGGATAGTTATAACGGCTCTATAAGCTTAAATACTTCCACTAATAATAGAAATTACGGAGGAATAAATTTTAATTATAAAAAGGATAAACTAAATATTTTCACTTCAATATTTAGCGGCTTTGGTAATTATAAAAGCTTTGGTAATAATGAGCAAATAAATTATAACAGTACTAGTTTATATCATCAAATAACTGACGGTGAAGCTAATTATGAAGGTTACAATGCATATTTAAAGTTAGGGTTCGATTATAATCTGGACGAGAATAATCTTTTAACTTTTTATGGAAATTATAATAAGTTTAAATACGATGCTGATGAAATAAGCGATAATTATGTTACTAACAATTTGGATTTTCTCTTGTATTCATTTAACAATAAAAGTAATTCAATATTTAATTATGATAAGTTTTCACTATATGGATTTTATAAAAAGAAATTTGATAAAGAAGGAAACGATTTGACATTGGATGTGCTGTATACTAATATAATAAGTCCATCAAATTCAGAAAGAAATGTAATTTATAGCAATAGTGATGGATTGCCTCAAAAACATAATAATGAAACAGATGAAAGAGCAAATACTCTAATTTCAAAAATTGAATATGTATATCCGTCTGAGATTGGAAAGTTTGAAACAGGTTATAATTTTACTTATAGGAACCGAGAAAATGATTACAACGCTCTGGATTATTCATACATTACAAATAGCTGGGAAGACAGTATAAATCTCAGTAATCTTTTTAAATACAATGAAGATATTCATGCTTTATACATTACATACGCAAACACATTTGGTAAAGTAGATATTAAAACAGGGATCAGAACAGAAAACCTACACACAAGAGGAGAACAAATTACATCAAATGAAAATTTTTCTAAAAACTTTTTTAATCTTTTTCCAAACTTGAATATTGCTTATAAGTTCAATGATATGTTTCAGGTTACATTTAATGCATTCAGGCGTGTACGATACCCGCAGTTATATTTTGTAAATCCGTTCAAGCAATATAATGGACCAAATAGTTTTAGTTTAGGGAATCCGGAATTACAACCTTTCTTTCTAAGCTCATATGCACTAAGTTTATCGCAATTTATTAATGTTTACTACGTATATTCTACAGGATTATTTAATTATGTTACTTCAGTTATAGAAGACAGCATAACTATAAGCAGCCCGATTAATATTAGTAACAACAAAACTTACGGTATTGAATTGACACTTCCATACTATAATACTCCAACCATGCCCGTTCATCTTCCTGATTTTATAAGTATGCTTTATGTACAATTTGGTTATACTTACCGTAAACAGGTTGGACAATATTTAAATGAAGACCTTAATTATTCCGAATATCGTAAATGGTTAATTGCGAATTTAGGATTAAAACTTTGGTTTGATGTTAATGCTAATCTATCATTTAGATATTTTCCTAAAATAGAATCCACTAGAAGTATTATTGGAGAAAGACACATCCTCTCATTATATTTTAGTAAAGCATTTATGGATCAGAAATTACAAGTGAATCTATCTATCTCAGATGTTTTAAATTCACAAAAATTTTCATCTCAGACTTACGGAACTGAATTTTATTCCAAAAATTCATTTACGCAATATCGAAGCCGCAGCATATCAATTGGAATATCATACAGGATTAATGATTACAAAGAAAGAAGAGACAGAAACATTGACGATGGAAGAGATGCTAGTGATAAAGCGAAATTTTAGAATCCCACAAACTTGCTGCAGTTAAGAAATTCAGAAGTGAGATATATAGATGTGCATTTTCGTTACTTGCTTAAATTCCTAAGACAGATACTATCTTTTTCTTAGTTATACTGCCTACCCACTTTCATCAATCTTTTTATCAAAGTAACCGGATGAAGAACCTCAACATCAACATTAAACTTTTGCGTACCGTATTTGATTTGTCCCATACAACCGGGATTTCCGGTTAAAACAATTTTAGCATTCGTGTTTTTAATATTTTTCATCTTTCTTTCTAGCTGAACTAAGGCATCATCATATCTTACAAAATTATAAATACCTGCACTGCCGCAGCACCACGATGCTTCTTCAAGTTCGACATATTTAATACCAGCAATTGATTGAATAACTTCGCGTGGTTGAGTTAAGACTTTTTGTGCGTGGGCTAAATGGCAAGCATCATGATAAGTCACTTGTTTAAGTTCAGGTTCAAGATCAAGATTTGGAAGTGGTTTTTGTTCAGCAAAAAATTCCATTATATCTTTTACTTTAGATGAAAACTTTTTTGCTTTTTCAGCATATTCAGGATCATCTTCAAGTAAATGAGCATAATCTTTCATAAACGCGCCGCAACCGGCAGAGTTTGAAATCAGATAATCGTAATCGTGTTTTTCAAATGCATCAATGTTTTTTCTTGCGAGTTTAAGTGCAAATTCCATATCACCGTTATGTCCCATCAACGATCCGCAGCAAACCTGATCTTTTGGTGTAATAATCTCACAACCACATTCTCTAAGAACATCAATCGTATCAATATTTATATCGGCAAAAATTGTGTTCATCAAACAGCCAAAGTGGAAAGCTGTTTTATATTTTATCTCTCCATTCGGCAGTTCCTTTTCTTTAATTTGTGAATCCGAAAATTTATTGGCAATCACTGGAGAGAGTTTTTCTATTTCAGCTAGTTTTTTAGAAAAGATTTTAAGAATTCCTGTTGAGCAAATAAGCTTTTGTAATCCAATTTTTTGATAAATCCACAATAATCTTGAAACAACTTTAAGTGCATTTCTTGAAGCAACAATTTTTCTCAATGCAAATCTTTTAACCTTAATTTCAAGCTTTGAACCAAATCCGGCTTCATCGATTACAACCCGTGCTGTTTCAACCATTCTACCGTATTTAACTCCTGCAGGACAAGCCGTCTCACAAGCCTGACAGGCTAAACAATAATTCATTTCTTCGGCAAATTTTTGACTTAGCTCCATCTCTCCCCTTGCAACGGATTTGATCATAAAGATTCTTCCGCGAGGTGAAGATCGTTCCATTTTGGTTATATCATAAGTTGGACAAGTGGCAAGACACAAACCGCAATGCATACACTGTTGAAGTATATCATCGTGAGGAAGGATTTTAAGTAATTCCTGATTTGGAGTAGTTTGTTTCATTAAAAATCTTTGATTTGCTCTCTTCGGATTGGCAAACTTCCTTCACACTTTGGAGAAATACTAAATATTTTTCCCGGGTTTAAAATGTTGTTTTCATCAATAGCTGATTTAATTTTTTTCATCATTTCAACACCAGGTAAACCGGCAAGCTGTTCAAGAAAATGTTTCTTTGATAAGCCGGTCCCATGTTCGCCCGTAATTGTACCGCCAAGTTTAATTGCTTCATTAAAAATAAAATCAAATGCACGGTGAGCTTTTTCTAATTCATTTTTATCTCTTTCATCTGTTAAACATGTTGGATGAAGATTGCCGTCACCTGCGTGACCGAAATTTCCAATCATAACATCAAACATTTTTGCTGCTTGAGTAACTTTTTCAATCATTACTGGTAACTCACTTATTGGAACGGTTACATCTTCAAGAATTGTTGTAGGACTACGTCTTGCAAGTGCACTGAAAGCTGTTCTTCTTGCAGTCTTAAGTTGATTCGATTCAACTTCATTCTTCGCAATTCTAATTAATGAAGCTCTGTTTTTGTTCAGAATATTTTTAATCGTTTCTGCATCTTCCTGAACAGCACTTCCTCTTCCATCAACTTCAAGTAGAAGAATTGCCTCACTGTTTCTTGGCAATCCAATTTTAGCATAATCTTCAACACAATTGATGGTGGTGTTATCAAGAAATTCCATCATACAGGGTGTAATGTATGCAGCAACAACATCTGATACCGCCTGAGCGCTGTCTGTAAGTTTATCAAAATAAGCGAGAAGAGTGATTGACTGAGTGGGTTTAGGAATTAACTTCAGCAAAACTTTTGTGATAATTCCTAATGTTCCTTCGCTTCCAACAATAAAATCACGCAGATTATATCCGGCAACATCTTTCATATTTTTACCTCCGGTTCTAAGAAGATCACCGTTAGGTAAAATCATTTCCAAACCGAGCACATAATTTTTTGTAACACCGTACTTCAATCCGCGTAAACCACCTGCATTGTTCGCAACATTCCCACCTATTGTGCACACATTTAAACTTGCAGGATCAGGCGGATAAAACAATCCGATCTTTTCCACTTCTTTCTGTAAAATTCCTGTTACAACTCCCGGTTGAACCCACGCAGTAAGATTTTTCTCATCGATTTCAAGAATTTTATTCCATTTAGTCATCACTATAACAACACTATTCTCCACAGGGACAGAACCACCGCTCAATCCAGTTCCCGAACCGCGGGGAACGATATTGAATTTTTCTTCATTTGCAAGTTTCACTATTAATGAAATTTGTTCTTCATTTTCAGGAAAGACAACTGCTTCAGGCATTTGATGAAGAGTAGGGGCTCCGTCGTACGAATAAACGAGCCGGTCTTCGTATGCATCAAAATAGTTTTCTTTCCCAATAATTTCAAAAATTCTTTTCTTAGTCTCATTTGTCATTATTTAATCCAAAAGATATATGAAAACTTAAAATATTTTTCTTTCGTTACTATATCCGAAACCCTAATTTCATTATCAATTCGGAAATCTCTTTAGTGCCGTTAATAAGTTTAATCTCATAAAATGGAAATTCTCTCCTGATAGGATATTCATTTCTTTGTTTCTCAAACGTTTCAATGGATGATCTTAATCTCTTATCATCATCCAAAATTGAATATGTATGCAGAATGATTTCTGACAATATTTTTTGAGTTGTTTTATTATTACAATCAACTTCAATTACTGAAGAATTAGGAGCCAAAGGAATTTCTTGAGGATACCAGTTTTTTTGAAAATCTAAATTGAAAAATTCAGATATGGCATTTATACAAACAGCTGTCCCATTTGCTTTTCCTTCTACTGAATAACCTGCGATATGCGGAGTAGCTACATCAATAATGTTTAGCAATTCTTGGTCTATATCTGGTTCATTTTCCCAGACATCTAAAACTGCTGATGAAATACTCTTTCTATCTATCGCTTGAATCATTGCATCTGAATCAATTACTTCGCCACGTGATGTGTTAATAATTATTTTGTTATGCATCTTGGAAAAATATTCTTTATCTGCCAAATGATGTGTCCGGTCAATTCCCGATAAATTTAGTGGGACGTGAAATGTAATTATATCACTTGTATCTGTGAGTTCCTGTAAGTCAATAAAATTACTACTTCCCTCTTTTCTCTTCCTCGGCGGATCATTTAGCACAACATTCATTCCTAATAATTTACCTAACTTTTCAACCTTGCTTCCAACATTTCCAACACCAACAATACCTAAGGTTAGTTTACTTAAATCTAAATTCTTACTTGCCCTTAATGTGAGCAAGGCCGAAGCAACGTACTGCATAACTGACGAGGAATTACATCCGGGAGCATTTATCCATTGTATTCCTTTTGAAGCACAATAAATTGTATCGATGTGATCGTAACCAATCGTTGCAGTTGCAACATATTTAACCTTTGAATTTTTAAGAAGTGATTCGTTACATTGAGTTCTGGTTCTTATTATCAAGGCATCTGCATCAAGTAAGGTTTCCGGAGTGATTTCATCCGGAGACAGATATCTGATATCTACAATATTATCCAGGACTCCTTTTAGAAAAGGAATTTTTTTATCAGTTAATATTTTAATTTTATTTCTCATAGTAAACATTATTCTTCAGTATTTCATAGATAAAAATATTATGATTTAGATTCATTATGAACTGCTTTTATTAATTATTATTTCTCTTCGAATGTTGAAGTCAAAGATAGATTAGGAAACTATAATTATTTTGTGTAATAATTGATGAAAATATTCTTCTCTTGTTTATTCCATCCCAAATTTTGATGAGAAAGAATATTGCCTGGATATCATCATAAAAATGGAAGGTGCTCTAATAGAAATTTAAAACGAGAATGACCGTGCACTATATTACAGCATTTTTAGAACACTAAACCTCAGCTTTGCATTAATGTCTTTGCTAAGTGGAAAGCAGATTGGATTTATTGTATTTGGAAATGATATTTATTATTTATTCGTTTATTACTTTACTGCGCTTTTCATTACAAGAAAAATAATTAGTCCAATTGATAATATTAAAGTTGTCAATAGATAAGTTAAACAAATATTTTTTATATTTACTTGAGAAAAAAGGTGATAAATTCTAAATTGCCATCAACCATTAAAGGTTCAATATGATTGAAGAAGATTTTTCCAGAAAATTTGTAGACGATGTTTTAATAGAACAAGTGAACTTCTGTCGCGCAACAATAAAAGAAGCCACTGTTTTCCGCGATCGGGTTTATGAATCAATTGCAATGAAACAATATAAAATAATAGTTGATCTCAGCAAATGCGAATTTATTGATTCTACATTTCTTGGTGCGCTTGCAATGATTTTAAAAAGAATTACCGAAAAAGGCGGTGAGTTGAAATTAATCGTACCAAGTTCGGAAGCTTTTGAAATAATGAATACAATGGGGTTATACAGGGTGTTCAATATTTATTCTACGGAAGAGCAAGCAGTAGAATCTTTTTCTTCATAGAACATTTTTAAGTTAGACTAGGATTATTTTATCTACAAAAATTTTTATTTTTAGCTTTAAACAAACACAGTCTCATCATACTCGCTCTCAATTTTTCAGAATTGAATGATGTTACACTGTCCTATATTTTCCCTAATGGATATATTGCTAGGGGAAATTCATTTCCCGGGAGATTCACTGCTTTCTTAAGTGCCTCATCTTCAAATGCGCCTACCATTACTGTGCTTAATCCTAATGAGACCGACTGTAGAAAAATATTTTGTCCAACGTGTCCGACCTCCATATTTACATATCTTTCAGTTCTCTTACCGTATTTAACAGAAGTTCTTTCGTACACCGCAGCAATTACAATCACAGCCGATGCTTCCACAATTGAACGCTGTTTGAGAGCTGCATTTGAAATTTCTACACGCTTATCCCCTTCTGTAATTTTCTTTATGGTATGATTTTGAGGATTATATTTATAAATACCGGCAACTAAGTTTTCTACATTCGCAGCAACTAAATAAACTTCCAGAGGATATAAAGCACCAGCAGAAGGAGCAGTTCGAAGTCCGTACGTTTTATCTGTTATTCCTTGAGCAGCCCAGAGAATTTGAGAAACTTCTGATAAGAATAACGGCTCACAGCTAAAATCTCGTACAGATCGTCTTTGCAGCAATGCTTCTTCAACAGAAGTGTTACTCTTATAATTTGGTTCAGGCAATTGAATAATGTCTGATTCCGGATTTTGCATTTCTTTTTTGTCCCGACAGAAAAAATTAGTGGTGATGAATATCCCTATCATTAAAATAAATAGAAGTGATAAATTAATTTTTTTCATTTCATAACTCACATGCTTTAGTCAGTTAAAATCTACTAGCATTTTCGGTTTGTTCAATGTACCAGGTAATAATTTATTTGATTAAACTGGCGTACGCAACCAGTTTATCTTCATCATACTCTATTCTAATTTGCGAAAAACCGTCAAGAAAGTGCGATAGTTTATCATAACCAAACTCTTTATGATTAAACGCCGGATGTTCCTTCTTAATCATTATCCCGATAGTTGCAACATTTATTCTGCGATTCTCTTTCTTTAAAAACGATATAATACTGTTCTCTATTTGTTCACTCACCTTCTTTTGTGGAACCTGTAATGTTTTCGATTCTTGTTGTTTAATTTTTGCTGGTCGATATTCTATTACTCCATCCGCAACATTCACCAAATCCCTTGATATAGATCCGGGGACTGCCATTAAAAAAGTATTTTTCCCAAGTGATCTTAACTCATTCAGTAGTGGTATAAAATCACGATCTCCGGAAACCAGTATCAATGTGTTGATATTCTGATTTTGCATAAACAGTTTCATTGCATGAACACAAATAAATGTATCAGCACTGCTCTTTTCTGCACGGGATAATGGTGTAAAAACCGGTTGGATACCGCTGGTCTGAAGACTGTTGATTTGCCCATTGAAGCGAACCCAATCTCCAAATGCTTGTATAGATGCTATCCCTCCTTTTTTTTCACATAAACTTCTTATTATCATTAAATCGGGTTCTTCGCCATAATTATTAAGAGAAGAGTAATATATATTTTCAAAGTCAATAAATACTGCAATAGTATTTTGTATTGATTTTTCAGTATGATTTTTCACTGTGATTTTCCTTTAATGATTTTTATCGGTTAGAATTAAATCTGTTCCACAACATTCTATAATAATTTACCAACAATTTAGGTTTGTTCAAATGAGACTGGGAGTTTTTAGCTGAGGTTTGGAGAAACGGACTTTTTAGTACCCGGATTATGAAGTCGGTTGAGTACACTCATTTTTGCAACAGATGTTGCTACAGAAAAAATTCACTTTAAAACAGTAAACCCTGTAAGTGCTTTACTTACAGAGCTTCATAAATTTACCAATTCTATTTTACAATTAACTACCAAACAGAATTTGTTTATGACTAATATAAGAATAGGAACCTGCAGTTAAAAATATTTATTTTAGAGTTGTTGAAAGAAGAAAAAAAATGATATTAATTAAGTAAATTTTTGTATAAAAAAACCTATATGGAAAAATCATGAAAAATCTAATTTTCACTCTATTAATTGTTGTTTCGTTTTATCAATTAACTTTTCCTCAGAAAGCGAGCAGTAAGGATTATAATAGTCACCTTTATGATAGGGAACAATTTATTTACATGCAAAACAACTTATCAGAATTAAACAGTGTTTCCAGACTAATAAAATCCAATGTAAATTTTTCAGGCCTAGACAGCACAATATCAGATATTATTGCCAATATCAGTATTGATAGTATTACCAGCCATATCCAGCAATTACAAAATTTCGGAAGCCGGTTTATGCTCGCCCCAAATAGATTTGAAGTTTCGGAATGGTTAGGAAATAAATTTATTAGTATGGGTTTTAACGACGTTGAGTACGACACTTTTTATGCGCATACAATTTGGTCGGATTTTGGATTTGAATTTGATACTGTAACTACACAAAGAAATGTAATAGCTACATTACTTGGCAGCATTAATCCGGAACAAGTTTACATTTTTTGTGGTCACTACGATTGTTTTAATCAATCTAGTAATATTATGAATTACGCTCCGGGAGCAGATGATGATGCAAGTGGAACGGCAACCGTTCTTGAAATTGCAAGGGTAATGATGTTAAGTAATTACCAGCCAGAGAGCACAATTAAATTTATTGCACTTGCTGCAGAAGAATTAATGTACTTTGGTGACGGTGGAAGTGAACATTATGCCTTTGAAGCATACGATGCCGGGATGGATATCAGAATGGTAAATAATCATGATATGATTGCTTACACGAGCCAGTCTTTAGAAGACAGCTATGTTAATATTGGTTTTAATCCTGGCTCACAGTATTTATCCCAGATAGGAGTAAGTTGCATTGAAAGGTACACGTCAATAAACGGAAATTCCGGTGGTTATGCAGGAGCTGATTTGCGACCATTTGATGAAATGGGATATAAGGGATTATATTTTGAGGAGACTGAATTCAGTCCTTATTATCATACAGGAAATGATGTGATAGGAAATTATAGTATGGAATTCTGTACAGAAGTAATTAAAGCTTCCTGCGCAACACTAATTTCCGGGATGGTATTGCCAACTCCGGTAGATGAGATTATTTTTACCGATCAGGCAGATGCAACAACATTAAAGCTTGATTGGAATCCAAGCAATGATAAGGATTTTGATCATTATAATATATACGTTGGAACCGAAACGGGAATTTATTACAGATCATTTCAAACAACCGAAACAAGTTATATTGTAGATAATCTTGAAAGCGAAATTTTATATTACTTTGGTGTTTCAACAGTTGATAATGATGGGTATGAAAGTTTTGTTTTTGAATCTGATTATATGCCGTTTACCTTTACACTGAATCAGGGAATTCTTGTTATTGATGACACATATAATGGAACCGGCGAATTAACTAATCCTACGGATGAAGAGGTTGACAATTATTTTAGAGATATTCTTAACGATTTTGAAATCAATAATTACGATTTGATTTCATCCCCTAATATCCTTGTAAGTGATATAGGAAAATATTCTACTCTTATATGGCATAAGAATGATAATAGATCTACATCCGCTTTATCATCATTTACTGAAACACTGAAGAGATACCTCAATGCTGGAGGTAATTTTTTATTTACCGGCTATTTACCTTCCAAACATTTTGAAGGAAATAGCGAATATTCCAGAACTTTTACTGAAGGCGATTTTTTGTACGACTTTCTCAAAATCGAAAACACAATATTTTCTTTTGGCAGCAGATTTATCGGGGCAAAATCTAATGCGGAAAATTATTTTGATGTTCTTGTCGATACGACAAAAACCAAGGAAGATACAGATTATCATCTGAGAGACATAGAGTCTTTAGCTGCTAATAGTAATGGGAACAACATCTTTCTTTATGATACTAATTTTGATTCTTCTACTTCTGCCGGAAGTATGCTTAACCTACCTGTTGGTGTGGAATATATGGGAAATGATTATAATGCTGTTACACTTAGTTTTCCTCTTTATTACATGGAAAAGGAGAAGACTGAACAACTTCTCTATTACATTTTAAGTGTGAAGTTTAATGAAGTAACATCCATTGATGAGCGTAAGGAATTAGTAATTAAGAAATATCGGTTATCTCAAAACTATCCAAATCCATTTAATCCTACTACAACAATAAAATATTCTGTTCCAAAATTAAGTTTTGTAACCATTAAAATTTATGATGTATTGGGAAGTGAAGTTGCTGTAATAGTAAATGAAGAAAACCTCGCAGGTTTTTATGACGTTGATTTTAATGCAGCTAATCTTCCAAGCGGAGTTTATTTTTATAGAATACAAGCAGGAGATTTTATTCAGACAAAAAAAATGTTATTACTCAAGTAATTTCAGCAGCTAGCAGTTAAGGTTAACCCCCAAGCCTTCTGTTAGGGCTGATCCCGCTGTGAAAATGGCGGGAGTTCTTTTTATAGCTTGAAAATATTTTTACACTAAAAAAATTTTACAGACTCGATTCTCTATGGGAAACTCGATTTACTTTAGAAGTAGATTAAGGTAGATCTTATAATTTCAAGAGTCTTATGGTAGAATCCTACAACCCTTTCAGGAAGTAGAGGTTTAAATTTTATTTATTTTGTTTCTTTAATAATCCAGCTAAGCTTGAAAACATATGGCTGAAGAAAGTGGACAAGGAGTTGTTTTTTCTGAAGGTAATAAATGGCATTTTTGCTTTGGTGCAGGAATGTGAATTTTATTTTTCTAATTCCGTTTCTACTTCCGTACATTTTCCTTTAAAACAAAGAAGCCTGTAACTTCTTATGTTACAGGCTCTTACAAGCGGGGCCGACGAGACTCGAACTCGCGACCTCCTGCGTGACAGGCAGGCGTTCTAACCAAACTGAACTACGACCCCGTATATGTTTTTTATTTCTTTCTTCTTCCTTCCCAATTTTATCGGGACAGGCGTTCTAATCCGCCTTTAGGCGAGACTTCGTGCTTTGCACGAGCCAAACTGAACGGAGTTTATACCGATTTAATTCGGTAACCCCGTATCTTTAATTTTAGTTCAAAACCTTCTTAAAAAGGCTTACAAATATATATTTTGACTCCTCTAAATGCAATATTTTGGATGTAAATTATTCCAGTTCCACACCAAAAGATATTCCAACAGAACGAGCAGCGAAAACTGCTTGTGTATCCGGCTGAACTAATTTTTGCTTAGAAATTGCATCAATAATTTTTACAGGTTTAATATCGCTGCCTTTTAGAGCTACCATATAACCGAATTTTTTCCTTGCAGCCAAATCTATCGCATAAGCTCCGAATTTTGTTGAAAGAATTCTGTCGAATGGTGTCGGGCTACCACCTCTCTGCAAATGTCCGAGTACGGTTACTCTTGTTTCTCTACCTGTATTTGTTTCAATTTTTCTAGCAACAACTTCCCCGATTCCGCCTAATCTTACAGGATCAGTTCTTTTAATATCTTGTTCTTTTGTAACCATTTTTTCACCAATAGCCTTAGCACCTTCAGAAACACAAACTAAACTGAACCTTTTACCCATCAACTCCCGTTGCTTAATCTTATCATAAATTTTTTCCCAGGAGAAGGGCATTTCAGGAATCAATATAATATCTGCACCGCCGGATAATCCTCCGTTCAGTGCTATCCAACCTGCATATCTTCCCATTACTTCACAAACAATTACTCTATGATGGGAGGAAGCTGTGGTATGTAATCTGTCTAAAGCCCTCGATACTACGTAAACAGCAGAATCATGTCCGAATGTTAAATCAGTTGCATCTAGATCGTTATCAATTGTTTTCGGTACACCTATTACGTTTAATCCAAGCTGACTTAACTTATTACATATGTGCATTGTTCCATCTCCGCCGATAGCAATCAAAGCATCAAGATTCCAGGCTTCATAATTTTCAACAGCTTGTTTAGATTTATCTACAATTTCAATTTTATCATTTCTTAGAACTGGCCAATGAGAAGGATCTCCTTTATTTGATGAGCCTAAAATAGTTCCACCCCTGGCAAGTATTCCCGAAACATCTTCATTACGCAACTCTTTTGCTTTACCTTCAACTAACCCCTCGAAACCATCCATAATACCAAACACAGTCATTCCTAAATCCTGAGCCGGTTTAGTTACGCCTCTTATCACAGCATTTAGTCCGGGACAATCACCGCCGCCGGTCAAAACGCCAATCCGTCTGATCTTCGTTCTTGAATTCATTTTAGATCAAGCTATCCTTTCTTAAGGTTTGAATAATTCACATAATTCTTAAAATGTAATTTAACTAATTTCGATAAAAATTCGGTTCCATTTATTGATGCAATTTTATCCAATGTAATATTAACAGCATCACCGGCACCTTTGGGAATTACAATTTTCAACTCTTTACTAGTTTTACTAAACCAGCTTAACATTTTATCCCGTGCTAATATTGAAGCGGCTGCAACGGCAGTAAAACGTTCAGCTTTTGTTGTTTGAATTAAATTTATGTCTATCTTCTTTTTTGCAAGTTCAGAGATTATTAATCCTTCATCACCAAATTTATCACTTATTGCGGTTGTAACATTATTCTTCAAAAATATATTTTCTATCGCTTTGGAATGTCCCCAGGCAAGAAGTTTATTTAAATTTTTAAATGTATCATATAATTGATTATACTTCTCCGGATTTATTGCAACAACATTTCTAAAATTTTCAGGAATGATCTTTCTTATTTGTTTTGAAATGATTTTAATCTGTTCATCGGTTAATTGTTTGCTGTCTCTTACTCCTATTTGTTTTAGCTCATTTAGGGTTATTTGATCAGCATAAACAGCGGCAATTACCAAAGGACCGAAGAAATCTCCTTTACCAGATTCGTCAGTACCGATATACTCTTCCGGCTCATTGATTTCTGGACTAATTGAATCAAATAAGCCTTCCCCAACAGCAATCTTTTTTACCTTAATATATGTTTCACAGTGAATATCACCCTGTATAATTGTTGATACTCCTTTTTTACCAAAGTAGACAAGCACTTTTACTTTTTCTTTGAAATTTTGAACATTTATCTCGTAATTGTACTGTTTTTCTTCAATATTTGATATTTTTAGCCCCTGGCTCGCTAATTGGGTATATATTTCCTGAATTCGAGAAAATGCTTTTAATTTGAGATTTGATAACATATTACGCAATAATTTTGAGTGACAAAAGTAATCATAAAACGATAAGTATTGAAATTTTAGTTAAAATTGTTTTACCTTTAAGTAGTTAAATAATAATACCAAGGAGAAGAAGATGAAAACTCTGAATAAAATAAATCTTTTTATTACTGTTACAGGATTTATATTTTTAATATCATCAGCAATTGTTTTTGCACAAGTTGAAGAAAAGTCAAATGATGAACTGGTCAAATCGATGACTGAAAATCTGAAACAGAAAATCCTGCTAAGTAATGAGCAAGCTGGTAAAGTGAAATCCATCTTAAGTGAATATGTCTCAAATAAAAATGCAACTGAACAAGATTTGAAATCTGCTCAGCAAAAACTGGAAAATCTATTAGACAATAAACAGAAAATGAAATACAATATTCTTAAAAACGAATGGTGGAAAAATTTAAAGCCAGTAAGCAAACAATAGTTTATTCTAAATTTATTAAACCCGGTCTTTCTGATCGGGTTTTTATTTTCCCCATTCAATAACTTCAATTCGAACTTCAACAACTCCGTCTCTTATCATATCAATTTCTTTTGCTGCACCATATGATAGATCAATTATTCTCTTTTTAAAATCCGGCATACGATCATTAATTCTAACCTTAACTATTTTATTATTTTTAAGGTTAGTAACCTTCAAGATTGTTCCAAAAGGAAAATTACGATGAGCAGCGGTTAACTTGTTCATATCATAAATTTCACCGCTTGCAGTTTTCCTCCCTTGAAATTCATCTGCATAATAGGAAGCTGTTCCGCTAAAAATATTTGTACCTGTAGGATATTTTGTTCCGCCCCCATCAGAATCTGATTCATTAGTAAATCTCGGTACAGAACTGCATCCCGCCATAATGAAAATTAAAGAAATAAAAACGATGAATTTCATTAGTAAGATTTAATTAATAATTAGAATTAAATAATTTCAACCAATCAGCGAAGCACATTTAACAATTGCAGTTTCTGAACGCAAACGATTTTCTGCAAGACTGTATACTTTAGAAAAGTAAGACAGTTCCTCTTCGGTAAATCCGCCCTCAGGTCCGAAAATAAAATAATAATCTACATCGAACTTTATTATCTCTTTACTGAATATATTCTTTCCACTTTGATCAAATATAATTTTTTTTCCATCGAGATTCAGTAATTCTTTTAGATTTTCTGTTGACTGTAATTTCGGGAGAAATGCGCGAAGAGATTGCTTCATAGCAGCAAGTAGAGTTTTATTCCACTTTTCAATATTCTTAACTTTAGCAACCGACCGATTTGAATTAAAGATAATGAAATTAGTAATGCCCAATTCTGTACACTTCTCTAAAGCAAATTTGAACCGATCGGGGTTCTTCAACACCGGAAAACAAAATGTAATGTTGCTTAGTTTGTTTTTATATTTTTTTCGATCTACTATTTCTGCGCTTAAACGATCTTTCAAAATCTTATTGATGTTGCAAGTATAAATAATACCATTCCCATCAGTAATAAAAACTTCATTACCCTCTTTATTGCGCATAACTTTCACAGCGTGATGTAATTCATCACCGGTTAAGTTTATCGTATCATCATCATTTTTCATTGATGATGAATAATAAAGTTCTATATTAGAAAGATATTCCAAGGTCTAAAATAATTTCTGATTGTCTTAATTCATTAACTGCATATTCAACTCTGGCAGCATAGTAAGGAAGTATAAGTATAGTGATTCCTGCACCATAACCACTTTTAAAGTCATTTAAACTTATAGAAGAATTTCTCATTTGTACAGCTCCTGCATCGCCGAATACTTGAGCATATAAAGCGAAGCGATACGTTAAAAGCTGTTTGGGTATAATAGGAATAAAATCCAGATTGATATACAATTCTTCAATTATTGGATAATATAATTCGATAGAAGTCAGGTAAGAATGATTGCCTTCAAAATTCTGACTGAAGAATCCTCTGATTTTATCCTCCAACCCAATTATTGAATTATCGTAATAAGGTATCTTATCACCCAAAGTAAAACGACTTATAAATCTCAATTTAAAGAGCAGTCTTTCAATCAAAGGATTATAGCTTCTAAAATCTAATCTGGCAACGTTGTAATTGATATCATTTATTCCCATCCCTTTAAATATGTAACTGGTATTTACATAGAATCCGCTTTTAGGAAACTGAATAAGATCACGTGTATCGTACTGATAACTGACACCGACCACAAACATTCTGTCGATTCTTTCGTTTGAAGCATTTATCCCTTCTATATAAAAAGGAGTTTCAATGTAGTTGTAACTAAGTCCAACAGCTAACTTGTGAAATAGTTCAAATCTTCTTCCTATTTCAATATCAGAAAAAATTACTTTCTGCTCAAACGCACCCCCAAACAGATTTTCAGCAATTAAACTTTTGTTAGATACATTTGCATATCCAACTCTTGTTAAGAAAAAAATATTTTCGTTGCCAATAGAATTGGGATTATAATAAGAGAGCGAATAGGTTGGATCATAACCAAATGACAGCGCTGCTGATAAAGTCTCATTTCTGCCACGAAAATTCTTCAGAAAAAAATTTATACCGAATGATAATTTTTCCCAATCACTCTCTTTGATATTCACAAACGGAATTGGATAAATGTACCAGCTTTCTTCAACGATTATGTTTAAGATATTTAGGTTTTCGATCAGCTCAGGTTCTAAAATAACCTGATTAAAAATACCAAGGCTGTAAATTCTTTCGCGGTTATATTGTGCGGATTTATAATCAATCGTATCGCCAATTTGAAATGTAAGTTCCCTTGCAATTATAAATTCTTCAGTAATATCATTTCCTTTTATAACAATTGAATCCACTATAAAAGGATATAATTCACTCTTTACATAATCATCTGTTTGTGTAAAAGATAAAAATGAAAACGCAAAAAAGTATATTAAGATTAAAAAGTGTTTTGTCATTTAATAAAAAATACAATATAAAAGTATTATTCTTTTGTAAGAATAATGAAAACGAAAATAATAAGCCGCTCAATAACTAAGCGGCTAAAAATGATAATTATTTATTATTTTAATTAAGAATTAAATTTGTTTTTCCGAATATTCGGAAACAGGCAAACAGCTGCATACAAGGTTTCTATCTCCATAGGCGTTATCAATTCTGGCAACTGAAGCCCAGAATTTATTTTTCCTTATCCACGGTAAAGGATAAGCAGCTTTTTCCCTGCTGTAAGGAAAATTCCATTTATCCGAACATATCATTTGAATTGTATGCGGTGCATTTTTTAGAACATTGTTTGTTTGATCTGCAATTCCCTGTTCAATTTCTTTTATCTCACTTCTTATCGAAATCAATGCTTCACAAAACCGATCCAGTTCAAGTTTCGATTCACTTTCCGTAGGTTCTACCATTAAAGTACCAGCAACCGGAAATGATACCGTTGGTGCATGAAATCCATAGTCAATTAGTCGTTTTGCAATATCTTCAACTTCAATATGAGCCGATGTTTTAAATTCTCTCATATCAAAAATGAGTTCGTGTGCAACTCTTCCCTTCGTTCCGGCATAAAGTACTTTGAAATACTGTTCAAGTTTTGATTTCAGATAATTGGCATTAAGAATAGCAATTTGTGTAGCTTCCTTTAAACCCTCTGCTCCCATCATTTTAATGTATGCATAAGAAATAATTAAAACTAATGCACTGCCCCAAGGAGCTGATGAAACTGCGGGGATAGAATTCTTTTTGTTTATTTCAATTATACTATGTCCCGGCAGGAATGGAACTAAATGTTCTGCAATTACTATTGGACCCATTCCCGGTCCGCCGCCGCCATGAGGAATACTGAATGTTTTATGAAGATTTAGATGACAAACGTCTGCACCAATCAAACCGGGAGTTGTTAATCCAACTTGTGCATTAAGATTTGCACCATCCATATAAACCTGTCCACCGTTGGCATGAATAAGCTTACATATTTCAACAATGCTTTCTTCAAAAACTCCGTGAGTAGAAGGATAGGTAACCATTAGCGAAGAAAGATTATTTTTATTTTCATCAACTTTTTTATTTAGATCTTCAATATCAATATTCCCATGTTTGTCACAGTTAACTACTACTACCTTCATGCCAGCCATAACAGCACTTGCAGGATTCGTACCGTGTGCTGAAGAGGGAATAACGACAACGTCTCTGTGTCCTTCGCCTCTGCTTTCGTGATAAGCCCGAATAACAGATAAACCTGCAAATTCTCCCTGAGCACCTGAATTTGGCTGTAGAGATACCGCTGAAAATCCTGTCAACTTTGCAAGATCATTTTCTAGTTCTTTGAATAATTGTTGATATCCTTCTGCCTGATTAAAAGGTGCAAAAGGATTAAGTTCAGCGAACTCCGGAATTGTAATAGCCATCATTTCTGCTGTTGCATTAAGTTTCATTGTACAGGAGCCAAGTGGTATCATTGAATGAACCAAAGATAAATCTTTGTTCTCAAGATATTTCATATACCGGAGTATTTCAGTTTCCGAGTGGTAGGTATTAAATACTGGATGTTCTAAATATGAAGATGTACGCAGAAAATGTTCAGGAAAATCTACTTTTAATTTTGATGAGGTTTCCCTCAGATCATTTTCATTATATTTTTTATTAATTACGGAAGCAAAAATGTCAATCAACTCTAAAACATCTGACATCGTGGTTGTTTCACTTAACGATATTCCAATATTATTGTCATTAAAATATCTTAGGTTAATTTCTTTTTTTAACGCTTCTACTTTTATTTTATTTTTCAAATCTTCATTCGATTCTATGAACAGAGTATCGAAGTAGAAGGTATTTTTCTGTTTATATCCTAAATTTTTAAGAGCAGTGTCAAGAAGTTTTGTTAAGCCGTGGATTTGTTCAGCAATTTTTCTTATGCCTTCAGGTCCGTTATAAGCAGCATACATTCCGGCAATTACAGCAAGTAAAACCTGAGCTGTACAAATATTACTTGTAGCTTTTTCACGTCTGATGTGCTGCTCTCTTGTTTGCAAAGCCATTCTCAGTGCCTGATTTCCTTGTGCATCAACAGAAACGCCTATAATCCTACCCGGAATATTTCTTTTATATTCATCTTTTGTTGCAAAGTATGCAGCGTGTGGACCACCGTAACCCATTGGAATACCGAACCTTTGTGTTGATCCGACAACAACATCTGCACCAAATTCTCCCGGAGGAGTTAGCAAGGCAAGACTTAGCAAATCAGCAGCTACTAATTTGAATATTCCTTTTTCATTAGCTGATTTAAAGAAATCTCTGTAATCATTTATTTCTCCGGTGTTAGAAGGATATTGTACAATCAAGCCAAAGTATTCATTATCAAACTGATGAGATTTATGGTCGCCAATAATAAGTTCTATTTGAAATCCTTTGGCTCTGGATTTTAGAACATCAATTGTCTGAGGGAAAACATCTTCTGAAACAAAAAACTTCTTAGAGTTTTGCTTATCTCTTTTCCTTAAGTTAAAAAACATCACCATCGCTTCTGCAGCAGCGGTTCCTTCATCCAATAAAGAAGCATTGGCAATGTTCATTCCTGTTAAATCAGTTACCATCGTCTGGAAATTTAACAATGCTTCTAATCTCCCCTGAGCTATTTCTGCCTGATATGGAGTGTATTGAGTGTACCAGCCTGGATTTTCAAGAATATTTCGTTGTATAACAGGAGGAAGAATGGTAGGATAATATCCCATTCCAATGTATGATTTGAATACTTTGTTTTTGGAAGCGAGGTTTTTAATTGATTTCAAGAAATCAGTTTCGCTCTGTGCCGGGTCTAGCTCTATGTCTGTACTTAATCTTATTTGATCTGGAATTGTTTGATTGATCAGCTCATTAACCGATTCCACGCCACACGCTTTTATCATTTCCTTAATGTCTGCTTCGGATGGACCGATATGTCTATTAACAAATTTATCGTAGTGATCTAAGGATAACATTGAAGGGCCTTTACTGGTTAATTTTTCAAATAAAATCGAAATAAATTGCAAAAAAATGATAGGCTAAAATAAAACAAATTATTGTAATAACTGATTCAAAATATGAGAAAGAAAGAGAATAATTAATATTATTAATCAAATTTGTTATTTTACAGAATTTTCGATAATGCGGCTTTTGCAGCGTTTTGTTCTGCCGATTTTTTATTTCTACCTTTTCCAACACCGGAAATTTTATCCCCTACAGTAACTTTTATAGTAAAAACTCTTTCATGCTGAAGACCTTCTTCATTGATAACAAAATAAGATGGTACATCAAATTTATTTGCCTGTGCATATTCAAGAAGCTGACTTTTATAATTTTCATCAATTAAATATTCCCCCTCTCTAATATTCGGTTCGATAAGAATACGTTCAACAAATTCTTTACAGGTTTGAAGTCCGTGATCCAGGTAAATAGCACCAATTAAAGCTTCAAGGGCATCTGATAAAACTGTTTTTGAAGCTGCTGTAAATTTACTTGAAAGATTTTGGCTGACTAAAATAAATTTCTGTAACCCTATTGATTCGGCAGATTCAGAAAGAGCAATTCTGTTCACAAGTTTTGCCCTAACTTTCGTTAAAAAACCTTCGTCTTCATCGGGAAAATTTTCAAAAAGAAAATCAGCAACTACCAGACTTAAAACTGAATCGCCTAAAAACTCTAATCTTTCATTGGAATCATCATCAGCATCTAAGTGCTCAAGAAATGAACGATGCATAAGTGCCCGAATATAGTATGACTTATTTTTGATCTGAAAACCTAAAATTTCTTCAAGTTCGGATAATTTTGATTCTGATAAGAATTTAGAGATCAGTATTGAGTGGCGCTGCTTTTCACGCTGTTTGAGTTTTTTATAGAGCCAGCTAAGAAGATTTAACAAAACTATTCCTCAAATTTTTTGAACAGCAACGAAGCATTATGCCCTCCAAAGCCGAAGGTATTGCTTATTGCTGCATTAATCCTTTTTTTTGTCGGTTTAAGAGGACTATAGTTCAGATCACATTCCGGATCTGGTTTAGTTAAATTTATTGTTGGTGGAATAATATCATTAAAAACCGAATAAATAGTAGCAATTGCCTCGATACCCCCGGCTGCACCTAAAAGATGACCTGTCATAGATTTTGTAGAGCTTACTACAAGCTTATACGCGTGTTCACCAAATAAAGCTTTAATTGCTTTGGTTTCATTTACATCATTATGAGGAGTTGAAGTTCCATGAGCATTAATGTAATCAATATCCTTTATATCCATTCCAGCATCTTCAATTGCAATTTTCATTGCCCTGTAAGCGCCTTCACCATTCGGAGCCGGAGCGGTAATATGAAAAGCATCTCCAGTTAAGCCTATGCCGGCTAATTCGGCATAAATTTTAGCTCCTCTGTCAAGTGAGTGTTCAAGACTTTCAAGAATCAAGGTACCTGCACCTTCGCCCATCACAAATCCATTACGATCGAGATCAAAAGGACGAGAAGCTTCTTTAAACCTGTCATTCCATGTAGAGATTGCACGCATCGCATTAAATCCACCTATTGAAATTTCAGCAATTGAGGCTTCTGACCCACCACAGACAATTAAGTCCGCACTTCCCCTTTGGATGTGCATAAAGGCGTCTGAGATGGAATGAGAAGATGTAGCACAAGCTGAAGTGGTTGCATAATTCGGACCTTTTAATCCAAAACGAATTGAAATTTGACCTGCTGCAAGGTCTGCAATCATCATAGTAATAAAGAAAGGACTTATAACTTTAGGATTTTTGTCCTGAAAATATTTCCAATGTTCATTTTGAAGAGCCTCCATCCCACCAATTCCACTGCCAAAAATAACTCCTGCTTTTTCTTTATTGATTTTGTCAAGATTAATACCTGAATCTTTGATAGCTATTTCAGTGGATGCAAGAGCAAACTGAGAGAAAGGATCTAAACGTTTTATGGCTTTTTTATCAAGATAATCTTCCGGATTGAAACCTTTAACTTCCGCTGCGAACTTAGTATCAAAACGAGTTGTATCAAATTTTGTTATAAGATCAACACCGTTTTTACCATCTAATAGAGCATGCCAGTATTCCTCAGCTCCAATAGCGATTGGAGTAATTGCACCTAAACCGGTAACAACCACTCTTCTCTTATTCATAAAAACTCCGGAAGTTTGTTGGAAAGAAAATTTGGAAATGATAAATTGAAAACGGGTGCCTAAAAAAGAAAATTATAGACACCCTGATTCAATTATCCTAATTTTTCCTTTAAGTATTTAGTAGCATCGCCCACGGTACCAATCTTTTCAGCATCTTCATCGGGGATTGAAATCTGGAAAGCACTTTCAAATCCCATTACCAATTCGACTATATCTAAAGAATCGGCACCTAAATCGTTCGTGAAAGAAGCTTCTGGTGTAATTTGAGAATCTTCAACACCTAGTTTATCGATGATGATCTCTTTTACTTTAGCTTCAACATCCATTTTCGTCTCCTAATGTTTGTTTTTTAATGATTATTAGTGAATTTTTAATTGCTTATGCTAAATTTAACAAAATTGAATTCTAAGAAACAAATCTACATGGTCATTCCGCCGTCAACGGCAATAACCTGACCTGTAATATAATCAGCATCTGGACTACATAAAAACGCCACAACTTTTGCAATATCTTCCGGTGTTCCCATTCTTCCGAGAGGAATATTTTGGACTAAACGAGCTCTTTGCTCATCATTCAGTTTATTGGTCATCTCAGTTTGAATGTAACCGGGAGCAACCGCATTAACTGTAATTCCTCTTGATCCTAGTTCTCTAGCCATAGATTTTGTAAAACCTAGTACTCCAGCTTTCGAAGCTGAATAATTGGATTGCCCCGGATTACCAATTACTCCAACTACTGATGATATATTAACAATCCTACCATATCTTTGAGCAATCATAGGTTTGATTACGGCTTTTGTATAATTGAAAACACTTTTCAGATTTGTACTAATCACATCATCAAAATCTTTTTCAGTCATTCTTAGAAGCAGATTATCGCGTGTTATGCCTGCATTGTTAATAAGAATATCAACTCCGCCAAGTTTTTCGATAGCGGCTTTTACAGTGGCTTCTGCTTGCTCAAGAGATGTAGCATCGGCTTTAAAAGCATAAATATTTGTTTCCGGAATATCAATTTCTTTTTTGATTTCCGCGGCACACTCCTCAGAATCATCATTTAGAAAAGCAATATCTGAAAATAAAACTCCGCTGCAGCTTCTCCTTGCCAGCTCTTTTACTATTGCCCTGCCGATACCTCTTGTTCCGCCGGTTACAATTGCTCTTTTGTTATGTAATTGATTATTAGCTGCCATTTTTTTCTACTCCGATTTGTAATTCGGTTAAATATTCTTCACGATATTCTTTAAGTTCTGCAAAAGCTTCTTCACCCAAAAAGTGTCTTAATTCATCACTACACGCTTCAAAAATTGTAAGATCATTTACATCTGATTTGTTGCAATAGTTTAGCCTATCTATATGTTCATCGTCAATTGTAATTGCTCCTTCAAAAGTTGTGAGAGGGAACAAGATGCAATACGTTGGTTTGTATTCCCACTGATGCTTGTCTTCAATAATAGCTAATTTCTGAAGAGTACATAATCCATTTTTATCTAAAAAAGTACATTTACCATTTATTATTTCAGTTCCAACAGCTACCCCGGAATCGAAATCTTCATCTTCTTCGGGTGGTTCAAACCATTTGCTAATATCTTTTTCTTGTGTCTCATCCATAAGTGGAATGATTTTATCTTTTATGCCGAGAATAAATTCGGCTTCCTTTAAATCAGCAAAGACACCGTAATTACAGCACTCACCATTGCATCGACATCCAAATTTATATGTAAATATTTTGGGATCGATAAAAAAGCCTTTAATTTTTTTTGTATAATTATTCTGTTCACTCATTAGAGAAATTTCTCCACTTCTTCATATTTATCTATGCCAAAACATTTGACATCTGGATTTATTCTTTTTACAAGTCCCTGTAAAACTTTACCGGGACCGACTTCATAGAATTCTTCAATTCCATCATTGATCATATTGTTTATTGTTTCTTCCCATCTTACCGGTGATGTAACCTGTTGATGAAGTAATTCTTTTATTTCTTCTTTTCTGGTTACAGGTTTTGCAGTTACGTTTGCATATACTGGTAATTTTGAATCATAAATATTTGTCGTATTTAATGCAACCAACAAACTGTCTTTAGCTGACTGCATAAGCGGTGAATGAAAGGCACCACTCACAACAAGTTCTTTAACCATTTTAGCACCACCAGATTTGCACAGTTCCATAGCTTTTCTTACACCTTCAACTGAACCAGATATAACAATCTGACCGGGCGAATTAAAATTAGCACACTGAACAATTCCAACTGAGGAAGCTTCAAGACAAAATTCTTCAACGGCTTCAGGACTTAATCCAACTATTGCAGCAAGAGTTCCAGGATTTTCCTGACCGGCTTTCTGCATAGCAACTCCTCTATCCCTGACAAGTTTCATAGCATCATAAAACTGAATAGCTTTAGTGGCAACAAGAGCAGAATACTCTCCAAGTGAATGACCTGCAACAGCTTCAAAATCTAAAGTTCTAATAATGCTCGCAAGAACAACGCTATGAAGAAAAATAGCCGGTTGAGTAAATTCAGTTTGTTTAAGTTGATCTTCTGGACCGTTAAACATAATATAAGAAAGATTAACTCCCAAAGCTTCATCAGCAGTTTTAATCATTTCTTTGGCTTCAACAGAATTATCAAAAAGATCTTTAGCCATTCCAACGTATTGAGATCCCTGTCCGGGAAATAAAAATGCTCTTCTAATCATAAATCAAAATTGAAAAATTATAATGACCACACTAAATAAGTAGAACCCCATGTATAACCAGCACCAAAAGCTGCAAGAACTAACTTATCGCCCTTCTTAATTTTGCCATCACGATAATACTCAGTTAAGCATGACGGAATTGTTGCAGCGGTTGTATTACCGTATTTATGAATATTAATCATTACTTTATCCTTGGGTAATCCCATTCGTTCTGCAGTAGCATCAATAATTCTTAAGTTTGCCTGATGAGGAACCAGATAAGCAACATCTTCTGATTTAAGATTGTTCTTTTCCATTATTTCATAAGATACATCTGCCATGCCTTTTACGGCAACTTTAAAAACAGCTTTTCCATTTTGATAAATATAATGCATTTTTTTATCTACAGTTTCATGAGTCGGAGGATTCAAACTTCCTCCACCTAACATATAAATCGCATCTCTACCGCTTCCATCTATTCTTAATATAGAATCCTGTATCCCAAGGGATTTATCTTCAGTAGGTTCAAGCAGTACAGCCGAACCTGCATCGCCGAAAAGAATACAGTTATTTCTGTCTGTGTAATCTGTTATAGAACTCATTTTATCAGCACCAATAACCAAAACTTTTTTATATGCACCAGACTCAACCAAAGAGGCACCGGTTTGAAGCGCAAATAAAAACCCTGAACAGGCAGCAGAAAGATCAAAACCCCAAGCATTTTTACATCCAAGTTTTTCCTGAACAATACATGCAGTGGGAGGAAACAACATATCGGGAGTAACAGTAGCAACTATAATTACATCAATTTCATCACGATTGATATTATGATTTTTGAAAAGATCCTCGGCAGCTTTATACGCCAAGTCACTAGTCGCACCGTTTTCCAGTAATCTTCTTTCTTTAATACCTGTTCTTGTAACAATCCATTCATCATTAGTATCAACAATTTTTTCGAAATATGCATTGTCCATAATTTTATCAGGAACATACATACCCACACCGGCAATCATTGCGTTATATTTTATACTCAAAACACTACCTTTTAATAATTAATTATTTTGATTTCTCTTTAGTGAATTCTCAATCTTATTTACTAACTGATGATCGTACATCTGAGAAGCTTTAAGTACCATATTTTTAATTGCTTTCGATGTACTTGACCCGTGTCCAACTATACTGATTCCATTTACTCCAAGCAATGGAACTCCGCCGTGTTCCTGGTAATCCATATTTCTTAATGATTTTTTCAGAACACCTTTAGACAATCCAATTTTTAATTTATCAATAAAACTTTTTTTAGCAGTTTCCTGTAAAAGATGTTTTAATAATTTTGGAACAGACTCACCGAATTTAAGAATAATATTTCCGACAAAGCCATCACAGATTACAACATCAGCAGGACCGTTGAGAATATCTCTTCCCTCAACATTACCGATAAAGTTTAAATCAGAATCTTTTAACAATTTATATGCTGCTAATGTAACTTCATTCCCTTTGCTTTCTTCTTCTCCCATACTTAAAAGCCCAACAGAGGGGTTTTTAATTCTGCCCATTGCTTTTGCGTAAATCACTCCCATCACAGCGTACTCAAACAAATGCTGAGGTTTTGAATCTTTACCTGCTCCAACATCATAAAGATAACAAATACCTCTTGTACTTGGAAACTCAGCACCTATTGTAGGTCTTCCGACTCCGGGAATTCTTCCCATAATTAAAGTTGATGCTGTCATCATGGCACCTGTATTACCAGCACTAACAAAAGCATCAGCTTTTTTATCTTTTACATATTGACAGCCAACAACAATTGATGAATCAGGTTTTGATTTTAGAGAAGCTGCCGCTGCATCGCCCATCTCAATTACCTGAGAAGTGTGGATTATTTTGCTTTCATCAAACTGAAGTTTTTTTTCATTCAAAACCTGAATGATTTTTTCTTTCTGTCCAACAAGATAAAGATTAATATTTTTATTTTCATCCGAGGCGAGAACAGCACCTTCGACAGCATTCTGAGGGGCGAAGTCGCCCCCCATTGCATCTACAATAATTCTGCATTTATTCTGGTTTTGAACAGAAATGTTCATTTAAGATTTGATTTTTGCCTTAGCTTTTGGGTATAAACATTGAGCGCTGGTTGTAATAACCGCAAGACGGGCAAGCACGATGTGCAAGCTTCATCTCACCGCAGTTTGAACAAGCACTAAGTGATGGTGCACTTGCTTTATAATGTGTTCTACGCTTATCTCTACGGCTCTTCGATAATTTACGTTTCGGATTTGGCATTGCTATTCCACTCTATTTTTTATTATTAATATTATTTTTCAAACTACTTAATTTTTGCCAGCGGAGATCAATCTCAGGTTCAGTACATTTACATTCACCTTTATTTAAATCACAGCCGCATCGGTAACATAAACCTTTGCAATCTTCTTTACAGAGTTTTTTCATTGGTATCGAAAGCATTGCAAATTCATTTAAATCATTTTTAATATCAATACTTGCAACATCGGGAGGCAGATAAGCAATATTTATTGCTTTACTTTCTTCCGGAACTTCATTCATCAGATAAACCATTTTATAATCGTTTTCCAGATCAGTTATAAACTCATTTCCACATCGATCGCATTCAAATTTTGCTTTAATGCTTGTATGTGAATCCAGAATTATCTGATTATGAAGTTTATTAAGTTTGATATCAGATTTAAAATTTCCAAAGAACGGTTCTTCAAGATTGATTTTTTCTATTCTTTCGTCTAAGCTAAAATGATGTTCCCCTTCAATCAAATTTGAAATTTTAATAATCATTTGCTTAAAACCGCTCAAAAATGAGTCCAAATATATTCATACAGCATTAGATTATCAAACTTTTTTATTGACCTAAATGACCAAATTCTGCTAATTTTCAAGAAAAACGAGATAATTTGATTTTTACCTCTTATCATACTAGTTCTGAATCTTAAACAGATTTTTTTTCTTGTGGACAGATAAAATCTTAATTTGTGGCATCAATTATTAGAAACAATAAAATGCTTGAAGTAAAAAACCTTGTAAAAGAATATAAAGACGTTACAGCGGTTGATAATATTTCTTTCACTGTTAAGCCGGGAAAAATCTTTGGACTTCTTGGTCCTAATGGTGCTGGAAAAACAACTACTATCAGAACTGTGTTAAACATAATACGACCTAATTCCGGTGAAATTACTTTTAATGGTAAACACATCGGACAGGAATTTTTTAACATTATCGGTTACCTTCCTGAAGAACGAGGTCTCTACAAAAAAAGTAAAGTGGTTGATGTGCTGCTTTATTTTGCTGGGTTAAAGAATGTCGATAAACAGAATGCACTTGCTAAAATTGATGAGTGGTTGAAGAAACTTGGTATAAGTGAATATCGGAACAAGAAGATTGAGGAGCTCTCAAAAGGCAATCAGCAAAAAATACAATTCATTTCTGCTGTTCTTCACGATCCTGAAATTTTAATTTTTGATGAACCATTCAGCGGATTTGATCCGATAAATCAACAGCAAATCAGAGAATTGATTTCATCATTTGTAGATTCAGGTAAATACATTATTCTTTCAACTCATCAGATGGAAACAGCAGAAAAAATGTGCACAGAAATTTTTCTTATCAACAAAGGAAAAGAAGTTTGCAGCGGTGAACTTTCAGAAGTTAAAAAAAGATTCGGGGGAAATAATATAAAACTCGGTTTTGAAGGTGATGCGAAATTCCTGAGCAGTGACAGAAGAGTTACTCATTTTGATTTTTATAACAACTACGCCGAAATACAATTAAGTGATGAAGTAAATCCATCCGAGTTTCTAAAATCAATAGTGGACAGATTATCTATAACTCATTTCTCTATTGTAGAACCAACATTAAATAAAATTTTTATTGATGTAATTAACGAAAGTTCCAAATAATAGTTATGAAAAAAACATTAGCCATTGCTAAATGGGAATATCTAGAAAAAGTAAAAACAAAAGCTTTTATTATTTCGCTTATCGTTACTCCTGCAATAATAATATTGTTTTCAATTATCCCTTCGTTACTAGCTTCAAAAGAAGATGATTCCTCAAAGTTGATAGGATTTCTTGATAAATCAGAGATATATTTTCATGACTTTCAGAGTCGAGATTGAAAATTATAAACTTGAAAACGAACAACCTAACTATATTTTAGTTAATCTTAACAAAGATGATAAATCAGAAGAACAGTTAAAAACAGAAAGCTGATGATGATGTTTTTGAAGGATTGTATGATGCTTTTCTTTATGTTAAAAATGGCGGCACTGACTCGATGGTTGTTGAATTGCGAAGTAAAGCAATTGCTAATTTTAGAGATATTGCAAGATTTTCGGAAGTTTTTGATAATGTAAGGATTAGTCATAAAATTGAGAAAGAAGATATTGATCCTGACCTGGTAGCATTCTTTAAAAAGCAGCATTAGAATAGATCAGATTAAAATTGAAGAGGGCGGAAAAGAAGGTACATCAAATTTTGAAACAGTATTTTTTTCATCTTTTATTTTCATCCTTCTTTTGATGATGATGGTGATATATTCGGGACAAATGCTTGTAAGAAGCCTGCTTGAGGAAAAATCAAACAGAATAATTGAAATACTTGTTTCAAGTTGTAATTCAAATCAACTGCTTGCAGGAAAAGTTATAGGATTAAGTGCATTAGGTCTTACACAAATTTTAATATGGATGCTGATTGGTATTTGCATTAGCCGGTTCTGCTGTTATTCCATTAGATGCATTCAAAAATATTTTACCTATGCTTGTTTACTTTGTTCTCGGATTTATTTTCTTCACAACTTTATTTGTAGGAATTGGTTCTATAGTTTCCACAGAACAAGAAGCGCAGCAGATAACCAGTTACTTGAGCATAATTCTGGTTATTCCTATTGTAATCGTTTTTCCGGCAATGCAAAATCCTGATTCAATGTTAATAAAAGTTTTATCTTATATTCCGCTCACAACACCATCTGTAATGCTGCTAAGATTAAATATCGCACCAATTCCGGTATGGGAAATTGCTGCCACTATAGCGCTGCTGATTGTTTCAACTTATGTTACAATAAAATTTTCAGCAAAGGTTTTTCGAATCGGAATACTTGCTTATGGTAAAATGCCAAACTTCAAAGAATTGAAATCCTGGCTCCGGGAAAAATAATTTTCTTAATGTGGATTTTATTTTTGATTTTTACATCAAGTAATAACTAATTTAATGTAGCTTTATTACATCTTATATAAAATCGGAATGTCTAATATTAAATGCTGATTATAGCTTCGGCATTAGCCGCAATTTTACCGATGAGTTTTTATCTCTTCCTTATTTGGAGATTTGACAAATACGACCGAGAACCTTTCAAACTTGTTCTTGCTAACTATCTTTGGGGAGCACTTGGAGCAATTATTTTTGCAATCATAGGTGGCTTTCTACTCTCTTCTTTTGCATCTCTTTTCTTAAAAGATGGAATTAATCCCGGACAATTTGGCGCAATTGTTATAGCTCCCGTAGTTGAAGAAATTACAAAAGGATTTTTCCTCTTAATAACTGTAGCAAGCAGAAAATTTGATAATATAACTGATGGTATAGTCTATGGTGGTGCAATCGGATTAGGTTTTGGTATGACAGAAAATTTTCTTTACTTCATTTTATACGGAACTACTATTCAAGATTGGATTGCTATAGTTATTGTTCGGACTTTATTCTCAGCAGTAATGCATTGTGTATCCACGGCAACTTTTGGGGCTTTTCTTGGATATGCGAAGTTCAAAAGTAAATTCTTTAAAGTTACTTTTCCTGTTATCGGACTTTTGCTTGCAATGATTATTCACTCTGCCTGGAATTTCAGTGTTAGTTTTCAGTCAACGGCACCATTGGGATTTCTTTTCTTGTTCATAACAATACTAATTTTTATCCTGGTATTTGCTCTATTAATTCAGAATGAAAAGAAAACAATTCTAAAAGAGTTATTGGATGAAGCTTCGTCAGGAATAATACCTTTAACTCATCTTAATATTTTAGCGTCTTCTTCTCGCGATAAGCAGGGTTGGATTGATGAACGAATAAGAAAAATTTATATTAAGGCAGCAACAACTTTAGCTTTCAGGAAATTGCAATCAAGAAATTCGCACGGTGTAAGTAAATTATATTATGAAAATGATGTGACGAATTATAGAAATTTTATACGCGACTTATTAAAACAAGAAGCAGCTTAAAAATGAAAACCGACTCTGCAATTTATATTTATGCTCCGCATCCGGTTTTTAATCCGGTTACTGTTAAAAGCTTTGAATCATTTGATCAAGCCGATTCGGTTATTCTATACTCCGCGCTTCTTGAAAATTTGTTAGAAGCTGTCGCTTCAATAACAATAAAATGCGATAAGTTTTTATTGCTAAGTAATGAAGATGAAAACTTATTCAAACTCACCGATTCTGACTTATTAAAGCTTAAATTTCTTTCTGAAAATTATAAGAATGAATTGAAGAGTTTTTTAACCGGCAAATCTCAGAACTATCAAAATAATTTATTAATCTTATCCGACTCGATTGGTATTTCATCAGAGAGCATTTCTCATTGTTTTAATCTTCTGAGCATTGAAGATGATTCTTTTGTTATTGGTAAATCTTTTTCCGGATTTATTTCATTTCTTGCTTTTAACAACATTGAAAGTAAGACTATAGATGATTTATTTCAATCTGAATTTGATTATATGAGCTTTCTTGCTCACCAGGATACTTGTTCGGCTTTTATAAATGTTATGGAAAAATTTCAACGAATTCTATCTGCCGATGATTTCAAAAAGTTGTACATTGAACTATCAAAAAAAGAAAGTTTAAATTATTGTTCACAAGAATTGCACGAACGATTTACTCACTTGTTCATCGAACATAAGGAATTACTGCAATGAGCAAAGTTGGCATTTACGGCGGAACATTTGATCCGATTCATCTTGGTCACTTGATCACTGCACAATCTGTGAAAGAAATTCGAAACCTTGACAAAATAATTTTTGTTCCTGCATTTTTATCTCCTCATAAGATGGATGTTATAGCTTCTTCACCCGAGCATAGAATTAAGATGCTTAAACTTGCAATTGAAGATATCGTTTTTTTTGATATATCTGACTTTGAAATTAAAAAGAAAAATATTTCTTACACGATTGCTACTTTGAAAGAACTTAAAAAGCATTACGATGAACTTGAATTGATAATCGGATATGATAACATATTTAAATTTAATACGTGGAAAGATCCTGATGAAATTTTAAAATTAACAAAGTTGATTGTCCTTACAAGAAAATCATCTTATCCGCCACCTTATGAAGATAAATATTACAATCAAGCAATATTTATTCAAACAAGAGGTATTGAAATAAGTGCTACAGATATTCGTGAAAGAGTAAAACGAGGTTTGCCAATAAATTACTTAGTCACTAAAAAAGTTAAGGACTATATTTTTAAACATAATTTATATAAGGAATAATTATTGAAAATTCTTGTAACTGGCGGAGCAGGATTCATTGCTTCCCACATTGTTGATGCATTCATAAATGAAGGTCATTCTGTGGTCGTAGTTGATGATCTTTCATCCGGTTTTGAAAAAAATGTAAATCCAAAAGCGAAGTTTGTTAAAGCAAATATTTGTGATAAAAATCTATCAAAATTATTTGAAGCAGAAAAGTTTGATTTTGTAAATCATCATGCCGCACAGATGGATGTAAGAAAATCTGTTGCAGATCCAGCATTTGATGCTTCTACAAATATTATAGGAACTATAAATCTTCTTCAGAATTCTATTAAATATGGAGTAAAGAAATTTATGTTTGCCTCTACAGGCGGAGCAATTTATGGTGAACAGGATTACTTCCCTGCTGATGAAAAACACAACACACAACCAAAGTCACCTTACGGAATATCTAAACTTGCTGTTGAAAAATATCTTTATTTCTATAATTCAGAGTATGGATTAAACTATACTATACTTCGTTATGCTAATATTTATGGTCCCAGACAAAATCCTTTCGGCGAAGCAGGAGTTGTTGCAATATTTTCAACAAAACTTCTCAAAGGCGAGCCGCCAATTATTAACGGTCATGGAAAACAAACACGTGATTATGTTTTTGTTGGTGATGTTGTAAAAGCAAATCTACTTAGCCTTAATGATCAGACAAGTGATATCTATAACGTTGGGACAGGAATTGAAACCGATGTTAATGAGTTGTTCCATACACTAAATAAAATTACTTCTTCCGGTAAAGAAGAAAAACATGGTCCTGCTGCTGCGGGTGAACAAATGAGAAGTGTTATTACAAGTGATAAACTTTATAAAAAATTTGATTGGAAACCTTCCACTAAATTTGCAGACGGATTAGTTCAAACAATTGAGTTCTTCAGAAAAAATTTAGCTTGATATGATTGATAAAATTCTGATTGAAAAACTTTTCTCAAAAGATAGGAGAGCAATTGCCAGAATAATATCTCTGATTGAATCCGATAATTCTCTTACATCAGAATATTTGAATGAAATACATTCTAAAGTTGGCAAAGCTTATCGAATTGGAATAACAGGTCCTCCCGGTGCAGGTAAAAGTACAATAACAAATCAGCTTACTAAACATTACCGCAAAGAAAATAAAAAAGTTGGAATAATTGCTGTTGATCCCACTTCCCCGTTTACAGGTGGTGCTCTTCTCGGTGATCGTGTTCGAATGACAGACATCGGAATGGATGAAGGCGTTTTTATTCGCAGTATGGCAACTCGCGGAAGTCTTGGCGGCTTATCCAAAAAAGCTATTGATGCGGCTGATGTACTTGATGCTGCCGGATTTGAAGTTATAATACTTGAAACAGTTGGAGTCGGACAATCTGAACTTGATATTGCTCAGGCTGCCGATACAACGATTGTAGTTCTTGTACCTGAGAGTGGTGATTCGGTGCAGGCAATGAAAGCGGGATTGATGGAAATTGCAGATATTTTTGTGCTTAATAAAAGTGATCGCCCCGGTTCACAGCATGCATATACAGCTATTCAAACAATTCTTATGATTAAAGATCATGATGAAAGTACCTGGATGCCAACAATAATAAAAACCATCGCTTCTGAGAATAAAGGTATTGATGAAATGGTTGAGGAGATTGAACGTCATAATAATTTTATGAAAGAACAAAATTTTTTCCTTTCCAAAAGAGAAAAACAGGCAAAAGTAAGAATAAAAGAAATAGTTGAGCATAAATTAAAAGATGAACTCTGGAGCGAAACAGGAGAAAATTCTTTAAATTTAACTTTAGAAAAAGTAATTCTTGGAAATTTTTCGCCTTATCATATTGCTGAAGAAATTATTGAAGATTTTAAGAATAGAATTTAATTTTCATTTGTCATTTCGCACTTGATGGGGAATCCATTTTTTAATTGGTTTCCGATTCTCGGGAATGACATTTTCAAAAGGAGTTCGTATGAATCAATCACCTTTCATCGCTGAACTGACTGAAAACCAGATTATCATTCGCGATACTGTTCGAAATTTTTCTGAAAAAAATATTCGTCCTGTTGTTATGGAATACGATGAATCACAAAAATTTCCAATGGAAATAATGCAGCAGCTTGGTGAGCTTGGCTTCCTTGGAATTCTTGTCAGCGAAAAATACGGTGGCGCAGAATTGGGTTATGTTGAATATGCAATTATAGTTGAAGAACTTTCACGCGTTGATCCTTCAATAGGTTTATCAGTTGCAGCACACAACGGACTTTGTGAAAATCACATAAATCTTTTCGGAAATGAAGAACAAAAGAAAAAATATCTTCCTGATCTTGCAAGTGGGAAAAAAATCGGTGCCTGGGGCTTAACTGAAGCTGTATCCGGTAGTGATGCTGCTGGTTTAATAAGCTTTGCAGTTAAAGATGGAAATTATTGGATATTAAATGGCAGTAAACAATTTACTACCCACGGTTCTGTCGGTGAAACAATAGTTGTAATGGCTATAACCAACAAAGAAGCTAAAAAGAAAGGCATTTCTGCATTTATTCTTGAAAAAGGGATGGACGGATTTATAGTCGGCAAGAAAGAGAATAAACTTGGAATGCGTGCTAGTGATACTACACAATTAACTTTTGAAAATTGTAAAGTCCCGGCAGAAAATCTTTTGGGTAAAGAAGGAATGGGATTTATAAATTCAATGACTGTCCTTGAAGGCGGAAGAATTTCAATTGCTGCGAACAGTGTCGGTTTAGCACAAGGAGCATTGGAAGCTGCACTAAAATATTCTCAGGAACGAAAACAGTTTGGTAAACATCTTTCAGAGTTTCAGGCAATTCAATTTAAAATGGCAGAAATGCAAACAAACATTGATGCGGCCAGGCTGCTTACTTATCGTGCTGCGTGGATGAAGGACAACGGAATTCCCAATACAAAAGAAGCTGCGGCAGCAAAACTATTTGCAAGTGAAATTGCTGAAAAAGCGGCTAATGAAGCCATTCAGATCTTTGGTGGATATGGATTTATAAAAGAATATCCTGTAGAAAAATTCTATCGAGATGCCAAACTTCTTACAATTGGTGAAGGAACATCTGAAATTCAGAGATTAGTTATTGCAAGAGATTTGTTAAAGGATTAAAAAGAAATTTATTAATCGTTATTCCAACGAACGTGCCTGCCGGTTAGCTGGAATGACAATTTGAAAATTATTTATATGAAAAATATCGGATCACAAAAAATAGAGAATGAATCTTTTCTTAAAAGAGAAGATTACCAAAAAGAACTTTTCCGCAAACTTGAGGCTGTTAAAGAAAAAGTTAAAGAAGGCGGAGGAAAGAAATCCATTGAAAAGCACAAAGCTAAAGGAAAACTTACTGCCCGTGATAGAATAAATCTTCTTGTGGATGATTCAAAAAAGTTTTTTGAACTAAGTACATTTGCAGCCTATGGGATGTACGAAGAATATGGCGGTGCTCCTTCATCGGGAACAATTTATGGAATAGGAAAAATTCATGGAAGAGATTGTGTTATTGTTGCTAATGATGCAACGGTAAAAGCCGGTGCGTGGTTTCCTATAACTGCAAAAAAGAATTTGCGCGCTCAAGAAATTTCAATGGAAAACAAACTTCCTATTATTTATCTGGTTGATAGTGCCGGAGTTTTTCTTCCTTTACAAGATGATATTTTTCCCGATAAAGAACATTTTGGAAGAATTTTTCGAAATAATGCGAAAATGTCTTCAATGGGTATTCCACAAATTGCTGCAATAATGGGCCCTTGTGTAGCTGGTGGCGCTTATCTTCCAATTATGTCTGATGAAGCTTTAATCGTTGAAGGTGAAGGATCGGTTTTTCTTGCCGGAGCTCATTTAGTTCGTGCCGCTATCGGTGAAGTAATAGATAATGAAGAACTCGGCGGTGCAAAAGTTCAATCTAATATTTCCGGTGTAACTGATTATATTATGAAAAACGATGAAGAGTGCATTGAACAGATTAGAAGTTTGGTTTCAAAGTTCGGAAGAAATGAAACTGCTGGATTTGACAGAATTGAAAGCAAGCCGCCAAAGTTTTCACCAAAAGAAATTTTTGGCTTACTTCCTGAAGACACTATCAAACCTTATGACACTTATGATGTTCTTTCAAGAATAGTTGATGATTCGGAGATTGATGAATACAAAGCTGGTTATGGAAAGACTTTAATAACTGCTTATGCGCGCATTGACGGCTGGGCTGTTGGTATTGTTGCCAATCAAAGAAGTGTTGTAAAAACTGAACAAGGTGAAATGCAGGTGGGTGGAGTTATCTATTCCGATTCTTCGGATAAAGCAACAAGATTTATAATGAACTGCAACCAGAAAAAAATTCCGCTGTTCTTTTTACAAGATGTAACCGGATTTATGGTTGGCAGTAAAGCTGAACATGGCGGAATTATTAAAGATGGTGCAAAGATGGTAAATGCTGTTGCAAACTCTGTCGTTCCGAAGATTACAATTATTGTTGGGAATAGTTTTGGTGCCGGAAATTATGCTATGTGCGGCAAAGCTTATGATCCAAGATTTATCTTTGCATATCCAAATGCAAAAATTTCTGTGATGGGAGGAAACCAGGCAGGCAGTGTTTTACTTGATATAAAACTTAAACAGGAAGAAAAAAGCGGACACAAATTTAGTGATGAAGAAAGAAAGAAGTTGCTTGATGATATCTTAAAATCTTACAATGAAAAAAGTACACCTCTTTACGCTGCAGCCAGATTATGGATTGATGAAATAATAGATCCATCACAAACTCGAGAATGGATTTCGATGTGCCTGGAAGTTGTGAATAATAATCCGGAGATACCAAAGTTTAATCCAGGCGTGATACAGACATAAACTTTCTTTAAATGAAATCTTTCATCCTTGTAATCTTAATAGTTATAGCTAACAGTACTTTCCCTCAACAAAGCAAACTATCAAAAGCTATAAATCATATTTCGGAATATATTGCTTCAGAACATTTCATAGATCTTATTAATGAAATTGGTGATCTAGCTGCAACAGATTCTATCTATATTCAGGCTCTCCAATGCACAGAATTTAATTACTCAGAAGCATTACTAGCATTAATGTTTGCAACAGTCCCGTATCGTAAAGTACCTATTCAACTGCCTATAATTAGGTTGCTTGTCTACTATCCTATGATCTCTGCAGATGAAGAAATTTTCTTAAAGAAAAACGAAAATCTTCCGCGTTATCTTTTTCTTGATACTCCACAAAATGAATATGGTGATAAGGATAAACTTGCTCATTTTTTCGGCAGCGCCTTCCTTTCATACGAATCCAGGTTTTTTGATTTAGGAAAGCTAATTGGTTATTTTGTAGAAGCTTTTGAAGAAAGTTTTAAAGTTCAGTCTTCTGTCAATCTTCGGGATCTTGATGTAAATGATTATGGAAGATTATTTGGTACACTTTTGAAAAAAGATAAAAGCATTTTACCATCACAAATATTTTTATTTAGATCACTTAGATATATCAGAATCATTTTATGAAATCAATATTAATCCTAGACGACGAAAAGGAAATCTGCGAAAGCATTAAAATGATACTCGATTATGAAGGGTATCAACCGCAATACACTACAAGTGCATTAGAGGGACTCGAAAAAATCAGTGTCGGAGAATATTCTGCTTTACTTCTTGATATTCAAATGCCAGAAATGAATGGTTTTGAAGTTCTTAAAAAAGTAAAAGATGTTAAACCAGAAATTTCCGTTATAATAATTTCAGCACATGGCAGTTTAGAAAATGCAATTAAAGCAACGAAACTAGGCGCTTTCGACTTTATTGAAAAACCAATTGACCGTGAGAAGCTTGTAATCAGTGTAAGAAACGCTGTTGAACAGGCAAACCTTCTACTTGAAAACAAAGAAATAAAAAAATCATTACTAGGCACCGGAGAAATTCTTGGTAGAAGCAAAGCAATGCTTCAGGTTCATGAAATAATTGAACGTGTTGCTCCGCTTGATACAAGAGTATTGATAACCGGAGAAAACGGAACCGGAAAGGAACTGGTAGCTCGAGCTATTCACAATAAGAGTTTAAGAAAAGACAAACCTTTTGTAGAAGTAAATTGTGCTGCAATTCCCAATGAACTAATTGAATCTGAATTATTCGGACACGAGAAAGGATCATTTACAGGCGCAGTCTCTCAACGTATTGGGAGATTTGAACTTGCAGATAAGGGAACAATATTTTTGGATGAAGTTGGTGATATGAGCCCCCAGGCACAAGCAAAAGTATTACGAGCGATTGAAGATGGAAAAATTGAAAGAGTCGGTAGCGGCAAGAAGATTGACGTAGATGTCAGAATAGTCTCAGCAACGAACAAGAATCTCAAAGAGGAAATTGAAAAAGGAGCATTCAGAGAAGATTTATACCATAGGTTAAATGTCATTCCCCTTCAACTTCCACCATTGCGTGAAAAAATAGAAGATATTCCCATCCTTGTTGAACATTTTGCAATTGACATTACAAGTAAGCACAAAAAACCACAAATTAAGTTCACCGAAGATGCAATGAAATTTTTACAAACTTTGCAATGGAGCGGTAATGTTCGGGAACTTAGAAATGCTATTGAACGAATTATAATTCTGGTTGATAAAAGAGAAATCTCTAAAAAGGATATTGAGTTTCTTTATTCAATCGGACAAGCTTCAATTGATGACCTCATTGATACGAGTAATTCATTCCAGGAATTTAAAGAGAAAGCTGAGAAGGCTTTTATCTTAAAACAACTTCGTGAAAATGATTGGAATATCAGTAAGACTGCTGAAATGCTTGATATTCAACGTAGTCATCTTTATAACAAAATGAAAAAGTATGAAATAGAAAAGGAGGATTAATGTACACTATCTTTTCTAAAATAATTAATAAAGAAATTCCTGCCGATATTGTTTATGAATCTGAGACAGTGCTTGCATTTAATGATATCAAACCTCAGGCACCAGTTCACGTTCTTATCATTCCTAAAATTGAAATACCAAAAGTAACTGATGTCAAAGGAAGTGAACATGCTGCTTTGCTTGGTGAAATGATGGATGCAGCCAATAAAATTGCAAGGGATTTATCCATTGCGGATGATGGATTCAGATTAGTTTTTAATTGCGGTGATAACGGCGGACAGGAAGTTTATCATTTACATTTGCATCTTCTTGGCGGTAGGAAAATGAATTGGCCACCGGGTTAAAAAGCTCCATTCTTAAGAGGCTGGTTGAAAATAATTTTCTTGTTTGCCGATCTCCTTTTCTAACTTTGCGCTACCAATCAGTAATGAATCATATCCAAACTTATCACGGACACGTGTAACTGCTCTTAGCATTTTTTTCCTCTTTACTTCGTAGTCTTCAAATAAATATTCCTGTTCATTAAGAGGAGAAAAGTTTGTGACGCCAACACCAATTAATCTAATACTAACTCTTCGTGTGCGTGCTTTTTTCATTAAGTTCCAGGCAGTTTCAAAAATAATTTTATCATCATCGCTTGGTTTTATTGTTTTAGCACGGGTTAATGTTTGGAAATCAGTGTAACGTAATTTTATATCAACTGTAGCTGCTTCCCATCCTTTATTTCTTAAACTCTGGCAAACTTTTCCGGTCAGATAAAACAAATTATTTTTAAGTTCTTCTTCACTTGTTACATCATTCCCAAAAGTATTTTCTCGTGAAATACTTTTTCGTGTTCGTTGAATAGAAAGATATTCAGTCCCTCCACCGTAAGCTTTGCGCCACAGATCAACGCCATATTTACCAAATGCAACAGAGAAATAATCAGATGGAAGCTTTGTTATGTCACCAATTCGATAAATTCCTCTTGCGTTCAAACTTTGTTTCATAACTTTTCCAACACCGGGAATCGTTTCAACAGGCATTGGTGCAAGAAATTCTTTTTCCATTCCTGGAAGAATGTAAGTTATACCGGTTGGCTTCATACAATCAGAGCCAATCTTTGCAATGGTTTTATTACTACCAATTCCGATTGAACAAGGCAATCCAAGTTTATCCCAAATTTTTTTTTGAATATGTGAAGCAAAAGCAAACATTGAACCGTACATTCGTTGAGTTCCGGTCATATCAAGATAAAATTCATCAATGGATGCTTGTTCGATGAGAGGAACATATTGTTCTAAAATACTTTTTACAGCTTTGGAATAACGAGTGTATTCATTGCCATGCCCGTGCATATAAATTCCATGTGGACAAAGTTTATAAGCTATCCTTATCGGCATAGCAGAATGTAATCCATATTTACGAGCTTCATAAGAACAGGCAGCCACTACTCCCCTTCCGTATTTTGGATCACCGCCAACTATAACCGGTTTACCGTTAAGTTTAGGATCGAGAATTCTCTCTACAGAAACGAAAAATGCATCAAGATCAAGATGAAATATTGTACGCATAATTATGATTTAACTTTTAAGAAATATTTTAATTAGCAATTATCTCTTCCAATCTTGGATAAGCTTTGACTATTGTAGCCGGCATTTCAACTTTTGTCTTTTCTTCCAGCAAATGAATCAACTCAAAAGCATTTGCCACTGCATCACCTTGTGGATGATTGTTCATTATAACATTCACTTCTTTAACTTTTTGTTGTATAGATTTTATTTTCTGTACAATCTCTATCAACTCACCCGGAGAATACAAATAACAGTAACGTGAACTTTGCTCTTCATAAGTCTGTGGCTTGCCAAAGTTAGAAAGTGATTTTTTCCACGCTTCAACATTTCTTCCGTGAAAACGGATATATGCTTTATCGTTTGTAATTATAGGATCAAACTCAATTGCCTGCCCAATTTGGGGCTGATCAATAGTGCAAAATGTTAAATCATTTTCTTTAAAAAATTCATATGCCCGATTATTCTTCCAACTTGAATGACGAACTTCAATGAAACAGCTTATATCAGGAAAAATATCTCTCAGCTTTTGAATATATGAGACAGAAGTTCCATCAAACGAATATGAATACGGAAACTGAATGAGTATTCCTCCAAGCCTTTCCGATTTTTTTAGTAAATCAAGATTGTACCGGACAGCTTTAATATTCTGTTCATTAAATTTCCTTTTATGAGTAAAATCCTGATGAAGTTTTATATGAAAAATAAAATCATTTACATCTGAAACTTTCTTTATCCAACCTTCAACTATTCGTGGACTTAGATAAGTATAATAAGTGGCATTTACTTCAACGCAATTAAAGTAGTGAGAATAAAACTGCAGCCAGTCAAACCCACCGGATTGATTTTTAGGATAAAAGTTTGGTACCCAATCTTTATAAGACCAACCGGCAGTTCCAATAAAATATTTTGTCATTGTTATACAGCTCTCTTTTCCATACTGCGATAGATTCCAACAACAATTCCAACAATTTTAAATGAAGGATATTTTTTATCTATGATGATTGGTTTGTAGTCAGGATTTTCTGAAACAAGTTCAATCTCACTCCTTCTTTTATAAAATCTTTTTACAACTGCGGCGTCATCAAGAATAGAAACTACAATTTGTCCGTTCTTTGGTTCAAGGTTTGGGTTTACAATTACAATATCACCGCTAAAAATGTAAGCATCTTTCAAACTGTCACCTTTTACCCTAAGAAGAAACGAATCTTTCGGCATTCTTGCAATTGTCGGGAGTTCGATTGTATCAATTGCATCGGGATAAATTGTCAACGGATTTCCTGCTGCAACTTCACCAAGAACAGGTTTTGGAACAAAGAATTTATCTTCAAGAGTCAGTTCAATGCCACGTGAAATTTTTGGATTTTTTCTGATATATCCTTTTTTTTCAATCGCCTGAAGATGTTGTTGAACAGTCGCACGGTTTTTATACCCGAACCGTTTTGCAATATCAGCCAAAGTTGGAGGAATTCCTTTTCCTTTTATCTGATCTATAAGAAAATCCAAAATGTTTTTCTGGATTTCAGTTAATTTGGTTTTCATAGGCACACCTTCAGTTTGTGTATCACAGATTAAGAGTAAGATTACGAGTGAGAGTGAAATTTAAACTCATACTCCTAATCTTACTCTCATTTCAAATACCATACATTTGTATGGTTAAATCTAAACAATGGAAATCAAATTGTCAAGACGGGGATATTTAAACGAAAAAATCCCCTTCTCTTTTTTAATTCGAGAAGAGGATTTTTCTTTCGAGGATGGGAATATATGATTATTGGGAAAAAACTTTTTCTAAAGATTCTAACATTTTTTCACGGAAAATTGGCTTTGAAACAAAGTCATTAAATCCTGTTGCAATAAACTTTTCTTTATCGCCGGGCAAAACATAAGCTGTAACAGCAATTATTGGAGTCTTTTCATGAGCAGGCATTTTATTGATCATTTTCAGGGCATCCAGGCCATTATATTCGCCCTGAAGATTTATATCCATTACAATAAAATCGAATGTGCGGCTTTCCAGAAGTGGTAATGCTTCCTCAAAGCTTACGGCAAATTTAACTTCCTTTAAATCTTTCATTTGAACTTTGAAAAGAATCTGTGAATCAACCTGATCTTCAATGTACAAACTAGAAAGTTTAGATAAATCTAACTTTGTGTCGATTTTTGATTTGACTTTTTTCTCAGGAGTACTAATTTCCTCAACTGGCTCTTCAACCGCATCTGCTGTTTCGGTTTCCGGAGTTACGGGTTCTTCAGTTTCAATTTCGAGTTCAGACATTAAAGACTTCCCTGTTTCTTCCTCAAGATCAGCAAATGATAAATCTTCAACATCCGGTTGACTTTCTTCCTGTTTAACTTCTTCAGTAATTTCAGGAGCAGGAGTTTCTACAACCTCTTCCTGTTCTTCAGTTATTGGCACAGATTCGCTTTTATCAAAAACATCTATAGATTTTGTTTCTTCTTGCTCAAAAAGTTCATCCATAGAAAGATCAGCGGATTCAACTTTTTGAAAACCGGATTGTTGAGACACATTAAGCGGAAAAATAAATCCACCACCAAATCTTTCATCTTCTATAAAATATCCACCAAGTATCGGAAGTAAAATTCGTGAAAGATAAGTTGAAAGCTTTGGCGTTCCAATATCTTTAATATTGTTATTACCTGTATAGATAAGTTTTAGTCTTGCTGTAAGATATTCAGAGCAATTGCTGTAGTTATCGCTAATTAGAATTATAAATTTTTCGTCATCATAAGGAAATGCTGAAAAGTATAATTTCTTGTCCTTAATCATTCTTCCGACAACTTTTATTAAACTTGAAACAAATGTTTCAAATTTGTGAGCATCTGTATTAAATGTTAATGATGATGAAATTTTTCCATAAGAGAACTGCGTATCAGGTGAATTGAGCAATTCATTTATTTTTTTATCAATTTTTTCTATTAACTCAGTTATTGGAAATTCAGAATATATTAATTCTGTTTTTTGTAGAATAAGCTCTGAATATTCTACAACCGAGTTCATAGTGCTCATGAGCTTTGTTTTATTTTGATTTATAAAATCGGATGCTTCTTTTTGTTCTGAAGTTGGATTTGTAATACTATCAGTCAGTTCTTGAGCAAATCCTAATATCACATTCATCGGTGTAAGAATTTCATGAAAAACTCCCGAAAGAAAATTAGGATCCGGTGAATTAGAATCTCCGGTTGCAGCTTTTTCAACTATAACTTCTTTGATTACTTCTTTTATAATTTCTTGCGGTTGAAGCGTTTCATCTTTAAGCACTTTAAGTAATACGGTAAACGACTCTACCTGATTTGTAAAATCTAAAATCGGAGTGAAAATTACTTCACAATTAATAAATGGACCATCATATTTCTTAATATCCAATTGAAGCGTTACTGGTTCTTTTATATCAGGAATGAAAACTGAAGTATTTATCATCGCACGATGATCATCTTTTAATAATGCCGCGAATGAAGTATTTTCAATTTCATTTTGAGTGTATCCCAACAGACTAATACCTGATTTATTTATAAAACTGATATATCCGTTTGCATCTGTTATGAATATGGTGTCATTAGTATTTTCGAATGCAGCTTTAAATAATTGATTTTTCTTTTCAAGCTCAAGTTGTGATGTAACATTTTTTACGATATTGAAGAAACTATCTTTTCCATTAAACTGGAATTTTGTTTTACTTATTTCAACAAAAAGAGATTCGCCGTTTTTCTTTTTATGACGGTAAGGTCCAGAAAATATACTTATGGATGAATCATCAGAGGATGAGCCGAGCAAGGTTTGAATATCTTCAGAAGTGTATAAATCAGTAAGATCCATTTGAAGGAATTCTTCACGCGAATAGCCATAAAGATTTAGTGCAGCTTCATTTGCTTCAAGGAACCTGAGAGTATCAATATCATATATAAATATTGACTCAGGATTATTTTGAATTAATATATCAAACATTCTTCCTCGCTGTTTAATCAGTTGATTTAAATCAACTTCTTTTTTCCCTTCATCAATATAAATGAAGACACCGTCAGAGCTAACGCCTGGAATGGATATTTTATTTAGAAAAACTTTATACTTTGATTCCTCTTCACCACAAAGTATCAGATTTTCATTTATGAAGAATTCTTTGATCGAAGAATTACTATTTTGAAAACTTTTTATTTCTTCGGCAAATTCTGACGGTAAAGCTTCAGTTACATGAACTCCATTAAGTAATTCCAATTCCTGACCAACAAAATTACAAAAATCTTTACTTGCATGCTTAAACTGACCGTATTGATCTATTAATGCCAGAGGTTTGGGAAATACTTCTATTAACTCAGTCGATAACTGTAACGAAGCAGAAACTTCGTTGGCAGGATAACTTAATTTATTCTGTGTAATACCTACAACTGCAATAACATTATTTTGATTGTCTGTTATCGGAATTTCAATTACCTGTTCTAAAGCAGAATTCGAAATTCCCTTGAGAGGCATACCTTCAATAATAATATAATTATGAGTTTTGAATAAATATCTATCTATCGATGAAAGAAAATCTATAACAAACTGCGGAATAAAATCTGATTCATTTTTCCCCTCAAGCTGAGCAACAGAGATTCCAAAGCTTTGGGCATAAGCAGAATTGACGAGGACAAATTTGCCCTGATCGTTTTTTATTCTGATGAATTCACTGAATTCATCAATCATTTTTCTTAATCTATCTTTGCCAGTTACTGTAAAAGGATACAGATTTTTAATTTCTCTTAAAACTTGTTTTAATCGTGAATTGAGAATTGATTCGATCGGATTGCCGCTTCTGATGTCAATTTTTGTAAAGCTTAATAATGCTTCTTCAAATTGTCCAGCTACAAGTGAAATTAATATGAAGTAATCTTCTTCAACACCTATAAAATTGACCGTTATATTTGAACATGTTTCTGAGTCATCTTTTAATTTGAAGATGAAATCTTCCGAAGTAATGAAGCTTTTATTGTTGACGACAATTTTTATTAGTTCGTTAATTTTGTTGAGAGTATTTTCGCTTAAAATATTGGATAAATTCTTTTCATCTTTTTCAATTTTTAAAATTGATGCTGCCGAATCATTGTACTCAAAAATATTACTGCTGCTATCCAGTGCAAAGATAGGATTGCCTGAACTTATGAAAATTGAGTTTAGTAACGTCTTAATATTTAATCTTGTTTCTTCCACAACAGCTAAAAGTTTATTTATTTTTTATTAACAATTACATTGACTTTTTTTGAGCACTCTAAATAATAATTTCCATCATAATCACGAACTTTAAAGTGATACTTTTTCTTCATTACAATTGTTGAGCCAATAAAAACTGTATTCTCCTCGTTTATACTGCCAATCAAATTATAGTTGCTAGTTTCTTTCTTTCAATTTCAAAATATCATTATTACTCAATTAAGTGTAATGCTGATTGATATTTGGCAGTAAGTTCCGTCGGAGGAAGAAGATTATAATCGAAGGTCATTACTTGTGCAATATTACTTATTGCAAAATCCTTCTTAAAAATACTATTAATCTGTAAAATAATATTCTACCTGCGTATAAATTACCTCTAATATCGGTAAAAAACGTCACATTTGGACTTACATTCCCAATTTCAATGAATTCTGAAAATCCAGATTTTCTTTCTATTCTTAAAAATTTTCATTTTCGCTGTTATCAATCCATTTCAAAGTGACAACTTGAGTGCCAAAAGCTATCTCTTTGAGCTTAGTTGATTGATAAATATCGATATAAATGTCAATTCCACCAATATTTATTATTCTCAAATCGTAATTTGAATAAGGGAAAATTTATTTTTCAACTATCTTTACATTAAAAACATACTGACTTTTTATTGAAGTACCGTCTATATCGTAATAAACAAGATAGTAGTTTTTATTTCACCTTCACTAATTGTTGAATTACTTTGGGACCAGTAAATCTCAATTTTTCTTTATTCTGAATCATCGGTTAGATTGTTTAATAAAAAAGTGCAGGATAGAAATGAAAAGTTTATTATTTGAGAAAAAAGTAGAAAAAGAAATAAGCTAATGAAACAATTATTTAATCTTTTCGAGTTCATATATCACAGTCATTATCTCCAAAATAATAATAAAACAAACTTTTTCATTTTTATTAAAATCATCAGGCATTTATTCTATCATAATCAATAAAATAAGTTCTCGACTCGCCGGGTTTAAAGTCATCAATCAACAAATATAAAAATCTGGAACCGGGAGTATGTTTGATAACAGCAGGTTTAGTTCCTATTATTTCAGCATCAAGTGATATGTTTTTAACATCATCATTCAGGTCAACATCTATCATAAGATCGTTAATAATTTCTTTTCCAGGATTAGTAATCCTAATTGCAACGCGGTTACTACCTCTTCGCTCAGCTCTTAATTCAATGTAATCGCGTTTCTCATACCATTTTTGGATTTCTGAGGCTGTTGCAATCCAGAATCGTTTTTTCTTAAGATCTTTAATCACATCTTTAATTACATTCACATAATCATACCTGCATTGAAATTCAGTATGAATTTTATAGACATACATTCCGCCTTCAAAAAGAATTCGGTCAAGGTCTTCCTGATAAGTGTAATATTGAAAATCAGTGAGTGTAAGTCCCAAATCCCTTATAACTTCAAAATCATCACGAGCAGTTTTAGTCATTGATAAAATTCTTTTATCACCACGAATCAAACTATGAGGAACAGATCGGTCAGTTAAAGAATCTGTTAGAAGATATTTATAACCAGCGTTTATAGTTGCCGTAACAGTATTGTTATTGAATAATCCAAAATATGGAAAAACTCCGCTTACAGGCAATTTGGTTACATCTTCAAGTATAATTTTAGCCGATTTCATTTTACGGATTTGTTCATCCAACGAATTAAGTTTGTTGATAGTATCATTCATCGATGACAAATAACCAATATCAACTAAAGCTGCAATTTCACCATAACCAACCAACGAAGCTATCAAACTTCTTCTTTTTCTGGCAGTCTCGGACTCTACAAAAAATGTAGCTTTTATATTTTCAGACCGTAATATTGGAAGCAGATTTTGAATGTTCTCTACATCATTTGATAGAACCGGCATAATTACAGCTGCAGCTTCATATCCTTCCGGCCAGTCTTTTACATAAGCAATTGGACTGTATGTTAACCAATGAACACAGTTGTTAAAAAATCTATCGAACAAGATATAATCTTCTTGCAAGCCAATAACAGAATTAATTTCAAATCCCATCCAAACAAACCTTCCTTCACCGTAAGATCCATTAGCAATTCCTGTCGAGCGTTTAACTCCTTCTCTGACCAAACCATCTTCAAGCCTAAAATTGTACCAGAAACTCACCTGATTTGTTCTGGGCTCAAGGACTTCTGCTGCCATAGGGATATCCCAAGGTGCAACTTTTAACGGATAGCCGGTTGGAATTGTAGCTGTAAGAGGGATTCCACCTCTAAGAGTATGAATTTTTAAAGAATTGTCATTTTTTATTTCGTGAGTAAATTGCATTCCGAAAACCTGATTAAAAAATTGCCATCCTCTCCATTTTCCGTCTTCGGAATAACTGGCAATACCGCTGGTTGCAAAAACGCTTCCACCGTTTTCAAGATATTTTTTTATCTGATAGATTTCATTGTCACTTAAAGATTTTGAACCTGGAAGAACAAGTAATCTGTATCTAAGATGTTTCCCCTGCTCTACGTCCTGATCAGATAAAATATCATAACCAAATTTCATATTGCCAAGGAATTTCTTCCACGTTGAAATGTTATCTGCCAACCATGTACTTCCTTCGGGCAACATATTTTCAGTGTAGTTTGAATATAAGATTGCTACCTGATCGGTTTCGCCAATTAATGTTTTTTTTACTGTTTCTTTTGTTGGTAATAATGAGGTTATATCAAATCGACCGTAGACACCACGTAATACGAAGTAATAAACAAGCACTGCTGCAATGACAATAACAAATCCGGAAAGTAAAATCAAAAATTGATTCACTCTTCCCTTGTTAGGAGCGTTAATTAACGCCATTTAAGCACTCCTGCTGCTTTATCTTCCTCTGTTGTCACATAACCTTCGGTAGTATACTTTAAAAACTTATTTTCAGTTGTTTTTCTTGTATAAGCTTGACGAGGTTCATAAACTTTTTTATCTTTTTCAACCGAAATTTTTATGGGTTCCTGCAAAATAGTTGGTTGTCTAATACTAGTAAAAGCCGATGCCGGTTTCTGTACAGTATAAGGACTTTGATATTGAGATGGCTTAGTTTCCTGTGCAGTTAAACGACTAGGTATCACATCTGCAGGAACCACGAGTTCTGCTTGCAAGGTTCGTGGTGCAGTTCTCATGCTTAATACAGTTTGCTTCTCCCTTATTTTATAAAGGATATATGCACCGATTGAAAGAATAAAAGTGCTTATTGTTGCAACAAGAATTATTGTTGATAGAATAGGAATTAATTCCATTATTTAACCTCTATGAATTACCATTTATATATTAGCTAATTTAATTTTAAACTGAACCCACTCTTTCTAGCTTACCCCAAGTCATTCTTATACCAAGAAATTCTTCTATGGTTGACATAGCCTTACAAATATCAATTATAAGAATGAAAAACATTCTGTAAATAATTGCATACCAAATTAGTCTGAACTCTTCTTTTTCAACAGCCACACAATAAAGAGCAGTAATCAAATCTAATAGAGCTAAACCAGCCCACCAGAAAAAAATCAACTGTGTAAATCCAAATATTATGGCTGCAGTAATAAAAAATACATTTGCCGCTATATTCATAGCAGGCCAAACTAAAGCTTCATAAAACATTGACCATAAAATAAAAGTATGACCAAAATTTATAGTTGGATTGATCAATAATCTTTTATGCTTTCTCAGCGATTGCAGAATACCTCTTGTCCAGCGATATCTTTGTTTTAACAGCTGCTGCAATGTGCTTGGAGCTTCAGTATAAGAAACTGAATTTGGTTCATAATATATTTTCCAACCTGAGGCAATAATTTTTACTGTAAGGTCAGCATCTTCTGCAAAAGTATCACTCGAGTAGTACCCTGCATCTTCAATAGCTTTTTTCCTGAATACGCCAATAGGTCCGGGAATAATATTAACTAATCTTATGAAACTTTGAGCACTTCGAGCCATATTCAAACCTTCGATATATTCAAGCGCTTGAAGATCAGTAAAAAACTTTCGCCTGTTCAATACTTTTACGTTTCCTGCCACGGCTCCAATTTTAGGATTAGAAAAATGTCTGGCAGCCGACTTTAAAGAATCGGGGGAAAGCTGTGAATCACCATCCATACAAAGAACAAAATCAGCTTTAGAATATTGGATACCTGCATTTAATGCTCTGGCTTTACCACTGTTGGACTGATTTATAAGTGATATTTTTATTTTACTATGAACTCCTTGATGAATTCCAACAAGAGACTCTGCAACTGACTTTGTCTTATCTGTTGATCCGTCGTTGACAATAATTATCTCATAATCTGAGTAATCTAACTTACGCAAGGATTTTATTGTTTGGCGTATTACTTTTTCTTCGTTAAAAACGGGAATGATCACTGAAACGAAAGGCGAAAAATCTCCATTCTTTTTGAATGTATATTCGTTCAAATAGAAATAAGCAAATATTAAAATCGTAAAATAACGAACCAATAAAATGAACAAGAAAATTACTAATGCGACTATTACTGCATATTCAATTAGCGAATTGACCGATAGAATTGTATGTGGCAATGTATAAACTATTATCAGAATTAAAATCAACGAAGATATACCGCTGATCAAGATCCTTCGAAGATATTTTTGTTCAGGATTTTCAGTTATACGGTTTTCGTCTTTGCTTTCAACCGTAAATAAACTTTTCTTTATGTCGGAATTAAGATTCATATTTAAATCAATAAACAAAAATAATTATAATGTCCAGAAAGCACTCAACTGAAAAGAAGTTGAGTTATAACCTGTACCAGATCTTGAGCTACTTCCAGAGACCAATCTCACTTGCAAATTAAAATTTGGAGCCATCATATACATTAATTCAGCATAAAATTCTCTTAGCAAATAATCACTTTCAGGAATCAATCCTAATTTTCCTCCAAGATTAATGTTTGCTTTATCATCATTTATCAAATTGAAATCTGCCCAAATAGAATGCGACTCAAAATTTTCAGGACTCCAATATAAAAAAGTCGAATCGGAAAATGTATAAAAATAATATTCATATCCGGCTTTAATGTCTTCTTGAAATTTTTTGCCCAATCTGAATTCAAATTGATTACCTTTATTGCCGTCAGAAACATTTATAAAAGCAAATTTACCGGAAATAATTAGTCCGCTCCTGAAATTATAATTACCGTTAAAACCTGCGTACTGTGCAGAAAATCTGTTTGAAACTAAAAACGGTGAATATAAAATGAACGCAGCATCCATATTATTATAAAATATTGATGCGTTATAAATATCTTTTTTATGAAAGTGCATTGCCGCTTCAATAATATTCTTATTAATATTATTCAAAAAGTATGTTTGTCCAAACGAAAAGTAAGCTTTTGTAAATTCATTAAATCTGATATGTAATGAACCTTTTAGGTTGTTAAAATTTAATTCGCTGAATTCAGATGATAAAGTTCCACGATAACCTGAAATTCCTAATGATATATAATTTGTTGCTCCTGCTTCTAAACCTACACCAACTAAATTATACTTAAACTTTGTGTTGTCAGTAAAATAATTTCCCTGAGGTACTACTAAAATGTAAGTGGGAAAAGTATCGAATGAAAAAGTATCAATCCCTTCACTTCCCAACCACTTCATACGAGTTTTTATAATATGTGATTCGGGTGATTCCTTAAGCATTTCCTGATAAATTTCTCTGGCACTCTGATATTGTTTTAGCTTAACATAACTATCGCCCAGATATAATTTCGATTCTGCATCTTCAGGATTTTCAGATACTAATTTCCTGAACTCAAGTAAAGCATTTAACGAATCACCGCTCCAGAAAATTATTTTTGCTCTTTGTTTTTTTGTTTCGTAATCATTAAAGCCCGAGGCAATCAAATCGTCATAAATACTTATCGCTTTATCATAATTCCCAATACATTGATATCCATTAGCTAATTCGAAATAAATATTTTTATTTGTTCCACCTTGCTCAAAATATTTTTCAAAATCACTTATCGCACTATCGCAAATATTATCATATGCATATTTTCTTGCGCTCTCTAAATAAGAATACAACTCTTCTTCTTTTATTCTTTGCTTATTAAGTTCAATGCTTAAAGATAATTCCTTAAATTCTTTTACAGAAATACTTTCATCCTTCAATAATGTTGCATAGTATTTTTCTGCCTCTTCAATTTTATTAATACGCAAACTAAGATATGCCAATCCGAATAATGCTTCTTTATTATCAGGCTGTTTTCTAATTACTTTTTCGTATAGTAGTTTTGACTGGTCGAGATCTTCTTCCATCCAGAATCCGATGTTAGCCTTTAATAATTGGTATTCAGTTTTCTCAGGATTTTTTATCAAAAGCAAATCGGCTTCATCTTTAGCAAGAGAAAGTTCATCATTCCACGATAGCAATTGAGCATAATTAAATCTTACATCAAGATCTTCAGGTTTTAACTTCAAATAACGTTCATACATTTCTTTAGAGGAATTGTATTCATTCAGATATGAATAATATTTAGCTAACTGTAACAAAACTTCAACATCGTTTGGATCAGAAAGAAACTTAGCGCGATATTCTTCAATCTTATTTTTATAATAAGCATCCCGGTTTTCTAAAACTATGGAATACAGATTTTTAAAATCTTCTGAATCAGAATACTTGTCTGATAGAAATCTTAGTTGTTCATAAGCTTCTTCAAATCGTTGGACTTTAACAAGTTCGTCAATTAACTTAAATCTTGTATCATCATCTTTGGGATCATTTTTAATTTTTCTGTAAAGTTTGTCGATAATATATTCTGGAGCTCCGGATGGTAAGCCATAAGAATATCTCTTGGTTGTATCGTTTATTGAATAAACATAACCTCTGCCTTTAGCCAAATCTAAGCCATCAAGAGCTTCTTTAAAGAACGGTCTAATAGTCAGCGATTGTTCAAAAGCATTTACAGCTAATCGGTGTTTGCCCAACCAGTAAAGGAAATAACCATAGCGCGACCAAATTCTGTGATCATCAGAATTTTTTACAGAATATTTTTTTAATATTTCCTCGCCCTTTTTTAGTTGATTATTCTTCGCTAGTATTTCGGCATATCTTAAAACTACGTCGGCAGAAGCTTCTTCCCTCTTAAGATATTCATCATACCAAATTTCAGCTTCTTTCCACTCGCCAAGATTTTTATAACATATTCCAATTTCCAGATAGTTAATTGCACGATCTGGGTAAATAGCAATTTCTCTCTGATGTCCTTCAATTTTATTATAAATAAGTACATTCCAAGATTCAATTGCAGAATTCAGTTTATTATTAACCTCAATGTTTGTTGGTAAGATTTTTTTTGCGGTTCTGTAATCGTAAACTGCAAACTCAAACTCTCCTCTTTTTTCATAACAAGTTCCGCGCAATAGAAAACCTTCAGCGTTTTGCGGATTTTCAGCAATGAAACGATTTAGCAAATCAATAGCTTCACCATATCTGCCCATGTTCATCAATTGGCGGGCTTCGAGCTTAAGTTCTTCAGTTCTGTTTTGAGGAAAGACTAAAGAAGTCAATAGGAGAAGCCCAACTAGCAGCATATTAATTGTCTTCATCCTATAACCTGTTTTTAATCGTACGAATTTCTATTAAACTTTTTTCCAGAAATTAGTTCTTTTAAAAGATCGTCAGCATTTCGAGTTTCTTCATTTACTTTTGTTGTATAAATAAAAACTCTGCGCATAATTTCATATAATTGATCTTCATCTAAAACCGGGAGATTATATTTTAAACGCGAAATAATATTAGTAATGTTTCTCTGATCATCTTTTGTCATAAGTATCAATATTTTATTTTCACAAATACAAATCTTGTCCTTCTTATCTATAGCTAGCCTTACTGCATTTTGAAGTTGATTTATCGACAGCAAGCCTGTTCTCTCTAAATCATCAGCATATTTCAAAGCTACTAGTCGAAATGTCTGACCTGTACTTTTAAAAAGTGCAATTTGATTATTAAGAATCAGATGAAAGTCATCTATACTATAGAAATCGGACAAAGAATAATTGACGGGAGGAATATCAATTTCAGAAAGTGATTTGAATTTATCATCTTCGAGAGAAGCAAATCCTTCTCCAGTTAATGTTTTTCTTTTTACAGGCTGAAAATCAGTTGTAATTCCTTTATAAGCTTCTATGTAGTAGTTGGCTTTAAATTTTCCTTCAGTATGACCGATATTTGGTGAAATTGTAATTATTCCGCCTTTTGTTCTATCGTAAGTATCGGTTTGCTTTTGAAGATGAACAACTCCTGTTGCAGCTAAATTAACCGAGTCAAGAATTAATCTTGAAGATGGAGCTGCCGGTTCACCTAAAACAAAAAGACTGGTAATTCCGGAGTCTTCAATTTTTTCGGTAGTTTCTAGAAATGTTTCTTCAAGCAATGAAAGATTTTCAAAACCAATAAATGGAGTTAGTTCGTCAAAAACCAATTTGCAAGGTTGATACTGCTCAACAACTGTTACAATATCTTTAAGATATTCAATAAGAAGTTCGTCACGATTTTTATAATCGGCTAAATCTGCTGGAGGAGCAACTTTAACTACAATAATTAAATTCTGATTCATATAGTGCTGCAAATCAAAATCAATCGACGCAGCTTGAATCATCAAATCTTTTGGACGCATGTTGGTAAAATAAAGGCAGACCTCTTTTTGTTTGGCACACTCCATAGCAAATTGTAAACTTAAGAGTGTTCTTCCGGATTTCCTTGGTCCAATTAAAAGATAAGTCCCTCCTCTATAAAAACCACCCCATGCATTGTCCGCTATTGAGATGCCGGATGGCACCAACTGGATACTTTTTTTCATAATTTTTGAAATAGTTTATTCTACTTTTACCCAATTTTAATGCCGTATTAGTGCTTTGAAAATTTCCAAAATTCGATAAAAATGAATAATTCAATTACTAAATAGAGACAAACGAATTATTATTGTATTAAATTGCTACATAGCAAAAATTGAGTTTGTCAGTAAATACCCTACAATTTGATTGATTTTATTGAGATTTTGAAAAAAAACCAAATACAAACAATGCTGTTGCATTACTTCCAATAGCAGGCTCATTAGTTATATAATCGTTAAAATCATCAAAATAATTTACTGAGTCAGAATTAAATAAATTCAATTGATTATTTGATCGATTTATTTGATATTTTTCCAGCACTTTAACAGGCGCTGGACCTGAACTTAAAGCACCTGGCAAATAACCATTGTTAAAATATCCTATCTGTGAATGCATATTTTTTGAAAAGGCGGTTCCAACATTATAAATAAAAGATATTCCCCACGGATTTCTTCCAAGAGTGTATTCTCTTTGAAAAATAATCAACGAGTCATAATCATTTTTTCCAGTCACTTCTTTATGAAGAATTGCTTGAAGTGCAGCACCAAGAAATGAATTTGTACTTCCCCAGGTATAATCAGTAGCTTCTCTAAAAGATGACTGATTAGACTTTGTTTTATAATTGTCAAGATTACTTTTTATATGTGAAATATAATTAGTATCATATTTTGCAATCTTATAATGAGCTAACGAATTTATGTTTCCCCAGCTCCACCAGAAATCAGATTTGGCACTATCGGCAAAATTAAGTGCTTCGTCATAATATCTTTTTTCTTTTGTTGATATAAATAATTCTATCGCGCCAAGTGAAAGTTTTCCCCAATGGTCAAAATCCTGATAAAAGCCTGATTGCGTGCTATCAATATCAGGAACGATATTTATTAATTCATAAACTTCTGTTGCTGATTTTAATAGTCTTTTGGCAAATTCATAATCATTGAACCTTTCGCTCCATATTCTTGAGGCTAGAGACATTACAGCTGTAAAAATTCCAATTTGATTTTTACCTATTCCTGCATATCCAGGTCTATTATATCTTAAAGTATCATTTTCTGGTAAACGCCAACCAACGCTGTGATCAGAAATATCCTGAACCTGAGTTATAAACAAATCATCTTTAAATCTGCATCGTAATAACCAGTCCAATCCAACTCTTGCTTCTTCAAGAATATCCGGCACTTGATTATTATCAAGGTCAAAACTGAATTTACTTTGATCAAACTCGTAACTGAAAAGTAAAAGATATGTTGTGTAAGCAGCAGTTGAGGAAAATTTTAGATAATCACCAGCATCGTGCCAGCCACCTGTAACATCAACCATTGATGAATCTGAATGACCCAGAACAAAAGCCACATCCGAAAGATGGCAGGGCTCGTGAAGAAGCGGATTTGTTGGTCCACAACGCTGAACCTTAAAGAATAAGCTAAGAGAGTCTCTTACATTATTAAAAATATTTTCTCCTATTTCGAATATATAGGATTTTTGACCGTCAATTTCTAAATAATATTTTCCTTCATTTTGAAACTCAGAAAAATCAATTTCTAAGCAATAATTAAAATTACCATAAGAAAAAAAGGTCTTGTTTAATAATGCTTGATAAGCTTTTTTATCATCTAAGGAATTTCTTAAAAAAAATTCATTTGATTCGATTGGTTGTTCGGATAATACAACCGCAGTTTTCATATCTCCAGGGAGGAACCCTACTTGATTTAAGCGGATAAAAACATTGTTTTGAGCAGCAGCCTGACAACTAAAAATAAAAAATAAAATAAAAGCAATACTAAAATCTTTTGTGAAATTCATCAATATTTTTTTGTCAGGCTTGAAAAATTACTTCTCTTGTTTCGGTGCAAAATTAGTTCCTACAACAGCATCCCAGAATGGAGTGCTAACACCGAAGCCCTTACTGGGATCCTGATAATGATGTTTCATATGATGGTTCTTAATCGCTAACCAAAATTTACTGTGCATATTAAAATGATGAATTGCAAAATGTGTTATATCATAAAATAAATAACCGGCAAGAAAGCCCATAAAGAACGGAAATATAAGTACATCGCCTAGTATTAGAACGAACAAAAAATAAAATAATAAAGCAAGCGGAATACTTGCCGAAGGCGGCATTACAAGTCTTCTCGAATCACTTGGATAATCATGATGAACACCATGAAAAATGAAATGTAACTTTTCTCCAATTTTACTTTTTGGTTGGAAGTGAAATACAAATCTGTGAAGCATATATTCCGTAATTGTCCAGATAAATATTCCTAATATAATTAGCGTCATTATATTCAATGCTGAAAGCTGGTGCTGCCATATCGAAAGATACAGCATATAAAGTATTACTGGAACATAAATTATCAGAGGAACTGACGGATGCACTCGGGACAAAGCTTCAAAAAAATTATTATCAAACATCCTTACAGTTTCATCTTTATTAGATACGAAATTCTTGGGCATATTATTTTCTCTTGTTATAGTTTTACGAATGTAAATTTACCAATTAGTTTTTTAAGAATAAATCAGTTTATGATACTAACCAGATTCAAACTACAACGGCCTAAAGGAGGGAAAATTTCCGAATAAGCCAATATAAACCCTTTGATGAAAAAATAATTTTATGCTTGAAAAAAAGTCAATCAGCTAAAATTTAATTTGATATTAAATTTCAAAGTCTTCATATTTCCCATCAATATTTTCATCAACATAGTTCATCGCACTATTTTGGAGGTTTGATGCCGCAGTTAACCGAAAGAGAAAATTGGGGTTCTAAAGCTGGATTTGTTCTCGCAGCTGCGGGCTCAGCCATCGGTTTAGGAAATATTTGGAAGTTCCCATACATAGCTGGTGAAAATGGTGGTGCTTCATTCGTTCTAGTATATTTAATATGTATTGCTGTCATTGGCCTTCCTGTTCTGATTGCCGAAATACTTATCGGCAGAACTACTCACAGAAATCCTGTTGGTGCCTTTTATAAACTGAGCCATTCAAAATTCTGGGCAAGCATCGGAGGCATGGGTGTTATTGCCGGATTTTTAATTCTTTCATTTTATGCAATCATAGCCGGATGGTCAATAGGCTATATAGTTGAGGCGATAAATGGTAACTTTTTTCTATTCCCTGAACCCGCAGCATCGGCAGATCATTTTAAGAGCTTAGTAAGTGATACTTACTGGATAATCGGGTACCTCGCCTTATTTATGGTTCTTACTATGCTAATCGTCTTTTCAGGAGTGCAAAAAGGGATTGAACGTGCTAGCAAGATTATGATGCCAATTCTTTTTATTTTACTTGTAATTTTGATGATAAGGGGAATTACTCTTGATGGAGCTTCTAAAGGATTAGATTTTTTATGGAATCCCGATTGGAGTAAAATTTCTGCAAATACAATATTACTCGCTTTAGGTCACGCATTTTTTACCCTTAGTTTAGGTATGGGCGCTATGCTCACTTATGGAAGCTATATGTCTGATAAAGACAGTATTCCAAGTGCGGCATTTCAAATCGTAATACTTGATACATTAATTGCACTGATCGCAGGCATTGCAATCTTTACTGCAGTTTTCGCTGTTGGATTAGATCCTGCTGCTGGTCCCGGACTAATATTTCATACTCTTCCCGGTGTATTTTCCAAGATGCCCGGAGGATATATTTTTTCAATTTTATTTTTTATATCTCTTACAATTGCAGCACTTACTTCATCTATCTCGCTACTTGAAGTAGTAGTTTCTTTTTTCGTAGATGAACTGAAGTGGAAACGTCATACTGCAGCAGTTGTCCTTTCATTGTTAATTTTTGCGCTTGGCATTCCTAGCGCATTGTCTTTTAATCTTCTTTCTGATGTTAAAATTTTTGGATTGGACTTTTTCGCATTAGTTGATTTTATTGCATCTAATATATTGCTACCACTGGGAGGTCTATTAATCTCTGTTTTTGTTGCGTGGGTATGGGGTTATGACAAAGTAATTCCAAATCTTCGCAAAGGCGCAGAAAATTTCTTCGATAATCACCAACGAATAACTATTGCATGGAAGATATTCTTAAAATATTTTTCACCGGTTTTAATCTTTTTGGTATTCCTATATTCAATAGGTTTGCTTGAAAAAATTCTTAATGCATTTTCCTGAGATAAAAACTAAGCAAATGAAGTTACACAAAATGTTAATAGGTAATAAATGAAAAGATCTACTTTAGGTATAATATTTTTTGTCATCATAATCATCGTAATAGTCTTTGCAGGTTTTGCATTTTTTGATACAGTTTGGTCTTTCCCGGGTAACTATGACTTCATAAAAAATTTCCCATCATCGGAGATTCCTCTTGGTTCAATTCCTTTTATGGTGATTGTATTAGTTGGTACTGGGATTTTCATCACCATAAAACTCGGATTTCCTCAGCTTAGACACTTTTGGCATGGCGTAAAAGTAACAATGGGTAAATATGATAACCCTGATGACGAAGGAGATCTTAATCATTTTCGGGCTCTCGCCACAGCTCTTTCTGCTACTGTGGGAATTGGAAATATTGCAGGAGTTGCTACAGCTCTATATTATGGTGGACCCGGAGCTTTATTCTGGATGTGGGTAACTGCATTCTTTGGCACTACTCTAAAATATGCGGAGTGTTCCCTGGCCTTGAAGTATAGAGATATAGATGAAGATGGACATACTGCTGGTGGTCCAATGTATACTGTTGAAAAAGGATTAGGAGTTAAATGGAGATGGTTAGGTGTTGCTTTTGCCTGTTTTGCAGTAATTTGTTCATTTGCTACAGGAAACGCTATTCAGTCCTTCACACTCTCTGATCAGATTTATTCAGAGGCTGTTCAGATGCTCGGTACAGGACATATGTTAACGATAAAACATTCTGTGTTTAGTGGCTTCGAACTCTCGCTGCAGCAAATAATAAACGGAATTATTATCTCTACATTAGTCGGACTAGTTATAATCGGAGGCATACGTAGAATTGGAAAAGTAACTGGCTACCTTTCACCTATAATGGCTGTTTTTTATGTAATCTCCGCATCATTCATTTTGATTTATAATTTTTCGGAATTGTCTGAGAGTTTTGGTTTAATTTTTAAAATGGCATTTAATCCTCCCGCGCAGATTGCCGGAGTTGGTGGAGGAGCATTTTTAATTATACTTAACACAATGCTTTGGGGTGTGAAGAGAGGATTATACTCAAATGAAGCCGGTCAGGGCAGCGCTGCTATTGCACACTCCACAGCCAAAACCAAATTTGCAATAAGGGAAGGAGCTGTTGCAATGCTAGGTCCCTTTATTGATACAATAATGATCTGTTCATTAACCGGATTAGTAATAATTGTAACAGGTGCCTGGCATCATACAGAATTTTATGTTACACGAATAGATCCCAATTTTTCAGGTGAATTAATGAACAGCAGCATCTTAACCTCATACGCATTTAAACAAGGATTAAGCTGGTTATTTGGGTACGGTGACAAAATTGTTACACTTGCTGTTCTGTTATTTGCAATATCAACTGCCATAAGCTGGTCTTACTATGGTGATAGAGCCGCCAACTATTTGTTTGGGGAAAAGGCCACAATACCTTATAAATGGGTATATATATTATTCGTGTTTATTGGAGCAATTGCGCAACTTGAGGCAGTTTGGGCTTTTGGAGATGCAGCTTTGGGTTTTATGACAATCCCTAATCTCTTATCAATTATTTTACTCTCTGGAGTACTGAAGAAACTTTCGAAAGATTATTTTTCGGTTAAGCATGTTGAGTATAAAAAACTTATAGAGAAAATTAGAAAATAGTTAATAATGGATTTTTTTAATTCAATTTTCATTCGGGACTAATTTTCTGATCGATTTTATCACCATCACTGATTGATGTAGAAAGCAACTTATGAGCAACATTGCTATCTGAAGAATGCAAAAAAATGTTTCCGTCTTCAACATGTTTATATAGAAGATCACTTTCAATCAGGTAATAAAATCTTTTTTTAAACTCATCAATTGAAAGATGAGCAGTAGCAGCAAGCTTTGCTAACTCGTGCGGATCTTCAAAATCAGTTTTGTTTATCCTAAGCATATATCTTCTTGCAATGTAGAACGATTCCGAACTTGGATCAACCATCCTCACTTTGGTTCGTTTTGTTACCGGATCTAAAATATCTTCAAAGTAAAGTGGAACAAACCTTCCGTTTTGAATTGATATCATCGCTCCGCTGCCACCATTTAAAATAAATTGTGAAGCAGAAAATCCTAGATCACGAGTATATTCCATATCAAATGGTATCGGGTCAGCACATCTTAATTCATAACCAATATTTTTTGCTATTACTGTTACTTTGATACTAAGTTCTTTAAGCTTCTGCTGCACTTTAAATTTTAGTATTTCCCCGAAATTCACTTCTGCAATTCTAATATTATCATGTGCATCCCTTTCGATATCTACTAATTGCTCAAGGTCTTCGATCTTCATTTTCTCGACAATACCTTCCGCTAAAATGGCAACTCCGTCAGATCTTCCATAACTCAATCTTTTAATTATAGCACCAACAAGAACATCGGCCACTTGGTTAAAACTAATAACCTCACCAGGAAATTCTTCTGGAATTAATGTCAATGTGGCACCCGTTGCCTTTCCTATACCCAATGCAAGATGTCCTGCTTTCCTTCCCATGGTAACAATAAAATACCAGCGGGATGTAGTTTGAGCATCAACCATGAGACTTTTAACTATTTCAACACCTATATGTCTTGCTGTTTGAAAACCAAAAGTTGGTATTCCGTGTGGAAGGTCAAGATCATTATCAATTGTTTTGGGTACGTGAACAACTCGTATTCTTCCTGCAGCCATTTCATTAACTTTAAGTGCACTAAATGCTGTATCATCACCGCCAATGGTAATAAGCTTATCAACATCCAATCTGAGAAGTGAAGTTACTGCATTCTCGAGATGTTTATCATCTTTAGTAGGATTTGCTCTGGAAATTCCAATATACGAACCACCCCTAAAGTGGATTCGGCTTACATTATGAATAGTCAATTCCCTGATGTGAGAAGTATCACCCTCCATAATCCATTTAAAGCCATCCCTAATTCCAAGAACCTCAACACCTTCAACTTCCGCTCTTATTGTAGCTGCACCAATAACGCTGTTTATTCCCGGTGCGGGACCGCCGCCTACTAATATTGCCAATTTTTTTGGCGCGATAGACATCTTTACTAATGCTCCTAAAATTAATTTTCTAAAAAATATAAATAATTATATTTAAAAAAATTATAAAACTTTTAGCTTTGCAAACTTTAACATAAGCTGCTTAATGTTATTACCTTCAAAGTGAACAGTTGCTTTAAGCGTGTCACCACATCCAACAACTTCTGTAACTTTTCCGAGTCCGAATTTATCATGCATTACCCTGGAACCCGGTCTGAGAGATTTATTATCCTGATTGAAATCTTCGTAATCTACCTTTTGAAAATATTCATAGTAGATTTCTTTTTTTGTTTTCCTGTTTGATTTTCTCCCGATGTTTCCGTTTACTTCTTTTACCGTGGTAGGATCAAGTTCATCAATAAATCTTGATCTACTTTGATAAGCAACTTCCCCAAAACGATATCTTGAACGAGCGTGAAGCACATAAGCTTTCTGCTGTGCTCTAGTAAGTGCAACATAAAATAATCTTCTTTCTTCTCCAACTGATGTGTCGGTACTAAATTTATGTGACAAAGGGAAGATATCTTCTTCACATCCTGAAATAAATACTATTGGCCACTCTAGTCCTTTGGCACTATGAACAGTTAAAAAAGTAACAGCGTTCTTTTTCCCCTCATAATCATCAATGCCTGCAACTAAAGATACATCCTGAAGAAATTCCTCAAGAGTTGCGTTGTTATTCTGATTAGAAAATTCGGTGAGTGAACTTAAAAGTTCGCCGATATTTTCATATCTTGAAATTGATTCAGGTGTGTTTTCTTCTTTAAACATTCTAAGAATTCCAAGCTCATCAACCAGTGCACGTGTTAGCTCTCCAACAGAAAGTTTATCTTTCAGTTCAATATATTTATCAAGAAGTACTTTGAATCCTTTTACATTTTTTTGAATTCTTTCTTTGATATCAATAACTTCAAAAACTCTTGTCATAGTATCAAACAATGTTAAATTATGCTTATCTGCAAAAGCTAACATTCTGGTTATTGTTGTAGTACCAATACCTCTTTGAGGAAAATTCATAATTCTGAGTAGACTTTCTTCGTCCTGTTGGTTAGATATTACACGAAGATAAGCGATTACATCTTTCACTTCTTTTCTTTTATAAAATTCTGTTCCGCCAATGATTGTATAAGGGAATTTTTCTCTCCTGAATACATCTTCTAAAGCACGTGACTGCGCATTAGTTCTATATAGAATTGAAAAATTATTAAATGACATTTTTTTCTTTGTCATTTCATTTTTTATGAACTTCGATATCTGAGACGCTTCATCTTTTTCATCTGAACATTTTACAATCTGTATAAGCTCACCTTCAGGATTTTCGGTCCACAAAGTTTTATCAACCTGATCTTTATTATTTTTGATAATAGAATCAGCAGCTTTAAGAATCATTTTTGTTGAACGATAATTCTGCTCAAGTTTAAATATTTTATGTTTTGCAAAATCTTTTTGGAAATCTATTATATTTCCTAAATTAGCTCCACGCCAGCTGTAAATACTTTGAGCATCATCACCAACGACAGAAATATAGCCCTCACGAGTAACAAGAAGTTTTAATAATTCATACTGCGCCTTATTTGTATCCTGAAATTCATCCACAAGTATATAACCGAATTTCTTTTTGTACTTATTATGAATATGCTTGCTGTTATTAAAAAGTTCAATGGGTTTAAGCAAAAGATCATCAAAATCCATTGCGTTATATTCAATTAAACGTTTTTGATATTCCGTATAAATATCAGCAATTTTTTCATCAAGAAAAGAATTCATATGTGATTTTCGATATTCAGCCGGCATTATCATATGATTTTTAAGAAAGCTGATTCTATGCCTTACAGAATTCGGGGTAAGTGCATCATTGTCAAGGTTAAAATCAGTAATAATACTCTGAACAAGTGAAAGAGAATCTATGGTATCGTAAATGGAAAAATTACTTAAATAATTAATATGCTTAGCCTCTATTCGAAGAATTTTGGCAAAGATAGAATGAAAAGTACCCATCCATAGAGTATCAGCTTTTTTACCAATAAGTTCTTTAATTCTTTCTTTCATCTCATTGGCAGCTTTGTTTGTAAAAGTCAGAGCAAGAATGGTTTCAGGCTCAAATCCTTTTTTAATAAGGTAAGCGACTTTATACGTTAAAACTTTAGTTTTTCCTGATCCTGCACCGGCAATTATCATTTGAGGACCATCTAAATATTCAACTGCCTCGCGTTGAGCTGGATTCAAATCCTTTAGGTATTGCATATTTCCCAATAAGTTTTCAAAAATGAAGTGCAAATATATAGAAATGATTTTTTAATATAAAGAAATGTGTTAATACCAGTTCATTCTTCCTTGCAAAATTAACTGTTATGTGATAGAGTTCAGAAGGTTTTATTATATTTAGTATCAATAATTTTGATATTACAAGATTCCGGGAATAAGCAACTGATGAATAATCAGTATAAAAATAAAATAAAATCTGAACTGCTAGAAGAGATTTCAGAACTTAAAAGCAAGGTAAAGCAATTACAGAATAAACTTACCAAACTTGATTCTGCTAATGAATTTGAAACTATTGCCGCTTCAGTTTTAGACGGTCTATTTGTACTCTCAAAATCCGGTTTCCAATCTGTTAATGAAACCTTAGCTAATATGCTTGGTTACAAACCTGATGAAATTCTGAAGTTGAATCTCAAAGATGTGGTTGCTCCAAGTCATCTCAAGTTAGTGTCGCAAAGAGCCGAACTGCGTCTTGCAGGAAAAGACTTACCTCGTAATTATGATGTGCATCTCTTACATAAAAATGGCAAAAAGATAGTTCCGGTTACTTTGAATGTGGGATTGTTAAAAACTAAAAAGGAAAATGTTATTGTAGGAATTGTTACCGACAATTCTGAAAAGATAAAAGTAAAAAAAGAACTTCGAGAGTTAAAAAATAAATTTAACACAATTACTAACTCAGCAGCTGACGGTATTATAATATTAACGGATGATTATAAAATCACTTATTGGAACAAAACTGCAGAAAGAATATTTGGATATAACTATAAAGATACAGAAGGCAAAAATTTACTAAGACTAATTTTCCCAAATGAAAATCGGAATATAATTGAAAATAAATTTAAAGCGAGAAGTTTTAAGGTTAATACTACTACAGTAAGCAATGCATTTGAAACTATAGCCTGTAAAAAAGATGGTCAAATCATTCCTGTAGAAATTTCAACTTCTTTAGGTGATTCAGAGAATGAACATGATCTCATACTCATTGTAAGAGATATATCTGACCGAAAAGAAAAAGAAAAACATCTTTCATGGGAAAGAAATCTTACGCAATATTTTATGGATTACATTCCTTTTTCTATCTATTTCAAAGATCTTGAAAGCAGATTTATAAAGGCGAATAAAGCAGCAGTTACTTATTTTGGTTTCAGCAACTTTGAACAACTAATTGGCAAAAAAGATCATGATATTTTTTCTCAGGAACATGCCGATGCGGCAAGAGCTGATGAATTAGAACTAATAAATGGCAAAGAAACGATCATTAATAAAATTGAAAAGGAAACCTGGCGAGGTGGCTCAATCAGTTGGGTAAATACTACCAAAGTTCCTTTAAAAGATGAAAATGGAAAAATAATTGGAACATTAGGAATTTCTGCCGATTTCACTCAAATTAAAAAGTCTGAACTTATACAGCAAACACTTCTGAAAATATCAACTGCAGTAAATACAGTTGATGAAATGGATGATCTGTACTCTGAAATACATCAGGCTGTAAAATCTTTGATGAAGGCAGATAATTTTTATATCGCTTTATTTGATGAAAATACTAAAATACTTTCATTCCCTTATTTTGTTGATCAATTTGACTCACAACCTGTATCAAGAACTGCCGGCAAAGGTTTAACTGAGTACATATTGAGATCCGGTAAGGCACATTTAATTGATGCAGAACTTGATAGGGCATTAAGAAAACTTGGTGAAACCAATTTATTAGGTGAACCAGCTCAAATATGGCTCGGTGTTCCTTTAAAGATTGGAGAAAAAACAATTGGTACACTCGTAGTTCAGGATTATGAAGAGCCAAAAACTTATGGCCAGGAGGAATTACGGATACTGACCTATGTGTGTGAACAGATTGCAAGTGCAATAATGAAAAAGAATTCAGATTATAAACTAAAAAGTTATTCTGCTGAGTTACAGGAACTAAATGCCTCTAAGGATAAGTTTTTCTCAATTGTTGCTCATGATTTAAAAAGCCCGTTCCAGGGTTTAATGGGTTTATCAAGATTAATTGTTGAAGATTTCGATGAACTTAGTGGAGAAGAGTTAAGAAGTTTTGTTCTCGCCTTAAATGAATCTGCTGAAAGCACATATAAGCTAATTGAAAATTTATTGGAATGGTCTCGCTTACAAACCGGAAGAATGAAATACCATCCGACTAAAATTGATCTTTTTGAAATTGTTGAAAGCATTAAAATGCTTCTCTTTCAAACAGCAGAATTAAAGAATACAAAGGTTAAAAATAATATACAGCAGGGTACATTCGTCTGGGGCGACAAATATATGCTTAACTCATTATTCCAGAATTTAGTATCGAATTCAATAAAGTTTACAAACCGATTTGGAGAGGTAATTATTAATTCATCTACTTATAACGGGATTGTTGAAATTTCTATTGAGGATAATGGAGTTGGTATTGAGCTGGAAGATATTAATAAATTATTTAAAATTGATTCTACTTTCTCTACACGAGGAACTGAACAGGAAAAAGGTACCGGTTTAGGTTTAATGCTTTGTAAAGAAATTGTTAACAAACACGACGGAGATTTAAGAATTGAAAGTGAAAAAGGCAGAGGTACAAAAGTTATTTTTACTTTGAATTCAAAAGAAAATAACGAATAATAGATTTTTATTTTATGGATTAAAAGACGGACATCATTGAAGAATATGCTTCGGAATTTGATGTTGGAAAAGCCAAAAATTTATTATAAGTATTTCATTTATAATCGCGGATTTGCCGCACGCCACTCTTTTATATAATCTGCAATTGCAGTTGTTGGAGCACCCGGAGTAAATAATTCGCCAACCCCAATATCTTTTAATTTAATAATATCTTCTTCGGGTATAATTCCGCCGCCGGTTAATAAGGTATCATTTAATCCTTTTTCATCCATAAGTTTTTTAATCTTTGGAAGAATAGTCATATGTGCTCCTGAAAGAATACTTATTCCAATAACATCAACATCTTCCTGAAGCGCAGCTTCAACTATCATTTCAGGGGTTTGTCTAAGACCTGTATAAATAACTTCCATTCCCGCATCACGAAGTGCCGCTGCAATAACTTTTGCACCTCTGTCGTGACCATCTAAACCAGCTTTAGCAATTAAGACTCTAATTTTCTTTTGCATTCAGCAAGTCCTCATACTTTGTTACGAATGAGCGGATTTTGTCTGCATACTCATTCATAGAATTTTCGGAATAAGTTTTAGTCTCAGGTTTCATTGCAAAATCCTTATCAAATCGGGGAATAATATGAAAGTGAGAATGAAAGACACTTTGCCCGGCAGAGGTTCCATTATTTGAAATAATGTTGAAACCGTCCGCATTCAAACTACGTTTAATAACTCCCGCCAGAAACTGAGTCAGTTTTACCAAACCATTTAACTCATTTTCAGGAACTGTTAGAAAATTATCATAGTGTTTTTTAGGAATTACAAGGGTGTGACCGTAATTAACCGGATTGATGTCAAGGAAAGCTTTGTAATTTTCATTCTCAAAAATTACTTGTGTATCAGCATCGCCTGCGGCAATATTACAAAATATACAGTCCATTGTGGAACTTTCTTTTTATTTATGACTTAAAATAAAATATTTTCAATATAACTGCTAAACAAAATAAATTATGCAGATAAATATTCGTCTATCCTGCCAAAAATACCAAAAATTCCTCCGGTGTGCAGAAAAATATTTTTACTTCCCTTACCTTTTAGCAAAAATTTATCATAATATGCTTTAAAAGCCTTTCCAGTATATGCAGGATCCAACAATATTCCGGTTTCCTTCGCAAAACTTTTCATCAGTTTCAGTTTGTCTTTATTGATGTTTTTATACCCTTCCCTTGAGTATCCGTCAAGTATAATAAGATTTTCATTTCGCATTCTGCAATTAAGATTAAACTCAAGTATTGATGTCTGAGTAAGATTAAGGATTTTCTTTCTTAATTCATACTCCTCATATAAAACATTTACGGCATAGACTTTAAGTTCCGATTTATAGTAAGAAAGTCCTGCTAAAATTCCGGCAGCAGTTCCACCACTTCCACAAGCCAATACAATTCCATTTAACTCAGTTATATCAACTTGTTTTTTTAGTTCAGTTACAAAATTAATGTAACCATAAATTCCTTTTGTTGTTGAGCCCCCTTCAGGAATAATGTAAGCAGTTTTTTTCCTCTTTTTCAAAGCTTTTCTTTCCTTCTGCATAATTTCGTTTACATTATCGTATTCACGTTTTGTGAGATAAGTTATATCAGCACCGTACATTATGTTCAGAAAATGATTTCCATCAGGAATTGATGATTCACTGCCCCAAAGAAATAATTTAGTTTTCAATCCTGCTCTGCAAGCGGTAATAGTTGTAGCTCTTGCATGATTCGACTGAGAACCACCACAGGTTATAACTACATCAGCTTTTTCCTCTAATGCTTCGAAAATCAGATATTCAAGTTTTCTAATTTTATTCCCTGATAATTCACATCCGGTCAGGTCGTCTCTTTTTATCAGGAATTTTTTGTTCTGGAATAAAATTGTTTCGATCGGAGTTGGAATTAAAGCAAGCGGTTCTTTGGATGGTATTGTCATTTCAAACTTCCGAATTTTTTATTAATTCATAAATTTTTCTTGCACGGTCAAGATCATCTGGTGTATCCACTGAAAACGAATCGTATTCTGTTTCAACAATTTTTATCCTGAATCCATTTTCAAGCATTCTTAACTGCTCAAGTTTTTCTATTTTCTCAAGGTCTGTTGGTGCAAGCTGAGTAAATTTAAATAAATAATCTTTACGGTAAACATAAAGCCCTATATGCTTATATATATCTGCCTTATTAAAAATCTCCTCTTTATTTCTTGCATCTCTTACGTAAGGAATTGGTGAACGAGAAAAATACATAGCAAAGTTTTTATAATCAAAAACTACTTTAACAATTGAAGATGATTCCAGCTCTTTAATTGAATCAATTTTTTTTGCAAGGGTCGAGACGCTAACCTTTTTATCAAACAGCAAAGGTTCGATTGCCTGATCAATCATTACCCCACTAATAAATGGTTCATCCCCCTGAATGTTTACAATTATTTCTGCATTATCATATTTTTTTGCAACAAGCGCAATTCTGTCGGAACCAGTTGGAATATCTTTAGGGGTAAGCATGACTTCTGCCCCGAAACCTTGAGCTACTTTAAATACCTTTTCGTCATCAACTGCTAAAATTACTTTATGCAAAAGCTTTGATTTTAATGCTGCTTCATAAGTATGCTGCATCATTGGTTTTCCACCAATATCAGCCAGCGGTTTTCCCATAAGTCTGGTTGAGGCAAATCTTGCAGGGATTATACCAATAATAGTTGGAATTTTTTCCTTAGTATTTTTGGCCATTAAGATTTATCCTGTATTACCTTTGGGACTTTAAAAAATTTATCGTTTCTATCAGGTGCATTCTTCAATGCTTCATCAGTTGGTATTGATTTTTTCAGCTCATCATCACGAAATACATTTGATCCTTCATTCGGATGTGAAAGAGGTTCAACACTTTCAGTATCTAATTCATTTAACTTATCTACATAACTTAAAATGCGATTCATATCATCTGTAAAACTATCAAGTTCTTGATCATTAAATTTCAATCTTGCTAACTGTGCAATCTTTTCAACATCTTTTTTAGTTACTGGCATAACTTCTAATCCTTTTTATTAGAAATGATAATGTTTCTTACTCTTTCCATTAATTCAAGTTCATCTTGTTTGGTTTTGATTCCATCAGTTGGAATCGGTTTATCAAAATGAAGATAGATTGTTCCTCTATTTAATTTAAAGGTTCCTTTAGGCAGTATCTTAGCAGTTCCATTTATTGTAATCGGAACAATTGGATAACCGCTTCTTGCAGCCAGATAGAAGGCACCTCGTTTGAAGCTTTGCACTTCACCAGTTTTGCTTCTTGTTCCTTCAGGAAAAACGAGAACGGATATTTTTTTCGTATCCATAATTCTTTTCGCTTTTTCAAGACTTTTCATAGCCGCCTGAGGATCTTTTCTGTCAACGACAACATAAGGTCCAAGGTATAGCTGCCAACCGAAAAAAGGAATTTTAACAAGTTCTTTTTTAAATATCATACTGAGGCGATTTGGAACTCCCCATTGTAAAGCTGTAATATCAAGATTACTGGAATGATTAGAGGCAAAAATATAAGTCGCTTTTTTATCAATATTTTCTAGTCCGGTTCTTTTTATTTTGATCCCGGAAATTAAAAGTATTCCACCCGGATAAATTTTTGCTATATAATGATAGAGAGTGAAACTTCTATCAATAAAAATGAATATCAAACCAAAAATTGAACAAACGAGAGTGTGAATTACTATTAAAAATATTTTTAAGTAGGTAATCAATTAACCTCTCCGGGTTGAATTTCTGGCTTTTCAGTAATATTCATCAGATTTGAGAATTTTCTGATTGCAGAAATCCTTTTATTAATTGAAGGATGACTATAAAAAAACCATTCAACAAATTGATGTGGTTCTTTATCGCCAAGATTTTGTTCTGTCAGCTTTTCGAGTGTGTTGATAAAACTAGTTGGTTTACTTGTTACATTAATTGCATACCTGTCAGCTTCATATTCAAATTTTCTTGATAAAATATTTCCCATTGGAGTTGTAATTAGGCCGATTATTATTGACCACAGAGTCAATAGTGGCAATCCAGCAATCTGTTTAATTGATTCAAAACCAAACATGCCTAAAGACGATTCATAAAGCTTTGCAATAAGAAACAAGGTAACGAAACTTGATAACGTTCCGATAAGAATATTTTTTGTAATGTGCTTGTGTTTGTAATGCCCAACTTCGTGAGCTATAACAGTTTCAATTTCATTTTCAGTGTAACTGTCTAATAAAGTATCGCCGAGAATGATTCTTTTTGTTTTTCCAAGTCCGGTAAAAGCCGCATTAGCTTTTTTAGTGTTTTTGCTTATATCAAACGAATAGACATTTTCCACTTTCAGTCCGGCATTTTTTGCAAGCTCGCTTATATTTTGTTTAAGTAATTCATTCTCAATTGGTTTTATCTTATAAAAAATTGGTAAAATAAATACCGGAAAGATTTGTGAAAGAATCACCGATATAAAAAACATAAATATTGCAAACGGCAGCCACCAGTTTGTGCCAAATTCTCTTAACACCCAAAAGAATAAAAGGAGAATCGGTAATCCGATAACAGTTGAGACAAGTAATCCTTTTAACTTTTCAAAAAAATATTTGAACAAGTTCTGGTTTGAGAGCTTATATTTATGCTCAAGAATGTAGCTCGAGTAAAAACTTAAAGGAAAGAAAATAATTGAACCTGCAACTCCAACTGATATTACAAATAAAATAAATACTAAATAATCAGATGAAGTATAACTCCGCAAATATTCTTCTAACTTGACGCTCCACTCTAATGCAATAAAAAGATAAACCAGAATAAAACCGGCAATTGTTTCAAAAATGCTTAAAGCCAGTTTTGTATTGTTGTATTTCTTGGAATCCATAGTGAAAAGATATTAAGATGAAGGTTTGGAATCAATGAGGGAGTAAAAGAGGAAGTAATAATACTCAGTGGTTAAAATCAAAAATTCAAAAATATTTTTAAATTTGCCTGATGTATTTACTGGGAATCCAGCCAACTTTTCCATCAGGTAGACGGATTTTTTTCCAGCTGTCAACTTCATCTTCGAGAAGTATTTTAAGTCCTTCGTGAATTACAAATCCGTCTTTTCCTTGTTCATCCGGTGAGAGTTTTACCACGACAGTGTTTTCGACAAGCACAGCTTCAAGTCTTTTATTCTCACGATTAAGTTTTATTGCTACAACAGAAACGGATACTATTAGAACTATTAAAACTGGCTAAGCCTGAAAAGAAAGAGATTCTTTGTTGGACTATATATGCCGCAAAGAAATAAATAGCAATCGCTGCCAGAAGCAAGAAGTAAACTATTAAAGTAAAAATAATCCAACCTTGCAAAGAGAGGAATGCAAGGAAAGATTCCCACCAATCAAAAAGAAAAAACTTTGGAAGAGTCTCTATTTTATCAATCGTGCCCATATTAGCCAGAGCAAGATTGTGTTTCACATCATCATCATTCGGGGATAGTTTTAAAGCTTTTTCATAATATAGAATTGCATAACCTATTTTGCCAATCCTATAATAAGCATTACCTAAATTGTAAAACAAAGATGTTCCTTGATAACCTTCTCCAACTAGTTTTTCATATTCATTTATTGCTGATGTGAAATCGTTACTACGATAAAGTTCATTTGCCTTAGTCATTACTTCGTTTATATTAAATGCAGAAGCTGAAGCAATAAATATAAAAGATATTAACAGGATATGCTTTAGTGGTTTCATAATCAGCTTAACCGTTTTTCAATTTCAATTATTATTGATGAGAAATCATCATACATTTTCTGCATTGATTCTTTTTCCTTAGAACCCGGCGCAAATCTTACAAACTCACTTTTATCTGCACTTGATTTAACTTTTAAGACGAGTTCTTCATTAATTCCCCTCTTACGTAGTTTAGCTTGTGCAAGTTCAACTGTAAAATCTGCTTTTGGAATATGCAGTTTATCTTCAAGATATCCGAATAATGCAAGTGATAACTCAGCATAAAACTGCTCAGTTTTTCTTCCCTCCATCAATTTTTTGGAAAGTTTGAATCGAGATCGAGCAACTTTTTGTGCCCGCTGATATTTTAACAACTGAACATTTCCTGAAAGCTTATCCTGTTTCTTTTTCCAACCTATTAGACCTAATAAAACAAAAAACGGCAACGCAACAGAAGACCAAAATAATGGTTGATAAATCATTACTCCTTTATTTTTTCCAATATCATTATAAGAAGTTTTTATAAATCTAATATCATCACCAATTTGTCTTATATTTTCTTTGCCTGTATAATCAGCTGAGTACGGTTCTGATCCTTGCTTGATATTTATTGTTAATGGTTGTGATTTTAAGGTGACATATTTTTTTCTTGAAGGATCGAAGCAAGAAAATTCAATTGGTTTTATTTCTCTCACTCCCGCAATTCTTGGAACGAAAAGATATTCGGTTTCTTTCATTCCTGAAATCGTTCCTGAACGATTTATTTGTTCATTAATTTTAGGATCATATTTTTCGAAACCTGCAGGAAGATCGAATGAAGGCATTTCAAGAAGTTTGATATTTCCTTTTCCATTTATTCTCAGCTTAATAGATAAAGGTTCATTTGTCACTGTTTCATTCTTATCAAGGATTACATTAAAATCAAAACTACCGACAGCACCTTTGAATGATTCCGGTTTTCCTTTTTCAGGTAATGGAAGAACTTCAATTCTTGCAGTATTGGATTTTGCCATATATTCAATTGTCTCTCCCCTACCGAAAGGATCACCAAAGAAATCATCCCAGATATTATTTGGATTGCGTTTTTTTTGAAGTCGAACAGGCACATTTAATTCAAAAGGAGTAACTTCCAAAGTACCTGTTTGAGTAGGAAATAAAGCCGCACGTTTTAAGATACCAACACTGAATTGTTTTCCATCTATTACTTCTGTATTAAAAGAAATATTCTGACCTGTTTCTATTTCCTCCGCCCAAAAACCCTGATATTGAGGAAGCTTGCTAATTGACATTTGTGATGCGATGTTTAACCGAGAGTACAACTTGTAAGTTACGGTTACCTGTTCACCAAGATAAACCCGTCTTTTATCAACAGTAGTTCTTATAAATAAATTTTTAGCAATCTCTTCATTAGAAACCGACTGGCTTTTCTCCTCTGTAGGTTTGGCAGTTCCTTTAACAATGCTCACAGAAATAGGATTAGTTTTAAAGTTCTCACCTTCATATTCAATTGATGCTGAGCCTATATTAAAAGTACCTGTTGTATTTGGAAGAAGAATGTATGAATAGGACAGTGAAGAGGATACAACTCCGTTTATGATCTGCATACTAGTCGATTGATTAGGTCCGGAAAAAATTCTGAAATCTTTGAAAGAAGGTGGAGTGAAATTCTTCAGCTTGTTGACATCTTTTCCTTCGAATGTAAATGTAACCTGCAAGCGATCAGTATCTGCAATTTTATTTTCATTTACAGTTGCATAAAATTTTTGTGCAAGCAGATTAGCACTGATAAATAAAAACAATATGAGTAATAATTGCCTTATCATTACCAATCCTTTTCAGTTTTAACAGGTCTGCCGGTTTTTTTTCTCAATTCTTTCTGAAGATCTTTTTCATTGTTCTTAAGTGCTTCAAGTATTCTTTCTGCATCTTCTTTTGATATTTTTGCTTCCTGTTGCTGCGGCTGTTTCAAATTATCCTGTTGTGTTTCCTGATCTTTCGGTTGTGGTTGATTTTGCTGATTCTTGTTTTGATCCTTGTTTTGATCTTGCTGGTTTTGCTGATCCTTCTGATTTTGTTCATTCTTATTTTGTTGATCCTTATTCTGCTGCTGATTCTGATCTTGATTATTCAGCAATGAAAGTGCATAAGATAAATTATACTTTGTATCAGCATCATCGGGATTATACTTTAAAGCAGTTTTATATGATTCAATACTTTCCTTAATCTTATTAGACTTTAATAATGAGTTACCGACGTTATGGTGTACTTTTGCTTTTGTCAGATCATCATTAGCATTTCCTAATGCAGATTGAAAAGAATTTATTGCCTCATCATATCTCTCCTGTTTATAAAGAGCATCACCCAAATTAAAATTTGTAACAAAACTATCAGGAGCTTTTTCTAATCCTTTTTTAAAATTTGCTTCGGCATCAGAATAATTCTTAGCTTCAAATTCATCAACACCTTTATTATTGATGCTTCGATCTGGTTGAGCAATAGTATTCGCCGAGAGTAAGAGTGAGAACATGAGTAGGACAATATTTTTTGATTTCATGACTATTGCTCCAAACCTAATTTTTTACTTAATCTTGTAAAGAAAAATGATCGCTTATCCGAAATAAGAAACTCAAGTATTAAAAGTAGAATTGCCGGGAATAAAAAATAATAAAAGCGATCTTCGTAATCAGTTACTTTTTTTACACCGTATTCTGCTTGTTCAAGTTCTGAAAGTTCTTTATAAATTATGTCGAGGTAATCATCATAGTTAGTTCCCCGGAAATATTTTCCATTTCCATCAGAAGCAATTTGTTTTAAGGTTTGTTCATCAAGCTTTGTAAGTACAGTATTGCCACCTCTGTCTTTTTTGAATCCCATCATTCTGCCGCGTGAATCATAGACAGGTATCGGTGCTCCATCCGGTGAACCGAGCCCGATTGTATATGTTTTGATTCCTTTTGATATTGCTTCTTTAACTGCTGTATTCAAATCTCCTTCGTGATCCTCTCCGTCAGAAATTATAATAACTACTTTTTCGGTTTGTAATGTATCAAAAGATTGTGTTGCTAAATTAATTGCAGAAGCAATGGCTGTCCCCGGCTGCGGAACTGAACTTACATCAACAGCAGAAAGGAACAAATTTGCTGCAGAGTAATCTGTAGTTAAAGGAATTTGAACATAAGCGTCGCCGGAGAATATCACTAGTCCTATTCTATCTCCTCTAAGCTTCTGAATAAGATTTGAAATCTGCATTTTAGCTTTTTCAAGTCTGTTTGGTTTAATATCTTCAGCCATCATGCTATAAGAAACATCAAGCAAAATATAAACGTCAATTCCGGTTTGTTTTACTTCAGTCATCTTTGTTCCAACCTGCGGATTAGCTGCAGCTATTATCAACAACCCGAGCGAAATTAAAATCAAACCAAATTTAAATATTTTTTTATATCCGCTGAACGTCGAGACTATTACTTTGTGTAAATCTTTATGAACAAATTTCTCCAGAAGTTTCTTTCTGTTATTTGTAAGATACAAAAACAATGCAATCAAAACTGGTATTGTCCAAAGTGCAATTAAATATTCCGGATTTGCAAATCGAAACATTACGGTAATTTCCTGAAAATTGTTTTTATTAATCCAAGTTCAAGAAATAAAAGCAATAATCCACCACCTAACCATCCATAATAAAGTTCTCTTGCATTTCTGTAAGAAGTTATTTCAATTTTAGTTTTTTCCATTTTGTCTATAGTTTTATAAATTTCCTGAAGAGCTTTGTTATTTGTAGCTCTAAAATACTGTCCACCTGTTGTTTCAGAGATTTTTTTCATCAACGGTTCGTCAATTTCAACAGGCATCATCTGGTATCTAATTCCAAAAGGAGTTCTGACAGGATATGGCGCTTCACCTCTTGTTCCAACACCGATTGAATAAATCCTAATTCCAAAAGTTCTTGAAATTTCCGCAGCGGAAAGTGGATCGACTTCACCTGCATTATTAACTCCGTCAGTAAGAAGTATCATTACTTTGCTTTCGGCATCACTGTCTTTAAGCCTATTTACACCATTCGCAATTGCATTACCAATTGCAGTTCCATCTGGAACCATTCCGCTTTTTATATCAGATAATAAATTTCTCAGGACAGCATAATCAATGGTTAAGGGACATTGAGTAAAAGCTTCGCGTGCAAAAATCACCAAACCAATTCTATCGCTCACTCTTTCTTTAATAAATTGGTCTGTAAGATTCTTTGCAGCGTCTAATCTGTTTGGTTTGAAATCCTCTGCGAGCATACTCCCCGATATATCTAAAACAATTGCAATATCAATTCCCTCTGCGGAAACATTTTGTCCTGATGAAAAATCCTGCGGACGAGCTAAAGCAACTATTAATGCAGCGAGAGCTATCAATCGAAGTGCTGTTGGGATATATCTGAGTTGTTCCCTCCATGTCTTTGGGACCTTGTCAATTATGGTAAAAGATGAATATGTGATTGATGCTTGATTTTTCCTGCCTTTATAAATATACCAAGCAATCATCAAGGGAATGACTGAAAGAAAATACAAAACCCACGGGTATGCAAATGTTACATTACCGAACATCTTTCACCTCGCCGGTAATTTGCTCTTTTGGAATTGTTGTATTTACAATTTCTCTTGCCTGTTTCATCATTTCTTCATTAACAGGTGCAAGCGGTTGATACTTTGCAAACTTCACTAAATCTGCATTGCTTAAGAATCCACTTGTAATATCAATTACGTTAGTAGCTTCAGGACGTTTTGAAAGCATTTGCAAAGATTCAGTTGTTGTCATTTCGAGTGCTGGTAGATTAAATCTTTTTTCAAAATATTCACGTATAATTTCTGTGATTTTTGAATGATAATCTTTTACAAAACCTTTTTGCCAGAGTTGCTCTGAGCCGAGTTTATCAAGTTTTGACAATGCAACAACATAAGCAGGAACTTTAACTTTTTTTGGCTGAACAACTTTCCTCGCCCAGTTTTTTCTTGAAATATTTTTTATAAAGATAAATCAAAACTCCGATGAGGATTAGTCCAATAAAAACCCACAATACTATCATCCACCAGTTTAACGGAATTCTGACATGGTGATTTAATATCCTTAATATCTTCTTCCTGTGAAATCTTTAATGTGTGAACTGTAAAGCTTACAGAGTTCGATAGACTGCTTTGTAAGGTTGTATCACCTTCAATTCGATACTCAACTTTAATTGCTGGAATAGTTACATCAGCCGAATCAAATCTTGACAGAGTGTATTTGTATTCAAAACTTTTTTCTGTTTCTGTTTCTAATGTTATCGGATCAAGTTCCTGAAGAATATCGATATTCTTTAGACTATCTCGGAAGTATGGACGAAGCGGATACACATTTTTATCTGCAGTAATTTTCAATGAATAGTTAATACGGTCACCGATAAGATAATCGGTAGTATCAACCGAAGCTTCAACAAAAATATTCTGCGGAAGAATTTCAACAGTCAATAGTATCAAGAAAAACAAAAAGATTTTTTTTACCATCGTCTTTCCCGCAGTTTGAAAAATCGAACGAGGGGTTTTACGTAATCTTCTCCGGTCGTTACCTCAATACTGTCTAACCTGCTTGAGACAAAAAGTGATTTTCTTTTTTGAATTTTTTCTCTTTGTGAAAACATTAAGGAACTTCTTACCCTTGTATCGCTAGTATCAATCCATCTCTCTGTACCGGTCTCAGCATCAGTCAATTTTATCAATCCTATTTTTGGTAATTCTCTTTCACGAACATCATCTAAAACAATTCCTATCAGATCGTGTTTCTTCCCAACAATACTTAAAATCTTTTCATATCCTTCGTCCATAAAATCAGATAATAAGAATGCAATAGATTTTTTCTTGATTGCATTATGCATATACTCAAGCGCACCTTTGATGTTTGTAGCTTTACCATGTGGTTCGAATGAAAGAACGTCCCGAATAATTCGGAGTACGTGTTTTTTACCTTTTCTCGGCGGAACGAATTTTTCAATTTTATCGGTAAATAAAATCAATCCTACTTTATCATTATTCTTCAAAGCAGAGAAAGCAAGTATTGCACTTATTTCAGCAGCAACTCTTTGCTTTGTTTTAGAGACTGAACCAAACATCAACGAACCACTGAGATCAACCATCAATATGACAGTAAGTTCACGTTCTTCTTCGAATACTTTTATGTAGGGATGACCAAATCTTGCTGTAACATTCCAATCAATGTTTCTAATATCGTCACCAAAATAATATTCACGAACCTCAGAGAATTCCATTCCTCTTCCTTTGAAAACGGAATGATATTCTCCCGAGAAGATCTGATTTACAAGTCCTCGTGTTCTAATTTCAATTTGTCTGACTTGTTTAATTAATTCTTTTGTGAGCATCAGGATTTATGGTACTTCAACTTTATTAAGAATTTCGTGAATAACATTTTCAGAAGTTATTTCTTCAGCTTCGGCTTCATAAGTAACAGCAATTCTATGACGCAGAACGTCCATGCAAATAGCACGCACATCTTCAGGAATAACGTATCCCCTGCGTTTTATGAACGCCATTGCTTTTGCCCCGATTGCCAAATTAATTGTAGCACGCGGCGAGGCTCCGTAACTGATTAATTCAGTAAGTTTATTCAATCCGAAATTTTTAGGAGACCTTGTTGCAAAAACAATATCAAGAATATACTTCTCAATTTTTTCATCAAGGTAAATATCGTGAACAAGATTTCTTGCTTTAAGAATATCATTAGACGAAATGACAGGATTAACCGTAAGATCATCTTCGCTCATATTCTTACGCATAATTAAAAGCTCTTCATTACGCGAAGGATAAGTTATTTTTATCTTAAGCATAAATCTGTCTACCTGCGCTTCAGGAAGGGGATAAGTTCCTTCCTGTTCAATGGGATTTTGAGTTGCAAGAACAAGAAAAGGTTCATCAAGCTTAAATGTATGCTCTCCAATTGTCACCTGTCTTTCCTGCATTGCTTCAAGTAAAGCACTTTGTACTTTAGCAGGGGCACGGTTTATTTCATCCGCAAGAATAAAATTTGAAAAGATGGGACCCTTACGTATAAAAAAGTTTCCATCTTTTTGATTATAGATTTGAGTACCTATTAAATCTGCAGGTAGCAAATCTGGAGTAAACTGAATGCGCTGAAATTTTGATTTCATAGCTGCGGCTAAAGTTTTTATAGCAAGAGTTTTTGCCAGTCCCGGAACACCCTCAAGAAGAATATGTCCGTTACCGAGCAAACCGATAACCAGTCTTTCAACCATAGCTTTTTGACCAACAATTACTTTACCAATCTCGTTCATTAAAAGATCGATAAAAGCACTTTCATTTTTTATTCGTTCGTTTAGAGCTGATATGTCCAAAGTTTACCTCATTTTTTGTTATGAGTGATAAAAGATTAAAAATTATTTTTTAGACGGCAGTAAAGGTATAAATGTTGCGTTTTTTATGCAAGAAAATATGAAGTGCATATAAATAAAAAGGACGGCTGTTACACCGTCCTTACAAATAAATAATTATTGCACCTAAAATTACTTAATTAGGATCATCTTTTTAGACTCAGAATAATTAGCTGTCTGAATTCTATAAAAGTAAACACCGCTTGCTAAATCTGATGCATTAAAGTTCACTTCATAACTGCCTGCATCCATATCCTGATTTACAAGAGTGCTGACTTCCTGGCCAATATTGTTAAAAATTTTCAAAACAACATGGTCTTGTTGCGGAATATTAAAGCGAATTGCCGTGCTAGGATTAAATGGATTAGGATAGTTTTGTGATAGTGAATACACGTCAGGAACTCCGGCTTCTGCTGTGACATCGGTAATCCAATCTTCTTTATCAAAGTAAACATTTAAGCTATTGACGCCAGCATATGCATATGCAGCTAATCCTGTGTTCATTTCTACAACAGAAGCATTTTGTAAGCCTGTTGGATTTGGACCGGAGACTTCTATGCTACCGCTCCAGACTCCGGAACTATATTTCCTATATCTTATTGCCCTCGGAGTTAAATTGCCCAGACCTGTTCTTGTAAAAACTGACTGAAAAATATCATTGTCAGCAGTTTTAGCGCAATATAATGACACATTTTTATTATCTGTATCTGGATATGATGACCAGTTTGCCGGGAGGGACCAGCCAGCACCGCCGACTTTCCTTGTTGTGCGTAAATCCATCCTTCCATTATTAAGCCAATTGTATACTGCAATCACAGTTTGAGTGCTTGTGTCCTGTCTGGAAGCGATAATCGCAGAGGAAAATGTTGTATCGGTTGATCCATCTTCAACTGTGCTTTGAACTCCTACAGTAAGAGGATCCATATAACTATTGTTAGAGAGAATATAAAGATTACCAGAACTTCTTCCATTATAACTTAAAAATACGCTTCCATTATATCCATAAGCGATACTAGGATCTTCACATCCAGATATACTGATAGGATCCTGCCAGATTGTCGCATAACTAGCAGGGTCGCTTCTTTTATGATACTGAGTTAAAGCACTGTCATACTGGACAAAGCAACGATAATTAGTGGCTGAGAAATTTCTATCAACTGCAAAATCTGTACAACCGGTTGAAGCTACCTGAGAGTTAACATAAGTTGTTGGTGTTGTAAACCTGGTACACCACAAAGTTCCGGAATCATATAATGTAAAAAGTAACATATATGAAGGACCTATGTTACCCGGATATCCATCAAATTCAAGTAGTTCTATTTTACTGCTGGTGAGCCATACTGAAATTCCTATATACCGACCAAGTTATCCCGGCGTCTCCAGATCTATAAATATCGACTCGGCTATCAGAATTATTAAGAGCAGCCAGAAACAAAGTGTCGCCTCTGGTAACGGCAAGACTAATATCATCTGCATCTCCTATATGAACCAATAGATCATCGCCCCAGAGTGGACTATCCACTCCAATTATGTTTTCTGCAGGTTTAGGAGCGTTTTGGTCAAGAGCATCTTGCTCTAACGAATTTGTAGTTCTGTACATATTAGCAACTTCCGGATTTACCTGTTTCCAGGCATCAATAATCTGCTGCCTTAGTGAGTAATACTGATCCCAGTTTTCATTGTCTTCAGCAAGTTTTATCTGCTGATTTAACAATTGGATATGTTGGGGAATATCGATTTGGAAACTTGATCCTTCGGGTTTATCACCTTGTGCCAAACCCAGACTGGAAAAGAAGATTCCAATAAGAATGATTGTTAAGAACTGTGTATGTTTTTTCATGATGCTCTCGTAAATTTGTGAAAATAAAATAATTAATTTAGAATGTATTAAGATTAGTCCCATGGTTAGTAAAAATCAGAATCCAACTCTTAATAAATAGTGAAAAATATTTATAAAATCAATTGATGGTTGTTAAATGTTTAAATATTATTACCAGTTTTGGATTTATACTGATCTGTTGTTTATTAACAAGTCATTATTTGACACTAATATTGTGCCAGCCAAAAAAAGTTACTATTGTATCAAATACAACTTCAAGTGGAAATTTTGACATTAAGTCCCTTGAACAAATTACTTTAATGTTAAATAATGAGCCGGGTGTAAATGCTGTTATGATATTGGTTGATACTATAAATACAGGCATTATGGGTGAGCCCGGAACTGATTCCAATCTTACAAAAAGTTTTGAAAAAGATTTTAAATCATCTTCATCAACTCCGCTTATAGTTTCCAGCGAAAAAATATATACGATATTGGATAATGGATTAATTTACGGTAATGACTATAAGGGCATAGAAAAATTTTTTACCGAACTATCTGGAAATATAAAAAACAATTCGGTTTTATACAAAGATTTACTTTTAACTTCTACAGTTGAAGGAGATCTCTATTCGATAAATTCTAACAACGGCGAAGTGCTGCAAGTAGTTGGTATTGGTGAAAATATTATCTCCGATCTTTCACTCGTTGATATTGCAAATGAAAATTACGCAGGCAAAGGAGTCGTATTTGGAACTTCCGAAGGAAACATTTTCTGTTACGATGCTTTCTCATTTGAACAATTATGGGAAAAGAATATTTCAGATTATCCTATTGTATCTAAACCTGAGGTTAATAAAGATCAAATAGTCTTCCTTAGCTCAACATTATCTCTTTATTGTGTTAACATAAAATCTGGTACGCTTATTTGGAAATATGAGTTTGATGACAAACATAATTTTTCACCAAAGAATTTCCCCCTTTCCAATGGAACTAACATATTTTCAATTACTCCGGATGGAAATCTTTTTGCAGTGGATCTATTACTTGGCCAGAAAACCTGGTCGTATAGTAGTGAAGAAATCCTTTTCAAAATTTATCTAAGTTCAGATAAACAAAATTTGCTTATGCTTAACAGCAAAGGACTATTAACAATTATTTCTTCAAAAGAATGTAAAGAAATAAGTAAAATTGATTTTAAGAAATCCGGACTATTCTCATTTTGCCTTGCAGAAAGCAAAGAAACCATGTTTTATAGGTTTCTCTGATGGATCGTTATTCAGTTTTGATTCCAACTACGTTGTAAGACAACTTATATCACAAACAAATATTCCAATAACCTCTATAAGTGTAATCAATAACGGATGAATTAATTGTAAAAGACATTAACGGTAAGATTACTTTTTACAAAACTAATTGAGAGAATATGAAATCCAGATTCGAAGGTATAATTTTCGATATTGATGGGACACTAACTTCAACAAATCAATTAATATTTGATACCTTTAATCATGTCGCTAAAAAATACTTGAATAAAACCTACTCGGATAAAGAAATCATTGGTATGTTTGGTCCGCCTGAAGATGTAATTCTGAAACAATTATTTTCGGATAATCTTAAGACAGCAACAGAAGACTATTACAATTATTATAAAGCCAATCACTCGATAGCAAAGATTTATTTCGGTTTAAAAGATTTAATAAAAGAGTTGAAGAATAAATCTGTTTTGCTTTCTGTTTTTACCGGCAAAGGTAGAAGATCATCGATGATAACTCTTAAAGAAATCGGTGTTTCGGAATATTTTGATATGATAGTAACCGGCGATGATGTTGACGAACATAAACCATCGCCTGAGGGAATTTTAAAGTTTGTTGATAAGTTTAATCTTCCAAAAGATAAAGTATTGATGATTGGCGATGCAGTATCAGATGTTAAAGCAGCCAGAAAAGCAGGCGTTGATTACGCTTCGGTACTGTGGGATAGTTACGGTGCTGAACAGGTAAAACAAATCAACAGCGAAAAAATATTTCATTCAGTTGAGGAGTTGAGAACATACATTTTTAAAAAGTAGGGAACGGTCTATGACCGTTCCGCTTTTTAAGAAATATTTTATTTAGAACTGAAACGGATAAATAAACGAAATTCTGGGTTCAATTCTTTTTTGTGTTTCATAACTAATTACATTATCGCTCGCATCTCTTACAGGTGCAAAAGTCCAGTGATAAACCAACGATACTAAAATATACGGCATTGGTTTATAACCAAGCTCTGTATAAAGATATGATCTGTCATCAAGAGTAAAAATATCTTTTTCATTTTCAATTCTTACTTTATCATAACCCGCACGAGCAACAAAAGGAGCTTCTTCAGGAGCTATTTCAGTAAACAAATGAAGAATTCCACTCTTAGAATCTTTATCTAGTCTCTGATATGAACCAATAATATCAAACAAATTTAAAACCCGGATTCCAAGTTCACCAAACCATCCATCACCAATATCATTTGATAATGCAAGTAGTTGGACTTTACTTGAGAATAATCCCGTTGATGGATCAACTCTGAATCTTTCTAGTTCATAAAATGAATTAAAGTATGACGGGATATAATTATCGCCGTTAAATCTTCTTTCAAGTTTTGCCATTGCTGAAAATAAACCAAGTCCGTTAAGATCGAACTTGACACCTGTCGCAACACCGCTTCCGAAGTTGATTATTTTATTGTAATCGGCATATAAAGTTAAAGTTGCCAAAGATGATTTGATTACCGGAAACCCTATATCAATACCAATAATGCTTAAGGCACCATTGTCTTCGGTTATGTCAAATTCATCAGAAACAGGATTATAGTTTCCGCCGAGCACTCCTGAATATTTATTAAAATCAACCGCGTAAGTTGCGCCAACTTCAATATTGCGTAATATTGGCAGATCAGTCGAAGTACTGAATTGTAGCGGTCGTATATATCCTCTTAAACCAAAAACACCACCTTCACCGAAGGTGCCGTAAATTGATTCAAATCCGAACTGACCAAAATCTATATCCATAACAAGTCCTATTTTTCTAGTATCGAAAGATGGACTGTTATTATACTGCGACATAATCGTACCGTGACCCAAAGTATGATAATCAAGTGCACCGAGTTTTATATAAACAGGTTCATTCTTCAAACCATATCTTGCATAACGAATGAGTGAAAGATAGTCTGAGAACTCATTAAAATTTTCTTCACGTAGCTTCCCTTCACTATCGAAATCAAGATTTAAATCCAAACCGATACCAAAATTTGCAAAAGACACTTCTGGTCTGAAACTAATTCGATAATGTGGTTCACCATCAATCCATATTAATCCTGCACCGCCCGTAATTACTCCTTCATCAGGACGCGGATATTCAGTGAATTGAGCAAATGATAGTGACGAAGCTAAATATACTAACACTACTGCTAGGAGAAGATTTTTCATATTATACCTTTTTTGGGAATTTTACTATCTGTTTTATAAACTAATTTTAATTTAATTAATTGTGATTGAAATAAAAATTTATGATGGTTTTTATCGACTATTTAAGTAATACAATTTTTTTGGTTAGAGAAGAAGCTCCCGAAATCATTCTCACAAAATAAACTCCACTAGTAAAGTTAATGGCGTTAAATTCAATTTCGTACGTTCCTGCGGATTTTTGTTCATTTACTAAAGTGGCAACTTCCCTACCCACTAAATCATTAACTATTATTTTTACGGACAATACAAACCTTGTCCCTACATCTGGGATTGTATATTGTATTTTAGTGGTTGAATTAAACGGATTTGGAAATGCTTCCGATAAATAAAAATCTGGTGTGATTATTTTATCTTCATTTTCAACTGAAGTTATAAAATCAACTACAACTGTATCCGAGTATTCAAATGTTAATGTAAAATCTATTTGCTTCAGCCTGTAATATACTATTCCGGTTTGTTCTACTGACGAATCCAGAAATTCATAATTCTTTGGAGAATTGCTGTTTCCACTTCCTTCAACAAATCCGATTGTTTCAAAGTTAAAATTTCCTATACCGCGCTCTACATCAAATCCATAGTTGCTTACTTCTGTAGCTGTTCCCCACTTCAGTAAAATACCATCGTTTTGAACTAATGGATAAAAATAAATTAATTCTACCGGCAATGTTCCATCATCTTGGGCGTATGAAGGAAAAAATATTAGTAAAGATAAAAACGATATGAGAAAATATTTTTTCAATTTCAAATGACTTGTTATTTAACTTTTGAAAGCTTTTGTGTAGTAGAGAATGAATTATCAGCATTTCGAATTATCACTTTATAAAGATAACTTCCGTTTGCAACTACATCTCCGTCCTCATCTTTTCCATCCCAATCAATTTTATTAAAACCAACTATTAATTCATTCATTATTTTTTTTATTTCTTTAATCTTCCTGCCGGCGATAGAATATATGTTTATTTTTAATTCTTCGGGAAGAACAGGCAGAATAAAAGTGAAAGAAGTTTTTTCACTGAATGGATTAGGATAATTATATAAGTTAAGTAAAGCAAACTCGTTTGATACTGTAAAATACTTCTCAAATCCTGGTATGGAACTGATAATACCGTTAACGTCTTTTCCAAAGACTTTGAGATTATGAGAACCTTCTGGAATTGTTGGCATAAAGTTATATTGAGCAATCCTGTTTACTGTATCATAATTGATATCAAAATCAGAATAGCTTAGCTCAATATTATCAAGATAAACTTTAATTGCACTGGTGTCATCGATGGGAAACCAAAGTGGATACTGAAAACTAATTGATATTTCCGGACTCGATGAGACATAATCGCCGTCAAGAATTTCCTGTCCATCGAATGTTGCAGTAACGGATGTTTCAGAAATGGATGTAGTTATTGTATCCTGTATTACATAAAAACTTTTTATGAATAAATTATTATCCTCGTAAATTTCTGTTACATTGTTTTCAATGTCTGCAATAATCTTAAAGTACATATCACCATAGCCATCCTGAATGTTTGATTTATAAGCACCACTCATAGAAACTTTTCGCATAGATGGAAGATTAGTAATAAGGGTATCGAGAATAAGAATATTTTCTTTACTCGGTTTTTCAACAAAAAGATTTACATGAAAAGAATCGGCCGAAGCTTTACCGAGGTTATATAAATCAAAATTTAATGAAATATATTCACCCTGATAAACAGAGTCTTTATCAAGAGAAACAACCTGGTAATTTATGGCAATCTCTGCAGGAAGAAGGTAATCTATACCAATTGAAAAAATTGCAGGAGTTTCTTTTATTTCATTAGAATTTAATTTTGCTAGAAGTTTTAGCTCCGGATAGAGTTTGTGATCAACAAATACGATTGAGGCAGTATCATTTACAAACATTAGAGATGATAATGTATCTATTTGACTATTTTTCTTTATACCGAGCGGGAAAATCTCTATTGCTGCACCATCTGGAATAGAATCATTGAGCACTACACTTTCCCACGCAGAGCTTTTTCCAACATTAGGAAAAGTGACATAACCCTCATCATAAACAACAAGCTTAGAAGTATCAATTACAGCAGGTCCTTGAAATAACTTTTTATAAGATTCCGGAACACTTCCCATTGTTGCACCTTTTACACCAAGTAAACACCAGGATTCACGATATCTTACACTATCAATATAAAGGCTGCCCAGGGTTTCAATTGCTCGTCTAACGGCAGTTCCGCCACTATAGCCCAGAACGGTCTGAGCGGCATCATCACAAATTGTCAGGGCAAGCATTTTGCCTGCTGGAAGTGAATTGATATAGTTTATCAATGAATCAGCATTTTGTGTAATTGAATTGGGCCATGCATAATATTTAATGTTATAGGGTTCGAATGTAATAGAATCAATTTCCGCAGATGCGATACCCCAGAAAAAAGTATTTGGAAGATATTCAATCAAATTAAAAATCATCGAGGCAAACTTACCATCATTCGATCCTGCTGAAGTGATTGTCAACTGGTTCAACGTCCTATTCAATTTCCAGGATAAATCTGTAGTATCGAAAATTGCTTTTTCTACATTGACATCATTTTGATTATGTGAATCATCAATAAACCATTGGAAATTATTTTCAATATTTTTAAAAGAATACGATGATGACCATTCAACATCTGGTAAACTCAATCTTGCTCTATACCAATATCTTTGATTAGGTGTAAGGTTATTAAAACTTATTTTAGTAAACAAAGTATCCATTGAATATTCATAATCAATCGCATTTTGATAATAAGAATTATCACTTAAAGAAATTATAAAAGTCTCAGATTTATCTTCGTTAAGATAAGTTGGATTTAATAATAGAACAGAATCTCGTTTCGTTGAATAAAATTTTTCTGTTTCAACCGGACGTATAGAAGTTGAAAAAATTGAATAATTAAATTCTAACCGATTATCATCCTCATATAATTCATCGATCAAATTGTTTGGATCAAGTTGAACGATCAGTTTGTGAGGACCAACAACATTTCGTGTATACACATAAAATTCAAGCCATTCTTCCAACTGAGGTGACAATATCTTTAGCGTGTCAGAAAAAGTCAGAGTATCACTATGAAAACTCGATATAATTATTTCTAAAGAGTCCAATACGGCTTTTCCCCAATTATTAATCAGAAGTTTCACAAAAACCGAATCTTCTAAATCTGATATCTGATCTGGCATCAAAATAGAATTTTGATTAACAATAAAATTTGGTTTTTCAGGAAGAGAAAAATCAACTAGCGGATCAACAAATAGAATATTGCAATAATTAAAAACTCGGTTAACATCACTGTAACCAAAGAGGGTCAGTTGATCTATCTTAGCAAATATATGAGCTTTACTTAAGGTTGTAATTGAATCAACTAGAATCTTCCGATAAAACATTTCTGGAAATCTTAGCGAAGTTGAAAGATAACCCAGGCTCGAATTACCAAGATAAGCTATTGCTTGTCCGTTTGGCGATTGAGAAACAAATAACTCGCCAAAAGCATCAACATCAGGTTCAGCAAATTTTCCTGTTGAACAACCAAAGTCGGAAATAAGAGGATGTCTGTCAGGAAATACATTTTTAATATCTTCAACTTCTGTAATACCGTTGTCCCAGGTTCTTGTTCCACTATGTCCTATATAAGAAATAAACATTCCGCTGCTGTCAACAGCGTTTTGAATTTCCTGAACAGAATAAGGTCCAAAATTAGAAGGCGGATCTAATGTTTTATAAAAATGAATTCCCTTACCACTAACTGAAAAAGGGTTAACAAGATTATTTAGAAGTGATTCATTAGTTGCTTTAATCTGAGCAAGTTCAGAAGGTTTTGTTGGATCGCCGCCGCTGTAAAAAGTGTATCTCTTATTCCAATCATCATATCTCCTGGATAAATAATTCTGATGTTTGGCTAAATATGTTAATACTTCCTCATCATTATTAGCAGGAATTCTTCCAACGTACATTTGAGGAATATTAATATCAGACTCATTAAATGATGCAAACCATATATCGCTTACAGGACATCCATAAGACGGAACTAGATTCTTTTTGCGCGGGGTAGGTGCAGGATTCCATATATCTTTATAATCGTAATTTGCATCGCCAATTAATGTTAAATAAGATGGTGCCGGGCTTTGCCAGTTATCGTATGCATACCTCAGTAAATATTGTACGGCTTCCGCCCAATTTTGTCCGTAAGCAAATTCATCATAAATATCTTCAATAAAAACTTTTTCAATTCTAAGATCATAATTACTATCTATAAATTGTTTGTATTGTTCAGTTGATTCATTTAAAGACTTATGAGTAATCATTATATAATCGGCACCGCGATTTATATTGCGTAAATTCACAAAATCTTTTGAATATCTAAAAGAAGGAGTTAAAGAATAAGTTTGCTTTGTCACAATATATTTGTCGCCACCTTTAACTGAATCTGAAAAAACTAAGACTCCGCCTGAATAACTAAATCCGGTTATCTTTTTAGCATTAACATCTACTTTATAAATTATAATCAAGGAATCAGGAGTAAGTAGATTTGAAATTTTAATATTTCGAAAATCTAAAGTGACTGAATCAGGAATTACAATTATAAGCGAATCATTTGTAGCTTTAGTTTCTCTTATGTATTCAATATCAACCCAATCGATTAATGAACGGTGGAATGTAGCTTCTGACACCAAACCGAAAATTCTATAAGTATTACTTCCGGCAATTAATGAATTTGAAGAAAACTCGGATATGAAATTTACCGTTTGATAATAATCGAATGTAATGGTATCCTGAGGAATAGTGGAATTTAAACTGGAACCATACCTGTGAGCATCTGTTATAACATCTCCTACATTGCTAATCAAACGTGCATAAGTTTTAACCATAGTGTTCGGAACGAAATCATTTGCTGTAAATACAAAACTCTGACTTCCCGTACTGCCAATTGTAAGCCAAGTAAATACTTTATGTTCCTGCCAGAATGGAAGTTGAGTCCTAGGATCTTCAGCACCATAATACCACAATCTTACATCGTTCTCAAAATGTTTGTATTCTACATAATTTTTAATTGTATCAGCCAATAATATCGGTAAGTCAGAATGTATCGGAATTCTTTTTCCATCTTCACCTCCGAATGTTAGCCAGATAAATGTTGTATCAGAATAACGATCCATATAATTGATGTAATCCTGTCCGAGTAAAACAATTTGGCGATAATCTTGTGAGCTGTAATTTCTTTCGCCCCAAAATTCTATGTAATCGGTAGGATCAAAAGAAAGATCATCTTCCCCACTTATATAAAGTGGAAGCTGCTCGCCTCTGCGGAATATTTTTATTGTTTTAGGATTGATTACTGAAGGAGCAATTCCAGACGTGACTAAATCGCTATAAGTAATTCTATAAATACCATCTTGTATAACTGCAAATTTGTAATGTGTTTTTGAATAGTCAATCCAGTTTCCTGTTGAGTCTGAGATTAAGTAATCATTTGTTTTAGATCTGAAATTTTGTGCTGTTGAAAAATTTATAATTATATTCTTTAGATCTATATCAAACTCACCCAAAGGAGACGTATTTATTTCAAACGGAATAGTATTGTAATAATTGATACTTAATTCAGCATTCTCAATCACTTTTAAAGATTTGCTTTTCCAATTGAACTGAGCTGGATTAATTTGAATTGCCGCACAATAAAAATCCCTTAACCAAAAATATTCTAAAACTTCAACTTCATTCTGTGGAAAATAATCCCCAGATAAATACTCATTTGATATTTTTGATTCCTCATACTCAATTGTTGAATCTTTACTAAGTTTTGATTTCCGGATTAATTTTTAACTGAACATTATAAAAAGATTTTTCTGATTTATTCTGAAGGCTTGCAGATATTTTTGATTCCGGCGGAATTGCAATTATAAAAACACGACCTGGTAAAATTGGTTTACCGGGTGAACTTTCATCCAGATAAGAATTAAATTCAACATAATTTTGTCCATCAACAGTTCTTATAAAACCATCAATGCTAAAATTTAAACTGATTCTTAACCCGGATTTCTCTTCTTCCATTTTAACGACATTGATCGACTGCGAAAAACTCAATGAAGAAAATCCAGATAGAACAACTATCAAATAAATAAGAATATTACATGAACAAAATTTGTAAATGATTTTTAAATCATTCATATAATTAGTCTATCTCCGTTTTAACCATTCACACTAAAGGAATATGTTTTAAAATTCTTTATAAACATCTACCTTAATTTTACTAAAATAATTTGATTATTAATCGGCAATTATATGCTAATCCTAACGATTTAAGATTTTTTAATTTTGTATTTAATAATCAGGAAAAGAAAATATGGTATACCAACAACATAGCGGTTAAAATATCTGAACGGATGCTGAATTAAACGGAATAGCCATTCAAAGCCTAGATCCCGTAAGATTTTGGGACCTCTTAATCTTCTGCCAGCAAGTTCACTGTACAGATCGCCGACTGACTGAATAACATTACAATTTAATTTTTGATAATTATTAATAATCCAGCTTTCCTGCCTTAAAGATCCCAGGCCAACCCATAAAATATCTGTTCCGGATGCATTAATTATTTTTACCGATGATTCATTTAGTCCATCAAAGCCATTGAGATACCCAACGAGTTTCAAACCCGGAAATCTTTTTGATACATTTGCCTTTGCTTTACTGATTGTGTTTTCATCTGAACCAAGAAAAAATATTTTCCATTCATTCTTTTCACATTCACTTATAAAACGAAATGCGTCGTCGGTCCAGGTCCAGTTTAGTCTTGAGAACTTTTCATTCTTGACAAAAAGCCTACCGGCTAATTCCATTCCCATACCATCGACGTGGTTAAATGAAAACGAATTCAGAATTGTTTGAAGTGATTTGTTCTTTTGAGCATATCGTGCGATGTGTTGATTTATATAGCCGATTGTTATTTTATTATTTTTATTGATTGCATCTGATGTAAGTTTCAAAATTGAAATATAATCTAAATTTGAAATTGAAATGCCCAATAAAGAATATTTTTTAGGATCAGCAGAGATATTAGTATTCATTTTATTTATTGATCAACTCAGTATACATTTTTTTCATCGACAAAAAGTAGTGTTCGCAACATGTTGTTATTTTTACTTTTTCGAATAATTTTTCACCCGCACTCATTGCCAGAGGATAATTCTCAAATACATATTCAATTTTTTGTATTAATTCCTCAACATTTTCTGGTTCAAATAAGAATCCGTTAATCCCATCATCGATAAACTCTGCAATTCCTCCTGTTCTGCTTCCAATAAATGGTTTTTTCATTGCACCTGCTTCGAGCATAACGAAAGGAAATGGATCGATTCTTGAGGGCAGCACCACAATATCAGCAACCTGATAATAATCGAGAACATTATTTTTTGGTGGAATTACAAATAGTTCACCTGCATAACTCTTAATTGCCTCAGATAAATCAATATCCTCCAATTGTCCGAGTAAAATTAACTTTACCTTAACATTAATTTTATGAACTTTTTTGAAAGCTTCAAATAATGTATCGACACCTTTTACTTTATTTATTCTTCCAACAAATAAAATAACTTTATCATCAGAATTAAAACCTAGTTGTTTTCGTAATTCATTTGGTTCTATTATGTTTTTTAAGGAAATATCATCTATACAATTATGCAACAAAATTATCCTGTTTTCAGCGTGCTTATAATTTTCAATTAGATTTTTCTTTACTGCATTACTAACACAAATAATTTTATCTGATCTAAAACTTAACCTTGATAATCCTGTAACAAAACTGTGGTCTGTTGTAATTGTTTTGATACTTGTGAATTTTGAAACAATAACGGCGAGTAGTTCTAAATATCGATGATGAGAATGAATTAAATGAATATTATTTTTTTTGCTGTATGAATACAAGAAAAAGAAATCCATTAATAACCTTAATGGATTTATATGGTCTTTTTCAAAATTCATTTGATAAAATTTTACGTTTAGCTCTTTAATTCTATCAAAAGAATCACCTTTATTTGAAATGAAATGAACCTCATAGTTTTCATCTGAAGAAAAATGTTCCAAGCATTGATAAACATTCCGACTAACACCGCACGAGTAGTTAAAATCGGGAGAAATATATAATATTCTTTTCAACTTAACTTTCTTTTGCTTTAATCTTGCTCAGAAAACAAAATTTTCGTTGTTACATTTTGGAAATTATTTTCATTAAAATTTCCAAAATAATAGTTTATAAATTCTTCTCTTCTTTGTGCGTTAGGCTGAGATTTCTCATTCAAAATACTAATAATTGTTTTATCAAATTCTCCTGTGATATCCAATCCAGGCACTAAACCGTTATTCACTAAACCGATATTATCATTCTTAAATTTATCCAGTACATACACTATTGGAAAATTATTTGCAAAGAGTTCAACTGCCAGAGTAGAATCTTCAACAAAAATGATACGTGCATTTTTAACTAACTCAAAAACAGAACCTTTGGGCGACTTTGTAATTCCCAATCTATAATCTGTCAACTTATCGGCTGGATGAATTTTAAGAATGAAGTGATCATTCGGATAATTTTTCTTTTGAAAATTAGAAAGTGTTTTAATGTTTAATTCCAAACTGGTAAAGTCTCGTCCGCTTACAAACATCGATGGTTCTGAATATGACTGAGCAATATAAACCCATAGGTCACACTTATTGGCAAGGTGCTGATAATTATTTTTTAGTGGTAACGGTTTACCAATTACAATAATTTTTGAAGTATCAATTTTATTGTTTTTCAGTATAAAATTTTTTTTACACTCTCCCCATACTAAATGATAATCCGAAAAAGTCTTTCTGTATAAGTGCTGGTATAATAGCAAAGAGCTGTCTATAGTACCTGTTTTTATACTATTCGATCTAGCTATTTTGTAATAAATAAATTTATTGTATGTGTAGTCATAGTCTTGCAGCAACCCAACTATTTGGTTTGGAGATATAAGTTTGGTAACCAAATAAGAAAACCCAGAATAATCCCGCATAAGGTTCTTTATTGGTTTAACTAAATGCTCAGTCTCTAGAGAAAGTTGTAAATTATTTTTTACAGTTAATTTTTTAACAGAGTCGATAATTTCAGATGCGTAGTTGTTGATTTTTTCTTTATCTGCAGAATGACCTACAGTATAAAAAAAGCGAGGGAAGTAAAAGAGTTGATGATTCCTGAAATGTTTGTATGATTCAATTATGTTCAATAATACAATTACACAATTATTTTTCTTCGTAGCGGCAGATAATTGTTCTAAGTAAACATCAATATTATTTAGGTTCGAACCTAATGCAGCTAATAATACCTTTTTATTCTTATTTGTCTTAAATCCTGCAGCCCATTTAAAACACCATAAAAAGAACCAAAATGTTTTTTTTAGTGACCAAAAAATCCTACCGGAATTTCTGTAACCTAAAAGGAATTTATTCTTTTTTTTAGATGAATGTTCTTTGAAGATACTTGATAAAATTTCTTTTGTAAGACCTAGCTTTAATACTGATAGCATCTTTTGGCTTTCATCAGAATACCATTCATCAAGAAATTTTGAAATATTATTGTCGATACTATCCATATATTAATAAATATAGAAAAATTAAAATGTTGGAGTGATATTTTATCATATTAATCTTAATATAATTTTATTTAGTCACAAATCATCCGTTTCTTCCCCTTATCTTCTTATTCTTTAGAATATATGTATACTCTAAAACCTTGAACTATTGTGATCTCTAAAAATTATTGATGATAAATATTAATACTATTGGCTTAATCCGTGAAAAGATTTACAATTTTATAAATTTTAGCCATAGAACTGTTGTGTAAGCGGCTAAATATTTTTTCGTTATTTCTGTCCAGTTTAATGCGATGGCTGTCTTTCTCGCATTATCAGAGATCACTTTAAGGTCATACTTTAATTCAATGATATCCTCAAACACAGCTGAAATGCTATATTGTGAGTACGGATTGTAAATAAAACCATTTACACCATTTTTAATGTAGTCCTTAACTCCAATTTTATTTGTTATAATAGGAATTAATCCTAAGGACATACACTCCAAAACTAAAATTGGAAAACTATCAAAAGTATTTGATTTAATAATGAACTGTTTGTTTCTGCAAAAATTTATTAAAGAATTTTGGTCCAAGAATCCCACAAAAATGATATTTAGATTCCCCTTATCTTCAGACTTTCTATCCGCATGCCCCAAAACAAAAAGATTGAATTTTAATTTCTTGACGACTGATAATTGCTCAATTACTGTATCTAATCCTCTACTTAATAACGAATTAAATCCATTATAAAATACTAAGTTAAATTCATCATTAAAAGAAGATTGGTTCTCTTTACATATAAATTTATTACTAATTGCATTGGGTATAACAATAAGCTTTTTCTTCGAGATTCTGTAGTTCCTTTGAAATTCATTAAACAAGAGATCCGATGGGAGAATAATTAAATCAGACCTTTTTATTATGAGATTTTCAACCCATATATCTAAAAAATATCTTTTCTGTAAAAACTTTTTCCGTCCTTTCAGTTCGATCTTTGATATTCCATGTAAAGTGGATACAATTTTTATTCTCAGTAAAGACTTTAGGAATAAAACTACGAGTTGAAATCTCTGGCTATTAACCAAATGTATAAGATCATATTTTTCTTTAACAAGTAAAATTATTAGTTGGACAATTCCAAGTCGGTAAACATTTTGAATGATTTTCCTTTTACAGACTATTTTTTTGAAGAATACATAATTTTCATAGCCACTGAAAAAATATTCAATGAATGTAACATCTATTCTATTTTTTTGTAACTCTGAGAATAGTTCCCTAGCCACCCTCTCTGGTCCTCCTACAATTTCTCCTTCACCATATTTTCCGATTAATGCTATTTTCATAAACTAAGATCTGGAACTTGACAGTTTATTATTTCTCAAAAGCTTGTCTTTATTTAGTAATAAATATGATATAAACATAATTATCAAAGTCAATTCAGTTAATAATATTGTAATTGCTGAACCTTCAGCTAATAATGTTGGGACAATAGAAAATGAAAGAAGCGTATGGATTACTAACGTAAACAACATTATTCTTGAATAATCTTTTTCTCTCCCTAAAGGAATAAGTATCTGTACTCCAATAAAATTGCTAATAGAATATAACAAAGGTAGGGCCGATAGAATTTTTAGTATGGGAATGGATTCCTTAAATGAGTTGCCCAAGAGTACTTCGATAAAAAATGTTGAGAATGTGAAAAGAATTAAAGTTAGTGTAAAACCAAATGATACCGTGATCATCATAGATTTAAAAGATGCTTGCTTAAATCTCACAATAGACTCATTCGCAATTTTAGAGACTCTCGAAAAGGTAGTAGTTAAAACTGGCCCTAAAGCCGACTGAAATGCAAGTCTAATTTTATCCGCAGCTGCGAAATAGCCAACTATTTTATTATCCGCAAATAATCCAAGAATAAATGCATTTGAATTTGTCAGGACACTAATTGTAAAAGATGAAATGAATACATTGTAACTTTCGCTAAGTCTTCTAGTAACAATTTTTAGTCCAGGATAATAAAGTTTAATATTATATTTAATCACACACACCTGGAAGCCAAAGAAACCGATAGCGATTTGTGTTAATGAGTAAATTATAATTAATATTATATAATCCGATGAATCTATAATAAAAACAAATATTGAAATAACCGAAAGAGTTCTGACTATTAAGTTTATTTGTAAAATATTATGCATTCTCTCAATACCCTGAAAGAAGTATGAAGGAATAAATATTGTTCCTAATAGTCCCATTAGACTTAGAACAAATATTCCCCGGTGCTGTTGGAATATGTTAAAAAAATATGATAGTGAAAAAAATATCAGCAAAGAGAGGGTAAATAAAAAAATTCTTGAATAAAAGACGCTTGAGAATATTTCTGACAATTTTACTTTATTATCTCTATTAATTGAGACATCTTTTGTAGCAGATAGGTTAAATCCATAATCAATTAAAATTCCGAAATAAGAAGTGAAGGAAACAATAAACATAACTAAACCATAT
>CAWDOP010000016.1:155000-187743 GCA_963804005.1 uncultured Ignavibacteriaceae bacterium | reverse complement strand
GCTTCATGACGTTGGTAACTGGCAATTGGATACTGATAATTGTTGAATTGTTAAATCACCTTTTCTTATTTGCAGACAGCGGACTACAGTGTTGACCTAAAGAATTGTCAATTGCTTACTGCATACGGTCTACTTACTATATACGTGCAATCTTATAATTTTTAAAAGCAAAATAGATTTCTTTTACAAAAGTTTTTATTACAGAAACTGTGGGTACGGCAAGAAGCATTCCGAAAAGACCGAACAACTGACCACCAGCGATAATAAGTAGTATAATGATTATCGGGTGGATATCAACACTTTTGGCAAAGACGTACGGTTGAACAAATCCATTGTCTAAAGTATATGTTAAAGTAACAATCAAAAAAATTAACGGTACTTGAGAAAGATCACCGAACTGAATAATTGAAATTACTATTGCAGGAATTCCTCCGAATATTGGACCAAGATAGGGAATTAAATGACCGAGTCCGGCTATAACTCCAAGCGGTAAAGCATTGGGAATCCCGATTAAATAAAATCCGAATCCAATACACACACCGACAAAAGTTGCATCAAAAATCCAGGCTCGCACAAATCTTCCAAGTTGAAGAGAAATTCTTTTTAATATCCAGTAGGACATTTCAAAATATTTATTTGGAACTACCTGAATAACAGCTTTTTGAATTTTTGCACTATCTTTCAATAAAAAGAAAGTTATGAAAGGAACAATTACGAGCACAGCCGCAATTGTTACAACGCTTGTTACAAGTGTTGCAATGTTTTCGAATGAATTTACAATCTGAGATGAGATAAAGTGTTCAACTCTTTTTGATATTTCACCCGTTTCAAACAGAGGAACGTAATGATAAATCCAGGCTTCAAAAGATTTTAATTCTTGATTAAGTGAAAATCCTTCAAGAGACTGAATTAATTGATCCATTTGAAGAAAAAGTTTCGGAATGACAAATGATAAGCCGAGATATACTAAAAATCCGAAAACAGTAAATACAATTAATGTAGATGATAAACGGTTAAATCCCCGTTGTTCTATTTGATGAAGGAAAGGAGCAAAAATAAATGCAAGAAGAAAGGCTACCGCTAGAATTAGGAAAAGATTTATTAATGTATAAAAAAAGTATGCAGCTATAATTATGACTGCCAGCCAGAAAAAAATTTTAAAAGAATTTTTTTGAATTAACTCGAGCATTATGATAATATATTATTGAACAGCTTCAATTCTTTTGACTCCGGGAACATCATTCATAATTGATCTTTCAATTCCTGCTCTAAGTGTTAAAATAGATAAGGGGCATAATTCACAAGCGCCTAAAAGTCTTACTTTAACAATTCCGTCATCAGAAACCTCTACTAATTCAACGTCTCCGTTATCTGCCTGCAGGAAAGGTCTGACCTTGTCTAAAGCTTTTTTAATTTCGTTTTCCATACATAAAATGAAGCCCGAGAAAATTCGGGCTTAATTGTTATTGGAAATATTGTTTTAAAAAATAATTAAAACAAGTTTTTTAATCATCTTCGCCCAAAATTATTTCTATCTTATCAGATTTTTGTAAATTTCTTTTATTTACCTGCTCTGTAAGATTATGAGCTATATCCATCATAATATTTGCCTGATCGGACACAGCAATATCATAAAGTATCGGAACACCTTTATCGCCACCTTCTCTAACTTTTGGATCAATTGGGATTCCTCCAAGAAAGAACGCATTGTATTGTTTAGCCATTTTTGATCCGCCGCCGCTTCCGAATATATCATATTTTTTTCCTGTATCCGGAGCAACGAAGTAACTCATATTTTCAACTATTCCTAAAACAGGTACGTTAACTCTTTCAAACATTCTGAAAGCTTTTCTTGCATCAATTAATGAAACTTCCTGTGGAGTTGTAACGACAACTGCGCCTGTTAAAGGAATTGTTTGAACAAGAGTTAATTGAATATCACCTGTTCCTGGAGGAAGATCAAAAATAAGATAATCGAGTTCGCCCCAGTCGACATCCGTCATAAACTGTTTAACTGCACCACTTGCCATAGGTCCGCGCCAGATTACAGGAGCGTTGTCATCAACAAGTAATCCGATCGAGATTAGTTTTATTCCATATTTTTCCAATGGAATTATTTTAACTGAATTTTCTGCCTGATAAACTTTTGGTTTATCAGTTATGCCCAGCATCATGGGAATACTTGGTCCATAAACATCCGCATCAATCAGTCCGACCTTTGCACCATCTTTTGCTAATGCAACAGCCAAATTAACAGCAATAGTGCTTTTACCAACTCCACCTTTACCCGAAGCAACGGCAATTGTATTCTTTACACCCGGCAAAATAGCATCTTTTTTCGGATCTTTGTGAGTTGAAATTGTTTCTGAAGTCCTTGCCTGAAGATTGACATTTACATCCGTTAATTCCCTATAGTCTTTTTTGATAGCATCAATAAAAAGAGGAATTAGTTGTTTGCTAGCTTCAGCTGCAACTGGAATTGATAATTCGATAATAAGCTTTCCATTTTCACTTTCTAATTTCTTAATAGAATTCAATGTTATATGATTAACATCGAATGAAGGATGATTTACTTTTTTAATTGAATTAATTATTCCGCTTTTTGTTATTTCATTCACTGTATTGTTCCATTTTTTTTGAATATATTTAATTTCATACTACAACTTTGATCCTGATTTATTAGTTCATCAAATCAAATTTTTGTCTTGGCGTTTTTGTGTTTTGTTTTACTAACGTGATTCATAAGCCATTCCTGGCTGTAAATTTTCTTTTCGTCTTCTTTTTGTTTTAAAAGAGTGTAGGTTCCATCAGAGTTTAATTTTCTTGCCTTAACATTATCTTTTAATGAATACTTTATTACAGTTTTAATTAGTTCTTGTTTGAGTACAGGATCTTCAATCGGGAAAGTAACTTCAACTCTTCTGTCTAAATTTCTTTGCATCATATCTGCACTGGAAAGATAAATTTCTTCATTACCGTCATTATAGAAATAAAAAATTCTGCTGTGTTCAAGAAATCTGCCGACAATACTTCTTACTTCAATATTCTCGCTCAGATTTTCAACTCCCGGTACAAGACAGCAAATACCTCTAATAATAAGTTGAATTTTAACGCCGTTATTGGAAGCCTCGTATAAAGCGCTTATAATAATTGGATCAACAAGAGAGTTAAGTTTCCAGATTATTTCCCCTTTTTTTCCTGCTTTTGCGTTTTCAATTTCTCTTTCAATAAGTGCAAGATATTTTCCCCGCATATTGATTGGTGACACAAATAATTTTCGGAATTCTTTTTGTTTTGAGTAACCGGTTAAATAGTTAAAGACATCATTAACATCGCTGCAGATATCTTCGTCACAAGTAAAGAATCCGAGATCGGTATAGAGCTTGGCAGTGGTTGCATTATAATTTCCTGTTGAAAGATGAACGTATCGTTTAACGCCTTCAAATTCTTTGCGTACCACAAGAGTCATTTTTGCGTGAGTCTTTAGCCCTACTAAACCGTAAACAACATGCACTCCGACTTTTTCAAGTTCTCTTGCCCAGTAAATATTATTCTCTTCATCGAACCTTGCTTTCAATTCAACCAATACTGCTACTTGCTTTCCTCGATCTGCTGCTTCAATAAGGGATTTTATAATTGGCGAATCGGTTCCCACTCTGTATAATGTTTGCTTTATTGCAAGAACATCAGGGTCGTTAGCTGCTTGTTTTATAAAATCGATCACCGGAATAAATGAATCATATGGATGATGAAGTATTATATCTTTTTGTCTAATTATAGAAAAAATATCTTCTTCATCTTCAAATACTTTAGGTAGAACAGGATAAAACGGTTTCTCTTTCAATTGATGTAAATGAAGTTTATATAAACCCATCACATCACTCATTCCCAAAGGACCTCCGAGTACGTGAACATCTTCTCTTTTTATTAGAAGGTTTTCCATTAAAGTATCGAGCATAAATTCGGGCATAACATTAGCGACTTCAAGTCTAACAACACTTCCAAATCTTCTCTGTCTTATATTTTCTTCAATCACACGCAAAAGGTCATCTGCTTCATCTTCCTGAAGTTCAATATCTGTATCGCGGGTAATTCTGAACCTGTGAGCTTCTACTACTTCCATACCCGGGAAAAGTAAATTGAGATTTGCCTTAATTAAATCACCAAGCCAGATAAATCTTGCTTTAAATGATCCATTTGTATTTAACTGTTTATTTGGATTAATAATTTTCTCAATTTCAAGTAAGCGCGGCAAAATGCTTGGTACCTTAACTCTTGCAAAATGGGTTTCGCCATTAGGTTTTTTTACCATAACTGCAATGCTAAGACTTAAGTTTGATATATATGGGAATGGTCTTCCGGGATCGAATGCAAGGGGAGTAAGCACAGGAAAAATTTCGCGCTTAAAATAATCTGTAAGCTTTGTTTTTTCTTCCTCAGTCAATTCATCGTAATTGCATAAAAATATATCATTCTTTCTGAGCTCCGGAATAAATTCATTTGTCCACAAATCATAAAGTATTTTATTCAGAGGTTTTAACATCTTGTCAATTTTCTGGATTTGCTCAATCGGAGTTAGTCCATCAATAGCAGGCTCAAGAATATTGGCAGCAACTTGTTCCTTCAAACCCGAAACTCTAATCATATAAAATTCATCAAGGTTTGAGGAATAAATTGAAATAAATTTTATTTTGTCCAACAATGGAAGTTCAGGATCAAGAGCTTCTTCAAGAACTCTTCTGTTAAATTCCACCCAGCTAAGATCTCTGTTGAAGAAATTTTTAGGATCGTTGTATTTTTTTAATAGTTCCTTACCGGTCATTTTAATGATTTTTTCTTATTGAGGCGCAAATATAATATAAATTGCATCTATTTGCTGTGGAGAAAGTTGTAATTAGCTGGTAATAATGAGCGAAAAGATAGTAATATGATTAAATAATGCCTTCTAAAACTGTAGGGACTCAGTGTGCTGTGTCCACACAAGGGAAAATTCTTTAATTTCACAGCCTTTTTCCATAAATTTGCTATCATTTCTTACGGAGTAAAAACTTTTATGGGTTTTCAGGAAGCTTACCGTTTAATGTCTTCGTTAGTTACCGACTTCAAAGCAAACGAAAAACATTTCTTAAATCCCTCTTACTCAGAAGCCGATATCCGTAACGATTTTATCAATAAATTCTTTATTGCACTTGGTTGGGATGTAAGACACGAACATCAAAAGAATCCATATGAACAGGAAGTAAGGGTTGAAAAACCTGTGCAGGTTGCCAAAGCACAAAAGCGCGCTGATTATACTTTCTATCTTGCCCCAAATTTCCGTGATGTTAAATTTTTTGTCGAAGCTAAAAAGCCGTTTCGCGATCTGCAGAATAAAGATTACTTCTTCCAGACAGTCCGTTATGGATGGAATGCAAATACACCAATTGCCGTTCTGACTGATTTTGAAGAGTTGATAATTCTCGATTGCCGCTTCCGACCTGACATTAACGAAATTCTTAATTACAAAATAAAAAGCTTTCACTATACCGATTATGCAAATGAAGAAAAGCTGAAAGAAATTTATTACCTTTTCTCATATGAATCTGTTGCTGATAATTCTATTGAAAAATTTGCCGAAGCTCTTCCTAAGCCGAGAGGAAAGAAGAAAGCCTTATTACAAAAAACGTATCAGAACATTGACGAAGCATTCCTTGGTGAGCTTGATGAGATAAGAACAAGACTTGCAAAATCATTTAAGAAAAACAACACACATCTTGCCAGCGAAGAATTAACCGAAGCAACACAGCGCACTATTGACAGGCTCGTCTTCATAAAATTTCTTGAAGATAAAATGATTGAACCTCATCATTATGTTAGCGAGTTTGGTAAACGAAGAAGTGCGTGGGAAGATTTTTTAACTGCTTCGCGCACACTGGACGCAAAGTATAACGGAGTTGTATTTAAGAAAACTACAATTGATTCCCGCAATGTTGTAGAACCTGATAATGAAACATTCTCGTCAATTTGCGAAGAACTTTCGCACGATAACACGCCGTATAACTTTGATGCAATCCCGATTCATATTCTCGGCTCTATTTATGAAAGATTTTTGGGCAAGGTTGTTAATGCAACCGATAAACGGGTAACAATTGAAGAAAAACCCGAAGTAAGAAAAGCAGGCGGAGTTTATTACACGCCGCAGTACATTGTTAATTACATTGTTGATAACACTGTAGTAAAACTTATTGAAAATAAGACGCCAAAAGAAATTGCAAAGATGCGTTTTGCAGATATTGCCTGCGGAAGCGGTTCTTTTCTTATTACTGTTTATGAACGGCTAATTGATTACCACAAACAATGGTATCAGCAAAATCCCGCACTGGCAAAGAAAGACGGCTGTATTTTATTTGAAGGTGCTCACCGGCTCTCATTACAGCAGAAGCAAAAAATATTATTGAACAACATATACGGAGTTGATATAGACCAACAGGCAGTTGAAGTAACACAGCTTTCACTTTACTTAAAGCTGCTTGAAGACGAAACCACCGCAACGGCAAATGATACGTGGGTAATGTTTAAAGAACAGCTTTTGCCCGACCTTAACAAAAACATTATTTGCGGTAACTCGCTTATTGGCACAGATATTCTTGACCTCACCCTGTTTCCCTCTCCCCTGCCTGACCGGCAGGCAGGTTACAAAGGAGAGGGACTAAGGGAGAGGTTTGATGAGCTCAAACTTAAGCCAATGGATTTTGAAAATGTCTTTCCCGAAATAATGAATCCTTCGTCAGGCTCAGGAGGCGGCTTTGATGCGATTGTTGGCAATCCGCCATGGATAGATATTAAAGGAATGAATCCTGTAGAAGTCGAATATTATTTTAAGATATATAAATCAACATCAAATCGAATGAATGTTTATGCTACATTTTTTGAGAAAGCATTAAATAGTATCACTAGTAAAGGTATCATTGGCTACATAATTCCGAATTCAATATTATTTCAGAGTTCTTTTACTGCATTGCGAAGTATTATTCTAAGGAATTTCAATTTAAACAAAATAGTAAGATTACCAGATAACGTTTTTCAGAGTGTAAAAGCTGAAAGTGTTATCCTTATTGTTTCACACAATAGTAGTGTGAAAAACGAATGTATGATTTATGATAGGAAAGATTCAATTAATAGCATTGGAAAAGATAATGCGAAAGAAGTAAAGTCATACATACAAGATGAATGGCTGAACCATGAATTATTAATATTTGACATTTTTTCAGATGAATTGAAGAAAAAATTATTAAGTAAGTTAGAAAGAAAAAATATCCCTCTTCAAAAGCTTTGTGATTTCACATTAGGTTTAACTCCATATGATAAATACAAAGGTCATTCTCAAAAGTTAATCCAAAAAAGAGAGTTCCATTCAACATATAAAAAGAATAAGACTTTTAAAGAACTTCTATCGGGCTCCGATATTGAGAGATTTATAGTTAGTTGGGGTGGAAAGGAATACATAAGCTATGGGGATTGGTTAGGCGCACCAAGAGATAAAAGATTTTTTATTCAACCTAGAATATTGGTTAGACAAATTGTAAGTGGAAATCCATTAAGAATTTATGCGGGATATAGTGAAGAAGAATTATATAACACACAAACGGTCTTTAATATTGTTGTTAATCCTATACATTCATTTGAAATCAAATTCATATTAGCAATTTTAAATTCTAAACTGATGAATTTTTATCATTCACATAAGTATTTAGATTTATCAAAAAATCTTTTTCAAAAAATTCTAATTCAAAACTGCAAAAATTTTCCTTTTCCTGACATTTTAGATAATTTTAATAAATATGAGGCACGATATAATGGACTAATAAATCTAACTAATCAAATGCTCGCCGCTAAAAAGCAACTCCAGCAAGCCAAAACAGATAGCGACAAAAACTACTTAAAGCGTAAATGCGAAAGAATTGATAAGGAAATAGACCAGCTTGTTTACCAGCTTTATGGATTGACAGAAGAAGAAATTAAGATTGTGGAGGAGAGTGTTAGGTAAAACAAACCTCACCCCTGCCCCTCTCCTTGTAAAGGAGAGGGGTTTTAAAATTTCCCTCTCCTTACTAAGGAGAGGGATTAAGGGAGAGGTTAAAGAGCAGCTATGACGAAACATTATAACAAAGAAATAGAAAAAGAAACAAGGAGACATCTTCGTAAAGAACAAACTTACTGTGAAAAAATTGTCTGGATGTTTTTACGTAATCGTCAAATGCTTGGTTATAAATTCAGAAGGCAGTATTCTGTAGATAAATACGTCATTGATTTCTATTGTCCCGAATTAAAACTTGCAATTGAGATAGATGGTTCAGTTCACGAAAAACCTGATCAAAAAAGATATGATGAAGAAAGACAAAACAATATTAAACAGTATGGAATGAAATTCCTTCGTATTACAAATGAAGAATTAATTGGCAATCCGAATAAAGCATTTAAGAAAGTTGAAATCGCAATTAAATATATGAGCGAAAGCTAGGAAGAAACAACTATTTATAAATCATTTTTTCCAAAAAGAAGGAGAGAAAAGAATAAGCACAGTAAACAATTCCAAGTCTTCCAACAAGCATAAAGAAGCTTAAAATCCATTTACTAATATCAGGGAGATCGGTAAAATTTCCTAGAGGACCGACTAAACCCATTCCCGGTCCAACGTTTCCGATACAAGTTGCAACTGCACCGGCAGCTGTGAAAAAGTCTGAACCAAGCAATGAAATTAAAACTGACCCGAAAACAAAAAGAAGTATATAAATAATAAAAAAAGCCTGAACATTTGAGATGATTTCCGAACTTACAGCCTTTCCATTAAATCTTACAGGAATTACTGCTCTTGGATGAAGAAGACGCTTTAGTTCGAGCAAGCCGTTTCTCAACAGCAGATAATGACGTGCGAATTTAATTCCACCACCAGTTGAACCGGCACAGCCTCCTATAAAAAGTAAAGTAAAGAAAATCATTCTTGAGAATGGTGCCCAGTTTTCATAATCCGATGAAACATAACCGGTTGTAGTTACTAATGAAGTAACATGGAAGAGTGATTGCCTAAATGCCTCCTCTGTATTAAACGTATGATGTGGGCGATGAATAAACATAATTAATAAAGTTGCACCAATAATAAATAATACATAAAATTTAAACTCAGTATTACGTTTAAATGGTTCGAATTTTAGATGAAGAGCAAAGTAGTGAAGTGTAAAATTCATTCCGGCAAAAAACATAAATAGGATAAAAACATATTGAACGAATACAGAATCGAAATGTGCTGTGCTGGCATTCTTTGTAGAGAATCCACCGGTTGCCATTGTTGTAAAGGAATGGGTTATTGCATCAAAAAGATTTAGTCCTCCCAAAAGCAATAATATTACTTCAGTTCCCGTTAGAATAACATAAATTCCCCAAAGCCTTTTTGCTGTTTCTTTAACACGCGGATGAAATTTATCTTTAGTAACCCCGGGAACTTCTGCAGAAAACAACTGCATTCCACCAATTCCTAATAATGGAAGAATAGCAAGAGATAAAACTATAATTCCCATTCCACCCAACCATTGAGTAAGACTTCGCCAGAAAAGCAATCCGGCAGGAAGAGATTCAATATCTTTAAGAATTGTTGCACCTGTTGTTGTGAAGCCGGACATTGTTTCAAAGAATGCATCAGTATAGCTTGGTATTGAACCGTGAATTATAAATGGTATTGTCCCAAAAGCAGCCATTGTAAACCAGCCTAATGAAACAATAATATAACCCTCACGTTTACCGAGCTGTTGTCTGTCAGCATCTTTTGACAAGAACCACAATGTAATTCCAGCTATAATTGTAATTGCAGCAGAAATGAGAATTGAGATAATGTCATCATGGCCATAATAAATCGAGAATGGAATTCCGGACGTCATTAGTATTCCGGTTAGGATAAGCAGAAACCCAATAATATTAATTACTACTTTATAGTTCATACATACGAAATTTAATGAGAAGAAAAACCGGAAGAAACATTTAATTTACTTTTTCCAGAATGAAGGTGAGAATAGAATAAGAATCGTAAAAATTTCTAACCTGCCAAGAAGCATAACAAAACTTAAAACCCATTTACCTAATTCAGAAACAGAACTGTAATTTGTTATTGGACCGGTGGCATCTAATCCGGGACCAATATTTGCAAGGCAAGCAGCAACTGCACCCATAGCTGAAGTTGAATTCAATCCTGTAATAGCTAGAATTACTGAACCTATTCCAAAAATAAACAAGTAAAGAAGAACAAATGCACCAACCTTAGCAATTATATCCGAGTGAACCGCTTTATTGTTTTGTCTGACTGGCATGACTGCCTGAGGATGAATTAGTCTTTTCAATTCGATCAGACTGTTTTTTAATAATAATTGATATCTGACCATCTTTACTCCTCCACTTGTTGAGCCGGCACACGCACCAAACAAAAGTAAGACAAGAAATATTTCTGTAAAGAAAGGTGCCCAGCTTTCATAATTTACTGTTGCAAATCCGGTTGAACTTAAAATAGAAATTATACTGAATAAAGTATCTCTGAAAGATGATTCAACAGATTGATTATTATGAATAATTAAATAAAGTGCAGAAGCAGTTACAACAAGAAAAATGAATAAAGTATAAAATCTGAATTCACTGTCTTTGAAGTAATTGAAAATTTTTCCTTTCAGTGCTAAGTAATGAAGTGAAAAATTAGTTCCGGCAATAAACATAAATACAATGATTACGTATTCGATGAATGGAGAGTTATAGTACGCCACACTCTGATTCTTTGTTGAGAATCCACCACTTGCTAATGTTCCGAACGAATGACAGAGTGAATCAAATAAATTCATTCCTCCGAATATAAGAAGGACGGTTTCTGATAAAGTAAACAGCACATAAATTGCCCATAATCTTTTGGCTGTTTCCTGAACCCGCGGATGAAGTTTATCTTTTTTGGGTCCGGCAACTTCTGCCTGATATAATTGCATTCCTCCAATTCCCAACAAAGGCAGAATAGCAATTGACAGAACAATAATTCCCATTCCACCAATCCAATGTGTCATACTTCGCCAAAAGAGTAAACCGTGTGGAAGTGCTTCAATGTTATTCAAAATGGAGGCACCGGTTGTTGTAAATCCGGATACAGTTTCGAAAAAAGCATCCGTAAAATTCGGGATTGATCCATGAAACACAAATGGTAAGCTTCCAAAGAAAGACATTATTAACCAGCCAAGAGTAACAATGAGATAACCTTCTCTTTTACCGATATCTTTTACAAGATTATCTCGTGTAAAAAACCATACAATAAATCCAAGTAAAGCAGTTCCCAAACCTGCAAACAATAGAACAGGAATATCATCATCTCGATAATAGATTGAGAAAGGGATACCTGAAAGCATTAACAACCCGGTTAGCAGAAGTAAAAATCCGAGAATGTTAATTATGAATTTAAAATTCATTATCTGAATAACTTTTCAACTTTTTTTAGTGCATCGGGCAGGCAAAATACAACAACACGATCATTTGGTTTTATTTGAATATTTCCTGTGGCAATAAAAGTATCCTCTCCTCTTACAATTCCTCCGATAATAGCGCCTTTAGGAAAACTGAGGTCTTTTATATAATCTTTTGTCACATCCGAACCTGATTGGGCAATAAATTCAATCACTTCGGCATCTATTCCTTCAAGAGAAGCATATGCAACTAATTCTCCTCTGCGGATAAATCTAGAAATGCTATTTGCAGCAATAAGTTTTTTATTGATCAGGGAATCGAGTCCTATCGTTTGAGTAAGAGGTATGTAATCAACTTTGTCAACGAGTGCAATTGCTTTTTTTACACCTAGATGTTTTGCCATTAAACATGAAATAAGATTAGTTTCAGCATCTTCAGTAAGAGCAACGAATGCATCTACATCAATAATTCCTTCCTGTGCAAGAAGGTCAATGTCTCGGCCGTCTCCCCGGATAATTAGTGTATTCGGTAATTTGTCGGCAAGCTCGAAAGTTTTTTCTTCATCAGATTCAATAATTTTCACTGTCATTTTCTCACTCAATACTGATGCAACTCTTCTGCTTATTTTACCGCCGCCAAGAATCATGATATTATCGAAGTTTATATTCTCTTTTCCTGCTAGTCTTAATATAACCTCAATTCCTTCAGGTTTTGTTGCAACAAACACCTGATCATTAGGAATGAATTTATCATTACCTGTTGGAATTATAGTTCTGAAATTTCTGTAAATAGCGACAATTCTATAATCCAAACTTGGATTTGCTTTTGCAACATCAATCAATTTTTGATGAATTATAGGAGCGTTTTTATCTAATCTTAATCCTATCACGGATAATTTTCCGTTTTCAAATTCAATAACGTCTGTAGCTGCAGTTCTGTTGATAAGACTAATAACTTCCCTGGCTGCAAGCTCTTCCGGATAAATCATAAAATCAATCCCCAGAGATTGAAAACTAACAATATTTTCCTGCTCAAGATATTCTGCATTACTAACGCGTGCAATAGTCTTTTTTGCACCGAGTCTTTTTCCAAGAATAGCTGTTGTTAAATTGACTTCCTCAGAAGAAGTAACAGCAACTACAAGATCGGCTTTGTCTATTTTTGCTTCTTTAAGAATTTTAATAGAGGTCGAAGAACCGTTGATGATTAAAATATCGGTCATCGAATCTGTGTATGAAAGCCTTTGATGGTTTGTATCGATGGCAATGATATCATGTGCTTCACTTGATAACTGTTTAGCAAGATGGTATCCAACATCTCCCATTCCTGCAATAATTATTCTCATTTAGTTGTTTCCCTTGTTAAAAATAAACTCCGTTGGAAAATTCAGTCTTTTAAATTCAAAAAACAATTTCTTTTTCCGGAGTTTGATAAAAATTGATTATTCTCACTTTAAAAAGATAAACGCCTCAATAAATGAGGCGCTATTGAAAAAGCTAATACAAACTAAACAGTTGCAGTTTCTTTAAGAAACAATTTTTGGAACTCTTTAGCGTGTCTTTGTTTCCAATCGCCTTTATGATAAGCATATCCTGCAACAAGCGGCATAGCAATGGTTGCTTCGCTGTAAACCATTTGTTCGTAAGTTGTTTCAACTTTTCCCCAGGAGCTTGCTTCTTTCAAAGTTGAACCGGAAAGTGCACCGTCTCTTTCATCGGCAACTGTAATCTGAACAGCATACTTATGCATTTCAGCATCTTCTTGCAGTATATCTGCAGCAACAACAATATCCTGTGTAAAGTTTTTAGGAACACCACCGCCAATCATAAATATTCCTGTAACTTTAGAATTAAGTTTGATCTTTGTTAGTTCAAGAAAATCTTTTGCTGCATCAAGTGATACATGTTTTTCAGGATTATTTGTCTGGTGTACAACAAACCCAAATCCTGCTGAACAATCAGAAAAAGCAGGAACAAAGATCGGAACATTCTTTTTATAGCAAGCATAAATTACACTGTCGTCAACCTTTGGCCCACCGTTTTCATCTAAGTATTTGCCAAATTCCCAAAGCAGTTCACGAGATGAGTATGGTCTTGGTTCTAAAGAGTCTAAAATTTTTGCTGTTGTATCATCACAGATACGTAATTCTTCTTCATCAATATACGTATCGTAAATTCTATCAATCATCAATTCTCGCATTTCATTATCATCAACAAATTTAGTCCCTTTGTAATGCTTAAAACCAAGAGCTTCAAAGAAATCCTGATCAACAATTATTGCACCGGTTGAAACAATAGCATCTACCATATTATTTATAACTAAATCGTAAACTACTTTTTTCAAACCTGCACTAAATAAACTTCCGGCAAGTGTGAGAATTATGCCACACTCTTTATCTTTAATCATCATGTTATAAATTTGAGCAGCACGATTTAAATCTCGTGCCGAAAATGCCATATCTTTCATTGCATCAACAAGCGGGACAACATTATGCTGTTTTATGTCAATATGCTTAATAACATCTTTTAGATAATCTTTTTTAGTCGCCATTTTCAACTCCTTAATAATTTATCTCGTTTACTTTTTATAAAATATTATTAAAACCACTAATAGTCTATAATCTAGAAAAAATATTTTGCTAATCTTAATATTCCTTGTTTCCATGGAACTCTGTGTGAAACACCATCCTTGTTTATGAATTCATTTCTATGTTCAATATACCATTTGAAATTTCTGAGAAGAGCGTCCTTGTTTGAAAACTTTGGTTCATAACCAAGAATTCTTTCAGCCTTTTCTATTGACACGAATGAATCTTTTGAAGCAGTTTCGTAGACCCATTTATAAAGCGGCGAAAGTTTAATTGCTTCTAGAACTCTTAATGTAAAAATAATTGGTTTTTCAGGAAGTGATTTTATCTTTTTTCCGTGTCCAGCAAAGTCAAGAACTGCCTGATAGTCTTCTCTCATAGTTGTAAATTCTTTTGCCCCGATATTAAAAGTATCATTAACAATATTTTCATCAAGAGTGGCACATGAATAAATTGCGTCACAAAGATCTTCAACATCAAGTAATTGGTATCTGTTTTTTCCGCTTCCAATCATCGGGAATCCACGGCCATCTAAAGCCCAATCATACAGCAGATCAAATACACCAAGCCTTTCCGGTCCGATAAAAGATTTCGGACGAAGAATCGGCACGCACATTCCTTCTTTACGCATTTTCAAACATTCTTCTTCTGCTAGAATTTTTGCTTCACCGTATGGACCAACTCCATCAAGCTTATCATCTTCAAGTAATGGATGATGATCAGGAATACCGTAAACGGCAGTAGATGATATATGAATAAATCTTTTTATACCCGCTCTTTTTCCTGCTTCAATCATATTTCTTGTACCGTCAATATCAGTTGAATAAATATCTTCGGGTTTATATAATGGAAGAGCTGCAGCAGTATGAACAATAATATCGCGTCCCTGAACTGCTTGTTCGACTATTTCTTTATTTCGTATATCTCCAGTTATAATTTCAATCTTATCGTTCATATCTTTATAATCAAAGGGAACGACGTCGAGTGAGGCAACTTTATAACCTCTGGAATCTAAATATCTTACTAAATTGATGCCTAAAAATCCGGCGCCGCCTGTTATCAGAAAATTCATAGACTTTCTTTTGTCTGTTAAAAATTAGAATTTAAAGTTAGTAATTTTGAAAAGGGCTTCAAAGTTTTAAGTTAGTACAAAGTTTTGCCCAAATAATGTGTTACAATTATGAACTCAATCGAAAATTCTAAAACAGATTTATTAAGATGGCTGAAGAATGCTTCTTCTTCAATAATAATTCATGTGATTGGATTTATTTTAATAACTGTTCTGGCAAAACTATCGCTCAATAGCTCCGTGATAAATCCAGTATTTTATATGGTGGAATTCAATGAAGTAATTAATTCTGAAAATATGGTTAAACAGAAAGATTTAATTGACAAAGAACCAGATGATTTTTCAAATCCGGAAGAAATTTCTTCAGCGCAACGATTTGTTTTTGCTGATATAAATGCCGATACCACAAATTTAGATCAGTTTTATCGGGAACACTCACTCAATGTCTCAATAAGGTTTCCCAAAGGTTGGACGTTTGTTGATCAAAATGTAAAGAACAAACTTGACGGAGTAACTTTTTGGGCATCAGATGGTCATTATAATCCTCCGCCATATATTCATCTTGAAGTAAAAGAAAAATATTATTTTAATGAGCAAAGGTATCAATACAAAATGGAGTTTGATAACTATACAGCTTATTATAATGATCCTGAAATTATTGAAAGTCATGTGGCGCAAACAGTTTATCTTCGAACAAAATCTGATGAGGATTTTAGTTTAAAGTTAATGATGGTTGGTGAAGAGGCATTCAAATCTTTTCAACCACGGTTTTTCGGAATGATCAAAACTTTTAATTTCGGTTCCTCATTTTTATAAAATAATAATTACTGCTGTAATTCTGAGAAGTACTCTTTAATATTTTCCTGATATAGACACAACAAGTTTAGCTTTTATCAAGAATTTTTTTGAAGTATTGAAGATTTATTCTCAAAAATTTGATAATTCGGGATTTTTTGTTGTCTTCGGGTCTCAGAAATTAAATTTCACTACTTTTAATCAGATTATTAAAACAGTTAAAAAGAGTTCTATTTTTAGAATTTGGAAGTCTTTTGTCTGGCTCAGCCATTAATCTTAATTATTTAAAAATCTTGACTTTTCAGCGGTATAAATATATCTTTCGCTTCTTTATTTGGAATGATTTCAGGTTTCGGAGGATAAATACGTGAAACAAGAAAAATTAACTAAATTCATACGCACTGAAGACGCAGATAGAAAGTGGTATCTCGTTGACGCTAAGGATCAGGTATTGGGTCGATTGGCTTCTAAGGTTGCTAGAATTATAAGAGGCAAAAATAAACCTATATTTACGCCTAACATGGATACCGGCGATTTTGTTGTTATAGTAAATGCTGATAAGGTAAAAGTAACTGGCAAAAGAGAAACACTTAAACAATATATCAGACATTCCGGTTATCCGGGTGGTCAGAAGATAACATCAATTCAGGATATGTTTGTTAAAAAACCTGAGTTTATTATTGAGAATGCTGTTAAAGGAATGCTGCCCAAAAATAGATTGGGAAAAAAATTAATTAAGAAATTAAAAGTTTATGCAGGTGAAAATCATCCTCACTCTGCACAGAAACCCGAACCAATTAGTTTAATGGAGAAGTAATTAATGGTTGATAAAATTTATGTTGGAAGAAGAAAAACTTCCGTTGCAAGAGTTATTTTAAGAAACGGTTCCGGTGTTATAACTGCAAATAATCAGGAATTTGAAAAGTTTTTCCCACAGTTATTAAGTCGTGAAGATATTTTATTGCCTTTTAAGGTAACTGAAACCGAAGGCAAGTATGATGTAAAAGTTAATGTTAAAGGTGGTGGAACAACCGGTCAGGCTCAGGCAGTAAGATTAGGTATTGCAAGAGCACTCATTGATCTTAATCCCGATTTCAGACCGGCGCTTAAAGCTCAGGGATTACTTACAAGAGATCCCAGAATGGTTGAACGAAAGAAATACGGTCAGCCAAAAGCAAGAAAAAGATTTCAGTTTTCTAAGAGATAATCTAAAGTTCAGATTCAAGTTCAAGATTGAATTTCTTGAACTTGTACTTGAAGATAAACATTTAACAATCATTCATACTTTCTGATTTACCACCTGTGCCCCGATGTATCGGGGTGGAAGGTAAAGATGATGGAAGTAGAAGCTAAACAGGAGATAATATGGAAAAAGTAGACATTACTGCGCTCATTGAAGCTGGTGCACATTTTGGTCACCTTACCCGCCGTTGGAATCCTAAAATGAAACCATACATTTTTATGGAAAAGAACGGTATTCACATCATTGATCTTAAAAAAACTCAGGTACTTCTAACCGAAGCAGCCGAAGAGCTTTCTAAACTCGTTGCTGACGGGAAAAAAGTTCTTTTTGTCGGCACAAAAAAACAAGCAAAAAATATAATTGAAACTGAAGCTAGAAGATGCAGTATGAATTGGGTAAGTGAAAGATGGCTCGGTGGAATGCTAACTAACTTTGCTACCATTCGTAAAAGTATTAAGAGATTAACTAATATAGAAAAGCAGGAAACAGACGGAACTTTTGATAAAATAACAAAGAAGGAAAGATTATTCCTCACACGGGAAAGGGATAAACTAAAAAAGGTTCTTGAAGGTGTTGAGACAATGAATAAAATACCGGGAGCAGTTTTTATTGTAGATATTAAGAAAGAAGATATAGCTGTTAAAGAAGCTCACAGATTAAAAATACCTGTGTTTGCAATTGTTGATACGAATTGTGATCCCGATGTAGCCGAATATATAATTCCTGCAAACGATGATGCTGTAAAAACTGTTGAGGTTATTACCAAATTTATGGCAGATGCTATTCTTGAAGGTGAAGCAAAGTTAAAAGAAGTTAAAGCTGAAGAAGCAGCAGAGAAAGAAAGATTAAAAAAAGAACGCGAAGCAGAAAAAGCAGAAGAAGCTGCAGCTAAAGAAAAACAAAGAAAAGAAATTGCTGAAAAGAAAGCTGAAGAAAAAAGAAAAGCCGAAGCTGCAAAAGAAAAGAAATCAGCGGAGATGAAAGATGAAAAGAAAGATTCAGCTGATAAACCAAAAAATGAAAACGAAGAGAAATCTTCTGAAAATTAATTTTTGAAAGGGATCTAAATTATGTCTATTACAGCCGCTCAAGTAAATGAGCTAAGACAAAAGACCGGTGCAGGAATGATGGACTGTAAAAAAGCGCTTACAGAAGCTAATGGCGATTTTGAAAAAGCTATTGATATTCTCAGAAAAAAAGGGGCTTCCGTTGCTGCTAAAAGAGCTGAAAAATCTGCTAACGAAGGTATGGTGGAAACAAAGGTTTCTGATGACGGTAAATTTGCTGCAATAGTTGAAGTAAATTGTGAAACAGATTTTGTTGCAAAAAGTACGGATTTTGTTGGACTTACTAACGCGGTTCTACAAACTGTATTCAGTAATAAAATTTCAAATGTAGATGATCTGTTAAACTCAAGTTCTGAAGTGAAATCCAAGCTCATTGAAGTTATGGGTAAAGTAGGAGAAAAAGTTGAGATATCAAGAGTAACTACTGAATCTGCTGATAATGGTTTGCTTGTTGATTATGTTCATATGGGTTCAAAGCTGGCAGTTCTGGTAAAGTTTGATAATGTGACTTCCGGATCTGAAGAACTATTAAAAATAGGTAAAGATATTGCAATGCAGGTTGCGGCAATGAGACCGTTGTGTGTTTACAGAGAAGAAGTTTCTGCAGATATTATTGAAAAAGAAATGGAAATCTATAAAGAGCTTGCACGCAAGGAAGGTAAACCGGAGCAAATTCTTGAGAAAATTGCAACCGGAAGGTTAAATAAATTCTATCAGGAAAATTGTTTAATTGAGCAGGCATTTATAAAAGATAACACAAAAACAGTTAGTAATCTGATTGATGAGTTTAATAAAAAGAACCAAACACAAACAAAGATTACCCTGTTTAAACGGTTTCATTTAGGTGACGAAAAGAAATAAATAAAATCTAATTTTTAAAAGGTCTTAAGTAAATTAAGACCTTTTTTTTATATTTAAACCTGAAACGAAAAATAATTCCGTTAATTTTATAATAATAATGTAAACCTGATGAATGAACTAAAATATAAAAGAGTTTTACTGAAACTTAGCGGCGAATCACTGATGGGTAAACAGGGATTTGGAATTTCTGCCGAAGTGCTTGATTTCTTTTCCGATGAAGTTAAAAAAGTTCATGATGTTGGGGTTCAACTTGGAATTGTTATTGGTGGTGGAAACATTTATCGCGGGCTTAGCGCATCCTCACAAGGAATACATCGTGCTACTGGTGATCAAATGGGAATGCTAGCAACTGTGATCAACTCACTTGCATTACAGAATGCAATTGAGAAAAAAGGAATTATTACCAGACTGATGAGTGCAATAGAGATGGAAGCAATAGCAGAACCTTACATCAGAAGAAGGGCAATCCGTCATCTTGAAAAAGGCAGAGTTGTTATTTTTGGAGGAGGGACAGGTCATCCATATTTCAGTACTGATACTGCGGCTTCATTAAGAGCAGTTGAAATTGGCGCCGATGTTATCGTTAAAGGAACAAGAGTTGATGGAGTTTATGATTCTGATCCTGAAAAAAATCCTGATGCTCTGAAATTTGAATCAATTTCATATATAGATATTCTTAAAAAGAACTTGCGCATAATGGATTTAACGGCTGTAAGTCTTTGTCAGGAAAACAAGCTGCCTATGATGGTCTTCAATATGGATGTCCCCGGTAATTTATTGAAATTAGTTAAAGGCGAACAAATAGGAACCTTTATTTCTTAGTATGATTTTTAATTCTAATAATTAAAGAGGGAAATATGAACCCCATAATTAAAGATGCAAAACATAGAATGGATAAATCTCTCGAAGCTCTCAGAAGTGAGTTAGCAAAAGTAAGAACCGGTAAAGCTACCACACAATTATTGGATGGAATAAGAGTAGATTATTATGGAACAGCTACTCCGATCAGTCAGGTTGGTAATCTATCTGTTCTTGATGCTCATACGCTTTCAATTACTCCCTGGGATAAATCAATGGTGCCAATAATTGAAAAAGCAATTTTGGAAGCAAACATAGGTTTTAATCCGGTAAGTGACGGAACAAATTTAAAGATACCTGTTCCACCATTAACTGAAGAAAGAAGAAAAGATTTTGTTAAGTTGATAAAGAAATTTGGTGAGGAAACAAAGATAGCAATTCGGAATGTTCGTCGTGATGCCAAGGATCACTTGAAGAAAGAAGAAAAAGACAAAAACATATCTGAAGATGAACTCAAAAATTTAGAAAACGAAGTTCAAAAATTAACAGACGAACATATCAAAATTATTGATGAGATATTAAAACATAAAGAAATAGAAATAATGGAAGTTTAATAGTTTCGAACTTTTTTATAACGGGCTGATTTAAAAGTCACAGTTTATTTTACTTTTACGTCAGCCCATTTTTATATCCATAAACAGATTTAAGCACAAAAATTGATTTCTTTTTTACGTAATTTTATAAGTATAAAAAAATAGCCCTGATGAATTCCGAGCAAAAAGAGAAAATAAAAAAAATAGCTGCCGCTTATTTAAACAAATCAGTAGCAAGGAACGTGATTTTTTCCATTAGCGGTATTTTATTATTTCTTGCAGGTACTGTTATTTATGGTATTATACTGAATTTAAGGGAAGTTCCTCTTTCCGAAGCGATACTTAAAAAAGGTTTTACAAGACTTGAAGATGTAAATATTGTTGTTGACAGAAAGAGTTATACTCTTAGTGTATATGAAGATACTGTTTTGATTAAATCTTATAGGGCAAGCTTTGGAAGAAACCTCAGAGATAAAAAGAAACTTGCTAATGACGGAGCTACTCCGGTTGGAACTTACAAGATTTGCAGCATAGACACTTCGAATGATCACTATAAATTTTTAAGACTGAATTATCCAAATCTTGAAGATGGCATTGATGCTCTGAGAAGAGGAAGTATTACCCAACGAGAATACAATGATATCAAATTTGATTTCTACTATAATGATTGTATTCAAACTGAAACTGCACTGGGAAATAATGTTGGAATTCATGGAATAGGAAGATTGAATTATATTTTTAAAAATCTTCCATTCGTTTATAATTGGACAGACGGATCAATTGCCATTAGTAACGAAAACATAGATGAGCTATTAACCATAGCTGGGAAGGGAACTCAGGTTGTTATCAAATAAAACACTGAAAATATTTTTCGTGATTAGTCTTTCTTTATTTGTTATTAGCTGCGGTGACAAGGACGAAGATGCATTACCTAAAATAGATTTTGAAAATAAAATTCAACTTATTGAACTAAGTAAAAAAGTTTTAGGTAATGAAGTTGTTTCTGCATTTGGCGGTTTCTTTGATGAATCAACTAGAAAAAAAATTGCAGTGATTGTGGAAACTGATGAACATGTGGACTGGGGAATAAAATTTGTTTTGCTTGAGGAAGTAGAAGGCGAGCTTGAAAAAAAATATGAATCCAGAATCTTAGCCGGTTCACACAAAGAAAGTTTTCTTGACAAAATAAAATTTCCATCGTTTGATTATGAATTGCTTTATTATAATTCACAAAACTATTTTATGGGAACAGGCGGTGGAGAAAGTTTTTCATATATAATCGACTTTGAAAAAAAAGAAGTTTACTATTCGCATCTTATTGCTGAACCAAGAAGAGCACCTTCATTATTTATCTCAAAGAATGTTGATAATAAGGAAATAAAAAACTTTTTTACCTTAATTTTTAAGAAAGATTATCCCTCGCTTAAAATAATTGATCAGGATATAACGCTTGAGTAAACTTTTCAGTTATACGCTTAAACACTAATTCGAAGTGATAACAGTACTGTGAAAATTTTTGTACAGAAAAAACATAAATCCTTAATAAACTTATTAACTAGAAAATTCATTCTCGTGATTCTTCTATTAATAATTTTTTCTGATTCAGGATTTGCACAGTCTTATCGTGATTTTGAATTAAAAAAGATACAATTTGAGGGAAACCAATCTTTCTCTGAAGGCGACCTCAAATTCATTCTGGCAAGCAAAGAAACACCCTGGTGGTTCTGGAAATTTCTTGATTCCTTTACCAGCTTCGGCAAAGAGCCTGAGTTTTATGATTCGTCTAATGTAAGAATTGATAAACTTGCTATTCAATCATTTTATAACGCAAATGGATTTTTTCTTACTGAAGTAACTCATCAAATAGAGATAGATTCTTCCTCGAGTACAATAAGTTTAACTTATTTTATAGATGAAGACAAAGTTGCTAAATACGGCAAGTTTGACCTTATTGGCTTTGATGAAATGCCGCGTTTTTTGTTCTTTGATATGAAATCCAAGATCATTACAATTGATTCCAGCAAGCAATATTCCCAAGATGAAGTTCAATCAAATATTGACGGGATTATTAAATATCTTGCAGACAACGGCTATTTGTTTGGCGACTATGATAGCACTATTATCATGATGGACACCTTAGTCAGCAGAACTAACATTTTCGCATACTTTACTTTGAATGACCGGTATTCAGTTGATGATATCCGAATTAATAAATCTGGAGTTGGAGCAGATGATGTTTCTTATGATATGATTAAAGAAATTTCCAGCTTAAAAATCAATCAGATTTACAGTCAGCAACAAATTGATAGAAGTCAGTTTAGATTATTTAGAACCGGACTTTTCACATCTTTGGAAATTGATCCGATAATTTCTGAAGCGGCAAAGTATAAAGTACCGATTTTAATAAATGCTAAAGTCGGTACAATGAATGAAATATCTCCCGAAATAAAAGCCGATAATCAGAATAATTCATTTAATACCGGTCTTGGAATTGATTTCATAAGGAAGAATTTCTTAGGTGACGCAAGAAGACTAACAGTTTCTCTTTCCACAAGAATAATTGATCTTCCAAATTTTAATTTCAGTAACATTTTCAAGTCCGAAGAAGAAAGAGATGAAAGTTATCAGGGCGATATTGAGTTATCAGTCAAACTTGAACAGCCGTTTCTTTTTGGAAGACCAATATTAACAACTTCGGAAGGTTACTACAGAGGGCTGACTATTTTGAATCAATCGGGTGTTGAATTTGGAGCAAGTCAAAAATTTGATTTCGAAATGCCGCCATATACTTTTATTACTTTTATGCGTCCATCAGTAAATCTTGATTTTATTAATTATACATTTGATAAAAATTCTACTGAATTGTCTGTTAATATAAAAAGCACAACACCAAGTTTAGGTCTTGAATTAGGTTCTACTAAAACCGATGATGTCTTCTTTCCAACAGAAGGTTACAGTCTTTGGTTGAATCCGGAATTTGCTCAATCCAGAACAAATATAACTTTAAAAGGTACTTCAATACAGGATTTATCCGGATTGAGTGAAATTGACCAAACGGAAACCGCGTATTTTTATCGTATACAAGCTTCAATTGCTAATTATTTAGGCTTATCTAGAGATAAATTTTCTGTACTGGCATTTAAATTTAAAACCGGTTATATACAAACCATTTCAGGGAGATACGATTTGATTCCACCAAATAAAACTTTTTTTGCTGGTGGAAGTAACTCAGTTAGAGGTTGGCGTGCAAGAGAATTAGTACCTGAAGAAAGTATTAGTTATTTTGGATTTACTTCTGAAAGTCAACCTCGCGGAGGTACTTTCCTCTTGGAAGGCTCATTAGAATTAAGGCAAAAACTTGGTGAAAGTTTCGGTTTTGCACTATTCGCTGATTATGGTAATACCTGGAATAGCTATAAGAATATAATTTTACGGGAATTTGCCGTTTCAACCGGGTTAGGACTGCGATTATATACTCCGATAGCTCCGTTCAGGTTGGATTTTGGTGTGAAATTCTACGATCCTAAAGATCAAAAAATGATTTTCAGTAAAAAATTCTTTAGCAATATTGAAATTCACTTTGGAATTGGTGAAGCTTTCTAATCTCTTCAATTCTTTGTTCCAAAAGTATAATTAGCTATTTTTGTGCCTCTTTTTATCAGGATATCAAATGATTTTTAGTATGACAGGTTACGGCAAAGGCAGTTCCGATAAAGGGAACTGGTTTATTGACGCAGATGTTAAATCGGTTAATAGCCGTTATCTTGAAATTTATTTTAAACTTCCTTCATCTTTACTCAGCAAGGAATATGAATTACGCGATCTGATAAAAAACAAAATTAAGCGCGGCAAGCTAAGTGTTAATATACAGATGAAAAGAAACGGAATTAATGATGACGCTGTTCTTTTTGATGAAGTTAAATTGAAAAATTATCTTACTCTTATTAAACAGGTTAAAAAATCAGCAAAACTTCCTGATAAACTTAAACTTGATCATTTATTAATGAGTAAAGATCTTTTTCTTTCCGGTGCTGTTGAACTTAGTGATAAAGAATTCGAATTTGTGAAAAAGACTATAGCACAGGCATTAGATAATTTACTCGAAATGAAAAGTAAAGAAGGAACTGAATTAGCAAAAGATTTTAAGAAGCGTTTAAAAAATATCGAAAAGAAACTTGATTTGATTGAAAAGGAAACCATATCAAGCGTTAATGAAAATTTTGAAAAGTATAAAGAAAAAGTAAAAACGCTGATTAAAGATACGTCAAATTTTAATGAGCGGCTTGAACTTGAGCTTGCAATATTAGCAGAGCGATCTGATATTACTGAAGAATGTGTAAGATTAAGAAGTCACATTAAAATGTTTTTGGATAGTCTAAATAAAGAAGATGATCCCGGGCGAAAATTAAATTTTATTTGCCAAGAGATGAACAGGGAAACAAATACAATTTCCTCTAAAACATTGTCAACTTCCATCACGCATAATTCTGTTCTTATTAAAGAAGAAATTGAAAGAATGCGTGAACAGATACAAAATATTGAATAGCTTTGAGCAAAAAAGGAAAAATTATTGCCGTATCTTCACCAAGCGGCGGCGGCAAAACAACAATAGTTAAAAAAATTTTACATCAGTTTCCTGAATTGGTTTTTTCTGTTTCGGCTACAACAAGACCGAAACGAAAAAATGAAGCGCACGGGGTTGAATATTTTTTTATTACGGAAGATGAATTTAAAAAACATATTGAGAATGATGATTTTGTAGAGTGGGAAAGATTTTACGACTATTATTACGGAACTTTTAAGAGTTTTATTGCCGAAAACATTAATAATGGTAGGTCTGTTGTTCTCGAAGTTGATGTTAAAGGTGCATTATCGCTGAAGAAAATTTATCCTGAATCTTTTTTAATTTTTATTGATCCGCCTTCATTTGATGAGTTGGTGAAAAGATTAAAAAACAGAAATACCGAAAACTTGGAAGATTTTCAGAAGAGAATTGACCGCGCTAAGATGGAACTGGAACTAAAAGAAAAATTTGATTTCATTGTGGAAAATAAAGTGCTTGAAAAAGCAACCAATGAAGCTATAAGTTTAATAAATAAAATTATAAAGGAGTAAAACAAATGCACAGCACACCAATTGATTTAAGGGAAATAGATAAACGCGCTTCAAATGTTTATGAAGCTGTCATCGTCTCTGCAAAAAGAGCACGGCAAATTAATGATGAGAATAAAATAGAGTTTAATGCTCTGCTTAATACAATCCCTGAAACAGCCGCTGATGAAGAAACTGAAGATATTACAAATCCGGCTCAGCTTAAAATTGCGCTTGAACAGGAAAAGAAAAAAAAGCCGCATCTTCAGGCTTTGAATGAACTTCTTGACGGTAAGATTGATTTTGAATATAAGCAGTAATACAAAATAAATTGCCGGAACTTATTGTTATAGTTCAACTAAAATAATTCCGGTTTATTTTTTTTGCGGGAGTGATTTTTACTAATTATTTCCGTTTTTGTTTTTATGTAATATTCTAGATGTTAAATTTCTATAACTTAAAAATTCAATTTCACAAAATTGATTCTTTTTGTGAATCGGTAAATACTTTTCTTAAAATATTTAGATGACAAAAATTCCAAAAGAAAAACTAATTCGTTTACTAAAAGATCAAAAAGAAATTTTTAACGATGATCTTTTTGAACCAAAGCAGCAATTCGTTAAACCTGAAAAAAAAGAGTATCCTGATTTGAAGTCTAAAGCCAAAAAAATAGCTATCAAGGAACCTTCCGAAAAGGAAGTTCAATTATTTGAAAGCGAAAAAGAAACCTGGGAAACATCAAATTCACTGGATGCGTTGAATAAACTAATCTGCAATTGCAAAAAATGCGATCTTCACAAAAACAGGAATAAATTTGTTTTCGGAAGCGGAAATCCAAATGCAGATGTTATGGTAATTGGTGAAGGTCCCGGTGCTGAAGAGGATGTTCAGGGATTGCCATTTGTTGGAAGAGCAGGGAAACTACTAACCGATATTCTTAAAGCAATCAAGTTTGAAAGAGATGAAGTTTTTATTGCAAATATTGTAAAATGTCGTCCTCCAGGAAACCGCACTCCTATGCCTGATGAAATGGATACCTGCATCCCATATCTAAAAAAACAAATTGAACTAATTCAACCTAAATTAATTCTTTGTCTTGGATTAACGGCGGCAAAGGGTTTACTTAAAAAGAAGGAATCACTTACCAAATTGCGCGGTAATATTTATGAATATGAAGGGATAAGCACAATGGTAACATTTCATCCTGCTGCTTTATTACGCAATCCCAATTGGAAACGCGATTGCTGGGAAGATGTAAAAAAGTTCAGAAAGTTTTATGATGAAATTTCTTGATCAGAATCCTGTGTTTTATTCATAACTGAACAAAAATATTAAGCATTTCAATTGACTCTCACTTAAACAATTCTAATTTTCCAATTGCAATTAATATTTATTCGTATCTTTACACCCCGATTCATTCGGGGTATTTTGTCGGAAAACGGTTATGGCTAAATTAAAAAAAACAACAGAAAACCAAACAAACAGCATCATTCCCGCAGATGTTAAACCACCATCTGCTCCAGAAATAGAAGCAGCAGTTATTGGTGCGATGCTTATAGAAAAGGAAGCAGTGCCAAAAGCAATTGAACTTCTAAAACCGGAAAGTTTCTATTATAAAGCTCACCATTTAATTTTCGAAACAATGATCTCTCTGTTTGAATCCGGTGAAGCGATTGATACTGTTACAGTTTACGAGGAGTTGAAAAAGCGAAATCATATTGATGATGTTGGAGGTGCTGTTTATTTAAGCAAACTTTCACAAAATATTTCTTCAGCTGCAAATGTTGAATTTCACGCAAGAATAATTCTTGAAAAGCAAATTTTGCGCGGACTAATAACTAGCTCCCACGAAATTGCACGCGCTGCTTACGATGGTTCCAGCGATGCATTTGATATTCTTGATGATGCAGAAAGAAAAATATTTGAAATAACTGAATCACATCTGCAAAAGTCATTTCAAGGAATGGATCGAGCTGTAAGAGATGCGCTTGAATATATCGAAGCGATTCATTCTCAAACCCATAAAAAGTTTTCTGTTCCTACTGGATTTTATGAACTTGATGAAATACTTGGCGGATTCCAAAAATCGGATTTGATAATAATTGCAGCCAGACCCTCTATGGGCAAAACTGCCCTGGCGCTGACTCTGGCACGCAACGCTGCTGTTGATCACCAGGTGCCAGTTGGAATTTTCAGTCTTGAAATGTCAACAATGCAATTAATCATTCGCTTACTTTGTGCAGAAGGAAGATTAAATGCACATCTTGTAAGAACAGGAAAACTTCCTCACGAAGAAGCTGCCAAACTGAGTAAGAATGCTCACAAACTCATCAATGCACCAATCTATGTGGATGATTCTCCCGCGCAAACCGTACTTGAAATAAGAGCAAAAGCAAGAAGACTTAAAGCTGAAAAACAAATCGGGATGGTAATAGTAGATTATCTTCAGTTAATGCAGGGACCGGCAAAAGCAGAAAGTCGTGAAAGAGAAATTTCGCATATATCCAGATCATTAAAAGCATTGGCTAAAGAACTTAACATTCCTGTAATCGCACTTGCACAGCTTAATCGTGCAGTTGAAACGCGTACAGATAAACGTCCTCAGCTATCTGATCTTCGTGAGTCAGGATCAATCGAGCAGGATGCTGATGTGGTAATTTTTCTTAATCGTCCTGAATTGTATGGAATTAAACAATTTCCTGATGAAAGCTCTACGGAAAGCGTTGCTGAAATAATTGTCGGAAAGCAAAGAAATGGACCAGTCGGTGATATTAAATTAGCTTTCTTAAAGGATTACGCAAGGTTTGAAAATCTTGCTCACGCCAGACAGATTGCAGAGTATACGTCAGTTGAAGCTGTTGATGAGGATATTATTTAAAGTGAAATGTCAGATGTTAAACGCCAAAAGAAAATTTGTTAATTGTCATTTCGACCCCGACTGGTCGGGGGAGAAATCTTCAAGCAATATTTTGATAACAGTATCGTTTTTTCTAGTATTACTATTTTCTTCAAATAGCATTGCTCAAATTTTTTCTGAAAAAGATATTGAAATCTGCAACGCTAAATTTGAGTTCGCTGTTTCAAAATCACTTTCTGAGAAACCTTTAAATGAAATTATTGTTGAAATTGGAAAGAGTTTCCTGGGAACTGAATATGTTGCTTACACAGCTGAAAAAGAAGGTGAGGAACAGCTTGTAATAAATTTTTCAGGATTGGATTGCACCACCTTTCTGGAAACATCTCTGGCTTTAGCAAGATGCATTAAACAAAACAAATTTTCTTTTGAGGATTATCAGAAAGAATTAACCTTTATTCGTTATCGTGATGGGAAAATAGATCGTTATCCTTCGCGTCTTCATTATTTTTCTGATTGGATTTACAACAACGTTCAAAAAGGAATTGTAAAAGATGTAACTGAAGATCTGGGCGGATTAGAAAAGAAATTTGATGTAAGCTATATGTCATCCAATCCTCATCTTTATTTGCATCTTAAACAAAGTCCGGAATTCATCCCAGTAATTAAGAGTCAGGAAGTAGAAATTAGTAAACGGAAATATCATTTCATACCAAAAGACAAAGTCAGAGATATTGAAGATAAAATTCAAACCGGTGATTTAATTGCTTTAACAACAAACATTGAAGGACTGGATATAGGACATGTAGGTTTTGCAGTTAAAATGGAGGATGGGAAAATCCATTTTATGCATGCCCCTCTGGTCGGGAGTAAGGTTCAGATTTCAGAATTGCCTTTGAGTGATTACGCAAAGAAGATTAAAAAGCATACTGGAATTATTGTTTTAAGAACTCAAGAGAATTTTTAATTGACTCACTAATCGCGCTACTTTGTATTCCAAACGACTTCAGTTTATCACAATTCATTGAAACATCTTCAACTTTTGGCAAATCAGGCACAGCATCCATAGTTATTTTGAAGAGAAGATTTTTATCAAATCCGGCAACATCACATAATATTTCACCAAGTTGATAACGCGATACTCTTTCTGCACCGCCAAAGTTTATTATTTCACTTTTTATGTCTTTATCTAATAGTTGATTTATCAATCGGGCGGCGTCAATCAAAGAAATTGGGGAACGGAATTGATCTGCAAATAACTTCACCTCTTTATCGTGCTTCAAATCCATATGCATTTGATGGAAATGACATTTAGAATGATTAAGTCCGAATCCGTATAAAAGAGCTGTTCGAAGAATAATATAGTTGTCAAACGTTTCCTGAATTTTCACTTCACCCATTAATTTTGTTTCTGCATAAAGCGAAACCGGAATTAACTTGGAATCTTCCTTCAACATAGAACCCCGGTAACCGGCATAAACAAGATCAGTGGAGGTGTAAATCATTTTTACTTTGTACTTCTCACATAATTCAGCAAGTCTCTCTGTCGCGGTTACATTCACAAAATAAACTTGCGTTGAATTAGAAGTTGCCCCTAATGTCGGAGTGGAAATCGCTGCTGTGTGAATGACTACTTCAGGTTTAAACTCGCTTAAGACTCTATTTAATGAATTAAAATCAGTCAAATCAAGTTTTATATTTTTGAATAATTTACAATTACCTTGATGTTCATTATGCTGTGTTAAAACCTGATGTTTTCCAGAAAGTTCCGAATTTAAATACTGACCCAACAAGCCGCTTCCACCGGTGATAAATATTTTCATTATTACTACTTTGCTACTATAAAAGTGACTTAAATATACTGTTTAATGCACATAATTTAACGATTAGATTTTTGTCAAGCTTTGGAAATTCTTAACCCCTTTGGTAAATTTATAAAAATATTTGAGAAAAGTTTATGTTACGAAAATTATTACTTGCTTTGTTAATTATTTCATCTTCAATAGTATACTCTCAAAGCGGAAAATTTTTTGATGCACCATTTGGTGGCGGCGGTGGTTACGTCCCTTCCTGGTATATTCCTAAAGTTGATGAAATAAATATTCAACTAAAGAATTTGGGCATACCGGAATTTTCTGCATCAGGTCTGTATGCATCTGGTGGTGCAGGCTTTATCTACATTGGTTTTGTGAAAAACTTAAGACTTGGCGGAATGGGTTATGCTGGTTCACAATCTAAAGCTATCACACTTAACGGAATAAATAACGAAGCTGTCTATTCTATTGGTGGCGGCGGGTTAACAGTTGAATATACTCTTCCATTTATTAAAGACATTGGTGTTTCGGTTGGTGCAACTTTAGGGGGCGGAAGTATGAGTATTGAATTATTTAGTAACTCCGGATCTAATGATTGGGAAAGCATTTGGAGTGAATTAGATCAAGCAAGCAGTGATGATTCATATAAAAAATTAATAAACTCCTATTGGATATTCTCTCCAACTTTAAATTTAGATATTCCTGTTTATAGATTTGTAGTTTTTAGATTAGGTATTGGTTATCAGTTAACCTTTGGTGATGATTGGACTTATGATAATGATCAATCATTACGTAATGCTCCAGCTGGTTTGAATGCTAATTCATTCTTTATTCAATCCGGTCTATTCATAGGATTCTTTTCTTTTTAGGATATCAATGAAAAATATACTTGTTACAGGCGGAGCAGGCTTCATCGGAAGCAATTTTATCAACTACATATTAACTAAAAGAGATGACTATTTTATTGTAAATCTTGATAAGCTCACTTATGCCGGCAATTTAGAAAATCTAAAGCCATCTGAGGGAAAAAAGAATTATCAGTTTATAAAAGGTGATATTACTAACCACGAATTAGTAAACTACATTTTTGAAAAATTTAAAATAAAATACGTAATAAATTTTGCGGCCGAATCTCACGTTGATAGAAGCATACTCGGTTCTGAAATATTTTATCGTTCAAATGTTATCGGGACAAATGTTTTGCTTGAAGCTTCAAGAAGATTTGAGGTTGAAAGATTTCTCCAAATCTCTACAGATGAAGTCTATGGAAGTTTAGGTCCTTCAGGACTATTTACAGAATCAACTCCACTTTCTCCCAACAGTCCGTATTCATCGAGCAAAGCAGCTGCAGATATGATGGTTTTGGCCTTCTATCATACCTATGGACTTCCTGTTGTTATTACAAGATGTTCAAATAATTATGGACCTTATCAATTTCCTGAAAAACTAATTCCTTTAATGATCATCAATTCACTCAACAACAAAAAGCTTCCTGTTTATGGGGATGGGATGAATATACGTGATTGGATTTATGTGATTGATCATAATAAAGCAGTAGAATTAGTTTTTGAAAAAGGTAAAAACGGCGAGGTATATAACATTGGTGCCAGCAATGAAATGCCTAATTTGCAGATTATAAAATTGATACTTAATAAACTTAAAAAATCGGAAGAGTTAATTGAGTTTGTTAAAGATAGACCGGGGCATGACAGAAGATATGCAATCGATTCATCAAAAATTCAAAATGAATTAGGATGGTCACCGGCATTCAAGTTTGAAGAAGCAATTGAATATACAGTAGATTGGTACCTTCAAAATAAAGACTGGTGGGAAAGAATCATTTCAGGTGAATATCAAAAATATTATTCAGAATTATATTTAAACAGAAAATAAAAGATATTAAGGATAACATTCAATGAAAAAAATATATATCATTACTTTGCTTATAATATTCTTTGGGACATTGTCTGCACAAACATCAACAAATCAAAACACACGTTCAGATGTGCTTTCATTTTCTTCAATTAGCGTTACTATCGGTGGGCAGTTTCCCGTAAATGGAACATTTCCTGCATTGATAACTGAACGGGTTGATCAATATATAACTAGGATGTATAATCAAGCATCGGAAAGATTATTAAGGAATACAGATAACCCTGCTTTGCTTGACAGATTAAAAAGAGATCTTGATGATTTTTCACTTAGAGGTATAGTACTTAAACGAAGTACTGGTGAAGAATTAATTCTTGATCTGTTAAAATTCAGAATTACAGGTGATTTTAAATATAATCCATACTTAAAAAATGATGATGTGCTAATATTTCCTGCTGTAGATTTAGAAATAAATTTTGTTAGAATACTTGGTGCGGTTAATAATCCAACCACTTTTATGTTTGTAGATGGAGATATGTTATCAGATGCCATCACACTTGCCCAAGGAATTAATGAAGCATATGAAGATGTTAAAGATGTAGTTATTTATAGACTAAATTACCAAGGAACGAAAACAGA
>CAWDOP010000016.1:0-147500 GCA_963804005.1 uncultured Ignavibacteriaceae bacterium | reverse complement strand
AAGAACTTAAAATATTTAAAGACACAATTAAAGTAAAAGATGCTGATAATTATGTTTATGAGATTAAAGAAACTCACCGAGGTCCGATAATTTCAGATATACATCCCGGAACTTTGTTATTCAGCGAAGAACAAATAAAAATGCCTGCAATTAGTATGCAATGGATAGGAAATGAATTCAGTGATGAGCTTAATGCTTTTTTTAATCTTAACAAAGCAAAAAACTTTATTGAGTTCAGAAATGCATTGAAGGATTTTAGTTTACCCGGGCAAAATTTTGTTTATACAGATAAGGAAGAAAATATTGGATATGTTTTTGCTGCAAGAGTTCCTTTAAGGAAGAGTAATAATCCGACGTTAATTTTTGACGGAACAACAACTGAAAATGACTGGCAGGGGTATGTTCCTTTTAATGAATTACCTTACTTGTTAAATCCACCGCAGAATTATATTGCAACAGCAAACAATAAAGTAATTAAGAGTTTTAAATATCATATATCAAATCTTTGGGAACCTTCATCGAGAATTGACAGGATTATGGAACTAATCCATTCAAAAGATGTTCATTCAAAAGAAGATTTTATGAAATATCAAACGGATATTAATTCACCTTATGCGAAGATAGTAACAAAATATATTCTTGATGCATTTAAAGGAATTAAAATCCAGGATAAAAATTTAAAAAAATCTCTTGAACTTCTGTCCGAATGGGATTATGAAATGAACAGCCAAAGTCAGGCTCCGGCTATTTACTCATCATTCTTAAATCATCTTTTAAAGAACACTTATTATGATGAGCTTGGCAAAGAACTTTATAATCAGTTTGTGTTTATTGCCAATGTTCCGTACAGAAGTATTCTTCAGATACTTAAAAATCCAAATTCATCATGGTTTAATAATATCACAACAAATAAAATTGAAACGCGAGATGAGATAATCAGAAAAAGTCTTTCTTATGCTTTAACTGAATTAGAAAATAAACTAGGAAAAAACGTAGCTAGCTGGCAATGGGGAAATCTTCATAAAGTTTTTTTCAAACATTCATTCAGCGGACAAGCGGCAATACTTGATAATTTTATAAACATAGGTCCTTACAATATAGGTGGAGACGGCACAACAATATTCAACACAGAATATCCGTTCTTTGAAGCAAACGAGGAAATTGGTTTATTGGATCATGAAGAATATGAAAATATTTTGGGACCTCAAATGAGATTTATTCATGACTATGCTGATCCCGATAATTTTTATATTATTTTAACAACCGGTCAATCCGGAAATGTTATGAGCGATCATTACAGTGATATGACTCCGCTATGGCTTAATGGTAAGTATATGAAGATATGCACAAATGAAACGGATATAAGAAATAGTAAAAATAAATTATTCAAACTTCTTGCTGAATAATGAATGATTATTATATGTTTACAACCAGATAATGATATATATTCATAAACACTAATAAGAAAAAATGAAAGTAATTGAACATCTTGAGCAAGCAAAAGAACCTCTTATAAGTTTCGAAATTATTCCTCCCAAACGTGGTGGCGATATAAACAGTTTACTTGCGGTTCTTGAAGATATAGTAAAATACAGACCTCCGTTTATAGATATTACAAGTCACGCTGCAGAAGTTTATTACGACGAAACTCCGCAGGGAATTAAGAAGATTGTTAAGAGGAAGAGACCAGGAACTTTGGGTATCTGTGCACTAATTCAGCATAAATACAATATTGATGCTGTTCCACACGTTCTGACAAAGGGCTTTACGAGAGAAGAAACTGAAGATTTCCTTATTGAATTAAATTATCTTGGAATTCAAAATGTTCTTGCAATTCAGGGCGATGACAGTGGATACAAAAAGCCTATTCCAGTTGGTAAAAGTGTTAATCTTTATGCATCTGATCTGGTTAAGCAGATGGTTGACATGAATAAAGGAAAATTCCTTGAAGAAAATCTTCTTGATGCAAAGCCAACGAATTTTTGTGTTGGTGTAAGCGGATATCCTGAAAAACATTTCGAATCACCTAACTTAAAAACAGATATTAAATATGTAAAACAAAAAACCGATGTGGGTGCTGAATATGTTGTTACTCAAATGTTTTATGATAATAAATATTATTTTGATTATGTTGAAATGTGTAAACAAATCGGTATCACTGTACCGATTATCCCGGGACTAAAAATTGTGACTTCCAAGGTTCAGCTTCATTCAATACCAAAGAATTTTTATGTTTCTATTCCTGAAGAATTATCTGATGAAATAATGAATGCAAAACCCGAACATGTTCTTGATATCGGTGTTGAATGGGCAGCAAAGCAGGTGGAAGAACTTCTTAGTAAAAATGTTCCAGGAGTTCATTTTTATATTATGCAGAATTCCAAACCCACGATTAAGCTAATGGAAAGATTAAAAATAAAATGATAAATAAAGGTTCTATCAAAACAAAAAAAATAAAATGGGGAATTGCTGGCTGCGGCCGGGTTTCTGAAAATACTTTTATTCCTGCATTAGCAATGTCCAGAAGAGGAAAACTTGTTTCATTATACAGTAGAGATATAAACAGAGCAAAATTTATTGCAGAAAAATTTGGTGCGCAGTCCTCTTTTAATAGCTATGATGAATTTCTTAAGTCGGATATAACTGCAGTTTATGTCGCGAGTGTTAATGCACATCATTACGAGCAAGTATTGAAAGCAGCAAAAGCAGGCAAACACATTCTTTGCGAGAAACCAATCGCAATGAATTCTGCTCAAGCCGAAGAAATGGTAAATGTTTGTAAACAGAATAATGTTCATCTCGCTGTTAATTATCAGCATCGTTTTCATCCTTTGGTTGTTAAAGCCAGAGAATTGATAAGAGATCAAATGCTTGGAAAGCTTGTTTCTGTTTCACTCAATTTCAATATTGATTTTTCGCCGAGCAGCAATTACAGATTTAAGAAAGATCTTAGCGGTGGTGGTGCTCTTCGCGATGTCGGAACTCATATGATAGATATTCTTAGATTTCTCGGAGGAGAAATTGAAAGTATAGATGGTGTGATTGATAATCTTGTCTATCAAAGTGAAGTTGATGATTTTGCTATTGGAACCGTGAAATTTATTAAAAAAGGTTACGGAACTTTTAATGTTTCTTATAACTCTAAGAAATCTTTTAACAGAATTGAAATTTTATGTCACAAAGGTGCAATGAGTATTGAAAATCTGATTGGAAGAAAACTTATTGCTCCTAAATTAACAATTCTTATTGATGGTGAGGCAAAGAAAGCATTCAGGAAACGCGGTAATAAGCAGCTGTATCTGCTAAAATCAATTCATAAATCATTTCTTAAAAATGAAACCCCTGCAATTACTGGTGAGGATGGTTTGATTAATATGAAATTAATGGAAGAGTTGGAAAGAAAATGTCTCTCAAAGAAAAGTTAGTTGAAGTTTGTCATAAGGTTTATGAAAAAGGATTCGTTGCTGCTTACGATGGCAATCTTTCTGTGAGAACAAAGACCAATTCTGTTCTTATTACACGTTCAGGAAAATGCAAAGGTGAAATAACGGTTGATGATTTGATGGAGATTGATCTGAATGGAAAAGTTTTAAAAGGTAAAGGAAAAATTTCAACTGAAAATAAAATTCATCTTCTTGCATATTCAAAACGAGAAGAGATAAATGCCGTTGTTCATTGTCATCCTGTATATGCAACTGCATTCGCTTTGGTCGGTGAAGGTTTAATTGAACATTATCTTCCCGAAGTAGTTTTAACATTAGGAAAAGTTCCGCTTTGTAAATTTGCCGTTCCTTCAACTGATGAAGTTCCTGAAAGTATGAATCCTTATATCGATTATTCCTGGGCAATGCTTTTAGAAAATCACGGGGCTGTAACTTTTGGGAAAGATATTTTTGATGCCTATTACAAAATGGAAAAACTTGAACATGTAGCAAAAATTATTTTTCGTGCAAAGCAAATTGGCAAACCAGAAAAACTTACTGATGATGTTGTTAATAAGCTATTCGAAATGGCTGAAAAAACTTATGGTATAAAGCAGGATAAAAGAAATATTTATTAAGATTTTAAAACGAGACAGGAAAATTACAATACACAAAATTCAAATACGAATGAAATCAAAACCACGCATTGCACTTTTACTCGGCGGAACATCTCCTGAAAGAGAAGTTTCAAAATCAACAGGAAAATCAGTTTATACAGCATTACAAAACCTGGGATATCCAACGGATATTATTGATCCCGCTTATGGTGATGATCAGCCTGATAATGTCGATCTGTTTTTTGCTAATGAAAATTACCGGACAATTTCAAATCCAAATTATATAAAGGCATTGAATCTTGATATATGGAAACAAATTGATCTTGCTTTTCTGGCGCTTCACGGAAAGTGGGGTGAGGATGGGACTATTCAGTCAATGTTGGAATTAAAAGAAATTAAATACACCGGCTCTAAGGTTTTATCAAGCGCTCTTGCAATGGATAAGATAAAATCAAAAATATTATTTGATCATCATAAAGTTTCAACGCCAAAATGGTTTGCAGTAAAAAACGGAGACATCAAAACTGATTATGTTGTTGAAAAAATAAAAACAGAATTAAATTTTCCGGCAGTAATTAAACCAAATGACCAGGGTTCCTCGGTTGGGATAACGATCTGCAAATCGGAAGAAGAAGTAAAACAAGCATTCATCCAGGCTTATGAATATTCCGATAGAGTTTTAATAGAAGAATATATTCCCGGACGTGAACTTACTGTTGCGGTGCTTGATAATAAACCTCTGCCTGTTCTGGAAATTAAACCAAAGCATGGTTTATATGATTATGAATGCAAATATACTTCAGGAATGAGTGAATACATTGTTCCTGCAGAAATATCCGGGGATGTATCGCATCAACTTCAAGTATTAGCAGTTAATGCTTTTAAAGCTTTAAGATGCGAAACGTATGCACGGGTGGACTTTAGATTGAGTCCCGATAATAAGCCATATACACTTGAAGTGAATACGCTGCCCGGAATGACTTCACTCAGTCTTGTTCCTAAAATGGCGAAAGCAGTTGGAATCTCGTTTGATGAGTTAGTAGAAAAAATTATCAATCTTAGTTTATGAAATTATTAAAAAGTAATAAAGTAAAATTTTTGTTTATTGCTTTGCTATGCCTTGTCGGAGGAGTGTATCTTTTATTTAATGAAAAGGGTGTAATAAGGTATGTTGAACTAAAAGGTAAAGTTGATGAGTTGAATGAAAAAATTGAATTACTTGAAAAAGAAAATAGAATATTAGAGGGTGAAATAGATTCACTCAGGAAAAAGATACCGGCTAAGATTGAAAAAACTGCCAGAGAAAAATATGATATGATAAGACCAAATGAAAAAAAAATAGAATTCGTTGAAGAATAGCTGTGAAAATTGATTTAAAATGAAAAAGAACTTCGAAATTCCTTCCGTACCACTTGCAGAAAGAACAAGACCTGCCACAGTAAATGATTTTTTCGGGCAAAATAACCTGCTCGGTGAAGGCAAACCAATCAGATTGATGATTGAAAACGATACACCTACTTCATTTATTTTATGGGGACCACCCGGTTCAGGTAAAACTACAATTGCAAGAATAATTGCAAATCATACAAAGGCTGATTTTTACCAGATCAATGCCGTTTCGTCAGGCGTAAAAGATATTCGTGAGATAATTGAAATTGCAAAGAAAAATAAATTTGTGAATAGGAGAACAATTTTATTTATCGATGAAGTTCATCGTTTCAATAAAGCGCAGCAGGATGCCTTGTTAAATTCAGTGGAATCCGGTGACCTAATATTAATTGGTGCAACAACAGAGAATCCATCCTTTGAAGTAATTCCTGCTTTACGATCAAGAGCAAGAGTATATATCCTTGAAGAATTATCTCAGGAGGATTTATTATCGATTCTGGATAATGCAGTACGCAAAGATGAGTTTTTAAAAAACGTTCCTATAAAAGAAATTGATAAAGATTTTCTGCTTTACTTGTCAGGCGGAGACGCAAGAATGCTGCTGAGTATTCTGGAATCAGCTGTAATTCAGGAAATGAAAAAAGATGAAATCATCATATCAAAAGAAGTTCTTGAAAATGTAGTTCAGAAGAAAAATGTTGTTTATGATAAATCCGGTGAAGAGCATTATAATGTGATCAGTGCATTTATAAAAAGCCTGAGAGGCAGCGATCCTGATGCAGCACTTTATTGGATGGCACGAATGCTTGAAGGTGGGGAGGATCCATTATTCATTGCGAGAAGAATGGTAATTTTAGCATCCGAAGATATTGGTAACGCTTCACCTAATGCTCTTGTTCTGGCTGAAGCAACTTTTAGTGCGGTTCATAAAATAGGAATGCCTGAAGCACGAATAATACTAGCTCAGTGTGCAACTTATCTTGCATCATCACCTAAAAGTAATGCGGCATATCTGGGAATTGATAAAGCGATTTCAGAAGTAAGAAATAACGGACAGTTTGCTGTCCCGCTTCATTTAAGAAATGCCCCGACAAAACTGATGAAAGACATCGGATATGGCAAAGAGTATAAATATGCCCACGACCATCCAAATCATTTTATTGAAGAGAATTATCTGCCGGATGAATTAAAAGGAAAACAATTTTATTTTCCAACAGAAAACGGTCAGGAGAAAAAAATTAAAGAATGGCTAAAGTTTTTGTGGAGGAAGAAAAAGCAGTATTGACAGAAAGTGGTTGCCGTGGTTTATTCTGCGGCAGCTTCTTAATTCATATGCTCTCTTTCAACCCACTTGCCATTCTTCCAATAAAGTATTTTACTTTTTATAATATTTTTATATTCTTCTGTATCTGTGTACGGTGGTTTCAAAACGCCGTGTGCGACAAGCGTATCCCTTGTGACCCTGAATCCACTTCCTATAACTATGTCGATGTCTAAAAAGTTGGAATTTATCATATAGCCAATTTGTACTTCCTGATCTCTCCCAGGAATATTACTGCTCAACATAAATTTTTTGTTTTTAGAATTATATAAATACGTAGGCGAATGAAATACAGGAGTTCGGACTTTACTGTAAATATCAAAATCTGTTTTAGGAAATCTTACAAAAGATTTCATTGGGGAAACTGAAAAATTACGGATTAAATATCCTTCAGTTGTAGGTCTTACTTTTGTAAGAGTGTCAATTTCATAGATAAAACACACCAAATCTTCGTATCCATTATCATATCCAGCTCCAATAATGTCCGGTCTGCCATCATTTTCAATATCCTTAATAAGGCAACTAATAACGTGACCCGAAGACCAAAATGTTCCTGGTAACCGTTTCCCGGTTGTTAATTCAATCCTATGAATAGCGGAACCGAATGATGGACCATTTGATGCAACAAGGAAAAGACTTGGTTTAAAATAGTAAGTTAAAGTATCCACAATGGTTAATCCGTACTCTGTGTTCAACACTTCTCTTTTTGAAAAGACTTTATCGGTGAAACTATATGTCCATATAATCTCACCGCTTTTGTTATAGCATTTTAAAGAAGTCAATCCGATCGTAGCACCATGTTCACTATCTGATTCATTAGTTAATAAAACCTCATTCTTCCCATCGTGGTCAATATCAACAATTCTGGCAACTCTTAATATCTCATTTATTGGCATCGGTTTATTTGTATCAAATGGCATGGGTTTCGTCCATAAAACATTACCCTTTTTATTTTTTATGTATAATGTGTTGCTATCTGCAGACAGCGTAGCAGGATTATCATCAAAATCCATCACGAACAAGAAAGCAAATATTATTGCTAATAAAATCGTAGCTATAGCACTCACCCAATTTTTCTTTACAAACTTTCCAGTTCTCACAACAGGATTTCTCTTTTTAATCTCAACCAGGTCTCTTCTATTTAAAACATCAGCAATATCTTCAACGGGTATTAGTTTAAGGTTTCTTTCGGGATATTGCTTTGTTAACTGAGTTAGTGCAAAGTAAGCGTAAGTCTCTTCAGTTTTGGGAATTACAAATGTGTTTATTTCAGAATAGAAAACTGCTGCAACTTTTTGCTTTATAATCTCTTCACTCGTGCATAATACTTTACCTGTTTCTGTTACACCACCCGTAAATGCACTTTGTTCTTTTATTTTAATAATATAAACTGGATTATAAAAACCTAATAACTGCTCCAGGAACGAAAGTGTTAAAGCTATTCCTAATGAATTCCCTTCGTAAAAACCTTCTCTTTTATCAAAGCTTATAATTACTTCGTGATATTTATAAGGTTTTTTTACATATACTTTTAATAGATTAAGAGCCAGAAGCCACGAATTTTGACATTGCTCGAGTATATTCTTTTCTATCTCCTTTTCACTCGGGACAATTATAAACTTATCTTTTTCATCACATTTGTTTATTCTGATAGTAATAGAATCGATGGTTCCATAAAAGTTTTCGGGAGCTTCTCTATCAACCAGAGGAAAGAATGCTTTTGAGGCTGAGTTTTCCGGGTATGAACTGCCTTTAAGAATTGAATCTAATTTTTGTAATTGATTTTCAATTCTTTCAGTTTCAGTATTTATAATTTGTAAATATTCAGCAGAGGTATTAAGAGTTTTTAAATCGCTTAATTGTGAAATTATCTTCTGTGTGAATTCAGGATTTATACCCCAAACTTCGAACCTGATGATAACATTAATGTAATCATAAATGAATTCAGATAAGAAAGCTTCGGACAGGTTTTTGTTATTGTGCTGTAATACTTTTTGAAAATAATCATAGTATAGAAATACTTTTAGATTATGTGAAAATACCTTGAAGGACTTTTCAATAAACTCTGATCTGAGTGATTCTAATTCGAGAAAATTTGGTTTTTGCCCAGTATTATTTCCCACAGCTGATAATACTTTTTATTTATTTCGGTTATCAAATATCTTTCTCAACTCAAAAATAGCAATTCCGTAAGCAACTGCAACATTTAATGATTGTTTGATTCCGTATTGTGGAATTTCAATTGAAAAATCACACTCATCAAGAATTTCCTGAGATACACCTGTAATTTCATTTCCGACTACAAGACACATCGGAAAAATATTCTCATCTAAATTATAATATGGAGTACTTTCTGAGGTTAATTCAAGAGCACCGATTGTAACTCCTTCTGCTTTTAGTTTTGTGATTACTTCGATAGGATCTTTTACATATTCCCATTTTACACTTTCAGTTGCTCCAAGAGCAGTTTTGAAGATTTCTTTTTTACCGGATTTCAATGCGGGGTTGAGTGGATGTGGTGTGTATCCGCAAAGGTACAGCTTTTCAATCATTACACCGTCCGAAGTGCGGAATATAGAACCAACATTATAATTGCTTCTTATACTGTTTAGCAAAACTATTACAGGAAGCTTTTCTACTTTGTGAAGAGTATCGAGAGTGCTTCGCGACTCGGAAATTTCATCATGACTTAATTTTTTCATAATATATCTTCAGCCTGCTCAAGCTTGTATGCAAGCTGTCCGCAAGCCGCAGCAATATCTTCGCCCTGAGTGTATCTTACTGTAACCGTAATATCATTGTCTCTTAACTTCTGAACAAATTCATCCATTTTAATTTTTGTCGTTGGTCTTAGTTCACCGGCAAATCCTTTTGGATTCATATGAATTACAGAGTTATAAGGAATAACATTTATCTTGCAGGGAATAGATTTGCACAATCTTATTAAAGCATTCAGATCATCCTGTCTGTCGTTTATATCTTTGAGAAGAACGTACTCAAATGTAATTCTCGTTCCTGTTTGCTTTGCATAATATCTTACAGCTTCAAGATTTTCAGATAAAGAATACTTTTTGTTTATCGGCATAAGCCGACTTCTTGTTTCTTCAAAACAAGAGTGAAGCGAAAGTGCTAACTTTACGCGAAGTCCCGTATCTGCTAGTTCAATAATTTTCGGTGCAATACCTGCGGTAGAAACAGCAATTTTTCTTACACTAATTCCTTTTACTTTTTCTGTTGCAAAAATCTGAAGTGATTTAAGTGTATTTCCGTAATTAAGCAGCGGCTCACCCATTCCCATATAAACTATATTAGTTATTTCGCTCTTTGGATTATAATCTTTTGAAGCGAGCAAATACTGATCAAAAATTTCACCTGGACTTAAATTTCTTTTGTAGCCCATCAATCCGGTTGCGCAAAACTGGCAATCGAGCGGGCAACCGACTTGTGTTGAAATACAAAGTGTTGTTCTTTTTGCGTCAGGAATTACAACTGCTTCAACTTTTAAATTGTCTTTTGTTGAGAAGACATACTTTTTAGCTTCGGTTCGGGGAGACATTTCGGAAGTGAAGTGGCTTAGAGTCATTATTTCACAATAAGCATTTAGTTTTTTTCGCAGGTATTTAGGAACATTTGCCATATCGTCAAAATTATCAACCATATGATGATAAAGCCAATGAAACACTTGCTCTCCCCTGAATCTTTTTTCGTCTACTACCGTAAAAAAATCTTTTAATTCTTTTAAGGTTAATCCCTTGAGTATAGTTTTACTGATCTTCTCCTCAGTTTGCTGAGCTTCTAACATTTTATTTTAACACCTTAATTTAACTGTAAAATAGTAATTGTTAACTAAATCTTAAGGTTCAATTAAAAAATTGATTGCGCTATTAAATTTATTACATTATTTTTGAATTGGAAGTATCTCTCCCAAAATTTCTTATTCTGGGAAAACAACTTAAATTATTTTTTAATTAAACGAAACAGGGCGAACTATGAATTTTGAATTTACTGAAGATCATTTGATGATCAAAGAATCAGCAATGGATTTTGCACAGAATGAAATTGCTCCTTCAGCTGTGCAGCGTGATAAAGATGCTGAATTTCCTCATGAGATTGTAAAGAAAATGGGTGAGCTTGGATTTATGGGTATGATGGTTTCACCTGAATATGGTGGCGCAGGTTTAGATACGATTAGCTATATCCTTGCAATGATTGAATTTTCTAAAGTTGATGCGAGTGTCGGTGTGATAATGTCAGTTAATAATTCTCTTGTGTGTTATGGACTGGAAAAGTACGGATCGGATTTTATTAAACAAAATTATTTAGTTCCTTTGGCTAAAGGAGAAAAATTAGGAGCCTTTGCTCTTTCCGAGCCTGAAGCCGGCAGCGACGCTACAAAACAAAAAACTACCGCAGATAAAGATGGTGATTTTTATGTTCTTAATGGTATTAAGAATTGGATTACTAATGGTACTACAGCCGATTATACGCTTGTAATTGCATCAACCGATAAAGAAAAAGCTCATAAAGGTATTTCAACTTTTCTTGTTGAAAAAGGGACAAAAGGTTTTGGTTACGGAGTGAAAGAAGATAAACTCGGAATAAGAAGTTCTGATACCTGTTCGCTTACATTTGAAAGCTGTCGTGTTCCTGCTGCTAACATGGTTTGGGATGAAGGAAGAGGATTTAACTTTGCAATGAATACGTTGAACGGTGGAAGAATTGGAATTGCTGCTCAAGCAATTGGTGTTGCAGAAGCTTCACTCGATGCTTCAATAAAATATGCGAAAGAAAGAAAAGCATTCGGACAGACTATTTCTAACTTTCAGGCTATTCAGTTTAAATTATCTGATATGGCAGTAAAAGTTGATGCTGCCAAAATGTTAACATTTAAAGCAGCTGCACTTAAAGATGCTGACAAACCTTACTATAAAGAAGCAGCAATGGCAAAACTTTATGCCTCCAAAATTTCTGTTGAATGTGCACTTGAAGCTATACAAATTCACGGCGGATACGGATATGTTAGAGAATATCTTGTTGAGAGATATTTGCGCGATTCCAAGATAACTGAAATTTATGAAGGAACTTCTGAAATTCAGAAAATGGTTATTGCTAGAGCACTTCTTGATCAGAAATGACTTTAAATGAAGTTTTTATTTGTTGCTCTAATTATTTATTCGTCATCAGCTTTCTCTCAGACTGAAATTGTTAAATGGGAGAAAGCTGATTTTTCTTACCGCATTAATAAATCAACAAGCGACAGAGATTATTCTTACAATTCAAAAAATCCTTTAGATATCTTCCTAAAGTCAGTTACAAATGCTTATTGGTTTTTTATTTCCGATTTAGATGGAGACAATTGTCCGTTCCATCCTTCTTGTTCATCTTTTCTTTTAGATGCTGTCGCAGAAACGAATATCCTTCGAGGTTCTTTAATGTTCTTCGATAGATTTACTCGCGATGCTAGTTTTATAGGAAGATATGATAGATATCCAAAACACAAATCAGGCAAGTTATACGATCCCGCATATTTGTATGATTTAGACTCTGATCATTTCATTCCTGCCTACAAAATAATTGATAAAGAATGATGAAAGCAGCCTTTTTACTAGTACTATTTTTTCAGGTAAGTTATACTCAGAATTACCAATCACCTGATAACAGAAAATTATTTGCCGATCATCTTTTTTGTACTCAGGATTATCTTAGAGCAATTATTGAATATGAAGAGTGCCTAAATCACTTTGATAACGATACAATATCTTTTAAAGTTGCTCTTGGATATTCACGAATCGGACATTATAGCGAAGCTTCAGAAAGATTTTTAGATATTCCCGGACAATCTGAATTTTATTGTAAATCAAGACTTGAATATTTGAAGTCGGAAATATCTTTAGAGGATTATAATTCTATCACAGACTATCAACCAGACAGTTTAAATATTAAAGAGTTGAAGTTAATAAACCTGTCAAATCTACTTAGCAATAATGATTTATTTGAACGAAATAAATTTCTTTTTCCTTTTAATGACAGAGAAAAACTAGAAGCAATAGATCTCTATGATTGGAAAAAAAATCCACTTTATAAAAGTCCGTTTTTAGCAGGAGTTTTATCATCAGTAATTCCCGGTTCAGGAAAAATCTATGCAGATCAATTGAGTGAAGGATTAACTGCATTAGTACTAAACAGTTTATTTGCATTCCTTAGTTATAACAATTTTGAGCATGATCATAATTTCAGAGGTTGGGTTTTTGCAGGTGTTGGTGCGTTTTTTTATGCAGGAAATATTTATGGTTCCATTTCCGCTGCTCATCTTTATAATTTAAAAATGGATTACGAATACAAAGAGGGCTTAAAGCAATTTCTCGAATCCAATAATTATTTTATTGAGGACTATGATTTCTGTAATTAAGAAAACTTTTTTGATATTAAGTTTATGTGTTGTTTCTCTCCATTCACAAAGCGGACTGGAAGAGCAATTTAACTTTGCTAAAAAACTGTACTATGAAGAAAAATATTTCGATGCTGTATCAGAATTTAAAAGACTTATTTTTTTTGATGAACAAAAAGAATATTCATTTTCTGCAAATTATTATATAGCTAGTTCATACAAAGCAGGAGGAAAGTTTTCCGAAGCAATCAAGCATTTCACTTTAGCAGAGATTTCTGCAAAATCTATTGATGATATTTATAAAAGTAAAATTGAAATAATCAAATTAAACATCCTTCGAAGAACAACTAACAAAGCAAAACAACTTATAGATAACCTGTTTGTTGATAACAGATTTGAAGATAAATCGGATGAACTTTATTATTGGAAAGGCTGGGCTTACATCTTTTCTAATCAATGGGAAGAAGCTTCAGAAGAATTTTATAAAATCAATCCTGATCATGAACTTGTTTCTTTTTCACGAAATGTTAATGATTCTCTTTATAGTGAGACGCTTGCAAAAGTTCTATCATACATAATTCCCGGAGCAGGTCAATTTTATACTGGTGAATATCTAAGCGGTTTTCTCTCTTTAGGATGGAATGTTCTATGGGGATATTCAACTATAAATTCATTTATTGAAGAAAGAATATTTGATGGGTTTGTAACAGCCAATTTTTTGTGGTTTAGATTTTACAATGGGAACATTCAAAATGCAGAGAACTTCGTCTCTCAAAAAAATCTTGAGATCGCTAACCGCGCTTTGGATTATCTTCAGTTTCAATATCCGGGTAAAAAACCATGAAATTCTGCAGGAAATATGTTTTTACTCGTTCAAGTATTATATTAACAACAAAAATTGTTTAGACCTCGTCTAACGACAATAACGATTGTTCCCAATCCATTATTTAGCGGGAGATCAGATGAAAAATAAGGGATTAATAATTGGTTGTGTATCTGGGGGAATAATTCTAATTGCTTTTGGGTTTTTTGTTATTAGGGGAGTAGAAATTTATAATAATATTGCTGATTTGAACCAAGCTGTTTCCAATCAATGGATTGAGGTTGAAAATCAGTATCAGAAACGTACAGATCTTATTCCAAATCTTACCGAAGCAGTTAAAGATTTTGCAAACTTTAAACAAGATGTATTAACTCAAATTACAAAAGCTCACTTTGCAGTTTGTAATATTCCTACAAATAATCAGTTACTTGATAATCCACAAAAATTACAAAAGTTTCAGAAAGTACAGAATGATTTAACAATCGCAATATCAGAATTTGAATTAACAATTGAAGACTATCCGGAACTTAAAGCAAATGAAAATATTCTTCAGCTTCAGGCACAGCTTGTAAGAACTGAAAACCAGATATTGGTTGAAAAAAGGAAGTTTAATAAGCACGCAGAAGATTTTAATATTGCGATTAGAAAGTTTCCTCTTTCATTACTGGCGGGAATTCTGGGCTTCAAAGAAAAAATTTATCTTAATTCTTTATAAAAGAATTCATATTTAAGTCTTTATATTATAAATTATTCTAATTAATTGATTATTTGAAGATTTAAAAGTTGAAAATAGGGTGATATTTGCCCTTAATCCCTTGTGATATGACTTAATATTTTTTAATATTTGCTACTGTCTAACAGGGTTATTAGTAAGATTTCAAAAAATTATTAAAACCAGCTAAGAAAGTCCATTTTTAAGTAAAATAATAAAAGGAGAAAAAATTATGGCTATAATGATAACAGAAGAATGTATTAACTGCGGTGCTTGTGAGCCAGAATGTCCTAACACAGCAATTTATGAAGGTGGAGTTGAGTGGGAATTAGCAGGAACTAGTTATGGTGATGGTAAAGCCGCTCCTTCCGGAGCAGATGGATTCTTTTCATCTGATTTCTTTTATATTGTTCCAGATAAATGTACTGAATGTGTTGGTTTTCATGACGAACCACAATGTGCGGCAGTATGTCCGGTGGATTGCTGCGTTCCTGATCCTAAACATGTTGAGGATAAAGATGTGCTACTTAAGAGAAAAGAATATCTTGATGGATTAGGAAGATAATCTCATCTTTTCATTTCTTATTTAAGGGCGTCGGTTGACGCCTTTTTTATTTTCGGAACTTCTTTTCTACTTCTGAGAAAAATCATATTCTAAGTGATCTCTAATCATCCAAAATGACTGTAAAATATGTTTAGCTTACTGGCACAGAAATAGGACTAATTTAATTTATTAATTAGTTAGTACTGAAAAGGGGAGTAAGTTCAGAGGAGATAAGGGCATTTTTCAGATGCCCTTCTTTTTTTCAATTCTTATAATTTCAATTCACTTATACCAATCGGTAATTGCATTTTCCAAAATAAAATAAAATTTTCTGTTTATCCTTCGTATATTCTTTTTAAATTTGCTATAAAATAAATAAAAATAAAATTATGCAAGTAGGTAAATACAAATTAAGAATAATTAACTCCGGATTTTTTGGTTTGGATGGCGGAGCAATGTTTGGAATTATTCCTAAACCGTTGTGGGAAAAAACTAATCCCTCCGATGAATCGAACAGGGTTAGTCTGGCCACAAGAAATTTATTCCTTGAATCAGATTCAAAAAAAATCTTGATTGATACCGGAATGGGGAATAAGTGGGATAATAAGTCTAAAGATATTTATAGAATTGATTCTGAACTGAATCTTGAAATAGCGTTGAAAGATAAGAATATAAATTCGGAGGATATTACTGATGTAATTCTCACTCATTTGCATTTCGACCATACAGGCGGATCAACAAAATATTTAAATGAAAAACTGATACCATCTTTCCCGAACGCCAAATACCATGTTCAAAGAATTAACTTTGAATGGGGAATGAATCCGTCCGATCGCGATAGAGGAAGCTATATTAAAGAGAATTTTGAACCGCTTGCAAAAGAAGGAGTTCTAAATTTTACTGATGAAGAGGACTTCTTTGATGATGAAATTCAGTTTAAAGTAATAAACGGTCATACATTCGGACAGCAGATGATAAAAATATCAGATGGTGGAAGTACAATTTTGTATTGCTGCGATTTGATGCCGTTCGCTTCTCATATTCGTTTGCCATATATAATGGGTTATGATCTTCAACCTCTTATTACTCTTCAGGAAAAGAAAAAATATCTTAAGCTCGCGACAGATGAAAACTGGTATTTATTTTTTGGTCACGATCCCGAAATTGCTTTGGCTACAGTTAAGCAATCTGAAAAAGGAATTGTTCAGGATAAAACATTCAAATCTTTTGATGAGATATGATTGAAGATGGATTTACAAAACTCTGCAAAGTTTCTGAGTTACAGGAGAGAAAAGGAAAAAGATTTATTGTCGACGACATAGAAGTAGCATTATTTAAGGTTAATAATAAAATTTATGCATTAAGTAATATTTGTCCTCATAAACACTCAGCATTGATTTATGATGCTTTTATAGAAGATGGTTGCGTAGTTTGTCCGGCTCATGGCTGGATGTTCGATCTGCACACAGGGAAATTAAGTACCGGAAAAACAAGGATAACAACTTTTCCAGTTCAAGTAAAAGATGATTATATTTTTGTAAAAATTGATAAAAAAGAATTGAATTGGTGAATAAAAATAGAGTGTTTAAGGTCAAATTGAAAATCGGAATTTATTGTCCACTTTTAAATTAAAAATGCCAAAACTCACAAACCAAATAGTAACTAAGCTAGCCAAAGAATTTGGATTTAGTCTTATTGGTTTTGCGAAAGCTGAAATGACTACTGATGAAGTTAACAAATTTGAACAATGGCTAGATAAAGGTTATCAGGCAAGCATGAGTTATTTGGAAACTAATCTACAAAAGAGAAAAGATGTAAAGGAAATTCTTCCAACTGCTAAAAGTGTTATTTCTCTCGCACTTAATTACTACACAGATTATCAATATTCAAAAGATAAAAACAAAGGAAAAACCTGCCTGCCGGCAGGCAAGGTTTCAAGATATGCCTGGGGAAAGGATTATCATTTAATAATCTGGGATATGCTTTCTGAATTTGAATTAAAGCTTAAAGAGCTTGAACCTGAACTTGAGACTATATCCTATGTTGATACCGGACCGGTTATGGATAAAGTCTGGGCGGTTAAAGCCGGACTTGGCTGGATGGGAAAGCACACAAATGTAATCAACAAAGAAATTGGAAGCTGGATATTTTTAGCAACAATTATTACCAATTATGAATTTGATTATTCAGAAATAGTACTTGATCATTGTGGAACTTGCACAGCCTGTATTGATGCTTGTCCTACAAATGCAATAGTTGATGAATATATTGTCGATTCAAACAAATGTATTTCCTATGCGACTATAGAAAACAAAGGTGAGATAAATCCAGAGTTTAAAGGAAAGTTTGATAACTGGATATTTGGATGTGATATTTGTCAGGATGTTTGTCCCTGGAACATTAAATTTGCTGAACAGACTTCTGTAAAAGATTTCTATCCAACTGATGGAGAAACAGAAATTGAACTTCAGAGAATTTTAGAGATGAGTGAAGTTGAATTCAGAGAAAAGTATGCTGTTAGTCCTATCAAAAGAGCAAAGCTAAAAGGACTTAAAAGAAACGCTCGTTTTCTGTTTGTCTGATTAGAATTATCCTTTCGATCGAGTGAAAGATCTTAATCGAGAGATAGAGTTTTATTTAGTACAAAATAACTCTCGCTGCTGACAAATGAATCAGGAATTCGGAAAAACAATCAGTTCTTCACAATACAGCAAATATTGAATCTTCTCTTACTTATCTGAATCTTATATTAACAAAAATTAAAAGTTTTTACAGAATTTCATATTGGAGTAAAAATGCCAGAGAATACCGAAAATAAAAATCATCATAAAGTAGTAATTATTGGTGCTGGTCCTGCAGGATTTACTGCCGCTCTTTACACGGCAAGAGCAGAATTAAAGCCGGTAATTTTTGAAGGACTTCAACCGGGCGGACAGTTAACAATAACTACCGAAGTTGAAAATTATCCCGGTTTCGAAAACGGAATAATGGGACCTGAACTGATGGACATAATGAGAAAACAAGCCCATCGAGTTGGTGCTGAATCAATCTACAAAGAAATAACAGAAGTAGACTTTTCCAAGCGCCCATTCAAGCTAATATCTTATAATGAAGAATATACAGCAGATGCCGTTATTATTGCTACAGGTGCTTCGGCAAAATTACTCGGGCTTGAAAGTGAGTCTAAATTTATGGGTTATGGCGTTTCAGCCTGTGCCACCTGCGACGGGTTTTTCTTTAAGGGATTAAAAGTTCTTGTGGTTGGCGGCGGTGATACTGCAATGGAAGAAGCAACCTTTCTTACAAAATTTGCAAGCGAAGTAACCTTAATTCACAGACGGGATGAGTTTAGAGCATCAAAAATTATGACGAAGCGCGCTGAAAAAAACCCTAAGATAAAATTTATGACTAACAAAATTATTAAAGAAGTTCTTGGTGTTGAAGAGAAGGGAAAGAAAATAATGACCGGCGTAATTTTAGAGGATACAAAGAACGGCTCAACTCAACAATTGGATGCAGATGGTTTGTTCATGGCAATTGGTCATAAACCAAATACTGATCTCTTTAAAGGTTTTCTTGATATGGATGAAACAGGTTACTTAACAGTTAAACCCGGCTCAACTTATACAAATATTGAAGGTGTTTTTGCTGCAGGTGACGTAGCAGATAAAACTTATCGTCAGGCAGTTACTGCTGCCGGAAGTGGTTGTATGGCTGCTCTTGATGCAGAACGCTGGTTAGAAGCTCAGGAAGATTAATCGGTTAATAATTAGATTGTTTTAAATTTATAATCTCAAACTTGATTGCAGTAACGTAAGTCTTGTCTTGAGATTTTTGTTTTTAATTAGTACTGCATTAATAGGTAAGAGTTTTTTTTGGTTGAAAAAAACCTGGGCTAAAAATAATTTCAGCCATTTTGCACTAATTTTAACCTGTTAAAATATTGACAATTATGTAATTTTTATCTAAAGTTCCATCACAATTTTTAGAGGTTATTGGTGGAACCTTTTCTAAAAATAGGCCGGGACTTGTTATTTACTTTGGCACGATTTTCCTCTCTCTCTCTCTCTGCACATTTTCTGGGGTGGGGAGATGTTACTGAATTATGTGTGTTTGCCGCTTTTTCATTTCGATGAAACAGTTTTTTATCTCTTACAAAACTATTCCTGCTCATTTAACATCTTGCCCACCAATGGCGTGGTTGAGCATACAACATTTAGCATTTTTTATTATCCAACCGGTTTTACGTAGATTAAGAAAAAATAAAATTATTTCTTTCCCCATATTATTAAAATATTAATTTGAAAGTAATAAAGAGATGAAGATAAAACTAGTTTGTTTTTTGTTGTTTCTGGTTTGTAATTTTTCTTTAGCTCAGCACAGCCGTGAGGAAAAACTTCAACAACTAAAAAACAGAACCGATATTAATGTGACTGAAAGAGAAGAAAACATATTAAGATTAGAATATCCAAACGGTAAAGTGCTTTACGAAAATATTGGAGATTACAAGTATCCAGAATCAAGTAACCAGCTACCAGTTAACTCCCCAACCTTTGACAGCACAATAATAGACCTTACAACAATAGATACAACTCGTTATTACCAGAAGTACAAATACTGGCAGGAAGTGCCGCTTGGTAACTTCAGAACTTTACTTGTTGGTGATGTAAACGATAATGGTTTACCAGAACTTTATGGACAGATGAAGGATTATACACCGGACTACACGGATATTAGAGCTTTTGAAATGAACTTACAAGGTGGATTTGATTCTGCTTATAGTTATAACAAGAATACAGTGATCGCAAGAACAATCTACGATATTGACAAAGATGGAAGCAATGAAGTGCACCTAGTCAGCAATTTTGTGGATACTACTATTCAATGGTATGTAAATAGTTTCTTGTTTTACGATAAGAGCAATGATACATCATTGGCAACAGAGTTATTATTTATTTTTCAACCACGAGACACTAATAGCCAACAAAATGATAACAAATTTGGTGATTGGGATGGTGATGAATTTACGGATCAAATATTTATTCAACCTTCACCACCTGAAATGATAAATATTTTTGAATATGACTCATTACCGAACAATTTCGAGAAAATTTACCAGTACAATTACTCTGCTCTTGATCTATTTTATAGCGGTTTTTCAATAGGTGACTTTGATCAGGATGGTAAAACAGAATTTTTTGCTGGCAGTTTACACGGTAAAGTTCTTTCAATTGAAAATACTGGTGATAACTCATATGCTCCAAACTGGCAGGGTATGGTAGAAACATATAATGCATATCTCTGTGCAGAAACAAACGATTTGGATGGTAATGGGAAAAAAGAAATCTGGATTGGCGGAGATGCTTTTTATAATGGAGTTGGTAAAACAAGGATTACATTATTTGAAGCGAACGGTAATAACAGTTATCTGGCTGTTGGAAGAATTGATATTGTTGGAATATTCTCTCTTGATGCCGGAAATATTCAAATTATTGATGTTGACAAAGATGGCAAAGAAGAAGTACTTCTTGGTTTGGATCAAACTGTTATAATATTAAAGTTCAATGGCAGTGCTAATCATCAGACTTATGATGTTTTTTACTTCAGACAGAATGATTGGGAAAACAATAATATAGGATACTATGGGGCAAACCTTTATAATTTAATCGATGATGAAAGAGATGAACTTTTAATAAATATGTGGGACATTATTCCTAATGTTGGCATTAAATGGTTCAATTGGATTTATAAACCAGAATTCACTGTCAACATTGAGAATGAAAACAATCCATTGCCATATGATTATAATGTTTATCCATTGTATCCGAACCCATTTAACTCACAGACAAATTTAAAGTTCAATGTATCTCAAAACTCTTTAACAACAATAAAGGTTTACAACATTTTAGGGAAAGAAATAACAACGCTGCTAGATAAGGAAATGTCTCCCGGCAATTACTCTATAAGCTGGGATGCAAAGGATAGTAATGGAAATTTACTCCCTTCAGGGGTGTATTTAATTCGTTTTTCTGCCATTGGTGAAGCGATGAATTACACCACAACATTAAAAGCATTATTGCTTAAATAATTTTTAATTAAAATTAAAAGGCGTTAAAATGAAAAAGACATTATTTCTGTTTTTAATAATGACAGCCTATTTTTTCCCACAGGGCTGGAATAATATAGTAACAACTACAATAAGCGAACCTAATCTTATAAAGATGGATTTGTTCACAAACAAGGATGGCAATCACATTATTGTGCAGAATTCGAATTCTACAAACTCAATTAAGTATTATTTGCTGAATAGTTCTGGTACAGTTGTTAGAAGCTCAACAATCGAAACAGCAGGTGAAGCAGAGTTTCCGAACGTTTCCGGTGACAATGATAAAGTTTATCTTGTTTATAAACTTGGAAGTAATTTAAAAGCAAGAAAAACTACTGATGCAGGGCAAAACTGGCAGACCATTGATAACAAAGCCATAGGTACTTATACCTGCAACGGAGTTGATATTGTTTATGATTATCAGGGTCTTCACGTTGTATATTCGACTTCACCTTCGGGACTCTACGATGCTGAAACATTTTACTATAATATCAATTCGAGTAATCAATGGGTAGATTATAAAAATGTAACGGATTATGGAAACGAAGTAGGTGGAATTCCAACTATTGCAGTTTCTAACAATAGCGTGCATGTAAGTTATGATAATGGTAGTTTATCTAAAACTAGGGATAGATTGGGAACCAATTGGCAAACTCCACAACTTGTATCAGATGGCGAAATTGGAGTTTCAGTTGCTCAAAAAATTCAGGTAAAAACTGATAAACTATTTAGCATATTTTTTGACTTGTGGGTAGATATGGGTCAGTACGGGTATTACATTCAAGTCAAATCAAGAGATTTAACTGCTACACAATGGCCAGGTTCTTATTCAACAATTTTTACTACTGGGTGGCCAAATGTTGGGATAGCTGCCGAGACAACAACAAATGGGAATTTGAATATTATTAATTTTGGTTTTAGTAATGGCATATTATTTAAATTTTATGACGGAAACAGTTGGAGCAATGATTTTACAGTATCGCCAGATTTTATTAACATTGACTTTACAAATATTGGTTTTTCAACATCTTCAAATGATTTATTTGTTAGTTGGAAGCCTTATGATAACAATTATCTCAAATATCGCCAATACGATACTGCTCCGCTTGCGCCAGAAAACTTAGCGGTAACAAAAAGTGCAGCGAACCATCCTTTGCTTAGCTGGACAAAAAACAATGAAGCAGATTTTCAGCATTATAAAATTTATAAATTTGTTAGCAGTGAGCTTGGTTGGCAGCATTACGGCACAGCAACAGCTAATTCATTTGAGGATATATATGAAACTTATTATTTAAGAGGTGGTTCAGCATATTGGGTTTATTATAAGGTAACTGCAGTAGACTTACATCCATATGAGTCACAATATTCAAATCAAATTGGTGTAAAAGTTATGGATAATCATATAGAGAAATTTAATTTTGGAACAACTCCTGCAGAATATTCTCTCAACCAAAACTATCCCAATCCGTTTAATCCAAGCACAAAGATTTCTTTTTCGATAAAGGAAGACGGATTAGCGACACTGAAAGTTTACGACATACTTGGCGTTGAAATAGTAACTTTAGTAAATGAACACAAATCAGCAGGATATTATGAGGTTGAATTCAATGCTTCAAATCTTCCAAGCGGAATGTATATTTACAAATTGCAGTCAAGCAGTTACACCGCTGCAAAGAAGATGATCCTAACTAAGTAAATAAATTTAATTGAGATGACATCTTTTAAATAGATGTCATCTCAATTAAAAAATCCTGAATTGAATTATTTTTTATGCATTCTCTTTTTCTTGCTTTGCTAGTTTATTTCCCCAGATATTTGCAACAACAAATCCAATTCCAGTCATTACAAATATCGAAACTGGTGTTACAAGTTCTCTCGTTTCCTCACTACCGGAGGTAAGAAATCCTATCCCCAAACCAATTCCAAAAAAGATAGCAATAAGACCAATTTTTAATAAAATGAACTTATCTTTCTTTTGTTCAAAAAATTTCTTCATTTCATCTGCGGATAAACCCTTTTCAATCAGCATTTGTCTTTCTCGTGATTTGAAATAAAATGCTGTTACGAATACTATACCCACAACAAGTATCATTATTATTGGTATGAATACTCCAATTACGCCTGCCATTTTGTTCTCCTTTCGGTTTTGAATTTTATGACTATTTAACCCTGAAGTCGGTTACAAGATTTTTAATTCTTCTATTCTTTCAGACTAAAGAATGTCAATTTGGTTACACTTTTATTATTTTATGCAGGTCATCCAATATTTTTGTAACCAAAATGCTTAATTGTCAGTCTATTATTTAAATGAAAAACCTAACTGATGAAGAAATAATTATTTCTATTAAAAAGGGAAATGCTTCTGATTTCGGACTTATTATTGATCGATATCGTAATAAAGCATTTTCTCTTCTAAAAAGAATGTTAAAAAATGAAATGGATGCTGAGGAAGTTCTTCAGGATTGTTTTTTAAAAACTTACAATGCATTAGCCGGATTTAAATTTGAATCGAAATTTTCTACCTGGTTTTACCGGATAGTCTATAACACCGGAATTACACGACTTCACAGCAAAAAAAGAAAAATTGAACAGGAAATGAGTTCGGTAGATGATCTGCATTATTTAAAAAGTAAATACAATGAAGAAGAATATTTATCTAAGGAAACTAGCTTACTCGTTAAAAAAATTGTAGAAGAGCTGCCGGAGCGTAATGCTGCTGTAATTACGATGTTCTATTTGGAAGAAATGAGCTGCGAGGAAATAAGCGAAGTACTGCAGATTTCAGTTTCAAATGTAAAAGTACTTCTATATAGATCAAGAAACATTCTTCGTGAAATAATTGAAGAGAAAAATTTAATTGAGGAGTTACTATGAAATTAATTAATGATGAAACACTTAATAAGTTTATCGATGGGGAACTTACTCAGATCGAACGTCAAAAATTTCTTGCAGAATTGGAAACGTCGCCAGAATTGAAAAAGAAACTTGATATGTTAAATCTTACTCATCAAACTCTAAAAACAATGGAGACAGATTCTCCGAAATCTGATATTAAAAATCTAGTAATGGCCAGGATTAAAAAAAGTTCGGTAAACTCAAAGCACCAAAAGTTTTTTCTGTTTTCAATTTTATCAATTTTCGGAGTACTCATACTTGGTATAATTGGTTTTGTTTTCTACCAAGTTGTTCTTTCAAGTTCTTCTGATCTTCAACTTGTTCAAACCGTTGATTCACTAGGAACCAACATTGCGGATCTCATTACTTCAATACTGAGCAAAATGAATATCTCCATTCTTGGTTCTGTTCTATCGTTTATTATATTTATCTCAGTTTACTTTTGGTTTGAAAATCAAAAAAAAGCCGGAAGCCAGCTTTTAGCATAATTTACTTTTCACTTTACTGACCATAATTTGCTCTGTATTTGTATATTTCGGCAGCAAATAAGAGCGATATGATAAACAAGAAAATAAAAGTAGGATATGTGGCAATTATTGGTTTACCAAATGCAGGTAAATCAACTTTGATGAATGCTTTGCTAGGACAAAAACTTGCAATTACAAATCAAAAACCACAAACAACACGCAAACGGATTCTCGGAATACGCTCGGAAGAAGATTATCAAATTATTTTTCTTGATACGCCGGGAATATTAAATCCATCTTATCTCCTTCAGGAAAAAATGATAGAAGATGTTGAACTTTCTGTTAGAGATGCAGATGTGTTTGTAATTATAATTGATGTTAGTGACGAGAGGGAAATTAAGAAATCATTGATGAATGATATTCTCAAAGAAGTTTTTGAGAATAAAAATCATCCTAAAATACTTGTGCTTAATAAAGTTGATCTACTCAATCAGGAAAAAGTAAACGATCTGATTGGAAAATTCGAGCAAATGAAAAACTTCAATTCAGTTATTCCGATTTCTGCCTCATTAGACTTTAACATACAAAGAGTTTTAAGTGAAATAATTGATCATCTTCCGGAAGGAGAAAAATTTTATCCAGATGATATTGTCGCAGAAGCCGATGAAAGATTTTTCGTTTCTGAGATTATCCGGGGAAAAATTCTTGAACTTTATGAAGATGAAATTCCATACAGCTGTGAAGTTTTAATTGTAGAATTTAAAGAGCGTGAAAATGCTAAAGATTTTATCGGTGCGGAAATATTTGTTGAAAAGGAAACTCAAAAACCGATCATTATTGGAAATCAAGGAAGAGCTATTAAAAAGCTTGGCGAAAAATCCAGAGCGGCAATTGAAGAATTTTTACAGCGAGAAGTTTATCTTGAACTTCGTGTAAAAGTGAGAGACAAATGGAGATCAAACGAAAGAATGTTAAAATCGTTTGGCTATGGAAGAGGGAAGGATAAAAAGTAAGAGCGAGATCAAGAAAAAATGAAAAAGTATGTTGGTGAAGGCGCTCTTCTTCTTAACACAATTATTTGGGGGGCAACATTTGCTCTGATAAAAGGAGCACTTGATGATTCTTCTCCAATGATGTTCGTTGCACTTCGATTTGGTTTAGCCGCTTTGATACTGTTTCCTTTCATTTATAAAAAAATCTTTGCTGCCCATAAACAAACACTAATTGCCGGTTCAATACTCGGATTGTTCTTCTTTGCCGGGTTTGCTACTCAAACAATCGGACTTAACCATACAACTGCGACGAAATCAGGATTAATAACCGGCACATTCGTTGTTATAATTCCTATCCTTCAGCTTATTATTGAACAAAGAAAACCAAGATGGTTTAATATTGCAAGTATTCTTTTAGTGTTGATTGGATTGATTTTATTATCAAGTAAAGGTGAACACTTTTTCGATTTGCTTGATGAACTTGGCAGCGATTTTAATATTGGCGATTTTCTTACTCTTCTTTGTGCAATCCTTTTCGCATTCCAGGTTGTGTATGTGGATGTGTTTACAAAAAAATATGATTATTTGCCAATGGTATTTATGCAGTTATTCATAACAGGTTTAGGTGGACTATTATTTGCTCAGATATTTTCTGTATTTAATCTTGAAACTGTTAGACTTGCATTCAGTTCAAATTTGATATTTGCAGTTTTATATACATCAGTTTTTGCGTCCATACTTGCAACTGTAATTCAGTTGAAATACCAAAAAGTTGTTACACCGACCAAAGCAGGAATAATTTATTCTTTTGAACCGATTATGGCCGCAGTGTTTGCTTACTTTTTACTAAGTGAAAAAATATCTAATTTTGGTCTGCTTGGAGGGCTGTTTATCTTTATTGGTTTAATATTTTCAGAGTTTTTTGAAAAGAAGAATGGAAAATCTTAAGCGTGCAAAAATTATAGTAAACGGTTTGGTACAGGGTGTTGGATTCAGATATTTTGTTATTCGTCACGCTCAAAGACTTGGATTGAAAGGTTATACGGAAAATTTATACACGGGTGAAGTTCTTACTGAAGTTGAAGGTGATACAGGATTGATACAAGAACTGATCAAAGAAATTAGGGTTGGTCCTTCATACGCACACGTAAAAAATTGTGCTGTTGAATGGAGTGAATGTAAAAATGAGTTTAATATTTTCGAGGTTAGATAATTATTAAAGTCTCTACGCTCTTTGCGTGAACCCTTTTATTTCTCGCAAAGACCGCTAAGGTTTGCGCCAAGATCGCAAAGAAGAAAGATCAAATAAAACTAAATTATGAAATACAGAACAGGACTTGGATTTGACGTTCATGCTTTTGAAGAAGGCAGGAAATTATTTTTAGGCGGCATAGAAATTCCATTTGAGAAAGGTCTTGCCGGACATTCAGATGCTGATGTTCTACTTCACGCAATTTGCGATGCAATGTTAGGTGCACTTGCGCTTGGTGATATAGGAAAACACTTTCCCGATACAGATGATAATTTCAAAGATGCAGACAGCAAATTATTGTTAAAGAAAGTTCACGAATTAATCATTTCTAAAGGTTTTGAAGTAGGGAACATTGATTGTGTACTAACTTTAGAAAAACCCAAAATATTACCATATGTAGATCAAATGCGAAAAACCGTAAGTGATATTCTTCAATGCAATGTGGATCAAATTTCTATAAAAGCAACGACTACTGAAAAATTAGGTTTTGTCGGAAGAGGTGATGGTGCCGCTTCATTTGCCACTGTTTTACTTGTAAGCAGGTCCTAAATGCTCGAAGAAATTTTAGCAGATATTTCTACACTTACACCTTTTTGGATTTATATTTCACTCTTTTTCTTTGCTTACATTGAAAATCTTTTTCCGCCCTCACCGAGCGATTTAGCTGTTGTTATTGGCGGTTCTTTAATAGGAGCTGACACAATTTATTTTATTCCGACCATTATAATTGTAACTACCGGAAGCTTAACTGGATTTATGACTGCATTTCTAATTGGCAAAGGTATTGATAAAAGACTGCTCCACTCCGGTAAAATTAAATTTATGAATATTGAAGCTGTTGAAAAAGCTGAAGCTTCATTCAGAAAGTATGGTTATTTTCTGATTATAGCCAACAGATTTTTGCCCGGAACACGAGCAGTAATTTCTTTCTTTGCCGGAATAAGCAATCTCGATACAAAGAAAACTGCCACTCTTGGCGGAGCAAGCGCATTTGTCTGGAATTTGATTCTGCTGATTTTAGGAATTGTGTTTGCTCATAACATTGAAATGATTGATTCTTATTTGAAATCTTACAGCAAGATTGTAATTGTAGTTACTGTTGTGATTGTTATTCTTCTGATAATAAAATCAGTTTATAATAAGATTAAGAAGAAATAAATTGTTTTCCAGAAAAAATAAAATAAAACTTTCAGTTAAAGAAAAACGAGAGAAAAAAAACGACAGACTACTGATTATTCTTTCGGGAATTTTAATCGGAATTTCTTTTACTCCTTTTCCGATGCCATTTCCACTTTTCCTTTTTTTTGCATTCATCCTATACTTTTTTGTATTAGAAAAACGAAATACACTTTTAAGAATTAATCAGGCAAATTATTTATTAGTTCTTGTTCTTAGCATAGCAACTATTTACTGGGTTGGAAGCTGGCAAAGCAAAGCAGATCCATTTCTGATGATGGGCGGAGGAGTGCTGATATTTTTCTATCCAGTGGTTTTTCTTATACCATCAACTTTGTTTTATCTTTCATCAAAAATTTTCAAACGTGAAATTATACTTTGGCTTTTCCCTTTGTTTTGGGTTACAGGTGAATATCTTCTTACTCTAACTGATTTGAAATTTCCCTGGCTGACTCTTGGACACGGACTTGCAAAGTTTACAGCTTTTATTCAGATTGCCGATATTACTGGTGCGTTTGGATTGTCGCTGGTTGTGTTATATATAAATATTTTGCTTTATAAAGTTGCTCATAAATTTTCTCTTGGTTCAAAGAAATTTGTCAAACAACTATCAATTGCACTAGTACTGTTTTTAATTCCGGTTATCTATGGCGGAATTAAATTAAATTCTTATGAAGAAGCAGAAAACAAAGTCCGTGTTGGAATTATTCAACCGAACATTGATCCGTGGGACAAATGGGAAGTCGGCGGTTTGAACGAACTGGTTGATCTTTATTTCGATTTATCACAAAAATGTATTGATGATGGAGCTGAATTAATTATCTGGCCTGAAACAGCTCTGCCTGTTTATTTACTATCTGGTTCTTACCCAAATACTGTTGATACCATTTATTCGTTCCTGAAAAAAAATAATGTTCGCTTGATGACAGGTATGCCGGATATACAATTTTATTTTAATCAGAATGAAGCACCTCTAAATTCAAAGTATAGTGAAGTCGGTGATTACTATTATACAACTTATAACTCCATCTTACTTTTTACACCAGATAACATTGAAGTTCAGCGATATGGTAAAATGCATCTAGTTCCGTTGGGTGAAAAAACTCCGTTTGTTGATCAGATACCTTTTATTGGAGAATTGTTTAAATGGGGTGTCGGTATTTCAGGTTGGAATACAGGGCAGGATACAACAGTATTCAAGGTTAAGTTAAATGGTAAAGAAGTTAAAATTGGTGGGCTGGTTTGTTATGAATCAATATTTCCGGTGTTTGTAACACACTTTGTTAAAAAAGACGCACAATTTCTCGTTGTCGTTACAAATGATAGTTGGTATGGTAATTCAAGTGGGCCATATCAGCATAAAGAATTTGCTGCACTTCGCGCAGTTGAAAATCGAAGAACAGTTGTACGTTCTGCAAATGGCGGCATAAGCTGTTTAATTGATTCGAGAGGAATAACTATTAAAGAAACAGAAATGTTTACAAGGGATTATCTCATTGTTGATGTCCAGTTAAATGATGAAAAAACTTTTTATACGAAAAATCCTTTTATTGTTCCTGTATTATCATCTGTTTTTTCTCTTTGGATAATAGGAATAAATATTTTATTATGGTTAAAAAGAAAATTCAAAATGTAATGAAAAAATTTATTGACTTAAGAAGCGATACAGTAACCCGTCCATCGGAACCGATGCGTAAAGCTATGTATGAAGCTGAAGTTGGCGATGATGTATTTAAAGAAGATCCTACTGTAAATAGACTTGAAGAATATGCAGCAGAACTTCTTGGCAAGGAAGCAGCATTATTTGTTCCAAGCGGAGTAATGGGAAATCAAATCTGCTTGAATGTTTTAACAAATCCCGGCGATGAAGTAATCTGCGAACGTGATGCGCATATTTTTAATTATGAGTCAGGATCACCTGCTGCATTAAGCGGGATTCAGCTTTATCCTGTTGAAGGAAAAATGGGAGTAATAACTCCTGAACAAGTTGAACCAATCATTCGCCCAACCTCTGCATATTATATGCCGCGTACCAAAGTAATTGAAGTTGAGAACACTCATAATCGAGGTGGCGGAACTATTTGGCCTATTGAAAATATTGTTTCTTTAAAACATCTTGCAAAAAAATATAATCTCTTGTATCATCTTGATGGCGCAAGAATTTGGAATGCTTCTGTGGCGACAGGAATTCCTGTAAAAGAATATGCGTCACATTTTGATTCGATCTCTTGTTGTCTTTCAAAAGCTCTCGGTGCTCCGGTGGGTTCCATTATTGCCGGTGCAAAAGATTTTATTAAAGAAGCATTTCGAGTTCGTAAAGCCTGGGGCGGGGGAATGAGACAGGTTGGAATCCTTGCCGCAGCTGGCTTGTATGCACTTCAGAATAATATTGAGAGATTAAAAGAGGATCACGAGAAAGCTAAATTTCTTGCGGATAGAATTAATACTAATCCAAATCTTGAAATTGATATGAATGCAGTTCAAACAAATATTTTATTATTTAATCCCAAAACAATTTCTGTTGAAGAAGGAATAAAAAGGTGCAAAGATAAGGGATTGTTAATGTCTGTCGGTAAAATAGATTTGATCCGTGCCGTAACTCATTTGGACGTAACATTTGATGATATTAAAAAATCTGCCGATATTATCGATGAGGTTTTTTTCTAATGAGTCCAAAAGATTTTAAACACAAAACAGCCGTGACAGTTCGCTTTCACGAGGTCGATATGCTTGGCGTTTGCAATAATGCTGTCTACATAAATTATTTTGAACAGGCACGATTAGAATACGTAAAGGCGGCAGGTTTAATTCCTGCCGGTGGAATTTTTTCAGATGGAAAGCTTTTTTTTATGGTTCGAAATGAAATAAACTATCGCAGTCATTCATTTTATGATGATGAACTCGATGTGTATTCAAAAATCACCTATATAAAAAACTCTTCTTTCGGATACGATCATCTCATTGTAAAAAATAAATCCGGTGAAGTTATAGTAGACGGAAAAGGTGTAGTCGTTTTTGTTGACCCGAAAACACGAAAGTCATCTCCTATTACAGAAGATATAATTGAAAAGATTAAAGCTTTTGAACCTGATGTGAAAATCATCAGGGAATAAATTAATTTAATTATTTATTCATACATTATTTGCGGGGGTCAGTTATGAGACGTCTCGTTTTTGATATTGAAACCTGTTCCTATCCGTTCAATTCACTTTCCGATAGTCAAAAAGAATATCTGCTTCGTTATGCAGAAAAAGAAACCGATCCGGATAAAAAGCAACAAATGACCGATGAAGCAATCCGTTACACATCTCTTTATCCTTTAACAGCAAAATGTGTTGTAATCGGACTTTATGATGTTAACAAAGAAAAATCTTTTGTTTATTATGAATCCGAACAAAAAGAAGAGTGGAGTTCTGAAGATCAGTCTGTTCAATACAAAGGACTACCTGAAAAAGAAATGCTGGAATCCTTCTGGCGTATAGCAAATGCTGTGGATCAGTTTATAACCTTTAATGGAAGAAATTTTGACATTCCTTTTTTAATGATGCGTTCTGCAATGCTTAATGTTAAAACAACAAAAAATTTGATGGGCTATCGGTACGGAGACATTCACATTGATCTTCTTGAACAATTTACTTTTTATGGAACTACAAGAAAATTCAATCTGGATTTTTACTGCAATGCATTTGGAATTGAATCGCCAAAATCAAAAGACATATCCGGAATGGAAGTGAAAAACCTTTATGAAGCAGGACGAATAAAAGATATTGCTGTTTACTGCTCTAAAGATATTAATGCAACTTATCAGTTGTATAAAATTTGGGAAGAATATTTAAAGTGAGTCGAAACCATCCCTGCCTACCGCAGGAGGGCTAAATCCTTCTACCGAATCTAGTTCGGGACAGGCTGTGACAGCAGAGTAATTTATTGCAGCATAAACGTTAGTGCTAATTTTCGACTTTATAAAATATGAATAAATACCTTAATTTTTGAAAAGGTAATTTTTAAAACTAATTAATAAGGGCTTTTAGATGATTAAATCAAATCTATTCATTTTTGTTTTCTATCTTTTTATCGTTTTCCCTTTTATTGGAGGCTGTCAGGAAAAACCTGAACAGTCTGCCGATACAAATCAAGTTTTATCGAAAGCTAATATTCAAACCGAATTAGTTGATAGCATCGAAGTGAAAACTCTTTATTTTGATGATAACTCTAAATCTCAAACTCAATATAAAAATGGGGTGCGTAATGGCTGGACAAAATATATAGATGCAAATGGGAATATTACTTCTGAAGGAACTTATGTAAATAATAAAATGGAAGGTGAATTTCGCGCTTACTATCCTGATGGAAAAATTATGATGAAGGCGTTTTATAAAAGTGGTTTACTCGACGATATAGCATACTTCTATTTCCCAAACGGCAAGGTTCAAAAGGAAACAAAATATGAGCGAAATAAAATTATTTTCATCAGGGAGTATGATAAGAACGGTAATCTTTTATATGAAGATAAATTTTAATTACAGAACTTTGCAAAAATCATAAATGAACAAAAATGTAAATCTTCAGATTATAATCACATACAGATTGACGGAACTAGATCATTCCAGTGCAAGTAATCATGTTTATGATGATAATTCAATTTTATTTGTTGAGAATAAATATGCAGGAATTGAAATCAAATGATTTTTCTGTCACGAAGTGCTTCCCCGATAAATCGGGGCAAGCTGTGACAGACGAGGAAGTTAGTTAAACCCATCCTAAATCCTTTCCTTACAATAAGGGAAGGACTTTTAATCCACATTCCTGTATATTTCCAAATAAAGTTTTCAAACTATTTCAATTATAATGTGGTTAGATGAAAGAACCAGAAGCAAATTTTGAACTTGCACAAGAACACGGATTAATAGAAGAAGAATATGACCGTATTTTAAAAATTCTCGGTCGTACTCCAACTTTTACTGAGCTGGGTATTTTTTCTGTTATGTGGAGCGAGCACTGTAGTTATAAAAATTCAATCGCACAATTAAAAACTTTGCCACGTAGCGGCGGAAGATTATTAGTGGGTGCAGGTGAAGAAAATGCCGGACTCGTTGATATCGGCGACAATCTTGCAGTTGCATTTAAAATTGAGAGTCACAATCATCCTTCAGCAGTTGAGCCTTATCAGGGTGCAGCAACCGGGGTTGGTGGGATAATGCGGGATATTTTTACAATGGGTGCCAGACCAATAGCCTCATTAAATTCACTTCGTTTCGGTTCATTAAAAGATGCACGCACAAGATTTTTATTTGATGGTGTTGTTCGTGGAATTGGAGATTATGGAAACAGTTTTGGTGTTCCAACTGTAGCCGGTGAAGTTTATTTTGATGAATCTTACCATGGAAATCCACTTGTTAATGCGATGGCAGTTGGAATTGTAAAAAAGAATAAAGTTGCGAGTGCAGTTGCAAAAGGTGTTGGTAATCCAATTATGATTGTTGGCTCATCCACCGGAAGAGATGGAATTCACGGGGCAACTTTTGCCTCAGAAGAAATTTCTGAAAAGTCTGAAGCTAAACGTCCATCTGTACAGGTTGGCGATCCGTTTACAGAAAAACTTTTACTTGAAGCCACTTTAGAAATAATAAAGAACGACTGGTTAATTGGAATTCAGGATATGGGTGCGGCGGGAATTTCCTGCTCAACAAGTGAGATGAGTGCAAAAGGCGAAGCCGGAATGAAGATTAATCTTGATAAAGTTCCTTTGCGAGAAGATGGGATGACAGCTTATGAAATAATGTTGAGTGAAAGCCAGGAAAGAATGTTGTGCTGTGTTAAAAAAGGTTATGAAGATCGTGTAAAAAAAGTTTTTGAAAAATGGGATTTACATTGTGAAATTATAGGCGAAGTAACTAACGATGGAATGTTACATATCGATTATCAAGGCGAACGCAAAGCAACATTACCTCCATTTGATTTAGTTCTTGGCGGTGGTGCTCCTGTTTACACACGAGACCAAAAAGAACCTGAGTATTTAAAACAAACAAGAAATTTTGATTTTAATTCTTTAAGTGAGCCAAAGGACCTTAAAGAGACATTCTTAAAAGTTTTTTCTTCACCAAATATTGTATCGAAACAGTGGGTTTATAATCAGTATGATTCGATGGTGAGAACAAACACTATTATCGGTCCTGGTTGTGATGCTGCGGTTATTTTAATTAAAGGAACCGGCAAGGCTCTTGCTATGAAAACCGATTGCAACTCTCGTTATGTTTATCTAAATCCAAAAGAAGGAACAAAGATCGCAGTTGCAGAATCAGCAAGAAATATTGTTTGCTCTGGCGGCATTCCGCTTGCAATTACAAATTGTCTAAATTTTGGAAATCCTTACAAGCCGGAAGTTTACTGGCAGTTTGCTCAAGCGATTGAAGGGATGGGAGAAGCTTGCCGACATTTTGAAACTCCTGTTACCGGCGGTAATGTCAGTTTTTATAATGAATCTCCTGAAACCGCTGTTTATCCAACTCCTACAATTGGAATGGTCGGATTGGTTGAAGATTTAAATCACATTACAACATCTTACTTCAAAGATGAAGATGATTTGATTTATCTGCTGGGTGAGGACAAAGAAGAACTTGGCGGAAGTGAATATTTAAAAATAATTCATAATAAAGTTGCGGGTGATTCACCCGAATTAAATCTGAATAAGGAAAAAAAGCTGCAGGATACTTTACTTGAACTGATTAGAGATGGAATGATTAAATCTGCCCACGATATATCAGAGGGTGGAATTGGTGCTGCATTAGCTGAATGTTGTATTATCAATCAGGATAAACAAATCGGCTGTGAAGTTAAAATTCCCTTAAAATCCAGAAAAGACTTTTCACTCTTCTCAGAAAGTCAATCACGAATTGTTATTAGTGTTTCCCAAAATGAGCAGGCAAAACTTGAAGAGACTCTAAGAAATCAGAAACTTAAGTTTTATTATCTTGGGACAGTAGGTGGTGATAAAATGCTTATTAAAGATTATTTTAAAGTCGGTATTACAGAACTTTCTGATATTTATTTTAATACTATTCCAAGAATAATGAGCGGTGAAGAATAAACTTTTAAATATTGTAAAACAGTCGAAGCCATATTATTACTATCGAAAACTTAAGTTCTCACTTCATCTTATGCCATGGTGGAATAAGTTTGTAATTTTCTTTAAACATTATTTCGGCGGTTTATATTTAAGATTTGATACTCATCATATTTTTTTATTTGCCGGCGGATTAGCATTCTCTCTTTTTGTATGCATCATTCCGTTTGTTCTTATCATCTTTTGGATACTTGGAAATTTCTTAAGTTCAGCAGAAGTTGAAGCTCAGATTGTAACCCTGATAGATACTGTAATACCATACGCTGAATACTCAAATTTTGTTAAAGAAATTATTTTCAAAAGAGTTTATGAAGTAATTGAGTTTAAAAATATAGCCGGTATTATAGGTTTTATAGGATTGTTCTTCGCGGCGAGCGGATTCTTCAGCAGTATGCGAACAGTTCTCAATAAAATAAATGGAACCGATATTGATATAAATGTCTTTTTGGGAAAACTGAGAGATTTTTTATTCATTATTTCTGTAATATTTTTATTTTTTATCTCTATTCTTGCACTGCCCCTACTTGAACTTTTTATCTCTATTTCTCAGCAAACACCATATTTGCAATTTTTTATTCATCCAATTTTTCAGCAAGCATTTACTGTTCTTTTTTCTTTCTTAATAATGTATTTCATTTTCTATGCATTCTATCATTTTATACCGACTGTTAAAATAAGAAAAAGATCAGCCTTAGTAGGTGCAGCCTGGGCAGCAATATTATGGGTAGGTATGAAAACTCTTTTTGGCTACTACCTCTCAAACTTTGGTACCTGGGGACGAATTTATGGTGCTTATGCTCTGGTAGTGGTTATTGCGTTTTGGATTTATTACACTGCTGCAGTTTTTATAATTGGTGCTGAAATCGGCAAACTTTTTAATGAGAGATTAAGTGAAAGAATAATCAAAAAAAGTTATGACCTGCTGGCTGATGAGAGTAAATAGATTAACTAACAATTTTATTCTCTCATAATTATTTTATCAAGTTTTCAGTGTTTGATCATTATGTGAAGCTAATAAATGTTTAATAATTATTCAATATTATAAATTTATGATTATCAATGATGACACACACAATTTTCCCGCTAAATTACATCAACTCAAAAAAGGACTAATATCATGAATAACAACGAAGTTCAAAAGCGTGTGAAAAAAGCTATAGCAACGGTTCTAAAGGTAAATGAGGAAAACATTTCAGACGAATCTAATTTTATTTTTGATCTCGGAGCAGATTCTCTTCAAAGTGTTGAACTGGTAGCCGCCTTTGAAGAAGAATTTCAGATTGAAATGGAAGAAGATAAAGCCCTTGAAATTCAAACTGTATCCGATGCAGTTAAATTCATCTCTCAATATCTTAACTAATCCTAATGTGGAGTATCAATGGTCAACGATGTTACTGAAAGAATTAAAAACATCGATAGGATATTTTATCCTCAATCTATAGCAGTTTTAGGAGCCAATAGAGTCAAAGGAACAGTTCCCTGCGATATTATTGTAAACATATTAAAAGCTGAATATAAAGGCGTTGTCTATCCCGTTAATCCACGTGAAAGGCATATTGCATCCATTAAAACCTACAAATATGTTGTCGATATTGAAGATCCGGTGGATTTAGCAGTAATAGTTTTTCCAAGCTCTGTAATGCATATGGCTCTTGAGCAATGCGGACAAAAAGGAATCAAAGGCGCAATAATTATTTCTGCAGGATTTAAAGAAGTTGGCGGGCAAGGCATTGAAAGAGAAGAACAGATTAAAGAAATTGCACGCAAGTATGGAATTTCTTTTATTGGTCCAAATTGTCTTGGTGTAATAAATACTGATCCGGCTGTAATGCTTGATGCTTCTTTTGCACGTAAAATGCCTGAAGAAGGAAATATTGCTTTTATCTCACAGAGCGGTGCATTATGCACAGCAGTGCTTGATTATGCACAGGCAAAACATATCGGATTTTCTAAATTTGTAAGTATTGGTAACAAAGCAGATATAAGTGAAATTGATCTTCTCTACTATCTTAAAGACGATCCAAAGACAAAAGTTATTCTTTTATATCTTGAAGAAATCAGTGATGGTCCGGGTTTAATGAAAGCCGCTAAAACTGTAATTGAAGAAACAGGTAAGCCTGTACTTGCAATCAAATCCGGAAGAACGCTTGCCGGTGCATCTGCAGCCGCATCACATACAGGATCGCTTGCGGGAAGTGATGAAATTTGCGATGCCGCATTCAAGCAAGCGGGAATTATTCGCTGTGATGATATTGAAGAAATGTTTAATAAAGCTATTGCATTTACTTATCAGCCGCTGCCCGATAGAAATAGAATTGCAATTGTTACAAATGCCGGTGGTCCCGGAGTTCTAACAACTGATGCAGCAATTCGCTATGATCTTGAATTACCAAAATTTACACCTGAAACAACGGAGATATTAAAAAAGAGTCTTCCTAAAACTGCAAACATTAATAATCCAGTTGATGTAATTGGTGATGCCCGTGCCGACCGTTACAATATTGCTGTATCGAGTGTTTTGAAGGATGAAAATATTGATGGAGTATTTGTTATTCTTACTCCGCAATCTATGACGGAAATAGAAAGTATAGCTCACGAAATAAGTCGTTTATCAAGTCAGTTTTCAAAACCACTTTATACTTCATTTATGGGTGAAGCGGATGTTGCTGCAGGAATTGATGTACTTCAACGAAATAAAATTCCACATTATACATTACCTGAATCAATGCCGATTGCATTTGCCTCAACTTATAAATTTAAAAAAATGCTTGAGGATAAACAGGAATTTATCGAACCTTATAAAGATGTTGATGTTAAAAAAGCTCATTCAATTCTTAATAAAGCAATCAGCGATGGGAAAAAATATCTTCCCGAAGAAGAAGCAGCTAAAGTTCTCGAGGCATATAATTTCCCTTTATTAAAAAGTGGTTTAGCTACATCTGTAGAAGAAGCATTTAAAATTTCAGATAAACTTGGTTATCCTGTTGTGATGAAAATAATGTCCGACGATATCGTTCATAAATTTGATGTAAAAGGTGTGGTACTCGATATTAAAACGAAGCAGGAAGCTGAAAAGGCTTACAATGGTATAATTGAGAATGTTAAAAAATTAAAACCGGAAGCAAAAATAAAGGGAGTCTTTGTCAGAAAAATGATTCCTCCCGGTGAAGAAATTATTTTAGGGTTAAAAAGAGATCCGACATTTGGTGCAGTAGTTATGTTCGGTCTTGGTGGAATTTTTGTTGAGATTTATAAAGATGTCAGCTTCAGAATTGCTCCACTTGATAAGAAATCCGTTGATAAACTAATTACTGAAACGAAAGCAGCCTCTATTCTTTCCGGTGCAAGAGGTCGTGCTCCGAGAGATATAAATTCAATCAAGCAATGCATAATGCGGCTTTCTCAACTTGCCATCGATTGTCCGCAGATTAAAGAACTTGACATTAATCCGCTGATAGTTCTTGAAGATGGAAAAGGCAGCTTTGTAGCTGATACTAAAATTATGCTTTAAAAAATATTAAAACAGGAGAGCGATATGAGAATTTTGATTTATGATAATTATCAATCCCTCGGTAAATGGGTTGCACATTATGTCGCACGAAAAATTAATCAGGCAAAACCAACGGCAGATAAACCTTTTGTATTGGGGCTTCCAACTGGTTCTTCACCAATTGGTACTTATGCAGAAATAGTTGCACTTTACAATGAAGGTAAAGTCTCTTTTCAAAATGTAATTACTTTTAATATGGATGAGTATGTTGAGATCTCGGAAAATCATCCACAGAGTTACCATTACTTTATGTGGAGTCATTTATTCAGTCACATTGATATTCCAAAAGAAAATGTAAACATATTAAATGGCAATGCTAAAGATCTTGAAAAAGAATGTAATCAATATGAAGAAAAAATAAAATCGTACGGTGGTATTGATTTCTTCTTAGGCGGGATTGGAGAGGATGGGCACATTGCATTTAATGAACCCGCCTCATCTCTGTCATCGCGGACTCGTATAAAAACGTTAACATACGATACCAGATTGGCAAATGCACGATTCTTTGATAATGAAGTTAACAAGGTTCCTAAAACTGCGCTCACGGTTGGTGTTGGAACGGTTATGGATGCTCGCGAAGTTCTGATAATCGTCAGTGGTCACAGTAAAGCCCGTGCATTAAGGATGGCTGTTGAAGAAGGGGTAAACCATATGTGGACTGTTTCTATGCTTCAATTGCATCCACACGGAATCATTGCCTGTGATGAAGAATCAACAATGGAATTAAAAGTTGGAACTGTAAAATACTTTAAGGATATCGAAAGCCATGTACTAAGCAATTTGCCGGTTGTATGATTTTTGTATTTTAAATTATTCTGTTATTGATGGATTTAAATTTTTCAAATGTCCTTATACTTAAAGGCTTGTTTATATGAACTATAGAAAATTAACTAAAAAAGAAATTGAACTGCTTACAATTAATGGATGCTTTGCTGATGATTGGCAGGATATAAATGTTCCGGAAAAATTCTCTTCCAAACTTATTCGAAACGTTAATTTCAGAGGTGAAATTTTTATCGGTAATAATGTTCTTCTGCAAAATGTAAAAAATATTTCGAATTATCAGATTGAGGATAATGTTGTTCTTGAAAATATTTCGACAATATCTATTGAAGGTGAAACAACTTTTGGAAACGGATTAGAGATATCAGTATTGAACGAAGGCGGCGGGAGAGAATTGATGATTTATGATAAACTCTCGTCTCAAATTGCTTATATGCTTGTTACTTGCCGTCATGATCCGAAACTGATTGAGAAACTGAAAACGATCATTAGGGATTATACAAATTCCCGTAAATCCTCAATGGGTAAAATCGGTAGAGGTTCATCTATAAAACACTGCGGAATGATAAAAAATGTTTGGATTGAAGAATCCGCAATAATAGAAGGAGTGGCAAGTTTAAATGAAGGCACAATCTTAAGCAGTCAAATCGATCAGGTTTTTATTGGTAACGGTGTCATTGCTAATAAATTCATTATTCAATCAGGTTCGATAATTTCTGATAGTGCAATAATAGATCATTGTTTCATTGGACAGGGAGTAAGAATTGGCAAACAATTTTCAGCCGAGAACTCAGCATTTTTCTCTAATTGTGAAGGCTTTCACGGAGAAGCTATAAGCATATTTGCCGGACCATATACCGTTACGCATCATAAATCTACACTTCTTATTGCTGCACTTTTTTCTTTTTACAATGCTGGTAGCGGCACGAATCAAAGTAACCATATGTATAAGCTTGGTCCTTTACATCAGGCAGTTTTAGAGCGTGGTTCAAAAACCGGATCATTCACTTATATGCTGTGGCCGTCACGAGTAGGTGCTTACAGTGCTGTTATCGGAAAGCACTACACAAATTTTGATGCAAGTGAGTTTCCGTTTTCTTATATCAATGAGAAGGATGGAAAAAGTTTATTAATTCCTGCTAAGAATCTATTTACGGTTGGCACACGGCGCGATAGTCAAAAATGGCCTATCAGAGACAGAAGAAAGGATCCAGTAAAATTTGATATTATACAATTTGATTTATTTAATCCATATATGGTTGGTAAAATTCTTATGGGTTCCAACACTATGAAAGAGCTTCTTGAAAAAGCCGCCAGAGATCAGGAGTACGTTTCTTACAAAGGATTACACATCAAAAGACTTTTATTAAAAACTGGTATAAAATATTATGAAATGGCTATTAAGATTTATATGGGACAAGAATTAATTAAAAGAATTGCCGACATAAAAACTAAAAATGATATTACCCTGATTCGTAAGATTCTACTTTATGATAATTCATTTTTCAGTGAAAAATGGATTGATGCCTCCGGAATGATTATCTCTAAGAAAGATTATGATTTATTAATTGAAGGGGTAAAATCCGGATCAATAAAATCAGTTGATTTGTTGGCTGAGGCGTTGCGCAGTATTTTAGAAAAATATTCTGATTCCTCATGGGCTTGGTGTGCAAAACTGATTGAGGAGAGATATCAAACAAAAATTTCTGAAATAAATAAAGATCATTTAATTCAGATAATTAATGATTGGCAAGAAAACAGCCTTAAGCTTAATAATATGATTTTAATGGATGCGGAGAAGGAATTTGATCAGACAAGCAAAATAGGATTTGGAATTGACGGCGATGAAGAAATTCAGAATAAGGATTTTGAAAATGTCAGAGGAAAATTCGAGGAAAATAAATTTACAGTTGAGTTGAAGAAAGAATCTCTGGAGATTACAAACAAATCTAAAGAAATGCTTAAGTATTTCAGTAAAATGTAAAGTGTGAAGTATTCAAAAACAATAATTAGATCTTACAATTAAATATAATTTTATTAAGGTAACTTTCATTACCTGGGGTGGAAGTTTATTTTTCCCCGGAAGTTTGGTAAAACCATTTTGCGCTTCCCGTGAAGACACCGCTTTTTGGACTTATCTGATGATAACTTCGAATTTATGATTATTCAAAATTATTACGCTTGATAATTGTACCTGTAAAATTTTTCGCTCAGGGAAAAATCTGAATAAAATGTAAAATAAAACAAAAATTCTGCAACAATTTCCTTATCATTATCATTGCTTGCCAGCAGTTAAATATTTATGTTTGTTCACAAATGATGAAGAAAAGAATTTTAATATTAACTTTAATTCTGCTTTTTCTTGTTTCTACAACAGGTTTACCCGTGTCTTATCACCTGTGTCTTATGATGCAGGAAAAATCTCTCGATGAGTATGATTTATGCAAAGAAGAAATTGAAAAAATCTGCAAATTCCTGCTGTACTGAAGAAACTATGGAAAATCCTCTTACAATTTCTTCAGAGAATCCAATTTGTTGCCAGGATGAATTCGTATACAACAAAGTTGAAGATGAATTTCTTTATAAATAAATCTAATGTAAATTTCTTTTCATTATCCGAAAATCTAATTCCGATAGTTTCTATAATTCCACTATCAGTTGATTTATCTTCAGATGAATCTTTTTACTGTGATTCTTCACCGCCATTTTTAATTAATCTGGAACTCCACATTTTCAATTCTGTTTTTCTTATTTAGTCTAATCTCAAATTCAATTCACTGAATGCTAAGGATAATAATATTCTATCATTCAAAAAATTATTTCATTTATTATTTAAAACAGGTTTTATATGAGATTAGTTATTTGGTTCCTTTTTGCTCTTGCACTGTCAATTCAGACTTATGCTCAGAGTTTGAAAGGTTATGTATACGAACTTGATGAAAGAAAACAGAAAGTTTCTTTAATTGGTGCAAATATATATTGGCAGGAAACTCAATTTGGGACAACCACAGATAAGAATGGTTTTTTTGAACTGAAAAAAGTCGATTCAGATCCTTTAAGCCTAGTTGTAAGCTACATAGGCTACCGGCCGGATACAGTTGCCATCCCGTTCAATCAGGACAGTGTTGAAATTATCCTATCAATAAACCGTGAATTAAATGAAGTGATTGTAACAGGCACTTCATTATCAAAATATATTGATGAAATAGACGCTAAATCGACCGAAGTTATTACAAGCAAAGAATTACTTAAAGCTGCGTGCTGTAATTTATCTGAGAGCTTTACTACAAGTGCATCAGTAGATATTCAGTTTCAAGATGCTGTTACAGGTGCTAAACAGATTCAATTGCTTGGTTTGGCAGGAATATATACGCAAATGATGTTTGAAAATATTCCAACGCTTAAAGGTATAGGAAACACTTTTGGATTGGGACAGGTTCCCGGACCATGGATGACGGCAATAAGTATTTCAAAGGGTGCTGCTTCGGTTGTTAATGGTTATGAATCGGTTACGGGACAAATAAATATTGATTTTAAAAAACCGGACGATGTTGAAAGATATTATTTTAATGCTTTTCAGAGTTCAGGATATAAAACAGATTTGAATGCTAATGCTGCATTCCAGTTATCCGAAAATGTCAGTACAATTTTATTAGCTCATTCAGAATTTATAACAAAATCGATGGATGATAATTTTGATTCGTTTAAAGATCAACCTAACGTTAAACAATTCAATTTCCTGAATCGCTGGAAGTATCAGTCATTCGGTGGATTTGAATCACAGTTTGGTGTTCAAGCTCTAAGCGAAGATAGATCCGGGGGACAAATAATCAGCTCCCAAACAAATTCTAGTCTGAATTCACAGGAAAAGTACAATATAAATATTGACACAAAGCGTTATGAACTTTTTTCTAAAAACGGTTTTATATTTAATGATAAACCATATGCAAGCTTAGGTCTTATTGTAAATGCCCAGCTACATGAACAAAATTCTCTCTTTGGATTAAGACGTTATAATGCTGAGCAAAGATCATTTTACTCAAATATTATATTTGAAACGGCAACAAAGGATGAAATACACTCTATAACATTTGGCGGTAGCTATGTCTTTGATCAGTATAAAGAAAAATTTGATAGTCTAAATTTTATCAGAAAAGAATCCAGACCTGGATTTTTCGCAGAGTATAACTTTTCACCTTCGAATATTATTTCCATAGTTCCCGGAGCACGGGTCGATTTTCATAATCTTTATGGAACTTTTTTTACTCCAAGAATGCATGTTAAATATCGATTAGATGATAACACTACCTTAAGATTATCCGGTGGCAAAGGATATAGAGCAGTAAATCTATTTTCCGAAAGCCTAAATTATCTTGCCAGCTCAAGACAATTCTTAGTTATCAATAAGCCTTCTTATGAAGTAGGATGGAACTATGGATTTAATCTTACACGGTATATCTCAATTAGCGATCGGGATTTGAGGATGACAGCGGATTTTTACAGAACCGACTTTATTAAGCAAACTGTTGTAGATATTGATACAGATATCAGGCAAGTAAGATTTTATGATTTGAACGGTAAGTCTTATTCGAATAATTATCAGATCGAACTAGCTTATGAACTGTTTCCAAGGTTGGATGTATCGGCTGCTTACAGATATTCTGATGTAAAAGTTCAATACGATTCAGGGTTATTAACAAAACCGCTTGTTAGTAAATCTAAAACTCTGATTACAGTTTCTTATACAAATGTCGAACGCGATTGGCTATTTGACTCATCATTTTTATTGAATGGAAGCGGAAGAATTCCTTCAACAAAAGAAAATCCTGTTCACTACCGAAGAGATGAAATCTTTTCAGCATTTGTAAACATAAATGCACAGATTACAAAAAGGTTCGACTATTTTGATCTATACCTGGGTGTAGAAAATCTGACAAACTTCAGGCAAGATAATCCAATAATTGCTGCTGATAATCCGTTTGGAAATTATTTTGATGCATCAATGGTTTGGGGTCCAATTGAGGGAAGAAAATTTTATGTTGGATTGAGATTAAGTGTCCTTTAATAGTTAAAAAATATTCAAAGCTAATAATGGGATTAAACAAAAGTTTTAATGTTTAAACTTAGTCAGATTCCTTGTAACACAATAAATAAAATATTAATGGTAATCATAAATAACAAAAGGAGTACACAATGTTAAAACAACTCGTAATGGTTCTTGCACTCGTAGCTTTCTTCGGTGCTTTCGCACTTGCTCAGGAAAAACCTGAGACAGAAATGAAAAAAGACCGTAAAAATATGGAATGTACGCAGAAAGAAAACACTCGTGATGGTATGTGCTGTAATAAGAAAATGGATAACAGTAAAGAAACTGTTTCAGCTAAACCCTGGAATGAAGTTTGTCCTGTTATGGGTAACGAAGTTGATCCGGAAGTTCCAACACAGGAATTTGAAGGAAAGGCTTACGGATTCTGCTGTTCTGGATGTGATGAGAAGTTCAGAAATGATCCCGAGAAGTATTCAAAAAACTTGAGTGAAGATGGGAAAAAATTTGTAGGCAAAAAGTGAGGCAGTAAAATAAAAAAAGCTCCGGTTTTATCGGGGCTTTTCCTCATATTTCTATCAACATTTCTTTTTTCTCTGATTCTTAATTTTATTTATTCAAATCAGTTTCATAAAGTTTAAATATTACTTCAGGAGATAAGGAAGTGCTGTAAATCTTACAGTTTTGAATATTATTATTTTGTTCATATTGTTTCAAGATGATAGAATAGGTTGCATCTTTTTAATTAAATATTTATTTAGAAAATAAAAATCAATTTAATTTGATAATAAAAGATGGTAGATAAAGATAAAATATCGTTAGCGGCAGAGTATTTCAATAAAGGCTATGAGCTTCATTTAAGCGGAAATATAAAAGATGCAATTGAAGCTTATAAAAAGTCTATCGACTATTTTCCCACACCTAAAGCTCATACATTTTTAGGCTGGGCATTTAGTCTTTATGGAAAATTCAGCGAAGCTATAGAAGAATGTAAAATTGCTATTGACCTCGACCCGGATTTTGGAAATCCCTACAATGATATTGGCACATATTTGATTAATCTTGGCGAATATAATGATGCGATTTATTGGCTGGAGAAAGCAATTGAAGCACTGGATTATGAACCAAGACATTATCCTTACTTTAATCTCGGAAGAGTTTATGAGAAAAAAGGTGATTGGTTTACTGCCAGGAAATATTATCAGGATGCTTTGAATATAAATCCTAATTATGAACTTGCTAAGAATGCTCTTCTTCGTTTAACTGCCTTAATGAATTGATATATTCATTATTTTCTATTTAAAAAGTTAATTGCTTAACTACACATCTATAGTTAAATTTCCCACTGAAATTGAAAACCTCTTAACCTAAAAACCTCGGATGGTTAAATGAAAGTATCTGATCTTCTAAATTCTAAAGTTGTTATAGCTGATTTGAAAAGTGAAAAAAAAGAAGAAGTTATTAATGAGCTTATCGACTTGTTTAAAGATGATCCAAGGATAATCGATTTAGAAAAAGTTAGAACGTCGGTTCTAGATAGAGAAAAAGTAATGTCAACAGGAGTTGGAAAAGGATTTGCAATTCCGCACGGAAAAACTTCTGCTGTTACAGACATTATTGCTGCATTCGGTAAGAGTAATAAAGATATAAATTATGATTCCCTTGATGGCGAACCGGTAAATCTTATATTCCTTCTTGTCGGTAAAGACAATTTGGTAAGCACTCATATAAAATTATTAAGCAGAATTTCCAGGTTAATGAATAAAGACGATCTAAGGGAAAGACTTATTGAAGCAAAGAATATAGAGGAAATAATTCATCTTTTTGTGGATGAAGAAAAAAACTTCAGCGATGTTTAATTATAAAAATCACTACACATTTCATTATAATTTAATTATGATAAAAGCAGTAACAGGAACAAAGGATATTTTGCCATCAGAAATTAACAGATGGTATTATTTGGAAAATATTGTTAAAGAAGTTTTTTCAGTTTTTAACTACAGGGAAATCAGAACACCAATCTTTGAAGAGACATCTTTATTCGCAAGGGGAATCGGAGAGGAAACAGATATTGTAAGTAAAGAAATGTACACGTTTTCAGATCGCAGTGAAACCAGTCTTACTCTTAAACCTGAAATGACTGCTGGAGTTGTTCGTGCGTACATTGAACATTCACTCGGGACACTTCAACCGTTAACTAAATTATTTTACATCTCTCCAATGTTTCGCCAGGAAAGACCTCAGGCTGGAAGATTCCGGCAGTTTCATCAATTTGGTGCAGAGGCAATTGGAAGCACTTCACCTTTGCTTGATGCTGAAATTATTCAAATGTCGTATCATATTCTAAAGCAGCTTGGATTAAAAGATCTTACAATAAAAATTAATTCGCTTGGTATTTTGGAGTCTAGAGAAAATTATAAAAAGATACTGAAAGAATTTTTGCAGGATAAAAAGAATAAACTTTCCGAAGACAGCAGGAAAAGATTTGACACTAATATTTTAAGAATATTCGACAGCAAAGTAGAATCAGATCAAAAAATATTAAAAGATGCACCATTGTTGATTGACTATCTCGATGAAGAAAGCAAAAACGATTTTGAAGTTGTTAAAGAATATCTAACTAGAGTTGGAATACCGTTTGAAATTGATGCTGCATTAGTAAGGGGACTGGATTATTATACAAAAACAACTTTTGAAATTATAAGCAAGAAAGTCGGTTCACAAAGTGCGCTTTGCGGCGGCGGAAGATATGATCTACTGATTGAAGAGCTTGGCGGAAAACCAACGCCCGGAGTTGGAGTTGCTGCCGGAATGGAAAGAATTCTGCTCGCATGTGAAAATGAAAATAGCTTTTCACCTCCTGATCAGTTCATCGATGTTTACATTGTTAGAATTGATAAAGAGTTAGAATTGGAAGTTTCTGAAATTGCTTCTTCATTAAGAAGAAAGAATTTGATTGTTGACTGCGATTATCTGTCCCGAAGTGTTAAAGCCCAAATGCGTGAAGCTAATAAACTGAATGCAAAATTTGTGTTGATAGTTGGCGGTGATGAATATAAGAATGGCGAAGTACAGCTTAAAAATATGTCTGATGGTGAGCAGAAAACAGTTAAGACCGAAAAAATTGTTGAGATCATTCTGGCTGCAAAAGAACAATCGCACAAATAACATCATTAAATGATTCTATGAACCTGATTATTGGACGCAAACCCGTACTTGAAGCAATAAACTCGAATGATAAAATTGAACAGGTTTATATTTTATACGGTCAGCAAGGCGGAATAATTAATGCAATTACTGTTGCAGCAAAGAAAAAGGGAATTAAAGTAAATCAGATTCCGCTTAAAAGATTTTCCGAATTAACACAACGATTCTCTCAATCCGATATTAAAAATGCACAGGGTGTTCTTGCTGTTAAATCCACACAGAAATTTTATTTACTTGAAGAAATAATTAGTCACTCAAAAAAAGAAACTTATCCGCTCATCTTAATTCTTGATTCAATTCAGGACACACACAATGTAGGCGCAATTTTACGAACAGCCGATTGCAGCGGTGTAAACGGAATTATAATTACAAAACATAACTCTGCACCAATAAATGAAACTGTAGTTAAAACTTCAGCGGGAGCGACTGAACACGTTAAGATCTGCCAGGTGAATAATCTTGTACAGACAATTAAAGAACTGAAAGATAACGGATTCTGGATTGTCGGTTCATCACTTGAAGGTTCAAAACCGTACACTGAAGTTGATTACAAAATTCCGATTGCAGTTATTGTTGGCAATGAAGAAAAAGGAATTAAAAAACTCACCGCGGAAAACTGCGACTTCCTCGTTCACATTCCTATGAAGGGAAAAATCCAATCTCTTAATGTTTCCGTTGCTACGGGAATATTACTGTTTGAAATATTGCGGCAGCGTTCAAACTGAAACCATTAAAGTTTAGCAAGCTTATTCCTGTTGACATAGACTTTTTCGAATGCTAATTTCCACTTGAGCATTATTTTTTAGGGGGCTCTATGAAAAGCATTGTGTTTTCTTTGTTCCTTATCTCGTCTACTCTTACATCTTCACAAACATTCCATTCCCTTGATGGAATAGAAAATCCTCAGGGTGAAACTATATTGCTGTATCGTTTCGGGCAGCGATTACTTTTATTTTAATCCTGTGTACAAACTGAACACTTCCACATTGTCCGAAGAATTAATTATTCAAGCGTACGATTATAATTTTCCCCAATCGCAATTAGCCAAAGCTGTTCTTGATTTTGAATTCTTTCCTTCCGGCGAAGATTTTGTTAACTGCGGTTTTGTGATTTATCCCGATAACCACTCTTACATAGCAAGAAATGATTCAATTGTGTATGGAGGTATGTCCGGTTTCGATCGAATAGATATTTCAAAACAAAACCCATTGAAAGTTTTTGCTTTTGCAGGTGGTCCGCTGACACGAAGTTTTGACGGCGGCTATACTTATCCCGAAGATTCCATTGGCTTAATTACAAATTTTGATGCAATTTCTTTAGCTGATTCTGATGATAATTTATTATTCGGAATTGATTATGATGGTCAGCTCGCTAAAAACGCAGTTGTTGTCGATACCTCTAAATTTTTCTTTGATCAGTACACAAAGTTTTTGTACGATGTTAATCAGTCAAAAGTTTCCTAATCCATTTAATACGATAATAAAAATTAGTATATCAACCTCGTCACCCTTTAATCTCTTTGTAACAAGAGGGTATATTTCTACAGAATACAAGCTGGTACTTTTGTCGAGCAAATGGAAAATCGTTTTTACCGGTTATTTTAGTTTTATCATTTGTTTTTATTCTAGTGTCAATAATGCGCAGCCTTTTGAAGAAATGCTTTGGTTTAATATTCAAGACACAACTCAAACAAGTTATTGCAATGCCCAGCCTTTAATAAATAATAATGAAATTTTAATTTTTTGCACTGCCAATCGCTCGCCTGCAGATACAATCTATTTTGTTAAGAGTACAGACTTAGGTATGAGTTGGAGCACACCAACTTTTGTTTCCACTTTAGAAAGAGAACAAGATGATATTGTTTTTATTTCAGCGATAAAGACAAATACTGGAAGATTATTAGTTGTCTTTACAATTAGTGAAACACCAACATATAACCAAACAAAATTTGTTTATTCCGATAATAATGGAACAACCTGGTCACTGCCTCAAAATATTTTTGCTACCACATATGTAGCATTTCCCAAAATCATCCAGGCTCCAGATAATAAAATCTGGCTTGTTGCAAGAAATAATTATTTCTTCTACAGCACCGATAATGGAAGTACATGGTCAGCAAAAAACAATGGATTTTATACAAGTTTGTATAGTGCTTTTGATTTAATGCCCATTGATAACAATAATTATCTTACCACATACGATTTATATAGTAGTAATTTATATAAAGTATATTCCAGAAAGAGCACAGATGGCGGGAACACCTGGGGAACCGAAACGTTATTAACAGATCCAGATAGTTCTGAAAAGAAACCTAGTTTATTTAAGGAATCTAATGGAACTATTTGGTTGATTACACAAAAAGAAAAACCAACTCCATTTACAATAAGTGATAACCCTTTATATCAACAAAATATTACTTACCGAAAAAGCACGGATAATGGAACTACCTGGAGTTCTAGAACGAACTTTACTAATTATATGGGACTAGACGGCTATTTTAATATTTGTGAATACAACGATAAACCTTTAATCACTTTCTTATCAGACCGTAAATTTGGCAAAAGACAAATCTGGATTGGACAAATAGGAACAACAATTGATGATGAAGATTATCCTGTTCTTTATCATTCAGAAAGCTCAACTGTTGATGCAAATATTTCTATTCAAATAAGAGCATATGTCGGAAGCTTAACCGGAATCCAGCAAACTAATATTAGTTATGAGATTGAAAATATACTTTACGGTCCTTATCAAATGTTTGATGACGGAAATCATAACGATTATGCAGCCGGTGATAATATCTGGGGATTAAGTATTGGTCCTTTTAATAATTACGATGTTGTAAATACCTTTTTTCAGGTTGTTGATAATGATTTTAAAAGTTTAACCTTTGATGGCTTAACACTTCATATCCCGCCTATTGAAATTGAAAACAGATGGATGTCAGTTGGTACACTCCATAATTGGTATTCATCAATCGGATCAGAACGGGAAGACGGATTTGTTGCCCGACAGCAGTATGGAACACAATGGCCGGCTATATATAGATATCAGGATATGCAATGCTCAAAGGGACTGTGGTTAGGATGCGCTGATTTTACTGACGAGAATAATAACTGGTTTCCGTATAAAGTTGTAACTGCAGGTCCCAGAAATCCGCTATTCTTTGCTCTTTATCCTCAAAGTTTCAAGACTATTTCTAAATTTGAACCTACTTACGTTACGGTTAACGGTTCCCATTCCTACCAAAAGGAGGTTATTATTGATAGTCTGGACAGCGATTTAATCTGGGACAGAATGATCTACAATAAAATAAATACACAATTGGGTGTAACTATCGAGCGAAAAATTGCACAATTCAGCCAATCATATAATGACGGTTATATTATTAATGAATACACTCTTATAAATACCGGCAACACTGATGGAGATGAGGGAATTGAATTGCCATATAATACCATTGACAGTCTTTATCTTTTCTTAATTAATCGGTATGCCATCAACCAATCCACCCGCTATGTTATTGGAAATGCAACAGGATGGGGTAAAAATACGATGAATGATTCTCGCGGCGATGGTGTTAAAGTTGATTTACCAGATGAACAATTTAGAGCAATGTATTCCTGGCATGGTTATTTCCCCGATAAGGATGTTGCATACGATAATATAGGTGGTCCAATATGGGCTTTAAATTTTAGTGCTCTGACTTATAATGTTCCTGACGATACAATTGGCAGGTTAGGCGCTTCACAGTTTGTCGGTACCGTTACTTTGTATGCTGATAAATCTGCCACAGAAAAAGTTGATGATCTCGGCCAACCGTCGACAACTTCCTTCCTTGACAGTGATATGCCGTTATTGCAATCAGGGAGTGATGCCTTTAATATTGACAGAATGACACAGGAGTACAATTTAATGAGAACCGGTCATCAAACTCCGCGGCATGCTGATCTTGTGGTGCCGAGCGGAGATTATGCAATTCAGACAAGTCAAGCCAATGTATATCCTCCCTATTCAGGAGGTACATCGTACAAAATTGCTTATGGACCTTATACTTTAGCGCCTGGTGAAAGTGTAAACATTATAGTAGCGGAAGCTGTTGCCGGAATGAGCAGAGAAGAACAGATTAGAGTCGGTGAACTTTACAAAGCTGGTACCATAACTGCTTATGCAAAAAATACAGAGGTTATAAATCAGGGGCGTGATTCACTTTTTAATACTTTCAGAAATGCAATCGAAGCATTTAATGAAGACTGGAATATTCCTCAACCACCAAGACCTCCGGCTACTTTTAGTGTTGTAAGTGACAGCCCGAAAATAGTTTTCGATTGGTCCTTAAGAAGCGAAGATCCAAATCCGCCGAGTAAAATAAGAATTTACAGGAGTCCGAATACCCACGATGGTGAATATGAAATGATTGCAGAATTAGATGATACAGCTACACACTATGAAGATACTGCTATTCAAATTGGAAAAAATTATTATTATTACATGACTTGTGTCGGGCAGTATCAATCCGGAGGTGCTTCAACTCCTCCTGGCGAATTAGAAAGCGGGCGGTATTACACTCAAACCTATGATCCAGTATAGATAGGAGCATTAACTGATGTTGATTTGGAATTTGTAACTCCAAATGAATATTATTTATCTCAAAACTATCCTAATCCATTTAATCCAAGGACAACAATTAAGTATCAAATTCCCGAACAAGGTTTTGTTACAATTAAAGTCTATGATGTTTTAGGAAGTGAAGTATCAACACTTTTAAATGAAGAAAAACCTGTTGGTAGTTTTAAAGTTGAATTTGATGCAACAAATTTATCAAGTGGAATATATTTCTACAGATTGCAAGCAGGTGCTTTTGTTGAGACAAAGAAGATGGTTTTGCTAAAATAGACTTAATTAAATCTCGTAATCAGAGGTTCTAAAATTAAATTATGTCTTGGAGAGGAGTTATGAAAAATAATTAGGAATGAATGATAATGAAACTAATGATTCTGATATTGTGCTTGGTCTTTTTTTCTGATATCTATCCTCAAAAAAGTGCACTGAAGGAAGAAAATATTTCTAACTCTGCTCTGCTTGGTGTTGAAGACCGTGCAGGAGGTACCCACGATGCTGGCAACGTTGGTTTATGGTTTGAGAATAGAGGAAAACTATATCCAAGATTTTTAGCTCAGGGTCCTTCAGGTGAGTTCCCAATCAACAGTACAAAGCATTACATTTTCAGAATAAATCCGATGGTTGGAATTCCCGGAAACGTTATTCAGTGCAAGTATTTTACTAACGAAGAATGGGAAGCAGTTGGCGGTTACCACAATCCTGCTATTCCTCGAATTGCTTTTAGTGATGACCCTCAAAGCTGGCCTCCCTTGACTGGCTGGCCCGTTAAAGACTCAAGTGGAAATCCAATCTTCATTTCCGATCAGGACAGTTATTGTGTTTATTCAGATAGTACCAACTCAATAAATTTATTAAATATATTCATTCATCAAACAGGTTATGTATTCACTAATGACACCACAGAAGATATAATTTTCTTCAAATATCAAATAATTAATAAGAGTCAAACTAACTATGATAGCATTTATTTTTCATTATACTGTGATATAGATGTTGGGAATGCATCAGCAGGGACACAAGAATATGCAGATGACAGGGTTGGGTTTGATAAGGAAAATCACTTCGTATACTTTTTTGATGACGGCTTCTCATCAGAATGGCCTGATGGATTTACTGGTTATTTCGGAATTACTTTTCTAGGAACGCCACAAACAATACAATTCCAATCTGGTATTACGGACTTTCATTATAATCTATATGATTATGATGTGGATATTGATACTGTTCAATTTGGAATTATCTCAAGTAGTGAAGGACTTTACAACTCAAATATTGGCTACAAATATTTCCATCCTGGTGCTACAAACGACATTCATTTTGACGATACTTCAACCGTCCCACTTACAGGATTAGACATAGTTTCAAACATTAGTTCTGGTCCGTATTCGCTTTACAGTAATCAGAGTTTAATATTTTATACTGCAATAATGGGAGGTAATGATTACAATGATATTCACCAGAATATGCTGACATCAAAGAATGTTTTTAATTCTTCTATCACAGACATCCTAGAACTAAAAAACAACTTTATTCCCAAAGAATATCTCTTATCCCAAAACTACCCAAATCCATTCAACCCAAGTACAACTATCAAATATTCAATTCCAAATGCATCAAAGGCAATAATAAAAATTTATGATGTGCTTGGAAATGAAATAGAAACACTCGTTAATGAATATAAACCAGCAGGCACTTATGAGTTAAACTGGTATGCAGCTAATCTACCAAGTGGAGTTTATTTCTACAGACTTCAGGCAGGTTCTTTTGTTGAGACTAAGAAGATGATATTAATTAAATGAATAAATGTAGGGGCTGATACATCAAGCCCTTATATAAATTTTAATTATGGAGGTCATTATGAAATCTATTGTGTTATTTTTTTTGTTTGTTTTTACATATAATATATTTCTCTTCTGCCAGGTCAAAACGGGCATAGATGGAATTCTGACGAATGACAATAGCAACTTCATTTCAGTAAATGAAGTAAAGATGTGGCTAAGTAATAATGGAATGGGCTCGCACAACCCAACAACTGATGGAAGCGGGTTTTATTGGCCTGGTGGTGATGAAGGTTCATTAACTGCGGTTTTTGCTGATGGCCTGGTCTGGGGTGGAATAGTTAACAGTCAAATTCTTGTAAACGGCAATACATACAGATATGGTTTACAAGCCGGTAAAATATTAGAAAATGGGGCACCTGATGATCCATGGGACAGCAAATACAGAGTTTACAAAATATTAGATGGTTGGGAAAATCTTCCTCTAGGTTCTGTTCGAGATCAGTATGAACAAGATTTTAATGAGTGGCCTATGGAAGATGGTGCACCATATGAAGATGTTGATGGTAACGGTGCATATACACCTGGTGTTGATGGGCCGAAATATGTTGGTGATGAAACTTTATGGTACGTTGCAAATGATCTGGATCCTTCACGCACTACATTTACTTACGGCAGTTTACCTATTGGTCTTGAGTTCCAGACTACGACTTATGCTTTCGATCAGGCAAATTTTCTAGCAGATGCAGTGTTCAAAAAATATCGTATTATAAATAAAAGCAGCAATACAATAGATAGTATGTACCTTGTCTATTGGATGGATGACGATCTTGGTGATGCTGGGGATGATTACTCGGGTTGTGACACAGTCCTTGATCTGGGTTACACTTACAATGCAGATAATAATGATGTGGGATTTTATGGAGCAAATCCTCCAGCTGTTGGGCATCTCTTGTTACAGGGGCCTGTAGTTAATGCTACTCTACAAGATAGTGCGTACTTTAATAACGAATGGCACAAAGGATATCGCAATTTGCCAATGACTACCTTTGCATTTTATATAAATGATTTTACTTCACCATATCAGGATCCTGATCTAGGTGTATATGATGGAACGTTACAATTTTATAATTATATGAGTGGAAAGCTATGGAATGGTGATCCCTATATTGATCCAAACACAGGTCTGGAAACAATGTTTCCGTTAGCCGGTGATCCTGTTAACGGTACTGGCTGGTATGAAGGCGGGGGCTGGCCCGGTGGACCTGTCCCGGGAGATAGAAGGAGCTTAGTAAGTTCAGGTCCATTCACAATGCAACCAGCTGATACTCAGGAAGTTGTTGTTGCTATTTATATCGCAATTGGATCGGATAATTTAAATAGTGTAACTGAAATGAAAAACAAAGCTCAATCCTTAAAGGACTTTTATTTTACCGGAACAGTTACGGCATTGGATGACAATATGGCTGAAATAGTCCGCGACTTCAAACTTTCTCAAAATTATCCAAATCCATTTAACCCAAGCACAGTAATTAGTTGGCAGTCTCCAGTAGGTAGTAGACAAATATTGAAAATATATGATTTACTTGGAAGGGAAGTAAAGACTCTCGTTAATGAAGAAAAAAAAGCTGGCTATCACTCAATAGATTTTAATGGGAGTGATTTACCAAGCGGAATATATTTCTACAGACTACAAACTGGTGATTTTGTTCAAACTAGGAAAATGATACTACTCAAATAGACTATATCTATCGGATTTTTTGAATACCACATCAATAGCAGCTTGCCGAAAGGAAAGCAAGTTGATATAGATTATTGTATAGTAGTAATAGTACAACAAAATGTACGATTATTATTTATTCCCAATCTCATTCAATAGCTTGAAATTCTTTTGGCTCACCGAATGGAAAACGGGCATATTTGCTTAATCCTTGTATATCATTTTCATCGATTATGTCAACAACTGTATCAGGAGTTGAAGTTACTAGTCCTATTATTGCTCCAAGAGTTGTTAGACCGATAGTAGTGAGTATAATTGTACCGAATGATTCACCAAATGCATTCGCAGCTCTAAAATCAATAAAATTGCTACTAGCGTCTTCTTCATAATTTGACTGGTAAATCAAAGCACCTGCTATTGCTGATGTAACCAATCCCAATCCGATACCTAATGCTAAATATGAATTGCCTTCAATTACTACTTGTTCTATTTCAGATTGGTTTGCTTTCCAGATACAGTCTAAGTTTTTAAGATTAAAGTAGCAATCATCTTTTAACATCAGTAATGAGTTCCGTCGGACAGCCAGCAACTCTCCGACTCTTTCTTCACCGTAATAAGAAAGGACACTAATTTCAGTTCCTTTTTGGGAAATCAAATGAGGATCTTTATTAGTTCTAAGTGATTCTATTGGATTTATATTTTCCAATGCAACCTTTGCCTTGATATGATAATCAAGTGACTTTAAGGATTTATAATTCTCAATAAATGTATTTTTTAACAATCCGTTTTCAAAGTAAGCTACATTTGCATCTAATGTGCTGTCAGGATTAATATAAAATACAGCATAATGGAATCCATCAATATCCGGGAAGAGCAAATAGTAATTTCTTTCTTCAAGATCTAATGTATCGCCAATAAGAGGATTGACTAAATAAGGCTTTTCATTTTCTTGAGGAATTATATCAGTTATAATTATAAAGACAGTAACTAATAACCACAGATTATATGTTAATTTTTTCATTTTACACCTCACAATCATGTTCAAGTGTAACTTAGTTTTCTCTCTTTCTATTGTTGTCATGGAATTGTAAAAAAATGCAGAAAAGATGTTAATTATTTGCCAATCAAAAACTATCGACAAACATCAAGCATATTTTTCTTGACATTGATTTCTAGGATTCACAACTTATAATTGTAAATATTCTCTACACCACGTTGAAAGGTTGTAGAATGAATTATTGAACCTACCAGAACATTCTTGCCTTTCTAATTCTCTGGGTGTGGGAATTAAACTACATTAATTCTCAGTTATAGGAGGAGTTATGAAGTCCGCATTCATTATCATATCCATACTACTTTTTACTTCGTTAACAATTTTTTCACAATCGCTTGTAACTAAAATCAATCTTACAAATCGATTGCTGAAGAAAAATTTAACCGGGAAGAATTTCCTCTACTTCAAGATTTTGAATCCCATCAAAGCTCCTCTACAAAAACCACTATTAATAAAACAGTCCAGGAGAATGGCTACGTTTTGGTGGAAGAACTGCTACAAAATTGGGATGAATTTTATATGTCGTGGGTATATGTTACATGGGATACATACTCCTATGATGAAAATGCAAATTTAGTTGAATGGAATTTCAAATTTTGGGATGGTATTATTTGGATTCATTCACAAAAAGTTTTGTATGTATATGATGAGAGCAATAACTTAAAAGAATCCTATATACAATTTAATAATGGCGGTATCTGGGAAAACTGGGATCGATACCTTTACACATATGATTTAAATAATAACCTTATCGAAAAACTTTCGGAAACTTGGTACCAGGAGGACTGGGTAGCACAAACACGTCTCACTTGTAATTATGACGGCAGTAATAATCTACTCATAGAATTAAATCAAGGTGCTGATTTATCTGGTTGGAATAACATTTCTCGCTATATGTACTCCTATGATGTAAACAATAATCGGAGTGAAGAATTATATCAGGTATGGAATGTTTCTGATTGGGTTAATCAAAGCGTCCATCATTATTCTTATGACGGCAATAAAAATTTAATACTTGATTTAAGACAATACTGGGTTAGTTCATCCTGGGTAAATTCCTGGAAAATGGAATTAACGTATACGGCATATAATAAAGTAAGTCAGGAAACTGAGTACGATTGGCATTCCGATCGCGTGGGAAAATGATATGCGGAGAGGTATGTGTATGACGGAAATAATAATTTAACTATGCTTACTGAAGCCGAGTGGGATGATCCTTCTGGATTAATTTGTGGCGACATATTTTTGAGTATGATGGGTCGAATAAATTAACTGTAAGAACTGAGCAGGAATGGTATGATGAACAATGGGAAAATGATTTGAGATATCTTTCCTCATATGATGAGAATAATAACAGAATTGAAGAAATGAGGCAAATCTGGATTCTTACTGCTTGGGAAGATCAGGTAAGAAGGACGTTTAAATATATACCTGCATTTAATGTTGCTCCGGTTGCTGCAGATGATTACGTGATTGTTGAAAAAGATAGTACTTCTGTTATTCAGGTTCTTAGTAACGATTCTGATTTGAATGGCGATGATCTTACAATTGTTGAAGTAACTGAGCCGCTAAATTGTACCGCAGACATTTTGGAAGGAGATACAACTATTTCGGTAACTCCTGCTCCGGGTTTTATTGGTGCTGTTTATTTTGATTATGTTATTTCGGATGGTCGCGGAGCTTTTGATACGGCGAGAGTAAATATTGATGTGGTAATGGTTGTAATGGCAACCGCTGGTAATTTAAATTTGGACATAACAGATTTTGGAACAACCAGCAGTTCAATATTTATAAATGATCTTAACAAACCTTCCTTTTCATCGTAAACAGTCTTAATAAACAATCCTTTTCATCCACTCTTATCGATGTTCAGGTTTTAATTGACACAGTATTGCACACATCTGCCGGTGATCTGATATTTACTCTCACACACAATGCGCTTACTGACACGATTGTTTATGAATCCGGCGGTACAGGTGATAATTTTATTAACACTGTTTTATCCGATGATGCAGAAACATCAATCGCAAGCGCTACGTCTCCTTTTACAGGTAATTATAAACCGTATCAACCGCTTTCAATTTTTGCAGGTTCCGATCCAAATGGTGAATGGATTCTTGAAATTTATGATGGGGCAACAGATAACACCGGTACTTTAGAGGCTTGGGGATTGGCATTGTCCTATCAGACTACAACCGGAAATACGTCAAATGATAATACTCAACCAACAACGTATAAGTTAAAACAAAACTATCCTAATCCTTTTAATCCAACGACAACAATTAAATATCAAATACCGGAATTAAGTTTTATTTCACTAAAAGTGTTTGATATTTTAGGAAATGAAATTTTAACACTTGTTGAATACAGAAAAACCTGTTGGTAACTTTAAAGTTGAATTTAATGCAACAAATTTATCAAGTGGAATATATTTCTACAGATTGCAAGCTGGTACTTTTGTTGAAACAAAGAAGATGGTCCTCCTTCGATAAATCTTCTGCAGATAAATGTTGGTGAAATAAACTGAAAGAGAGTATTATTTAATCCCCTATAAGTTCAAGCTGATGTTGATTTTTATTTGCCAATCATTAAGTTTATTTCTACAGAATATCTGTTTCGGCTTGGCCGAGCCAAGACTGACAGGCCGGTGATTTTGTTGACAAAAAAAATGATTCTTTTAAAATAATCTCACAAAGAGCCACGGAGAAAAATCGGAGAGCAGATATTATAAATTCTTCAAAACATTAATATTTCTAATCTCACCCGCTATCATAAGAGTATCTTCCTTCTGTATTACATAAGAAGGTGAAGGGATAGCTTTTATTTTTTCACCTCCCTTTTCATAGGTCTTAATTGAAAGAACATCAACACCATAAACAGCGCGTATATCTAATTCTCTTATTGATTTGCCAATGAATAAAGCAGGCGGGGTAATTTCGGTAATTGAATATCCTTCCATAAAATGTACGTTCGGTATCTCTTCTTTCATCGAGATGCTGCTTGCAAGTGATGTTGTAATTTCGCGCCGTTCAATCTCTTTTTGATATGCATCCTGTATATCACGCTTCCATATCATGCCAAGAATCTTAGGTGAACTTTCGTCTTCTATAACCGGCAATCCCTCAAGATTGTAACGTTTCATTTTTTCGAGAACGGACTGGCAATTCTCGGTAACATCAGCAGCTTTAAAATTAATGTTTGCTATATCTGCTGCAATTAATAAGTTTTTTAACGAGTCTCTTTCATAAAGATGGTCTTTAATATTGTACATCGAAATTACACCTTTGACAAAACCGTTGTTTACAACTGGAAACTCTGGTCCTCTGCCGCGGATAACTTTATTCACAACCTGGCTGAAATTATCCGATATGTTTATGGAATCGTAATCGCGTGTAAAAACATTTTTGACGAATATTGATTCCATAATATTCAGTTCAGTTCCTTCTTTAATGCTGATGTTGCGCAGAAGAAGTTTAAGAGTGTAGATTGATTCACGGGAAAGTTTAGTTGATATGATTGTGCTAATTATTGAGGTTACCATCACCGGCAAAATGATACGGTAATCATTAGTCAACTCGAAAACGATAATGATTGCAGTAATTGGTGCGCGTGTTGTGCCTGCGACCAATCCCCCCATTGCAACAAGTGCGTAAGCTCCGGGAGTTGCTGTGATATTGGGGAAAAAAGTATGAACAATGTAACCGAAAAAGAAACCAAGCATTGCGCCCATATAAAGCGATGGTGCGAATATTCCACCCGAACCTCCTGAGCCGAGAGTTAACGATGTTGCAATAATCTTTAAAAATATTAATCCGAATGCAAGGTACCATATCATATCTCCGTGCAGCGCATTGTTTATGGAATCGTAGCCAACACCCATAACTTGAGGGAACAGTAATGCCATTAAACCAATAGCTATTCCACCGACAGCAGGTTTTAAATATTCAGGAAATTTAAATTTATTGTCAAAAAAGTTTTCACTGAAATAAAGAATTTTAATAAACAGAAAAGAAACAACTCCGCTTAAAGCACCAAGAATAAAATAAAATCCTATTTCGTATGGTGATGCAAGTTGGTATTTAGGCACTATAAAAGCAGCAAAATTTCCTTCGAATGTGTGTGATACAACCGTTGCCATTACAGATGCAATAACAATTGGTGAAAACTGAGCAACAGCAAAATCCATCAAAATAATTTCTACTGCAAAAAGTGCTCCTGCTACGGGGGCATTAAATGCGGCAGCAATACCGGCTGCGGCACCACATCCTACTAATGTCTTTAACCTTTTTGAAGGAACCCGAAAAAACTGCCCTATAGTTGAACCAAGACTGGATCCTATTTGAATAATTGGACCTTCTCTTCCAACTGATCCGCCTGTCCCGATTGTTATAGCAGAGGCAACAGCTTTAATTATAGCTACACGTGCACGAATCATTCCACCGCGCAATAAAATTGCCTGCATTACTTCTGGTACACCGTGTCCTTTTGCTTCGGGGGCAAAGAAATAAATTAGAGGTCCAACAATCAAGCCGCCGATTACAGGCACAAGAATTATTAAGTACCATGGTGATGCGGTAATATTTTCAAGTACAGTTAGAGACCCAGGGAATGACAGTTGAGAAAAAAATTTAATCATTGCCCTTATGCCGATAGCTGCAAAACCAGCCGATATACCTATTATGATTGCAACAATTATCATGAAGGTATGTTCTGTCATCTGCATTTTTTCGAACAGGGCTGCAGTTTGGCGGGAAAGAATATTAAATATTTTTATTGATTTGGTCTTAAACAATTAACAACTTATTTAAATGATTTTTTCTACCTGCTATTTTAATTATAAAAATTATTCATTAGAAATTACAGGTAAATGAAAATTATTTTCTATTACTTATTTAAGTTACTGAAAAATGAATTTTATCAGAAGAAAAATTTCAATTTGCCAACTGTTCGAAACTTGTTTTCATAGACGAGGAGAGGATAAAACAATAACTTAATTAAATCAGAGAGCTTCGGCTCCTTTTTTTATTTTAGCTATTTAAGCAGAGAAGTTCTTCTTTATAGCTTTTCTTTCCTATTAAAAAAAACTTGAACATAATATTCAAATGTTCATTATATTTGATTTACAAATAAAAGCATACTATGAACCCGATGCATCTGATAAAGAAATGTCTGTTACCGCTGATGTTAATCACACCAACTCACTTTGCTTTTTGTTCGTTTTGATAATTCATATTCATTCACTTATCGTGACCCAAATGGAGAAATAACATGAACTACTTTACTAAAATGTTCATTGCACTCTTTGTTGCTTTGTTAACAACAACTTCTTTTTCACAAACTACCATAACTCTGGAGGAGTTTATGAGTGTCTTCACTCCCGGTACTCATCATTATTATACCGGTGATGAAGGGAATCAATATAATATTGGTTATTTAGGTGGTCCACAGATATTCGACTATTCTTATGTCGATCTGCAAGATTTAAATATCTCTAACAATTATTCAGTCGGCACAATTTCAATACTTGCAGAGCGTTATCCGTCCGATGCAATTACAATCGGAGAGACACCAACAACAATTGAAAAAAATCCTGTCTTTCTTGTACGTGGTGACTCTGTATTTACGTTGGGACAGGCTTCACTTATACCCGAATATAGTTTTTCTCATAATGTGCCTTACCAATTACTAGGGAAATTTCCTGCAACATATGGTATAATTTCAGTCAGAATCAAACAAAGTATGATACAACATACAACTCAATCTGGCAGATATTATCAACCGATGAATCTTCAAGTACTGAAATAGTCACTATTGATGCTTATGGTACTCTCAGATTACAAAGCGGAGATTATGAATGTTTGAGAATGAAAAGAGAACATTCCGGCTATGGTGATAAAGAATTTGTATTTATGACTCGCGAAAGTATTTTTCTTGATGTTTTTACTGGTGCAGCTTCAGCTGATACAGGATTAGTTGATGGTGGATTTCAGATTTTATTACCTGCAAATTTTGTAGGCGTTGAGGATGAAACAGCACCGGTTACAGAATTTTATTTAGGTCAGAACTATCCTAATCCATTTAACCCTTCGACAAAGATAAAATACTCTGTTCCCGTTTCATCGAACGTAAGCATTAATATATTCGATGTTCTTGGAAATCAAATAGAATCTTTGGTTAATGAAGAAAAATCTGTCAGGCACTTATGAAATTGAATTCAACGCAAAAGAATTGTCAAACGGAGTTTATTTCTACAGACTTCAGGCAGGTTCTTTTGTTGAGATTAAGAAAATGATATTACTTAAATAGTATCAAATGATACTAACAATAATTTAAAAAGGAGCTTCTGCTCCTTTTTAAATTATTATTTGAATGTAACTGGCCTGCATCCTAACTTTACGTTAGATTAATCACTATTCTTTTAAATGAAAAATAAAATAGAACTAACCTCTGAAATTAAATATCAATTATTAAGAGATATTTCTTACAAGATAAGAGGTACGCTCGATTTAGATAAAATCCTTAACCTGCTTCTTGATCTTCTTTCAAATGTAATTGATTATGATGCCGCTGGTATATTTGTTTTAAGTGAAGATATCAATCATTCCGGTTACCGCTTTCCCAAACAGCAAATCGCCAGTATGGCTCAACGCGGATTCGGAAATCTGCCGCCCGAATCTGATGCAATGTTAATGGAAGGAAAAGGTATTATTGGACAGACAATTAAAACCGGTAAAAGCATATTGCTTAATGATGTAAGAACAGATGAAAGATATATTCCCGGGAGAAAAGAAACTTTATCAGAGTTAACCATTCCCATCACAAGAGATGGAAGAACCATTGGTGCTTTAAATGTTGAAAGCGACAAACTTGCCGCATTTGAAAAAAACGATATTGAAATTTTAAGTTTCTTTGCAGAGGCTGCCGCAATTTCAATTGATAAAGCATTGCTGCATTACCAGATATTGGAAAAGAAAAAAATTGAGGAACAATTACAAATTGCAAAAGATGTCCAGCAGGGTTTGTTACCTTCCTCTCCGCCTCAGATTAATAATTATGAATTTTCCGATGTATGTATTCCTACTTTTGATATCGGCGGCGATTATTTTGATTATATCCCAATTGATGAAAACCGGATTGCAATAGTTATTGCAGATGTATCCGGCGATGGTGTTCCTGCCGCATTGATAATGGCTGCCTTTCGTGCACTCCTTCGTTACAATGCTAAGTTAAATTTTACTCCCGATAAGTTAATGAAACTTATGAATAAGCAGGTTTTTGAGTTTATGCGCAAAAGAGATTTTATCTCGGTCTTTTACGGAATCTTGAATTATAATACTCATAATTTTATCTACAGTAATTGCGGACATAATCCGGGTCTTCTTCTAAAGAATAATTCTATACAGTTATTGGAAGGCGGTGGTCCCTCGCTGAATATATTAAAGGATACAGAGTTCAGTTACAATGAGTGTCTAGTTGAAAAGGGAGACCAGATTCTGTTATATACCGATGGCGTCGTAGAAGTTTTTTCTAAGAACAAAAAATTATTCGGTATCGGCAGACTTAAAAAAGTTTTTGAAACTAATGCAAGTTTATCACCTCAACAAATTATTGAATCCATTATAAACACCACAAAAGATTTTAACGGATCAGATATTTTTTATGATGATTTTACAATTTTACTTTTTAAAAGAAAAAATTAAAGAGACTTCTCTAAATCAAAGATATTTTACATAGTTGCAGGCTTAAAGTAGCGGTTGGTATTGAGCAGCTTGTTATATTTTGTAAGTTATTATTTAAGGGCAGATTTTTACCTGCCCTTAAAATAATTTAGTACTACTTACTTCAACAAAGTCATCTTCCGGTTTTGAACAAAGTCATTTACACTAATTGAATAAATATAAACACCGCTTGATAATTCATTTGCATCAAAAGTTATTGAGTAGCTTCCTTCTGATTTCATCTCATTAACTAATGTAGCAACTTCTTGACCTAAAAGATTAAATACTTTCAATTGCACCAATCCTTGCTCTTTTATCTGGTATGAAATTGTTGTACTTGGGTTAAATGGATTAGGATAGTTCTGAGAAAGTGTAAATTCTATCGGAGAGCTTATAATGTTATTATCTTCAACACCTACTGATGGTAGATAATATACTTTTAAAGTGTTATTACTTTCGTCATAACTCCAAAATTTACTATCGAAATAAAGACCGGCCGCTAAACCAGGTATATCAATATCTCCTAAAAATTCACTTGTTATTGGATTAAACTCATTAATCCTATCGAACCCAACCCACAGGATATTATCTCCATAAGTCAATTGACTAGCACGGTTTTCTAAAGTAATAAATAAATTTGATGGAACTACTGTAACAGCATCGGGATCAAATTTTACAATACCTCCTATACCTGATAAATCTGACATAAGTATGAAAAAATTTATACCATCACAGGCAAATCCATTTTTATTTTGAAAATCAATACCAAAAGGTATCTGATTTGAAGAGTTGCTGGTAGAAATATCAACTTTGAAAACTCCCTCAATACCGCCAGAACCCGATGGATCACCATATCCGCCATTCGCCCATAGAAAACCGTCACGGTATACCATTTTGTCAATCCAGCTTATTTTGTTTGGCGATGATTCAAGGGATAAATAATCTGTATTTAACAGGGCTCCGGATTCAGGATTTATCTCAAATATTTTTGCACTCCCAGCTCCTTCATAGTCTTGCTTGTAGAGAAATATCGAAGTACCGTCACATACAAGTGATGGGTTAATCCCTGCTTCTGTATCTAGGGGTAACTGAAATGTTTCGTCAGGTTCAACATAGAATGAGGCAAATGGATTTGGATCCTCTGTAGTTCCATCAATTAAAGTAATGTTAATACCAGTAACATTACTAATCCCTGAAATAACTACCGGTGTCAGATTTTCTAATGTTCCCCAAAAACCATAGGGATCTGTAGGTAATATTTGAGGCATACTAGCAGACATAATTGATACCATATAATATGTTCCACTAACTACATCGTTTATTGAATAACTGCCAGGTGAACTAAGAGTGGTCATATAATCTGGTTCTCCATCAATATTTGGGCTGTTAAATGCTGCAATGTAGATGGTTCCTGAAAAACTTCCTGAATATATAATTTCGCCCGAAATTGATCCTGTAGTTTCATAGCGGCAAATTTTTCCATAATCTCCAACCAACCAACCATTTTGAGTATCATAAAAATTGATACTAAAAACTGAATTGCTGCCCTGTGGATCTTGAAGTGGAGTTACTTGTGTTGACCAACTTGCTCCTCCGTCTGTTGTATGTTTAATAATGGCATATCCATTATCATCTTTAGTTGAGAACCATCCTGTATTTGAATCTAAAAAGTACACTGCTTTGGAACTCTGGGTTGGGCTTATTCCAGAATTGGTAACTATATTCCAGTTAGTGCCTCCATTTGTTGTATTAAGAATTTTGCCTTCTCTTCCGACAACCCACCCATTTGTTAAATCAACAATATGTAATGCTAAAAATTCACCCGGTGTGTTGTCAGTATACTGAGTTGACCAAGTTGCTCCACCATCTGTTGTGCGCATGATATAGTATGGTGGTGGAGGCGAGTCTGCGGCAAGTGTAATTGACCATCCGTTCATTGAATCCACAAAATAAAACATTTTAAATGAACCACTGGATATTACATTCCAACTATCGCCGCCATCTGTAGTTTTATAAATATAGCCAACCCCGGAATTAATATTAGCAACGGTTGCCCATCCAATATTAGCATCAATAAACTGAATTTGAAATCCTAAATCTCCGGCATTTTGAGATAGTATTTTTCTCTGCCAATCAATTCCAGCGTTAGTTGTTTTGTAAATTACTGCGCCACTCACATTACTAAAATCAGTTCCGAAAGATTTAATGACCCATCCGGTAGTGGAGTTAACAAAACTTAGATTTACACTAGGATCAGATAACGAAGCAACAGTATCACTAGGTGACATTGTTACAACAGACCAATCAGTTCCGGCATTAGTGGTGTGTAGTAATTTTGCTCCGGAGGATACAGAAATCCATCCTTCGGTTGAACTGACAAATTGAACTTTACCAACCATCGCTGAATCCTCGGTTCCTAGGGGATTCGTTTGAAGCGTCCAGCTGCCCTGGGCTTTTAATGAATAACTTGATAAACTAATGATGAACATTACGGAGAGAGCCAGTAACTTTTTCATATTTTTCCTTTTTTTACTGTTATTGTTTAGGGTCAAATGCAGCTGACGGAAGGAATTAAGCTGCAGTCCCATATAAAAGTGCAGTATTTATCAATATTTTGTTTAGAATGGTCCGCCGTTGCGGATTCTTTGGCTATTTATAGCCAACAAATATGCCAGAACTGTAGATTAATAATTAAATTTTATAATTGCGAACTTTCCTGGTGGGAAGGTGAATCACTCTAACAAAAATGAAACTAATACCCAAAGTTACATTTACTTTGTCATTAAAGCGAGCGTAGTAAAAATTCTGGTAAAAATTCTGGTTTGGCCATCAATGTGTGAAAGAAATGTTTAAGTAAATTTATTTTGTTTTGTTACTATTGCATCTTTTAACATATCCGCCACTTACTAAAGAGGTTATACCGATTTAGTTATTATCCACACAACGGTATTCTGCAAAGTGTTTTATATAGTATGATGTGGATTATCTTAAATTTTATTTATCATCAAATAAAAAAACTTCTTCAATTTTATGCTCAAATACTTTTGAAATATCATATGCCAGTTTTAGAGAAGGATTATATTTCCCCTTTTCGAGAAATACAATAGTCTCCCTGCGTACCTTTACTTTTACAGCTAAATCATTCTGGGTTAAGTTGTATTCTTGCCCGAAGTTCTTTATCCTATTTTTCATCAATCCCCTGCTTATTGATAATGTCCAACCAGCTAATAACAAAAATATATTGCTGACAAGTCCCATAAAATATCATACCTTGAAATAGCCATTTAATGTCGACGAAAAAATGACTTTGGATAAATATCAGAACAAGAAACTATAGATAAAATAGAAAGATAGTGCAGCAGATTTTTGAGTAATTTTTCTTGACAGCTCATCTTCCTCCGGAAAACCTTGTTTTGTCTACGGTTTCATTCTTCCATATCCAAAATAACTCAACAAAAATAATTAGTCTCAATTATCTCCTACAAAAATATTCTCAAAATTTTCCGAAGAAGTTGAATTAACTAATGGTTGCATTAATCCAGATATCATCCTGAAAGAGTTAATTCCCAAAGTCCAAGTCAGGTAAAAATTGGTAAAAATATCTTTTTCATTATTCGTTCCTCATTTTTATATTTTACTACCAACGTGTAAGATGAAGTAAGCTTATACGGTTTGTATTTATTCAGATTAAGTAAACTATTTTTACCTCTTTTCGTATTCTTTCTCTCGACACTTCAGGATGCAGGTTCAGCGCTGCATTACCGAGCCCCTCTTTAACAGCAACTGTTTCAACTTCACCAAACAATTCCTTTGCCTGATTGCACAAAGCTTTTTCTCCCGCCACAAATACAACGGGTACATCGTGATAACCAGCTATCAAAGCGTTAATAACTGCTTCAGGTAAAGAAACATTGTTAATAGAAACATCGGTTATATTTCTACTACTCATTGTATGTTCAAGAATTGCATTTTAGTTCCTGCTTTTGCATGATAGCCGATAAAAATAACAGCATCAAATGTTTATCTATTCCCTCCATCATACTCATAAAACCACCTGACCAGTCACGGATGAGTTTTGAGCTTTTATGTAACATTTCAGGAAGAATATTGCGTGCACTTCCATGGGAATCTCTAACAATAATTTCAGTAGCGCCAGCCTCCAATGCACCTTCGATGGCCGCATTTGTTTCTTTGGTCATTAGTTGTCGAAAATAATCATAATCTTTCCCATCTCTGCTTACATCCTCCCAATTCACGACTCCTGTTATTCCTTCCATATCTACCGATATAAATATCTTCAATTTCTTTTGATCTTGTGTGAACCCTAAATTAGCAATACATATAAGAGCTAAGAAAACCATTAATTGTTTTTTCATGAGATCCTCCTCACATTTAAAATTATAAAAAGGTATTTACTTTATAGAAACTTATTATTCATACTTTCCTCCTATGTTAACTAACGGCGTGGCTTTTCACACGTCCACTCCGAAATACCGATACCGAACAGTTTGAAGTGGTCGGCCTTCGCAAGCAGCTTCTCGCATATCATTTCTCGTCAAGCCTTAGGAACCCAACCGCATTGTTGTTGAAGATGTCACTCATTATTTTCTTCGTCCGGAAAGCAGCTGATTCTATCCCTTCTACTGCCATTCCGATTGCCTCAGGCCACACCATCTGGTCTGACCCAAAGGTAATTGGAGTATCTAACGGTGTATTAGCCCTTAAAATTAAAATATTTTATAACCTATGCTTAAACCTATAAAAGTCTGGAATCTTTCATTGTAGTCTGAATAATATAAACCAGTAACATCAACATAGGCATTTGAAATAATATTTGCTCTTACACCTAAACCCAAAGAATGAACAAATCTGGTATGGTTTACAGAATTTATTGTATTGACAAAATATTCATTTTGATTCATATCAAAGTACTGAGTTTTAATTGTTCCAAATCACATGAGTTTTATGACCAATTTTCAGCAACAATACCGAGACCAGAAATAATAAAAATTTTCAACGTTTTTTCTGGAAAAGGAAAATACTTGGCTTCAATAGAAGTTCGCCAAAACTTCGACTGTTCTCCTTCAGCGGAAACAAATCTAATTTCTGGAATTCTAAATCGCAGATCTGCGTATCTGTCAAAAGTATATTGAGAATATTGAACAATACCAGATATCATTAGTTTTTCAGAAAGATAATAATCGCAATTTATCCCGAATGTAATTCCATCATTCCAATATGCATTATAACCTTCAGTATAACTTTCAGTTACTGTTATGTGCTACTGCTAATATTATAATTGTATATATCCAATTGTTCTTTTACAAATCAGAAGCTTTTAATATTTCATAGAGCTATCTGTGCGAATCATTATCCTTCTTCTCTTTGTATCCGAACAAACCAAAGAGCGCAAATTATGCATATAATCCATATAATGCAGGTGTATCAAGCGAAGAACCAAGAGTTCCAAGTAAGCCCAAAAAACCTAAGAAACCCAACATTTCAGTTTCATAACAGTCTCCCGTAATTTATTAAAAATATGAATGAATTAGCTACATAACGCCGTGTTATCCTGAAATATCGGGAAAACACAACCAGGTATTTAAGTTCTCAATTATTTTCTTGTCCGCCCTTGGCGGATTAAAGATGTTAGCAACGGTTATTAAAACATTAAACCTATTCTAAAATCTATTGAATTAGATGTTACTTTAAGAAATTCATTTTCATATAACTCATTAAAATCTGCATCATACAAAATTTCGGCTAGCAGATTTAGTGACACTAAATTTATTTCAGTTCCAATTCCAACTTTAAATCCGATTCTATTTTTATTAAAATTATTTTCAAAAATGTTTGTATCGTCTAATGAATGTTCTTTATTAATTTCGAAATCAATTTTCGGTCCGGCAATTAAATAGGGACTTACAATTCCAAGATTCAACCGCAACTTTCCGAAAGCAGAAAGATTTATATAGTCAATGCGTGTATCCCATGTAACAAATTCACCTGTTCCATCAGGTTGAGAAGCTGTTGTTACCGGAACTTCTTCCTTCATTCCTTTTTGTATATAATTTAACTCAGTAACAATACTAATGATTGGATTATTTAATAGTTCAGCGAAGATTCCAATATTTAATCCTATTCTATTATCTGGTTCAAAAGTAAAATTTAATGCAGGAACGTATTCCCAGGTTTGACTGGAAATTGTAGTTCCTAATTTTATTCCATAACCTCTGATCAGTTGAGCTTGAGAAGTGGAAATGAAAGAAAGTAATATTAGTGCCCAAAAGAATCTTTTCATTTATATACCATTTATTTAATTGTAAAATATTCTTCCTTATAAGAATAAAAAAATTAATACAGGGCTATTTATCAATTTGTGGTGGCAGTGTGTTTGAATTGAACATTGCCCTCCAGACTTTCAATGAACCATCCGTTTGACGGCGCAGGACGAAGAGGTATTTATTGTTAATGTGGATTGGTTCACCTCCAGCTTTTGGAGTAATAGTCCCTGTGACGTTTCCTCTATGGATGACAGCATCGCTGAACGAATGCGTTTCAATAGGCTCATGCTTCATGTCAATGTCAAAAGTTGCATAAAAATTCTCATACCACGGACGCATAACATCTTTCCCAACAAGGGCAGGCTCGTTCGGGGCCAAAGAGACGACATCATCCATCGAATAGGATAAAAAAGTCTCCAGGTCACCTTCTTGTGCACAGCGATCGAACTCAGCAATTAGATGTTCTGCAGCTTTTATATCTGCCTCATTTAAGTATGACGATTGCTTTGACTCTTGAAAGCAAGTAGTAAGAATAAGGAGTGAAACTATTGTTCCTATTGCTAATAAATTTTTCATTCAACTACCTCCTTTTGTTAATAAAATTTACACTATACATCAGATAAAATATTTTATATAATTTCTATATTATTATAATACTTTTCTCAATTTTGCAAAGAGTTCAATAGGTTTTTCATAGTCAGCGAAGTGACCACATTTTTCAATGATTAATATTTCCGTCTGTGGCAATATTTCTTTTATCCGATAGATCTCCTCTGCTGGTGCGGGATCTTGTCTACCTCTAATTATTATACATTGACCTTTATAATTATTTAAACTCGATTTTAGATCGTAACTTGTGAATAAATCATCCCACATTAGATTTTCCATCTGTTCGTTTAAGGTTGTTGTTTCGAAAAAAATCACCAGCATTTTCTTTCCAATATCGTGATCATAGAATTCTGGTAAGTAGCTGTAAAAAGATCGTTTCATTTTTGATAGTTCATTGTCGGGCTGGTCATTCCAATAATTAAGTGAATCAATTTCCTCCGGATATCTTCTCATATTCATGTTATCGATGAATGCAGACATCAAACTTAAATCTGGCCCTAACGTACTGACAAGAACAATTTTCTTTGTATTTTCTGGATAATAGGAGGCATATGCCTGAGCGAGCATTCCTCCCCATGATATTCCACAAATTGTTAATTTATCTTCTCCCAGAAATTCTCTTAGTTCATCAATATCCTTCACGGCTCTCGATAGGTTTATTGTAGTACTATCAAATTTAACATTACTCGAGAGACCAGTCCCTCTTTGATCGTATAAGATGCATTCAAATTCATTTGATAAGGAATCTGCCCATGGTCTCATTGCACTGACTGCATAACCCGGACCTCCATATAATAGCAGTACTTTCGGTCCATTACCAATTCTTGTAAAGTAGATGGATTCTCTATCTGATGTAATAAAAGAGTTTACTTGTTGTCCTTTTGTAAAGGTCAATGTTATCAAGCAAATAATTATTGAAAAAAAATACTTTCTCATAATTATACCTTTTAAATTTCCCTTATTTCATATAACGGCTTTTTGCATAACTTGCCTGTCTTGCCTTGGCGGCAAGCCAAGGCAGGCCCCTCGCCAGAGTCCGTTCGTAGAATCCGACACAGATTCCACGGAATCTGACTATTAGACTCTGTCTGAGTCTGACGAACCAGCTTGCCCGCCGTAGTTTTAACGAAGGCGGGAACAAGAATGCCGTATAACAGCAACTACTTTATTTACTCCTCCGCCTCAGCCAAATTTATCCGCCTATGGCGGAGGCTGATAAATCTGGCGGAATAAAGAGGTTATATACGATTCATCATTTTATAATACTTAGAAAATAATATACCGAACAAAAATAGATTTATATAAAAAAATGAAAAACGTATAAACTAAAAACATTTTTATAAACAAGAAAAATCTTATTTATCTAACACCAATAAAGTGTTATTCGAATTTAAATGAGAACCTATCATAAAAAATGAAGGCAAACATTAATAGATCTTCGTCAACTTCTCCATAAAAATATTGTATATATTCCTTAAATTCACCATCAAATGTACCTTTCAATATTGTTCCATCAAGCAGTTTAATTTCTCTTTTTCCGCCACTAAAAAAATCTATAGTGGATATATCAGAAAATTTTACTCTAACTGTCTGGCTTTTATTTTGCCCATTATCTGCAACAACAACATTAAGACTACTGTAGATTTCATTCTCACCATATTTTCTTAAATAGCTAACTATTGCACTTTTATTTGTAACCCATTTTATATTTGTCACTGCTACAGTAGTTGTATCATAGTCAGGCTCATTATTATAAATTTTTTCTTGTTTATAATTAATATGCCATAACTTACCTATGGTTGGGTCCTTTTCAATTTTATTCAACCATTTGTATTCTATTTTAAATTCTTCGCCATTCTCTTTTGTTACAATAAAATAATAATACGAACAATCTAGCTGAATACCTTCCGGTTTATACCTACCCTTAAGTATATCACCAGACATAAGTAAAATTTCACATTTAGGATAATTATTTTTCTCTTTTATAAACGATAATTTTTCGATTTCAGAAAACTTAACTTTTTTATAAATACCAGGTTTTAGCATTAATAAAATATAATCATATTCATATTTAGTTTTGCTCCTACTATCATCATGATATCTTTTATATTGTCCATTTTGATAGTCGACTTTATCCTGAATACTTTGCATACAATAATTTTTTACCTTATATGTGCTGCCATCTTCAAATGTCACATAACATAGTCTTTCAGCTTTTTCATTGTTTTTAATATTTTCTTGTGCAATTGCATTAATTGTAGTTGCAACTAAAACAGTCAGGATGATGGTAATATTTTTCATTTTATGTTTGTCAGTGATTATAGTGCTGACTCCGCACTTTTTAATTAACTTTTATTAAGTATGTTTTATCGTTTCTTCTTTGGAGCATATAACGAAGCTGCACCTAACCTGATTTACCTCAATTTGCGAGAGGTTGGTTGAGGTACTGATTATAAATTAAAATAAAACTAAACAATAATTAAAATTGAAAGAATAAATAAAAATATTTTATATTAAATTCTCTGCTATTGTTGATTGCTAGACTATTTGTTAGTAAAAATATATTGATTCAATAGAATCTTTTATAGGACCAAACCAGATTTTATTGAAATCTAATTTCCCGAATAAGTTATATATCAGATGTTTTATTTTACCCTTCAATTCAGCAGCATCTTTCATAATGATTCTGAGAACAGTACCCTTCTCATCGAAAAAAATAGTTTGAATGTCTTGAACATCCACAGTTTTTTCTTGTGAATTAATTATGAGATGAATTGTCGAACCTATATGATTAATGCAAGAATATCTATAAAATTGACCGGAGTTTTGCCCATAAGTTATAAATTCCAATGTAGAAGTAAAATTGTGTTCTTTCCCATTTTTTTCAATTAAGATATAATTATTATCTGAAGACCGCTCAAGTCTTTTTATTTTAGATAATTTTATATCTATTGTTCTATATGAAATTTTATCCTTATCCATATTTTTTTCAACGCCGCTAAAACGAAATTCATCTCCATTCACCCAGGTTAGATGCGGAGATACAGGTATTTCTCCTAAAATTGTATCTCCTTGAATTAAAGTGATAACGGCATTAACCCATTTGTAATTATCTAAAATTGGATAAAGATCAAGGCTATTGATGTCAGACAACTTAAAAGTCTTCCACTGATCTCCTTTATTCACCATAATACAAATTGGTTTAGATAATGTCTCATTTTTCAACCAGACTTCAGGTTCTGCGTGTTTGGAATAAAACACAAAATCAAATAATTGTATGGTTTTGCCGCTTTTAAAAGTAACATCAATTTTTTGGTTAATCTGAAAGTTTTCGTTTGACAAGTTTTGGGCAGACGTATTAATTATAGTACAAAGGCTGAGTAATATCATATTTACTATCAAGACACTAGATTTTTTTTTATTCATTTTATGCCCTTCATAATTTATCTATTCTTTAGAATTTTCTTTTAATGCAAGAGCTTGTTATCCCAATATATCGGGAAAACACAACCATTGATTGATTTCTCATTTATTTAACTGTCCGCCTCAGCCTAATTTATCTGCCGATGGCGGAGGCTTATAAATCTGGCGAATTAAAGATGCTATGTGGCTTTACAACAACTACACTATTCTTCAGGCATTCCTTTTTGTGTAATTAATTGTTTTAGCAAAGTTAAAATATTTCCAGTCTCATCATATTTAGAAATATATTTTTCAAATTCAGTATAAGTCAATATCTTCCCACGAAAAGACTCGTATAGATTTTGGAGAAAAGATAACCATTTTTCGTTACCCATTTTTTTCTCAATTCTGTTTAGTACGAACGGACCTTTCCCATATAAAATAAGACTTTTTTCTCTTGAGTTCGGGGAATCAATATCTATTATTGGAATGTCATTTTCTTTTCCGGCAAATTCTTTGTACTTAACAAGCGGTTCTTGTAAAGACTCAACAAACAATTCATCCCCTTCAGTTTGGCGTAAATACATCAGACGCAAATAATGTGGTAAAGAGAGTGCCAAGAACCAAAAGCCGGGTGCTCCATATTTGGCAAATACACCTGCACCGATCCATTGTTGTGCGATAGTTAAATTTAAAACATCATAATATTTTTGTTTCATCATCTCTAATGATTGAGAACCAATCATTATTAATCCGCTTCCAGTATTTATCCCTTCCCACTGGGTCACTTCAAAGAGTGTTAATTTTTTATATGAATAGCTGCCAATATTTTTAGAGTAATAATTAATGCATCTCGCAACTTCATTAATTATAATCGATGCTTCAATGGAATCTGCATTCAAGTAATAAAAGTCAATACTAATACCTAAAGAATCAAATTCTGTTCTCTTAAATTGAGTAGGATTGAAAATGATTAAGGGCATTTTAAAAACAGCGGATTGACTTTCCCAAATAAATGTGGTGTTGTCTTTATAATTATTTACCGATTGTAAATCGCCCGCTGCGAGAACGTGATATCCTTTGGGAACATTACAAATTAATTTGAAAGTTGATACTTGATCGAGTATGAGCGGATACCATCGATGACCTCTGTCAATTATAACAGGTGAATCATTGAGAATATTGGATGGAAAAGAATATGCAAATCTTAATAAGTATTTATTAGCTGGAAGAATTCCGCTATTAAATAATAATAACAATGAATCTTTTCCATTGAACTTGTACGGGACGCTGAGCCAGTTACCTTCTTCCAGGTATTCGACTGAATGAATATTGGATTCTGAATTGAAAATGAATTGAATAGTAGATATAGAATCAGATGTCTGAATTTGACAGAGAGCAGTAATCTCAATATTTACAGAATTTGAAGTTAAGCCTTGCTTCAATATCATATGATTCAATGCATACTATAGAAGTTTGACTTAAAGTAGTCTTATTAAAAACAATGCTTAATAGTAAAAATAAAATCAAGTTCTTCATAATACATATCTACGATTCTTGAAATGTAAAACCAAAAAAATTATCTGCATAACGGAGTGTTATTGGTTTGGAAAACACAACCACGTTATTTGAGCCCTCAATTATTTATGGGATCATTACCTTCTTCTCTTTGTATCCGAACAAACCAAAGAGCGCAAATAATGCATATAATCCGATATAATGCAGGTGTATCAAGCGAAGAACCAAGAGTTCCAAGTAAGCCCAAAAAACCTAAGAAACCCAACATATTCAGTTTCATAACATTCTCCTTTTATTTATTAAAAATATGAATGAATTAGCTGCATTACGCCGTGTCATTCCGGGATATCAGGAAAACACAACCACGTTATTTGAGTCCTCAATTATTTACTTGTCCTCCTCAGCTAAATTTATCCGCCTATGGCGGAGGCTGATAAATTTTGCGGATTAAAGCGGTTAGATCGTATATTCTTTATTTAATCCTTCACTAAAATCTTTATATGTTTTCCTATGTAAAATGTAAGTAATGATAAAGAGAAGAACGAAAATTACACTAATGAATATTATTGGCCATAGGTATTGCAATTTTTCCGAACACAAAAGCCAGATTCCCGAAACGCACCCAAGCAGGAATGTCCCAGGAATTAAAAGCCGATAAAAAACAAGAACAATATATAAGTCATTTCGACGTCTTTGTAAATGTTCAGGAACATTGAGCATGAACTTGATTTCATTTATTGCAGATCATATTTTTTTATTCCGAAAACAATATACTATGCGTTCACTGACTTTGTATGCCGTGTATCCAATTATGGAGGAAAGAACAATTATGATTATTGAAATATAAGGCAAATACTCCTTCATGTCTTGATCCGGAAGCGAAATACAAAGTCTTTCTTATTCATGGTAAATAAGGACTAAGAAAAATCTCAACAAGTAGGTAACCTAAAAGCATACTGGGATTGTTAGTTCAATCCAAATTTTAAAATCTTTACGGCATTATAAATTACTCCTCTTGAATATTTGACTTGCTCTCTAAAGGCGATGTTATCCCGAAATTTATGGAATAATAAAACCACGTAATTTGAGTCTTAATTATTTACTTTTCAGAACAAGTTAACCAAATTGTTAAAACAACTCCAAGGAAGAATGTCCCAGGAATTAAAAGTCTATAAAAAACAAAGACAGTGTATAGGTCATTAAACCTTGTTTGTAAAAGTTCAGGAACTTTGCACACAAACTTGATTTCCTCTTTTGGATTATATTTAGTCTTATTCAATAAGTATACTAGATATTCACTGACTTTGTAAACCAAGGAACCAGTAATCGAAGAAAGGACTATAATTAATATTGAAATATAAGGCAAATAGTCTTTAGTGTTTTTGAGAAATTTAAGGTCATTAATATTAAAACAAAGAAGGAATAAGAAAAAGCCAACCAGTAGATACAAAAATCCTGGGATTGTTATTTCAATCCAAATTTTAAAATCTTTCGGCATTATAAATTACTCCTCTTGAATATATTGACTTGCTCTCTAACGGCGCATTATCCCGAAATTTCGGGAAAACACAACCACAGTATTTTAGTTCTAAATTATTTATACATCAGCATCAGACAAATTTATTTCTCCAAATCAAGACATCCCCGGCAGTATGGTAAATGGTAAGTAATGGGGGGTGTGTGCATAATTTCGTTCCCAAAACATAAACACAGATGAAACATAGTTTTTAAAAATATTATGCGCAATGAAAATTCAAATATTCTGCCAATTTTTATTAAGTTTGGTACATAAATTTTTTGCAAACCGGAGATTAAATGTCGTTCAAAATAAAACCAGCAGTAAGAACAGATAATATTACTTATGCAGTAAGAGATATAGTCGTTTTAGCAAATCAGGTGGCAAAGTCGGGCAAAGAAATGCTTTACTTAAATATCGGTGATCCGAATCTTTATGATTTTGAACCGCCAAAGCATCTTGTGGAAGCTACTTACAAAGCAATGCTTAAAAATTATAACGGATATGCTCCTTCATCGGGAATAAAAGAAGCTGTTGATGCAATCGAAAGAGAAGCAGAGAAAAAATCCATAACAAACGTTCACGATATTTTTGTTACCACAGGTGCAAGCGAGGCAATTGATATCTGTTTAACTGCACTTGTAAACGATGGTGAGAATGTCTTAACTCCATCACCGGGTTATCCGCTTTACACTGCAATTGCAAGCAAGCTTCAGATGATGGAAAATCCATATTATCTTAATGAAAAAAATAAATGGCTTCCTGATATTGACGATATCAAAATCTAAAATAAACAGTAAAACAAAAGCTATTATTTTAATCAATCCTAATAACCCAACCGGATCACTTTATACAAAAGAAAATCTTCAGCAGATTATTGATTTAGCTCTTGAACATAATCTCGTAATCTTTGCAGATGAAATTTATGACAAGCTTTTATTCGATGGTAAAAAACATATTTCAATTGCATCTATGAATAAGGATGTTTCGTGTGTTACTTTCGGCGGACTTTCAAAAAACTATATGGTGCCGGGATTCAGAATAGGCTGGGGAATTGTAAGCGGCAGAAAAGAAGTTCTTTCAGATTACATTGAAGCAATTAACAGGATTTTGAGAGCACGACTTTCTGCAAATCATCCTGAGCAGTACGGAATTAAAATTTCTCTTGAAGGAAATCAGGATCATCTTACCGAAGCAATGAAGAAACTCACAAGGAGAAGAGATCTTACAGTTGAAATGTTAAATGCTATTCCGGGAATTTCCTGCGTTAAGCCGGAAGGAGCATTTTATGCTTTTCCGCAATTAAATATGAAACAACCCGATGCACATTTTGTTTCTGAACTAATTAAAGAAACCGGAGTGGTTGTAGTCCCGGGAAGCGGATTTGGTCAGGTGCCGGGTACTAAAGCATTTCAGAGTTGTATTCTTACCGAATGAACAGATTCTGGAAAAAGCGTATAAAAACATCGGTGACTTCTTTGTTAAGTACCAGGAAAAATTTCCTGAATTAGTCGGCAATTAATCAAGTGATTAAGTCACCTCACGCAAAAGCGATTTTTCTGTCATTCCGAACTTGTTTCGGAATCTCAATTCATTAAAATTTTAGATGCTGAAACGAGTTCAGCATGACAACTGCGTAAGGTGAGTAATTAAGTAACTGATAAGATGTTTCTGAAATTAATTCATTTTAACTCTGCGTGCTTTGCGAAAAACTTAGCGTCCTTTGCGTGAAAGAAAAGGGAGCAATTCCACGCAAAGAAATACAAACATTTTTAGTGAAACTCCAACCTTGATTGACTAAAGTGCTTTATCTATATTTCCCATTCAAAATTTTGAACATGTTGTCAGATATTGATATTGAATAATTACAATTTAACCACGCTTTCAAACGGCATCTTAGTCGTCTCAGAATATATTCCTTACGTGAAATCATTTTCATTGGGCTTCTGGTATAACACCGGTTCGCGTTATGAAAATATCAACAATAACGGCATTTCTCATTTCATTGAACATATGCTGTTCAAAGGAACCCGTAAAAGAACTGCAAAACAAATTTCAGATGAAATAGAATCTGTTGGCGGTTACCTTAATGCTTTTACTTCCAAAGAAAATACTTGTTACTATGCAAGGGGATTAGCAGAAAATTTTAAGAAGTCCTATATCGTTCTTTCGGATATGATTCAGAATCCTTTGTTTAAAGATTATCATATAAAAAAAGAAGCAGGTGTAGTGGTTGATGAACTTCACGATATTGAAGATAATCCCGAAGAACTGATATTCGATAAATTTGAGGAAATGATTTTTGAAGGCAACACTTTAAGTTTTCCGATTATAGGTACAGAGAAAAATATTTCTGCATTTGATTCGGCTGACCTTCATAAATTTCATCAGGCAAGATACAAAGCTAAAAATCTTATTGTTGCAGTTTCAGGTTCTGTCCGGCATGAAGAAGTTGTAAAACTGACGCAAAAATATTTTAACACTAAAAAATATATATCCAACGGAAACAGAAAAGACTTTGTTTCTTCATCTGCCAGAGATGTGGTTATTGATAAAGATATTCAGCAGGTTCACTGCATTCTTGGAAGACCTGCATACGGTTATAATAATGAAAACAGGGTTAAACTGAGCGTTCTTTCCGTTTTACTTGGTGAAGGCAGCAGCAGCAGATTGTTTCAGGCAGTCAGAGAAAAAATGGGAATGACTTATCAAATAAATTCATTTCTTAATTCTTACTTAGATGTTTCTGCTTTTGGAATTTATTATTCTACAAATGAACGTCACGCAGAAAAAGTTAATAAAATTGTTTTCAGAGAATTAAAAAAACTTAAAGAAACCGAAGTAAAACCTAAAGATTTAAAACGCGTTAAAGAGTATATAAAAGGCAATACTTTATTAAGTTTGGAAAACACTACTAATAGAATGATAAGAATGGCAACATCAATTCTTAATTACGGAAAATTGATTCCGGTTGAAGAAATGATGCAAAAGATAGACTCAGTTACAGCCATGGATATTATTGAAACAGCTAACGAAATGTTTGATGAATCCAAACTGACAAAGATTTTAATAAGATCAAAAGATAATTCAATTATAAAAGCAGCATAGAAAAATTTTTCAGAGATAAGATTATGCCCAAACTTTTTATTGACGGTCGTGAAATTGAATTCAAACAGGGACAAACAATAATTGAAGCAGCAGAAGATCATGGAATAGATATTCCTCATTTTTGCTGGCATCCGGAATTGTCTGTTTCAGGCAACTGCAGAATGTGTCTTGTAGAAGTTGAAAAAATGCCAAAGCTGGTTATTGCCTGTTCAACAATTGCCTCAGAAGGTATGGTGGTTCATACACAATCAGAAAAATCCCTTAGTGCAAGAAATGCCGTTATGGAATTCTTTCTGATCAACCATCCGCTCGACTGTCCTATTTGCGATGAAGCAGGTGAATGTAAACTTCAGGATTATGCTTATAAGCACAGTACTGGTGAAAGCAGATTTGTTGAAGAAAAAACTCATAAAGATAAACGTGTCCCGCTTGGTCCGCGTGTCATGTATGATGGTGAAAGATGTATTTCCTGTTCTCGTTGTATAAGGTTCTGCGATGAAATAGCTAAAGATTCTGAACTTACATTTATTAAAAGAGGCGATAAAGTTACAATTACAACTTTCCCGGGCGAAGAACTTGATAATCCTTATTCTATGAATGTTGTTGATATTTGTCCAGTTGGTGCTTTAACAAATCGTGACTTCAGATTCAAAGCAAGAGTCTGGGATATGTCTCATACAAATACTATTTGTAACGGATGTGCCCGCGGCTGCAATATTGAAATGTGGGTCAGAAATAATAAAGTATTAAGATTAGTTCCAAGACATAATGAAGAAGTAAACAGTTATTGGATGTGTGACCACGGAAGATTAAACACATTCAAATTTGTAAACGCTGATGACAGAGTTGATGGTCCGCATTTAAGAGTTGAAGGCAATTTAACAAAAGTCGAATGGGATAAGGCTTTTGCCGAAGCAGCTTCCCGATTAAAAAGTTTTGCCAAAGATGAAATTGCTGTGATCGGTTCGCCTTATACAACCTGTGAAGATAATTTTATGATTGCAAAGTTTGCCAAAAGTGTTTTGAGTACGGGCAATCTCGATTTTGTTAGGCATACTGATCCTGAATTTGGTGATGATATTCTAAAAAAAAATGATATAACTCCAAACTCTCTTGGAGCAGAACTGGTTGGAATAGCACCATCTAATAATGGTAAGAACTTCGAGCAAATTATTAAAGGAATTAAGGAAGGTAAAATAAAAGCACTCTATCTTATTGAAGATGATTTAGTTGCTTATGATTCTGAGTTGGAAAATGTTTTATCTAAACTCGATTTGTTCATTGTACATGCAACAAACTTTAATAAATCTACAACTCTTGCAGATATTGTTTTTCCGGCATCAACTTATGCTGAAAAGAATGGAACTTTTGTAAACTTCGATGGAAAAATTCAAAGAATAAGACCGGCTGTTGCAACTATTAATGCCGATCGTGCTCTTGATGGAATGGCAATGAGCAGACTTGATAAATTCGGAACTAAGTTTGACAGTTGGGCAAGCGGTAAAAAATATGATGCCCGGGCAACATGGAAAATACTTGCAGGATTATCTTCGGCATTAGGGCAGAAGTATAAATATCAATTGGCTGAAGAAATTTTTGCTGAATTGAGTAATTCAATAGACGCATTCAAAAATTATAATTATGACGATATTGGCGAACTTGGTGCTCTTATAAAAACTAAAAAGAATGAATTAACTGCTAAAGTTTAATCGGAGTATATTTTTCAAATGACACTCTTAGAAATAGTTATCATATCTTTAATTAAGATAGTAATAGTACTTATTCTCGTTTTTCTAACCGTAGCCTATCTTGTTTACTTTGAAAGAAAGATAAGTGCCTGGGCACAAAACAGATTGGGTCCTAATCGCGTTGGCTGGCATGGTTTATTACAGCCTTTCGCCGACGTGCTTAAACTTCTTCTTAAAGAAGATATTGTCCCCACTGTGGCTAATAGAAAAATTCACGCGCTTGCTCCGCTAGTTGCGTTGTTTGTTGCCTTTTCTACTTATGCTGTTATTCCATTCGGACCTGAGATTGAAATTTTTGGTTACAAAATTGCTCTTGTCGTGGCGGATGTTAATATGGGTGTGCTTTACATTCTTGCACTCACATCAATTGGTGTTTATGCAATAACATTTGCAGGCTGGTCCTCCGGCAGTAAATATTCTTTGCTTGGTGGAATTCGATCTTCTGCTCAAATGATATCATACGAAATTTCTATGGGCTTTTCCGTTGGCGGTGTTGTTCTCTTAGCCGAATCGTTAAGACCAATGGCAATAATAGAATCACAATCAGGTTTAATGTGGAATGCATTTATTCAACCAATAGGATTTTTCACATTTTTAATTTCAGCATTCGCAGAAACAAATCGTTTACCTTTCGATCTGCCTGAAGCCGAACCTGAGTTAGTAGGTGGTTTCCATACTGAATACAGCAGCATGAAGTTTGCAGGATTCTTTCTTGCAGAATATGCTAATATGATTATTGCCGGTGCATTTATAGTTACTATGTATTTAGGCGGCTGGCAGGTACCTTTTATTGAAACATTTGGGCTTTCTGAAACTTTAGTAATACTTCTTCAAATTGCTTCATTTATAGTAAAGCTGTTATTTATATTATTCTTCTTTATCTGGGTAAGATGGAGTATTCCAAGGTTCAGGTATGATCAGTTAATGAGTTATGGCTGGAAAGTTATGTTTCCGCTTTCTTTAATAAATATTATCTGGGTCGCAGTTTTAATTATGGTTTTTGGAATTTAATTTCTATTACCTTGTTATGAAAAAAAATGTAATTTATATTATAATTGTCGCAATGATAAAAAAAGATTTTAACGGAGTTTAGATGGCTACGTCTACAAAACCGCCTAAAAAAAGATTAAAAGACCTTACATTCCTTGAAAAGGCGTATTTCGTCGAAATTATTAAGGGATTATCCCTTACATTTAGAACTATGTTCAAACCTAAATACACAATGGAATATCCTGAAGAATAAGTATATTCCCTCTGGTTCTTACAGAGGCAGACCTGTTTTAGTTCTTGAAGAAAATGGTAAAGGGAGATGTGTTGCCTGTGGATTATGTTCAAGGGTTTGTCCGGCTTTAGCAATTGAAGTTCAGGCAGCAGAAACTGATGCAGAAAAAGAAAGATATCCGGAAAAATTTGAAATAAATATGATTCGTTGTATTTTTTGCGGATTTTGTGAAGAGGTTTGTCCCGAAGAAGCAATTGTTATGAGTAAAGATTATGAACTGGCATTTACTAAAAGGGAAGATGCTCTTTACGGAAAAGATAAATTATTAGTGCCGATAAGCCAGTTACAGGACAGGATCGAGTTTTTAAGACAATACAAATAATTATAACGTCATTCTTTCTATCATTAGAAAATGACAAAACTCTTAAACATATTGTTTTTCGTTTTTTGTATTGGGGGTCAGGCACAGAACTATAATCCTGTTTCGGAATTACAATACCCATCGCTAATTCCAAATAATACTTCATTTGATATCTCTTTAATATCCGATAACTCAATCCTTGAGGCTGAAGCCTTAAATCTTTACATAATTTCTAAAAATGATATTGATATTAATTCAATTAAAATTTTAACGACAAAGGGTTCATTCCAAACTTCAGTTTTAAACTCTGTAATAGAAGCTATCTCAGACAATGTCTACCTTGCCGAAATTAAACTTCAAAGAGAAGAGTTACCCATTCAATCATTTTTTCAGGTTTTAATGAATTATTCTTCAGGAAACTCTGAGAATATTAAAATTAAATTTTACGGAGAATTTATACGTGATCAAAAAGTAATTGCCGTGATCGGAAATTTAGAAGAAAATAATAGTAAAGATAATAACAGTCTGATAGCTGAAATAAAAACATATAAGCCAGATAAAACTACTCGTAACGCTGCAAAATTTGAATCCGGTTCCAATCTTGAAATTGAACTCAAAAATAATATTGGAAATAGATTATGGATTGGATTTTGGCTGAAAGTTTTGGGAAGTGATTTAGATATATTTAAACTTATTAACAAAAAAACCGGCGAATCTCTTGTCAGACTATGCTTGAACGATTTTCAAAAATTGTGTTTGCTTGACAAAAATGGTGAAATCATTAATTCTTCGGCTCCTTTTCTATCAAAAAAAATCTGGAATCATATAGGATTTGAGATGAATTTATCTGAACAAATAATTTATTTCTATTCAGATAGAATTCTCTTTGCTAAACATTATCTTTCTGATATCCTCCCACTTAATGAAATAATAATATCGTTCGGGAATAATTCTTCACAATCCTTTACAATTGAACAACTCAGAATTCTTAAACCTAATAATGGTGCTTCAAAAATTATTGAGGATACAAAGTATATTTTATTATCACCTAAAGTAGCCGAACCGGTTTTACAGCTTAATTTTGATACTTTAAACGAATTAACAAATCCTAAAAATATACAAAGCTTGAAGTACCAAGGTATTAAATTCATTACTTCCAATGCACCAATTTTTTCACGCGCACCGGAATTAAATATCAATATTTTAAGCACTTATATGCAGTTAGAATGGATATCTCCTGATTCCAAGAACTCAACATCTTTTATTGTTGAAAAATCTTCTGAAGAAAGAGGATTTATTGAAATTGGAACAATAGCTGCAACAAGTGAAAACTCAAGTGTATATTCTTATATTGATGCTGCAGATGCGGAAAATAAAATTTTGTATTACAGAATAAAACAAATTAATAAAGATGGTTCAGTAGTTTATTCTTCGCAAGTTAAAGTTGGTGTTGGAAATATCGAGCAATTTAAACTGAATCAGAATTATCCAAATCCTTTTAATCCGCTTACAAGTATTGAACTGGATTTATTTGAAGATTCTGAAATTGAAATTATTATCTATAATATCGAAGGACAGGAATTAGCTGTTCTTCAAAAGGGATTTCTAACAAAAGGAATTCATAAATTTGATTTTGATGCTAGTAATCTTCCATCCGGAGTTTATTTATACAAAGTTTCGACTCCTGTTTTTTCTCAAACAAAAAAAATGCTTCTCACAAAATAATTTTTATAAATTGGCGGGATAAATGCTTTCAAAAATTTTCACAAGTGCTACATATGGAATTGATGCTTTCATTATTGAAGTTGAAACTAATGTTGAGAAAAATGTTCCTAACTTTACAATAGTAGGTCTTCCAGATAATGCAGTAAAAGAAAGTAAAGAAAGAGTAATTGCTGCAATTAAAAATTCCGGTTTTGAATTTCCTGCCAGAAAAATAACAATTAATTTAGCTCCTGCCGATATTAAAAAAGAAGGAAGTTCTTTCGATCTTTCCATTGCCATTGGAATTTTATCTGCAAATGAACAGCTAAATAATACTTATCTGGAAGATTCAATTTTCCTTGGAGAATTAGCACTTGACGGAAAATTAAGACACGTAAAAGGTGCTTTGCCTATCTCTGTTGAAGCAAGAAAAAAAGGAATTAAGAGAGTTATTCTACCGGTTGAATCGGCAAAAGAAGCATCAATAGTTGATGATATAGAAGTTTATGGTTTATCAACTCTTTCAGAAGTTGTAGCATTTCTTAATGACGAATTGCAAATAAATAAAACGGTTACAAATAAAGAAGAATTATTTTCGTGGATAAACAAATATCATCTTGACTTTTCAGATGTTAAAGGTCAGGAAAATGTAAAAAGAGCTTTAGAAGTTGCTGCAGCCGGTGCGCATAATATTTTAATGATTGGACCACCCGGTTCCGGTAAAACGATGCTTGCCAAAAGATTTCCTTCTATTTTACCTTCAATGACATTTGAGGAAGCACTGGAAACCACTAAAATTCATTCTATTGCAGGAATTCTTCAAAAAGAAACGGCATTAGTAACCGAAAGACCATTTAGAAGTCCGCATCATACAGTATCTGATGCAGCATTAGTTGGTGGAGGCTCATTCCCTCGTCCCGGAGAAGTATCATTTGCCCATCACGGAGTGTTATTCCTAGATGAATTACCGGAATTCAAGAAAAATGTGCTTGAAGTGTTAAGACAACCACTTGAAGATGCCCGGGTAACAGTGAGCAGGTCTAAACTTTCTCTGGAATTTCCTGCAAATTTTATGTTGGCAGCAGCAATGAATCCTTGTCCTTGCGGGTATTTTACCGATCCGGCTAAGGAATGTACTTGTACTCCGCCGCAAATTCAGCGATATATGGCAAAAATATCAGGTCCATTGCTGGATAGAATAGATATTCACATTGAGGTTCCTGCAGTAAAATTCAAGGAATTAAGCTCAAAGGGAGAAAGTGAGAAATCATCAAGTATTAGAGAAAGGGTGATTTCTGCAAGAGAAATTCAATCGAATAGATTCCAAGAAATGAAGTATATCTTCAGTAATGGCGATATGGGCTCAAAAGAGGTAAGAATGTTTTGCAAACTTGATTCGACGGGAGAAGATTTATTAAAAATGGCAATGACAAAACTTGGTTTATCAGCTAGAGCTTATGATAGAATACTAAAAGTTAGCCGAACAATAGCTGATCTTGAAAAATCCGAAACCATCCAACCGCAACACCTTAGCGAAGCAATTCAATATCGGAGTCTTGATAGAGAATTGTGGAAACATTGATTTGTAATTTCAAATCATTTGTTTATGTTTGTTATCCCGAAAATTTGCATTTTTAGCTGATTAAAATTATTTTTGGTGCTCGTTTGAAAAATTTGGGCGGACGCCGGAGTTGGAGAGCCGGGGCGGACTGTAAATCCGTTGGCAAGCGCCTTTGGGGGTTCGAATCCCTCGCCGCCCACAGATTTTAATCGGTTCATTCAAAAAATGCTTAAATTGCGGGAGTAACTCAGTTGGCTAGAGTCACAGCCTTCCAAGCTGTTGGTCGCGGGTTCGAATCCCGTCTCCCGCTCAGCCTGTTGTTTTTTCTTCATTGCTGGGGAAAATTCTGAATAAAATATCCCTATATAATTTAAGGGATTTTTTTTGCACTAAATATTTTTGTCTATCAGGCTGACGTAGCTCAGTTGGTAGAGCACATCCTTGGTAAGGATGAGGTCACCGGTTCAATCCCGGTCGTCAGCTCAAAAAGAAATTTTTGTTTTATAAGGATGAGTTCGTTCCGATAAAAATCGGAATCGTTAGCTTAAAAAGAAATAAGAGTAAACTTATGAGAGATATCATAACTTTAGAATGTACTGAGTGTAAAAGAAGAAATTACACTACTACTAAAAATAAAAGACTTCATCCCGGCAGAGTTGAATTTAAAAAATATTGCCGATGGGATAAGAAGCATACTATTCATAAAGAAACAAAATAAGTTTGGATACGTCAGTAGCTCAATTGGCTAGAGCAGCGGTCTCCAAAACCGCAGGTTGGGGGTTCGAGTCCCTCCTGACGTGCACTTATAGCAAAGGGATTTTATGAAAGAGAAAATAATTAATTTCTTTCAGGATGTTATTAAAGAAATGAAAAAAGTTACCTGGCCCACAAAACCGGAGCTTTTTGAATCTACCAAGGTTGTTATTATCGTTTGTCTGGTTTTAGCAACTTTTACTTATATAATTGATATACTTATTACTCAGGTATTTAAAGGAATATTTTAAACAGGTATGGAATCTAAATGGTATGTGGTAAGAACTTTTTCCGGACACGAAAATAAAGTTAAAAGCTTATTGGAAGCTGAACTCAAGGATAATGAATCTTTAATAGCTAAGATTCATGAAATCCTTGTTCCAACAGAAAAGGTTTTTGAAGTTAAAGATGGCAAGAAAAAAAGCAAGACGAAGAATTTTTTCCCCGGCTATATTTTAGTTCAGGCTGAACTAGATAATCAGGTAAAAGATTTTATTCTTAACACTCAATCCGTTATGGGATTTCTTGGAACCGCAAATCATCCAAATCCTCTTCAACCTGATGAAGTAAAGAGAATAGTTGGTAGAATTACTCAAGATGAAAATGGTGAAAGAATGGAAACTATTTTCAGAAGCGGTGATCTTGTAAAAATAATAGATGGTCCTTTCAATAATTTCTCCGGTACTATTCAGGAAGTAAACGAAGAAAAAATGAAAATAAAAGTAATGGTATCAATATTTGGAAGAAAAACACCTGTTGAAATCGATTTTGTACAGGCAGAACTAGAAAAATAAAAAGTTATTCATAGGTTATAAATTATGGCTAAAAAAATAGGTAGTTATATAAAACTTCAGATCCCGGGCGGAAAAGCTAATCCATCACCGCCGGTTGGTCCTGCTCTTGGTCAAAAGGGCGTAAATATAATGGAGTTTTGTAAGCAGTTTAACGCAAGAACTGCGGATAAAGATGGTCTTATCATTCCGGTTGTTATTACTGTTTTCACTGATAAATCATTCACATTTATTACAAAAACACCTCCTGCTGCTGTTCTTTTAAAGAAAGCTGCTAAAGTTGAAAAAGGTTCTGCTGAATCACATAGAACTAAAGTTGGAAAAGTTACAAAAGCTCAAGTTCAGGAAATTGCAAATTTGAAGATGCCTGATTTGAATGCTTTTGATATTGAACATGCTATGAGCATGGTTGCCGGTACTGCAAGAAGTATGGGACTAACGGTAGAAGATAATTAAAGCTTGATTGTATATTAATTATTTGGTATAGAAATGCAAAAAACAAAAAGAAGTAAGGAAATTTTGAAATCAGTAGATGTAACTAAAGAATTTACTATCTCAGAAGCGATAGATAAATTAAAAAAATCATCTAAAGTTAAATTTGTTGAATCACTTGATGTTGCTATCAGATTGGGTGTTGATCCTAGACATGCAGATCAAATGGTAAGAGGTACTGTTTCTCTACCTCACGGTACAGGAAAGCAAGTAAGAGTTTTAGTGATTGCCAAAGGTACCAAAGTTCAGGATGCTTTAGATGCAGGTGCTGATCATGCAGGATTTGAAGATTATTTGGAAAAATTAAAAGGTGGTTGGGCAGATATTGATGTTATTATTGCTACACCAGACTCGATGGGAGATTTAGGAAGATTAGGTAAAGTATTAGGACCTAAGGGACTAATGCCAAATCCCAAAAGCGGTACTGTTACAATGGACGTTGCACAAGCTGTTAAAGAAGTTAAAGCAGGTAAAATTGAATTTAGAGTTGATAAAACAGGAATAATTCATACATCAATTGGAAAATTAAATTTTGAAACCGATAAATTAGTTGATAACACTAAAGCCTTTCTTAACACAATAGTAAAGCTCAGACCAGCTTCTGCAAAAGGGCAATATGTTAAGAGTTTGTATCTATCAAGCTCTATGGGACCAGGACTTCGTATTACTAAGGATGAAATTACTGTCGTTTTATAAATTAAAAGAATTTACGCACTTAATAAAAAATAGCTTCAAACGTGTCCCGATTAATCGGGATCGGCACGATTAATTAAAAACTGTGTTTCGGGAGTAAAATGAATAAGAACGAAAAAGCAGAGATCATTGACGAAATAAAGGAAGTGATCGATAACTCGTCTGCAGTTTATTTAACTGATTATTCGGGAGTTAATGTTGCCGATATCAGTGAAATCCGAAATCAATTCCGTAAAGAAGGTGTTCAATATAAAGTTTATAAAAATACTTTATTCAAAAGAGCACTTAAGGAAAGCGGAAAGTTCGAAAAACTTGCAGATCATTTAGAAGGAATGACTGGATTTGCCTTTGCTTCAGAAAATCCTGTTGCTCCTGCAAAAATAATTAAGAAGTATTTTGATACTTCACAAAAACTTGCACTAAAAGCTTGTTACATCGAAACTAACTATTACGATGGCTCTAAGCTAAATCAATTGGCAACTTTGCCAACAAAGACTGAACTGATAGCTAGTATTTTGGGAAGTCTAAATGCACCTGCTTCCGGTATAGTTGGTGTAATCAACGCTGTAGTAAGAGATTTGGTTAGTGTTGTTGACCAGATTTCTAAAAGAGAAGCAGCATAAAATAATTGAAATTAAATTAGGAGAAATAATAAAATGCCAGACAAAATTGCTGATTTAGTAGAAAAAATAAAAGGTTTAACCTTGGTTGAAGCTTCTGAACTTAAAAAAGCCTTAGAAGATGAATTTGGTGTAACTGCCGCGGCTCCTGTTATGATGGCCGGTGCAGTTACTGCTGATGCCGCTCCGGTTGAAGAAAAAACTGAATTCAACGTCATTCTTGTTTCTACCGGTGAAAAGAAAATTAATGTTATTAAAGTTGTTAGAGCTCATACCGGATTAGGACTAAAAGAAGCTAAGGACCTTGTTGATAGCGCACCAAAACCTGTTAAAGAGGGTGCTTCTAAAGATGAAGCCGAAAAAATCAAGAAAGAACTTGAAGAAGCCGGCGCTACTGTAGAATTAAAGTAATTATTTTATTAGTAAAAGATTATAGTTGTCATTTAGAGTGATAAGACGGATTAGTCCGTCTTGTCGCTTTTGTATTTTATGATAAACGTTGTTTCAGGTAAGAAAAAAAGAATTTGAACCATTTCCAGGAGGATTTTCAATTGAATAATAACCGTATTTCCTTTGGCCGTATACCTTCAATACTTGAAGCTCCGGATTTGTTGGGCATACAAACCGAGACTTTTGAAGATTTTGTTCAGCTTAGTACTCCTTCAGCTAAAAGAGAGATCAAAGGTTTACAGCAGGTATTTAATACTAACTTTCCGATTTTTGATAATAAAGAGAATTATCGTCTCGACTTTCTCGAGTATAATATTGAAAAAGCTCGTTTTTCGGTTGACGAATGTCTTGAAAGAGGACTTTCTTTTGCAGCCCCTTTAAAGGCAAAACTTCGTCTTTCAACTAAAGATCCGGAAACATCAGAATTTGTAAATACTGTTGAGCAGGAAGTATATCTTGGTAATCTTCCTTTTATGACTGAGAAAGGTACATTTGTAATAAATGGTGCTGAGAGAGTAATTGTTTCTCAGTTGCATCGTTCACCCGGTGTAGCATTTGCTCAGACTACTCATCCAAATGGAACACCGATTTATTCAGCTAGAATAATTCCTTTAAGAGGTTCTTGGGTTGAATTTGCAACCGATATAAATTATGTGATGTATGTTTACATTGACAGAAGGAAAAAATTTCCTGCAACTACATTACTTAGAGCAATAGGCTTTGACTCTGACGATCAAATTCTGGATCTTTTTGATTTAGTTGAAGTAGTTAGTGTTAAAAAAGCTAATCTTGAAAGTTATATTGGTAGAATGATTGCTAGTGATGTATTTGATATGTCATCCGGTGAAATCTTTTTAACGAGAGATTCCGTTTTGACCGAAGAAGATCTTAAGAGAATTGATGATGCCGAAGTAGAAACCTTAAAATTCCTAAAATCTGATTCTTCGTACTACCAGAATCTCATAGTTAATACTCTTCGTAAAGACACTTCTCACACAAAAGAAGAAGCTTTGTATGCAATTTACAGACAATTAAGATCGGGTGAATCACCAGATGTAGAAACAGCCGAGGCACTGATTGATAAATTATTTTTTAATGATAAAAGATACGATTTGGGAGATGTTGGTCGTCATAGAATGAATGACAAGTTAAAACTTAATATCCCTGAAACAACAACAGTTCTTACAAAAGAAGATATTATTGCAATAATGACTTATATCATTAATCTTAAGGAAGGGAACGTTTCGGTTGATGATATAGACCATTTAGGAAACAGAAGGATAAGAACTGTAGGTGAACAACTTGGACAGCAATTTAATATTGGTATGGCGCGAATGGCAAGAACCATTAAAGAAAGAATGAATATGCGCGATACCGAAAACTTTACACCTCAAGATCTTGTAAACGCTCGTACAATTACTAGTGTAATAAATGCCTTTTTTGGTACAAATCAGTTGTCACAGTTTATGGATCAAACAAATCCGCTTGCCGAGCTAACACATAAAAGAAGAATGTCGGCTTTAGGTCCTGGTGGATTAACAAGAGAAAGAGCCGGATTTGAAGTTCGAGATGTTCATTACACACATTATGGTCGTCTTTGTCCAATTGAAACTCCAGAGGGTCCAAACATTGGACTTATTTCGTCTCTTACAATCTATGCACGTGTGAACAGGTATGGATTCCTGGAAACTCCTTATAGAAAAGTTAGCAAAAGCAAAGTTTCTAAAGAAGTTGAATATTTAACAGCCCAGCAAGAAGATAATTTTACAATTGCTCAGGCTAATGCTACTTTAGATGAGCAAGGACGGTTCGCTAAGGAAAGAGTTAAATCAAGACTTAAAGGTGAATTCCCAATAGTTCATCCCGAAGAAGTACAATTTATGGATGTGGCTCCTGCCCAGCTTGTTAGTGCAGCAGCTGCCCTCATTCCATTTTTGGAACACGACGATGCAAACAGAGCTTTAATGGGCTCTAACATGCAACGTCAGGCAGTTCCACTATTAAGGCCAAAGGCTCCAATTGTTGGTACTGGTATGGAAGCAAAAGTTGCACGTGATTCCAGAGCTTTACTTTCAGCGGAAGATGATGGTGTGGTTGAATATGTTGATGCAAATAAAATTATTGCTAAGTATGATATTAGTCCAAACAGTTTTGAGGCACTTACAAGTTTTAACGATGTAAGAAGAGTCGAATATAAGCTTACAAAATTCCAAGGAACAAATCAGGAAACCTCTGTTAATCAAAGACCAATTGTTTTTGAAGGACAGAGAGTTAAGAAAGGTGATGTTCTGGCTGATGGTGCTGCTACAGATCAAGGTGAATTAGCTCTCGGAAGAAATGTTTTAGTTGCATTTATGCCTTGGCGAGGTTATAACTTTGAAGATGCAATAATACTCAGCGAAAGATTAGTAAGCGAAGATATTTATACTTCTCTTCATATAGAAGAATTTGAACTTCAGGTAAGAGAAACAAAACGCGGTGAAGAAGAACTTACAAGAGAAATACCTAATGTAAGTGAAGAAGCTGTAAAGAATCTGGATGAAGATGGAATTATACGTGAAGGTGCTGAAGTTAAAGAAGGTGACATTCTTATTGGTAAGATCACTCCAAAAGGTGAGACAGATCCAACCCCAGAAGAAAAACTACTCCGCGCAATTTTTGGAGATAAAGCTGGTGATGTGAAAGATGCTTCTCTGAAAGCGCCTCCCGGATTAAAAGGAACTGTAATTAAAACCAGACTTTTTAGCAGAAAAAGAAGAGATAGTGATTCTAAAAAAGTCGAAAAACATGCTTTAGATCAAGTTGAAAGTCAGCACAAGAAAAAAGTATCCGATCATTATCAAAAATTTGTTGAAAAATTAACAAAAGTTACTAATGGACAAACTACGACAGGAATTAGAGATCTGGACAGCAGTGTCGTTCTCAGAAGTGGAACTTCAATAAAAGAAACTACTTTTTCCGGAATGGATGATATATCCAAATTAGATTACACACTTGATTGGTTCGAATCCAAAAAAATAAATAATCTTATTCAATCGCTCTATAGAAATTATTTTGATATTCTTGTTGATCTAGAAGAAGAATTTAAACGCGAAAGAATAAAAATTCAAAGCGGTGATGAACTTCCTCCGGGAATAGTACAGCTTGCAAAAGTATACGTTGCAAAGAAACGAAAATTATCTGTCGGTGACAAGATGGCAGGTAGACATGGTAATAAAGGTGTTGTCGCTAAAATTGTTCCTGCTGAAGAAATGCCGTTCCTTCCGGATGGAACTCCGGTTGATATCATATTAAATCCACTTGGTGTGCCTTCAAGAATGAATCTTGGGCAGCTTTATGAAACGGCTTTAGGGTGGGTTGGAAAAAAACTCGGAGTTAAATTCGCTACCCCGATTTTTGACGGTGCACACGTTGAGGATGTTGACGAATGGCTTGAAAAAGCCGGACTTGAAAGCGGAAGTAAAACAGAACTTTTCGATGGAAGATCAGGTGAAAGGTTCCATCAAAGGGTCACTTGCGGATACATTTATATGCTTAAACTAAGTCATCTTGTTGATGATAAAATTCATGCAAGGTCAATTGGTCCCTATTCACTTATTACCCAGCAGCCGCTTGGTGGTAAGGCTCAGTTCGGTGGACAAAGATTTGGAGAAATGGAAGTTTGGGCGCTTGAAGGATACGGAGCATCTCATATTCTTCAGGAAATTTTAACAGTAAAAAGTGATGATGTTTCAGGTAGAGCAAAAGTATACGAAGCTATTGTAAAAGGTGAGAATTTACCGGAACCAAACGTTCCCGAATCGTTCAATGTTTTAATTAAGGAACTCCAGGGACTCGGACTGGATATCAAAATAAATTAACATTGAACAAATTTTTCACATAGTAATGAGGAGATAAAATATGCCTTTTAGAGTTCAGGAAAATGCAATGCGAGAGATTCGCAGCTTGACAATTGGTTTGGCTAGTCCAGATGATATTCTTTCAAGATCTTATGGTGAAGTAACCAAACCGGAAACAATTAATTACCGTTCATTCAGACCTGAAAAAGACGGATTATTCTGTGAGAAAACATTCGGTCCCACTCGAGATTGGGAATGTTTTTGCGGTAAATATAAAAGAATACGTTACAAAGGAATTATCTGCGACCGCTGCGGTGTTGAAGTGACTCAAAAAAGTGTTCGCCGCGAAAGAATGGGACATATAGGATTAGCAGTTCCCGTTGTTCACATCTGGTTTTTCAGAGCACAGCCTTCAAAAATTGGTAATATAATCGGTCTAAGCTTAAAAGAATTAGAAAAAGTTATTTATTATGAATCTTATGTAGTTCTCAATCCCGGATTAACTGGTTTAAGCAGATTAGATCTTATCTCAGAAGACCAGTATTTCGAAGTTCTAAATTCTCTTCCTGATGGAAATGAAAAATTAGAAAATGATGACCCCAAGAAATTTCTTGCAAGAATTGGTGGGGATGCTGTAAAAAACATTCTTAAAGATACCAATATTGAGAAATTATCCAAGGAATTAAGAGATCAACTTGAAATTGAAAACTCACAACAAAAGAAACAGGATCTTCTTAAGAGATTAAGAGTAATTGAATCATTTAAAGAAGAAGAGGGAAAGGTTCCTAATCGCCCAGAATGGATGGTGCTTAATTATATACCTGTAATTCCACCTGAATTAAGACCTCTTGTTCCTCTTGAAGGCGGAAGATTTGCCACAAGTGATTTAAATGATTTGTACAGAAGAGTTATAATAAGAAATAACAGATTAAAAAGATTAATTGATATTAAAGCACCCGAAGTTATTCTTCGAAATGAAAAAAGAATGCTTCAGGAAGCTGTTGATGCACTGTTTGATAACTCCAGACGAGGAAGTGCCGTAAGAAGTGATAATAACAGACCGCTTAAATCTTTAAGCGATATGCTCAAAGGAAAACAAGGAAGATTCCGTCAGAACCTTTTAGGAAAAAGAGTCGATTACTCTGGTCGTTCTGTTATTGTGGTTGGTCCTGAATTAAAATTACATCAGTGCGGGCTTCCAAAAGATATGGCCATTGAATTATTCAAACCATTCGTAATAAGAAAACTGATTGAAAGAGGACATAACAAGACTGTTAAAAGTGCAAGAAAGGTTGTTGATCGTAAAGATCCAATAATTTGGGATATATTAGAGAAAATAATTGAAGCTCATCCGGTACTGTTAAACCGGGCTCCTACTCTTCACAGATTAGGAATACAGGCTTTTCAACCTGTACTTATAGATGGACGGGCAATTCAGCTTCACCCTATGGTTTGTACTGCGTTCAACGCTGACTTTGACGGCGATCAAATGGCTGTTCACGTTCCGCTTTCTTATGAAGCTCAGTTAGAAGCAAGCTTGCTGATGTTAAGCAGTCACAATATTCTTTCTCCACAGAATGGCAGTCCAATAGTTGTTCCAACTCAGGATATCGTTTTGGGATGCTATTACTTAACAAAAGTGAAAGATGGCGATAAAGGAGAGGGAATGAGTTTCTCTTCTTCTGATGAAGTTATTATTGCTTACAACAATAAAGTAGTTGGACTTCATGCAAGAATTAAAGTAAGAATAGATGGAATTCTTGTTGAATCAACTGTTGGTAGAGTTATTTTTAATTCTATTGTTCCAAAGGAAATGGGATTCTTTAATCAGTTGCTTATTAAGAAAACCTTCGGTGGATTCATTGGACAAATGTTCATAAAAATGGGAAATAAAGTTACCGCTAAATTCCTTGACGATCTTAAAGATATTGGTTTTAGATATGCTACCGCAGGTGGCTTATCAATTAGTTATACAGATATGATTATTCCTGAAGAAAAAATAAGTCTGATTACAAAAGCCAATAAAAAAGTTGAAGGAATTCTTAACGAACATGAGGTTGGCGTTATAACAGATGCTGAACGCTATAATAAAATTATAGACGTATGGACTCATACAACTAATGACGTTGCCCGTGCATTGATGGAAAAAATAAGAGTGCATAATCAGGGTTTTAATTCATTACATATGATGGTTGATTCTGGTGCAAGAGGTTCGCAAGAGCAAGTAAGACAGCTTGCTGGTATGAGGGGGTTGATGATGAAACCTCAGAAGTCTCTTACTGGTCAAGCTGGTGAAATTATTGAAAATCCTATCGTAGCAAATTTCAAAGAAGGATTATCAGTTCTTGAATACTTTATATCTACTCACGGTGCCCGTAAAGGACTTGCAGATACAGCGCTTAAAACAGCTGATGCGGGATACTTAACCAGAAGGTTAGTTGACGTTGCTCAGGATGTTATTATTAGTGAAATTGATTGTGGAACAATTCTCGGTATTGAAATTAAAGCTCTCAAAGATGTTGAACAGGAAAGAGAACCACTTCAGGAAAGAATTACCGGACGAGTAGCTCAAACTGATATTTATCATCCTCGTACAGATGATTTGATTATTGAAGCTGGTGAAACAATAACTGAAGAGATAGCCGAAAAGATTGAAGATGCTAACATAGATTCTGTTTACATTAGAACTGTATTAACTTGTGAATCTAAACGTGGAGTTTGTGCTAAATGTTATGGTCGGAACCTTACCACTGGTAAAATTGTAGAGATCGGAGAGGCTGTTGGAATAATTGCAGCACAGTCAATTGGTGAGCCTGGTACTCAGCTTACTCTTAGAACTTTTCACCTTGGTGGTACTTCATCCAGAATTGCAAGCCAATCGCAGGTTGAGACTAATGTCGAAGGAACAGTTAGATTTGAAAAGATTCCTCATGTTGAAAAAAGTGAAAAAGATCCTTTTGGCGGACCTGATTTGACAATTAAGGTTGTTATTGGTAGAAGAGGTGCACTTGGAATATATGACGAAGATAACAGGCAAATAAAAAAATATGATGTTCCTTATGGAGCAGAACTTGTTGTTTCCGATGGTGAATTTGTTAAAAAGAAAACTCCTCTTTATAATCACGATCCTTACAATGCAGTTATATTAACTGACGTTGCAGGAACAGTAAGATTTGTTGATTTAATTGATAATGTTACTCTACAACAAGTTACTGATGAACAAACTGGTCATGTTCAAAAAGTCATTATGGAATCAAAAGATAAAAATCTTACTCCGAGCATTGTTATTGAAACAGAAGATAGTGATTCAAAACCATTTAACCTTCCTATCAAAGCTTATCTCAATGTTGATGCGGGTGAAAAAATACCTGCCGGTACAGTACTAGCTAAAATTTCTAAACAGACGTCAAAAAGTAGAGACATTACCGGTGGTCTTCCAAGAGTAACTGAATTATTCGAATCACGGAGTCCACATGAAACAGCTATTGTTTCAGAGATAGAAGGTTTTGTGAAATTTGGTGCTAGAAAAAAAGGTTCGAGAGAAATAATGATAACGGCACCAGATAAGTCTGTTGAAAAGAAGTATAATGTTCCATTACAACGACATATTCTTGTTCAGGAAAATGATGAAATTCCTGCTGGTGAAAAAATAACAGATGGACCAATTAATCCTCACGATATCTTAGCCATTAAAGGAACGAGTGCTGTTCAGGAATATCTTGTTAATGAAATACAGGATGTTTATCGCTTGCAAGGTGTTAAAATAAATGACAAGCACATAGAAGTGATCGTTCGTCAGATGCTTCAGAAGATTAAAATAGTCTCTCCCGGAGATACTAAATTCCTTGAGGAGGATGTTGTTGATAAAATTGAATTTCTCGAAGAAAATCATAAAATAGAAAACATGGTTGTTATTGTTGAAAAGGGTGACTCGAAATTGAAAGAAGGTCAGCCTATCACCAAATCAAAGATTCGAGAAATCAATGCTGATCTTAAAAAGAAGGATAAAAAGGAAGCAGTTGTTAGAGACGCTGAACCTGCAACTTTTGAGAATATTCTTTTGGGTATTACTCAGGCAGCGCTGTCAACGGAGAGTTTTATTTCTGCAGCTTCATTCCAGGAAACCACAAAGGTTCTTGCTAATGCGGCAATTCAGGCAAAAGTAGATAATCTTCTAGGATTAAAAGAGAATGTTGTAATGGGTCATCTAATACCTGCTGGTACTGGATTGAAGAAGTACAAAAAAATTATGTTAAAGACAGAGCCAACAATGCAAAATGAAGAAAAGGAAAAAGAAGAAGAAGAAGTAAAAGCAAATCAATAATTGACAAATATTAAGTTCCTTTATGTCTTATTTGCTGGTTTGGACTTCTAATTTGATTTATTATACATAAATCGCAAATATTATGCTTATTTTCTTGACATAATTTAGGTCAGAAGGTATATTTGAAGTCTGAATTTTTTTGAAAACGTTTTTATAGGAGATTTGAGTGCCAACTATAAACCAATTGGTTAGAAAAGGTAGAGTCGTAATTCTTGCCAAAAATAAAGCTCCGGCTTTGGCTAGCTGTCCGCAGAAGCGAGGCGTATGTACAAGAGTTTATACTACAACTCCTAAAAAGCCTAATTCTGCACTTAGAAAAGTTGCCAGAGTGAGATTGACAAATAATATTGAAGTTACTGCATACATACCAGGTGAAGGACATAATTTGCAGGAACATTCTATTGTAATGATAAGAGGCGGAAGAGTTAAAGATTTACCAGGTGTAAGATATCACATTATTAGAGGAACCCTTGATACAAGCGGAGTTGAAGATAGAAAAAAAGGACGCTCAAAGTATGGAGCTAAAAAACCGAAGGCTAAATAAATTATGAGAAAGAAAAGAGCAGAAAAAAGATATGTTAACCCGGATCCTAAATTCAATGATGTTTTAGTTTCCAGGTTCATAAACAGTTTAATGTATGATGGTAAAAAATCTGTTACCAGAAAAATGGTTTATGAAGCATTTAGTTTCATTGAAGATAAGACTAAAAAACCAGGACTCGAAGTTTTTAAAAAAGCTATTTCTAATGTTCAACCATTAATTGAAGTAAGAAGCAGAAGAGTCGGTGGAGCTACTTATCAAGTTCCTACGGAGGTTCGTCCTGAAAGAAGAATTGCCCTGGCTATGAGATGGATTAAAAATTATTCAAGATCGAGAAGTGAAAAATCAATGTCTCAAAAACTTGCTAATGAATTGATTGCAGCTTCTAATGGTGAAGGTTCTTCAGTAAAGAAGAAAGAAGACACACATAAAATGGCGGAAGCAAACAAAGCATTTGCTCATTTTAAATGGTAACGTATTATAAAATTAATTGAATTTGATGGCAGCTAAGACTAAAATAGAAAAAGTGCGAAACATTGGTATAATGGCTCACATCGATGCCGGTAAGACAACAACTACCGAACGCATTCTTTTTTATACTGGTAAACTTCACAGAATTGGTGAAGTTCACGATGGTGCTGCTACTATGGATTGGATGGAGCAGGAAAAAGAAAGAGGCATAACTATTACCAGTGCTGCCACCACTTGTTTTTGGAAAGATCATCAGATAAATATTATTGATACACCGGGACACGTTGATTTTACTGCAGAAGTTGAAAGATCATTAAGAGTTCTGGATGGTGCTGTTGCTCTATTTTGTGCTGTTGGCGGAGTAGAACCACAATCAGAAACAGTATGGCGTCAGGCAGATAAATACGACGTACCAAGAGTTGCTTTTATTAATAAAATGGATAGAATCGGAGCTGATTTTTACAACGCAGTTAAGATGATGAGAGAGAGACTTAGTGCAAATGCCATACCTGTTACACTTCCTATTGGCGAAGGTGACATGTTTGCTGGCATCATAGATCTTATTGATTTTAAGGCAAGAATGTATCACGATGAAACTTTTGGTCAGACTTTCGATGTAATAGATATTCCACAAGATTTGATCGAAATTTCTAATAAGTATAGAACAGAAATGCTTGAAGCAGTTTCTGATGTTAATGATACTCTTCTAGAGAAATATTTAAATGGCGAGCATATTAGTTCTGATGAAATTATTAATGTTTTAAGAAAAGCGACTATCGAATCTAAGATTATTCCTGTTATTTGCGGTTCGTCATTCAAAAATAAGGGAGTTCAGAAGTTGCTTGATTCGGTGATTGATTTATTGCCTTCTCCGGCAGACTTTAAGGATATTGAAGCGCATCATGTAGGAATAAATGATGTTGTTAAAAGGAAGATTGACGAAAAAGAAAAATTTACTGCCTTAGCATTTAAGATGATGAACGATCCGTATGTAGGTAAACTAACATATTTTCGTGTCTATTCAGGAACACTTAAAGCAGGATCATACATTTTTAATTCAGTTAGTGGTAAGAAGGAAAGGATTAGCAGATTACTTCAGATGCATGCAAATTCTCGCTCTGAACTTGAAGAAGTTAGAGCTGGTGATATAGCAGCTGCAGTAGGACTCAAATATACCCGAACAGGCGATACTCTCTGTGATGAAAAAGATCCTGTTGTTTTGGAAAGGATAATTTTCCCTGAACCTGTTATTCAAATTGCTATTGAACCAAAAACCAAAGCTGATCAGGATAAACTCTCTGATTCTTTGGTCAAACTCTCTGATGAAGATCCGACTTTTAGAGTTAATGTTGATCAGGAAACCGGTCAAACACTTATAAGCGGAATGGGAGAACTTCATCTTGAAATTCTTGTTGAAAGAATGAAAAGAGAATTCAAGGTTGAAGCTAATGTTGGTAAACCGCAGGTTGCTTACAGAGAAACAATAAGGGAAACAGTTCAAGCTGAAGGTAAGTTTGTTAAGCAATCAGGTGGACGAGGAAAATTTGGTCACGTGTGGATTGAGCTTAGCCCTAACGAACCCGGAAAAGGTTACGAATTTATAAATGGAATAGTGGGTGGTGCAGTGCCAAAAGAATATATTCCTGCTGTTTCACAAGGTATTCAGGAAGCGATGAGAAATGGTATCATTGCCGGATTTCCGGTTGTTGATATTAAAACTAAGATTTACGATGGTTCATATCATGATGTGGATTCAGATGAAATATCATTTAAAGTTGCTGGTTCAATGGCATTTCAGGCTGGTGCCAGAAAAGCAAAACCTGTTCTTCTTGAACCCATAATGGCAGTTGAAGTTGTTACTCCTGAAGATTATTTGGGAGACGTAATGGGCGATTTGAATTCTCGCAGAGGCAAAATTGAAGGTTTCACTGCAAGGAAAGATGCTCAGGTTATTAAAGCCAAAGTACCTTTATCCGAAATGTTTGGTTACTCAACAATATTAAGATCAATGACACAAGGAAGAGCAATATATACTATGCAGTTTGAATATTATGATGAAGTTCCAAAATCAATTGCAGAAGAAATTGCAGAAAAAACAATTGGCAAAAAATCAACTTAAATAAGTTAATAAAAAACAAAAGAATAATTAATATTAAAGGAGATTCCGATGGCAAAAGAAAAATTTGATAGGAGCAAACCTCACGTTAACGTAGGTACTATCGGTCACGTAGATCATGGCAAAACTACCTTAACCGCTGCCATCACTATGGCTCTCGCTAAGAAGGGCTTATCACAGATTAGAACTTTTGATTCTATTGATAACGCACCCGAAGAAAGAGAAAGAGGTATTACCATTGCAACAGCTCACGTGGAGTATTCGACAGCTAACAGACATTACGCCCACGTTGATTGTCCCGGTCACGCAGATTACGTGAAGAACATGATTACTGGTGCAGCGCAGATGGATGGTGCAATATTAGTAGTTGCCGCTGCTGATGGTCCGATGCCTCAAACAAGAGAGCATATTCTTTTAGCTAGACAGGTTGGTGTGCCAAAGATTGTTGTATTCTTAAATAAAGTTGATATGATGAAAGATGATCCTGACTTGGTTGAGCTGGTTGAAGAAGAGTTGAGAGATTTGTTGACAAAGTATGAATTTCCCGGAGATGAAATTCCTATAATCAAAGGTTCAGCTATTCAGGCTTTAGAAGCTGGTACTAGTGATGCTCCTCTAGATGATCCTCGTTTAGATTGTATTTGGGAACTTATGGATGCTGTTGACACTTATATTCCAATCCCGGAAAGAAACACAGATAAGCCTTTCCTAATGCCGGTTGAGGACGTTTTCTCAATTACCGGTCGCGGTACAGTTGCTACAGGTAGAGTTGAAAGAGGAACCGTTAAAATTCAGGAAGAAGTTGAATTGATAGGACTTGGACTTCACAAGAAAACAGTTGTTACCGGTATAGAAATGTTTAGAAAAGAGCTTGACTCTGCAGTGGCTGGTGATAATGCAGGTATATTGTTAAGAGGTGTTGATAAAAATGAAATTGAAAGAGGAATGGTACTTGCAAAAACAGGTTCTATTACTCCTCACAAGAAATTTGAAGGTGAAGTTTACATTCTTTCTAAAGAAGAAGGTGGACGTCATACTCCATTCTTCAATGGTTACAGACCTCAGTTCTATTTCAGAACTACTGACGTAACCGGAGTTGCTACTTTACCTGAAGGCACTGAAATGGTTATGCCGGGTGATAACGTTAAATTAAAAGTTGATCTTATATCTGAAATAGCGATGGAAGATGGACTGCGTTTTGCTATCCGTGAAGGTGGTAGAACTGTTGGTGCTGGTGTAGTAACAAAAATTATTGAATAATTACTATGTGTACTTAAGGGGAGTGGTTGCTCCCTTTACGTTTCTAAATTAAAACTAAGGAGTAAGTTCCGTGCCCGGACAGAAGATTAGAATAAAATTGAAATCGTACGATCATATTTTGATTGATAAATCTACAGAAAAAATTATTAAAACTGTTAGAAGCACAGGGGCGGTAGTTTCAGGTCCAATTCCATTGCCGACCAGAAAGACTATTTACACCGTTCTTCGTTCTCCTCACGTGGATAAAAAGTCTCGTGAACAGTTTGAAACAAGGGCACATAAACGAATAATTGATATTCATAATTCAAATAACAAAACCGTCGACTCGTTGAGTAAATTAGATATACCGGCGGGTGTTGATATAGAGATCAAGCTTTAAGGAATACTGGAGTTGAAATGTCTGGTTTAATTGGAAAAAAAATTGGTATGACTAGTATATTTAATCCTGATGGAGAAATTATACCTGTTACTGTTATACAAACGGGTCCTTGTCAGGTTGTATCAATCAGAACAAAAGAAAAAGATGGTTATGAAGCTCTTCAATTAGGATTTGGAGAGAAGAAAGAAAAAAATATAACTAAGCCTGTTCTTGGACACTTTAAGAAAAATAATATTTCACCTAAAAATGTTATTAAAGAGTTTAGAAAATTTAATATTTCAGATTATAAAATTGGCGATGAAATAAAAGTCGATTTTTTTTCCGAAGGTGAATTCATTAAGGTTAGAGGAAAAAGCAAAGGAAAAGGTTTTCAAGGTGTTATGAGAAGGCATGGCTTCGGTGGTGTTGGCGGTACAACTCACGGACAGAGCGATAGGTTAAGAGCACCAGGCTCTATTGGTTCAAGTTCTTATCCTTCAAGAGTATTTAAAGGAATGAAAATGGCCGGTAGAATGGGTAATGAAAATGTGACAGTTTCGAATTTAAAAGTGGTTAAAATAATTCCGGATCAAAATTTAATTATGGTTAAGGGTGCAACACCTGGAGCTATTAATTCTATAGTTGAATTGATTAAGAAGTAAACGGTAAATAAAAATGACTTTAGATGTATACAAAATAGATGGAAAAACTTCAGGCGAAAAAGTAGAGCTCGCTGATAGCATATTTGCTATTGAGCCTAACGATCACGCCATTTATCTTTCGGTTAAAGCGTATCTTGCTAATCAAAGACAAGGTACTCACAAGTCGAAAGAAAGAGCTGAAGTAAGAGGCGGTGGTAGAAAACCTTGGAAACAAAAAGGACGTGGTGGTGCAAGAGCCGGTACAACAAGGTCTCCGCTTTGGGTTGGAGGTGGAACGATTTTCGGACCAAGACCAAGAGATTATAGACAAGATATTCCAAAGAAATTAAAACGTCTTGCAAGAAAATCTGCCTTTAGCTACAAAGTTAAAGATCAACAGTTAATTGTAGTTGAAGATTTTTCTTTAGATACACACAAAACCAAAGACTTTAATAAAATGCTTGAATCTTTGAAAATTGGTGGTAAAAAAGTTTTGTTGTTAACCTCTAATTTTAATGATGTTATTTATAAATCAGGAAGAAATTTACCTAAAGTAAAAGTCTTAGAAGCGAATAAAGTATCTACATATGATATTTTAAATAATCAAATGTTGGTTTTACAGAAAAGTGCTCTTAAAGTAATTGAAGATACTTTCAGTAAAATCGGAGAGGCGGTAAACTAAAATGCATCAGGTATTAATCAGACCTTTGATTACTGAGAAGATGACTAACTTAACCGCTGATCACGGAAATAAGTACGGCTTTATTGTTAATACTAAAGCCAATAAAATTGAAATTAAAAAAGCCATTGAAGAAAAATTTGATGTTCACGTTGTTGATGTAAGAACTATTAACTACGACGGTAAAACCAAAACTCAGTTTAGAAAGAGTGGTAGATTTGTCGGCAGAACTGCTAAATTCAAAAAGGCTATTATAACTCTGAAAAAAGGCGAAACAATAGAATTGTTTGAGCAAGTATAGAGATTCACGATAGGATATTAAAATGGCAATAAGAAAATTAAAACCTGTAACTCCCGGAACAAGATTCAGATCAAATGCTTCATTTGATGAGATTACAAAATCTACTCCGGAAAAATCACTTACAGTTGCTCTTAAAAAATCCGGTGGCAGAAATAATCTTGGTAGAACAACTACAAGGTTCAGAGGCGGCGGACACAAAAGACGTTACAGAATAATTGATTTTAAAAGAAATAAACAAGGCGTTCCCGCAAAAGTATTTTCTATTGAATATGATCCTAACAGATCGTGTAGAATTGCTTTATTACATTATGCTGATGGAGAGAAAAGATACATACTGGCACCAGACGGTTTAAAAGTGGGACATAAAGTTGTTTCAGGTTCCGGAAGTGATATTCAGGTTGGCAACGCTCTTCCGTTAAAAGAGATGCCTCTGGGTAGCTTCATTCATAATGTTGAAATGAAACCCGGCAAAGGCGGACAACTTGCCAGAAGCGCAGGTACTGCAGTTCAGTTGATGGCGAAAGAAGGAAGTTTAGCTCAACTTAAAATGCCTTCAGGTGAAATCAGGCAAGTGAGAATTGATTGTATGGCTACTTATGGTTCTGTTGGTAATGCTGAGCAGGAAAATATAAGCCTTGGAAAGGCTGGTAGAACTAGATGGTTAGGAAGAAGACCTCATGTGAGAGGTGTTGTGATGAATCCTGTCGATCATCCAATGGGTGGCGGTGAAGGTAAAACTTCCGGCGGTGGGCATCCGGTTTCACCCTGGGGTCAAAAAGCCAAAGGTTTGAAAACCCGTAAGCGTAAAAAAGAATCAAATAAATTCATTATTAAAAGACGTAAGAAGTAGAGAGTAATCTATGCCAAGATCTATAAAAAAAGGTCCATTCGTTCATTACAAATTATTTGAAAAGATTTCAAAGCTTAATGAAACTAATCAAAAGAAAATTGTTAAAACATGGTCCCGATCCTCTACAATACTTCCGGATTTTGTAGGACACACAATTGCTGTTCACAACGGTAAACAGATGATCCCTATTTACATAACTGAAAATATGGTTGGTCATAAGCTTGGTGAATTTTCACCAACAAGAATTTTCAGAGGTCATCCGGGTACTAAATCTGAAAAAGCGGCTAAAGGAAAATAATTTTAAGGTAGATATTAAAAATGGAAGCTAGAGCTGTTAATAAATATATTGGTTCATCTCCGCGAAAAATGCGTCTACTGGTAGACCTTGTTCGTGGAATGTCTGTAGAAAAAGCTATCGAAGTATTGCATTTTTCTACAAAAACTGCATCCAAAGATGCTGAAAAAACATTAAGGTCTGCAGTTGCAAACTTAATGAATGCTGAAGATTCAGGCAGAGTTGAACCATCCGATCTTTTTATAAAAGAAGCTTATGTTAATCAGGGACCGACAATTAAAAGAATTTCGCCGGCTCCTATGGGTAGGGCTTATAGAATAAGAAAAAGATCTTGTCATCTAACAATTATTGTAGCAAATAAAGCGTAATATCAGGAGGTATTTTGGGACAGAAAACTAATCCTATTGGTTTTAGAGTTGGAATAATAAGAGGTTGGGAATCTAATTGGTATGAAAATAAATCTTATGCTTCTAAGCTAAAAGAAGATGATAAACTTCGTCATTATGTTAGAAACAGATTAAAGAAAGCTGGCATTTCAAGAATTGTTATCGATAGAACTTCAAAGAATATTATTCTTACAATTCATACATCCAGACCGGGTGTTGTTATTGGAAAAAGCGGAAAAGAAATTACGCAGCTTGAAGAAGAATTAAAGAAAGTAACTGAAAAAGATGTTAAAGTTCAGATATCCGAAATCAAAAGACCTGAATTAGATGCTTACTTGGTTGCTGAAAATATTGCACAACAGTTGCAGGGCAGAATTTCCTTTAGAAGAGCAATGAAAATGGCTATTACTGCAGCAATGAGAATGGGTGCTGAAGGAATTAGAATTATGTGCTCAGGTAGATTGGGTGGCGCTGAGATGGCAAGAACCGAGCAGTATAAAGACGGTAGAATTCCTCTTCATACAATTCGTGCAGATATTGATTATGCCACAGGTCGTGCTGAAACTATCTATGGCTCAATTGGAATTAAAGTTTGGGTTTGCCGAGGAGAAATCTTAGGCAAAAGAGTAACTGATTAGGAAGATTAAAAGATTGAAATCAAATACATTAGTAAATAAGATTAAAATTATAATTTCAGTCTTTTAATAAAAAAGTTTACAGGAGTTTCGAAATATGTTAATGCCTAAAAGAGTTAAGTTCAGAAAGTCACAGAGAGGAAGACGCAAAGGTAAAGCTTATCGTGGTAGTTCCGTCTCTTTTGGTGACTTTGGGCTTAAAGCAATGGAACCAGCCTGGATTACCAGCAGACAAATTGAAGCTTGTCGTGTTGCATTATCCAGAAAAATGAAAAGAGACGGTAAAGTCTGGATTAGAATATTTCCTGATAAACCGGTATCTAAAAAACCTCTTGAAACAAGAATGGGTAAAGGTAAAGGCGCACCTGAGTTTTGGGTTGCCGTTGTAAAACCAGGAAGAATTATGTTTGAAGTTTCTGGAGTTTCAAGGGAAATTGCTAATGATGCACTTAAATTGTGTTCGCACAAACTTCCCATTAAAACAAAAGTTATTTCAAGACCGGATTACGAATAACAGTCAAGGGTAGTAAAATGAAAATTTATGAAATTAAAGAAATGAATAACGACGAGTTGATTAAAAGAATTGCAGAAGAAGAGAAAAACATTGTTGATCTTCGTTTTGCTCATCAGCTAAAACAATTAACAAATACAACAAAGTTGAATATTATAAGAAAAGATATTGCAAGAATGAAAACGATTCTGAAGCAAAGAGAAATGCAGGCTGATCAGACTGCCGGAAAAATTAATATAGAAGGAGTTAAGTCTTAAATATGGAACAGCGTGCTTTAAGAAAAACCAGAATCGGTGTTGTTGTAAGCAACAAAATGGATAAGACAATTACTGTAGCTATTGTGAGAAAAGTACCTCATCCGATTTATAAAAAATATTTTAAGAAGACAACTAAACTGATGGCTCATGATGAAAAAAGAGAATGTGGAATTGGTGATAAAGTTAAGATAATGGAAATAAGACCTCTCAGTAAAAGAAAAAGATGGCGCTTAATAGAAATAGTTGAGAAAGCCAAGTAGAGCATTAAGGAGAAATTGAAAAATGATTCAAGAAGAAACTAACCTGATAGTTGCAGATAATTCTGGCGCCAAAAAAGTTCGATGTATTCGTGTGCTTGGCGGAAGTAACAGAAGATATGCATCTGTTGGCGATATTATTGTAGTCTCCGTAAAATCGGCTATTCCTAATGGTACTGTTAAAAAGGGTGAAGTATCCAGGGCTGTTATTGTAAGAACAAAAAAAGAAGTCAGAAGAAAAGATGGTTCATACATAAGATTCGACGAGAATGCAGCCGTTTTAATAAACCCTCAGAATGAACCAAAGGGTACTCGTATATTTGGTCCGGTTGCAAGAGAACTGAGAGAAAAACAATTCATGAAAATAGTTTCTTTAGCTCCAGAAGTTATATAAGGATTTAAGTTTAATGAAGATCAGAAAAAACGATACTGTTATGGTTATTTCCGGAAACGATAAAGGTAAAACCGGAAAAGTACTTAAAGTATTTCCAAAAGAATTTAAAATTATTATAGAAGGAATTAACCTTCGTAAAAGACATACTAAAGCCTCACAAAAAAATCCGCAGGGAGGTATAATAGAAAAAGAAGCACCAATCAATGCTTCTAATGTTATGATTCTTGATCCTAAAACAAACGAAACAACAAGAATTGGAGCAAAGATAATTTTAGATGATAAGACCGGTAAAAAGAAAATAGTCCGTGTTAGCAAAGTAAGCGGAGAAATGATTCCATAGTTATAAAACTTAGTTAAGGTTTTAAGATAAAATGGCAAAAGAGAAAACAAAAGAAAAAACAAAAGTACAAGAAACAGCTAAACCAAAAAAAGCTGCTAAAGAAAAAGCTAAAGTTTCAGCTGAAAAAGAAATAAAAATTAGACCAAGATTACTTGATGTTTACAGAAAAGAAATTGTTCCTGGTTTAATGAAATCTTTGAGCTATAAAAACATAATGCAGGTTCCTAAGCTTGAAAAGATCGTTGTTAATATGGGTGTGGGTGCTGCAGTTGCTGATTCTAAGATTCTTGATGAAGCGGTTAAAGACCTTGAAACTATTACAGGTCAGAAAGCGAACATTAGAAAAGCAAGAAAAGCTATTTCTAATTTTAAGTTGCGTGAAGGAATGAATATCGGCGCAAAAGTTACACTGAGAAAAGAAAAAATGTATGAATTCCTTGATCGTTTTATAAATGTTGCTCTTCCGCGAGTGAGAGACTTCAGAGGTTTATCAGACAAATCTTTTGACGGAAGAGGAAACTACACTATGGGAATGAAAGAGCAAATAATTTTTCCGGAGATTAATGTTGATAAAGTTACAAAAGTACTTGGAATGGATATAACTTTTGTAACTTCTGCTCCTACTGACAATGAAGCTTATGAATTACTTAAATCTTTCGGATTTCCGTTCAGAAAAAAAGAAATTAAAACAGGAGAATAGGAGATTTAATGGCACGTAAGAGTATTATAGCCAGAGACGAAAAAAGAAGAAAACTTGTTGCAAAGTTTAAAAAGGTTCGCGAAGAAATTAAGGAAAATGGCGATTGGGATGCTTTGCAAAAACTGCCAAGAAATTCTATGCCGGTAAGGTTAAAAAATAGATGTATGTTTACCGGTCGAGGACGATCATATTACAGAAAGTTCGGCGTTTCAAGACTTGTGCTCAGAGAAATGGCACTCAAAGGTGAAATTCCCGGATTAAAGAAATCAAGTTGGTAAAAGGAGATTCTATATGTCAGTAACAGATCCGATTTCAGATTTTTTAACAAGAGTTAGAAACGCTTCTAAAGCTAAAAAAGTGCGTGTTGAAATTCCTTCTTCAGGACTTAAAAAAGAACTCGCTGAAATTCTGAGGAAAGAAAACTTCATTCACGATTTTGCCATGGTTGAAGATAATAAACAGAATACTATAAGAATTCATTTAAAGTATAGTCAGGGAACTCCTGCAATAAGCGGATTGAGAAGAATTAGTAAACCAGGTTTAAGAATTTATAAAGGTAAAGACGAACTTCCAAGAGTATTGAATGGATTAGGAACAGCAGTTATTTCCACATCAAAAGGTTTGCTCACAGATAAAGAAGCTCGTAAGCAATCACTTGGTGGTGAAGTTATTTGTTACATCTGGTAATTTTTTTGATGGAGTAATAAAGTGTCAAGAATTGGTAAAAAACAAATAGAAATTCCAAATGGCGTAACCGTTACAAAAAATGGTAATTCGCTTAAGGTAAAAGGTCCAAAAGGTGAATTGGCTTTTGATGTGCACCAAAATATATTTGTTGACATTGAAGGCAATATAATTAAGGTGAAACGACCGGATGATCAGAAAGAAAATAGATCATTACATGGACTAACCCGTTCTATTCTTCAAAATATGATTACGGGTGTTACCGAAGAGTATACAAAAACATTAAATATTGTTGGAGTTGGTTATAAAGCAGAATTAAAAGGAACAAATCTTTTGCTGAATATAGGATATTCTCATCCAATATACTTTGTTCCTCCTCAGGATATAAAATTGCAGGTTCCAACACCAACCCAAATTGTAATTAATGGAATTGACAAGCAGCTTGTTGGTCAAATTGCTGCAAAAATCAGATCAATCAGAAAACCTGAGCCTTACAAAGGCAAAGGAATAAAATATTCTGATGAAATGATTGTTCGTAAAGCTGGAAAAACAGCCGGTAAATAATTTTTAGTTTAGGAATAAAGAAGTTATGAGTAGAAAATTAAAACCCAGAGAAAGATCTAAAACCAGGATCAGAAAAAAGATTTTCGGTGCGCCTGATAAACCACGATTTACGGTTTACAGAAGCTTAAATCATGTTTATGCTCAGGTAATTGATGATACGACAGGAGTAACAGTTGCATCGGCTTCTTCTCTGTCCAAAGAACTTTCTGATAGTTTAAAAGAAACAAAAGGAAAGATTGCTAAAGGAAAACTTGTCGGAAATCTCTTAGCAAAAAAAGCTCTTGAAAAAAACATTACTACTGTTGTTTTCGATAGAAACGGTTATAAATACCACGGACGCATCCAGGCTATTGCCGACGGTGCAAGAGAAGGGGGATTGAAATTTTAATATTAGTTTATTCTGGTTTTTGCCGGGTCGTCTAATGGCAGGACTACGCCCTTTGGAGGCGTCTGTAGAGGTTCGAGTCCTCTCCCGGCAGCCAAATTTTTGCCGGTAGTATAATTTTATAATTAATTGATTAGTTGGAGTTGTAATTGAAAGCTGTTAAATCAAATGAAACTGAAGGTTTAAAAGAAAAAGTTGTTCACATTAACAGAGTTGCTAAAGTTGTTAAGGGCGGACGCAGATTCAGTTTTAATGCAATTGTTGTTGTTGGTAATGGTAGTGGTACTGTTGGTGTTGGATTAGGTAAAGCCAATGAAGTAACTGACGCTATTTCTAAAGGCATTGATGATGCAAAGAAGAATATGGTTAATGTTTCCATTATTAAAGGCACTGTTGCTCACAAGATAATAGGAAAATATGGTGCAGGCAAAGTTTTATTAAAACCAGCTTCACCAGGTACCGGGTTGATAGCTGGCGGTGGTGTTCGTGCTGTTCTGGAAGCTGCTGGTATACAGGACGTTTTAACTAAATCACTTGGTTCCAGTAATCCACATAATCAGGTAAAGGCAACTTTGAATGCTCTGGTTAAACAGATTGATGCAAGGAAAATGGCTGCCAAGAGAAAAATGCAAACTAAAGATTTGTTTGCTTCTTAATAAAGGTTGGAAATGGGAAAAATTAAAATTGTTCAGATAAGAAGTATTATCGACAGACCAAAAGATCAAAAGGCTACTATCGAAGCACTTGGGTTGGGTCGACCCAATTGGGAAAAAATTCATAATGACACTCCTCAGATTAGAGGAATGGTCAGAAAAGTATGTCATTTAGTTAGAGTTGAAGAAATAAAAGAATAGTAAGGTTTTATAATGGATATTTTAAGCAATCTTAAATATGCAAGTGGTTCAAGAAAGAACCGTAAAAGAGTTGGTCGTGGTGAAGGTTCAGGACACGGTGGACAATCAACAAGAGGTATGAATGGACAAAAATCCAGGTCGGGCTCAAAACATAAAGCCTGGTTTGAAGGCGGTCAGATGCCGTTGCAAAGGAGAGTACCTAAATTTGGTTTCACTAATATTTTCAAAGTTGAATTTCAGTTAATTAATTTAAATGCTCTTCAAAGATTAGCCGACGAAAAGAAGATAGGTGACACTGTTCTTAATCTATCTGAACTTAAAAAGTTAGGATTGATTTCAACTCTTAAAAAACCGGTAAAGGTTTTAGGCAAAGGTGAATTAAAAGCTAAAGTTCAGTTAGAAGTTAATTCATTCAGCAAATCTGCTCAGGAAAAAATTGAAGCAGTTGGCGGAAAAATTACAAAGTTATAATCCGGAAATAAATGTCACGAATTACTGATACTCTCAGAAATATTTTTAAGATTCACGAACTACGACAGAGAATTTTTTATACATTAGCAGTTCTCATTATAGTAAGACTTGGATCGCACTTAACAACTCCGGGCGTAGATTCTGCTTTGCTTAGCGAAGCAATGAAGAATCAGTCATCCGATAACCTTTTTGGGTTGTATGATCTTTTTGTTGGAGGCGCATTTTCCAACGCAGCAATTTTTGCTTTAGGAATTATGCCTTACATATCTGCATCCATCATCATCCAGTTGATGGGAGCAGTTATTCCATATTTCCAGAAACTTCAGCAAGAAGGTGAAGAAGGAAGAAAGAAAATAACTCAGTTAACTCGTTATTTTACAGTTATTATTTCTGCTTTTCAGGCTTGGGCTGTTACAGTAAGATTATTAAATATTGAAGTTCAGGGATTACCGATTGTTCCAGATCCGGTAAGAGGTATAGCCTGGGTAATTACTACAATTATTATTCTTACTTCCGGTACTGTTTTCATGATGTGGATGGGTGAACAGATTACTGAAAAAGGAATTGGTAATGGAATATCGTTGATAATTTTTATTGGAATTATTGCACGGTTCCCATTTGCTATGTTTGATGAATACAGATTGATTGAGGCAGGACAAAGATCAATAATTATTGAGATTGTGATATTTGCGTTTATGTTTTTTATAATTGCCGGAGTTGTTCTTGTAACTCAAGGTACAAGGAGGATTCCTGTTCAATATGCTAAGCGTGTTGTTGGTAGAAAAATTTATGGTGGTGTAACCCAGTATATTCCGTTAAGAGTAAACACGGCAGGAGTAATGCCTATAATTTTTGCTCAGTCTATAATGTTTATTCCTAACACTGTCTTATCATTTTTTCCTGCCAGTGAATTTTTACAGACAATTTCAGGTTGGTTCCATTATACATCGCCGGTTTATTCAGCTGTTTACGCATTGATGATAATCTTTTTTACATATTTTTATACAGCAATAGCTTTTAATCCTAAAGATGTTGCCGACAATATGAAAAAGCAAGGTGGATTTATTCCTGGTATAAGACCGGGGAAACAAACTTCTGATTTTATTGACAATATTTTGACAAAAATTACATTACCGGGTTCGATATTCTTAGCTATCATTGCAATCCTTCCGGCATTTGTATCCGTATGGGGTGTGTCCGGTCAGTTTGCTCAATTTTTTGGTGGTACAAGTTTATTAATTTGTGTTGGTGTTGCGCTTGATACGTTGCAGCAGATTGAATCTCATTTATTAATGAGACATTATGATGGATTTATGAAATCAGGTAAGGTAAAAGGCAGACGTTAAGATTTAGTGATCTATATAAAGACCAAAAAAGAGATAGATTTTATTCGTGAAAGTTGCAGAATAGTTGCTGAAACTTTGCAGCTTGTGAAAAGCAACATAAGACCCGGGGTTACAACATTAGACCTTGATAAAATTGCTGAAGATTATATCAGAAGCAATAATGCCATTCCGGCATTCAAAGGATATTCGCAAGGCGGAGTCGAAAGTTTTCCCGGCTCTATCTGTGCTTCTGTTGATGATGAAGTAGTGCATGGTATTCCAGGTAATAGAATACTTAAAGAAGGCGAAATAATTGCGATTGATGTAGGTGTTCTTAAAAATAATTATTATGGGGATGCAGCTTTATCAGTTGCTGTTGGAAAGATATCCGATGAAAAGAAAAAGTTGCTTGAGGTAACTGAAAAGTCTCTTTATCTTGGAATCGAACAAGCAAAAGCAAATAATAGGGTACACGATATTTCCAACGCAGTACAGGAATTTGTTGAAGCTAATGGATTTTCTATTGTAAGAGAACTCTGCGGACACGGTGTTGGAAAATTTTTGCACGAAGATCCTTCTGTTCCTAATTTTGGTAGAAAAGGTACAGGAGTAAAATTAAAAAATGGTATGACCTTGGCAATTGAACCAATGGTTAATTTGGGTCATTATTTTGTAAATACTAAACCGGATGGATGGACTGTTGTAACTGAAGATGGTTCTCCATCAGCTCATTTTGAGCATACAATTTTAATAAATAACAATACTCCGGAAATATTGACTGTTTGTTGATGGCTAAACAAGGACCTATTAAAGTAGATGGAATTATTACTGAAACGCTACCCAATGCTAACTTCAGAGTTAAGCTGGACAACGGACATGAGATTCTTGCGCATATTTCTGGAAAAATGCGAATGCATTTTATAAAAATATTAGTAGGAGATAAAGTTTCAATTGAATTATCTCCCTATGATCTTTCAAAAGGTAGGATTACCTACAGGTATAAATAGTGGAGTTCAAATGAAAGTCAGATCATCTGTAAAAAAGATTTGTGACAAATGTAAAATAATAAAACGCAAGGGTGTTGTAAGAGTTATCTGCAAAAACCCTAAACATAAACAGCGTCAAGGTTAATTTAATTTAAGGAGAAGATCATTGGCTCGAATAGCTGGTGTAGATTTACCGAAAAATAAAAAAGTATTGTACGGTTTACAGTATATCTTCGGAATTGGTCAAACAGGTTCTGCCGATATTTTGGCAAAAGCTAAAGTAGATGCAAATAAAAAAATTGCAGATCTTACTGAAGAAGAAGTTGCTGAGATAAGATCGGTTATTACTGGTGATTATAAAGTTGAAGGCGCATTGCGTTCGGAAGTTCAGCAGAATATAAAAAGACTTATGGATATTGGTGCTTACCGTGGTTTAAGACACAGAAAAGGTCTTCCTGTTCGTGGTCAAAGAACCAGAACAAATTCACGTACCAGAAAAGGTAAAAGAAGAACTGTTGCTGGTAAGAAAAAAGCTCCTACTAAGAAATAGTGATTTAAAGATCAAGGATTGCGCTTATAATCTTGTTAATGTGCAATCGTACAAATTTATAATGATTTATTGGAGATTCAGATTTGGCTAAAACATTAAAGAAAGCAAAGAAAAAAACACACGTTGATTCAAGCGGAGTAGCTCATATAAAAGCTACATTTAATAACGTGCAGGTTACTATAACCGATATTTATGGTAATACTATTGCCTGGTCATCAGCCGGTAAAAACGGTTTTAAAGGATCAAGAAAAAATACACCATTTGCTGCACAGGTTTCGGCTGAAGCCGCAGCAAAAGAAGCTTACGATCTCGGTTTAAGAAAAGTAGAAGTTTTGGTTAAAGGGCCCGGTTCAGGCAGAGAAGCTGCTATCAGGGCTTTACACACTGCTGGATTAGACGTTTCATCTATTAAAGATGTAACACCTATTCCACATAATGGTTGCAGACCACCTAAGAAAAGAAGAGTTTAATTTTTCGGAGAGTTAACTAAATGGCAAGATACACAGACTCAGTTTGTAAACTGTGCAGAAGAGAAAGACAAAAATTATTTTTAAAGGGACAGAAGTGTTATTCTGAAAAGTGTCCGATTGAAATAAGGAATTATCCCCCGGGTCAGCATGGTCTTTCCAGAAGATCCAAAGTTTCTGAGTACGGAATTCAGCTTCGTGAAAAGCAAAAAATAAAAAGATCTTACGGCGTGTTGGAAACACAATTCAGAAATTACTTTGAAAAAGCGATAAAGCAAAAAGGCAGAACAGGGGCAAACCTTGTAAAACTTCTCGAAAGAAGACTGGATAATGTCGTTTACAGGTTAGGTTTTGCATCCTCTCGCAAACAAGCACGACAGCTTATAAGGCACAGACATATTATGATTAACAATCATCTTGTTGATATACCTTCATATCTATTAAGTCCGGGTGATGTTATTCAGATTAATGATAAAAGTAAAAAATTAGATGCAATTCATAACTCGTTAAAAAGAGTAAAAGACAATACTTATAGTTGGCTTTCAATCGATAAAGCTTCCTTAACCGGAAATTTTATTCAGATACCTGAAAGAGAAGATGTTCCTCTAAACGCCAACGAACAGTTAGTAGTTGAACTTTATTCTAAGTAATAAATTTTTAATGATCAAACTTAGAGGATATTAAATGAGCGTTACACAAATAAAAATGCCTGAAGCAGTTGTATTAGATGAATCAAGCTTTTCGAATTCGTTTGGAAGATTTGTCCTCCAACCTCTTGAAAGAGGATATGGAACAACTTTAGGCAACTCCTTAAGAAGAGTTTTACTTTCTTCGCTTCCGGGTTCGGCTATCACCTCTGTAAAATTCAGCGGTGTTCTGCATGAATTTACAACTATTGATAGCGTTGTTGAAGATGTTTCTGAAATCATTCTTAACTTAAAACAAGTAAGAATGAAATTACTCCAAAAAAAACCAGAAAAAATTACTTTATCCTTTAATGGAGGAGGAGAATGGACGGCAGCTGATATTCAGAAAGCAAGTAATGAGATTGAAATACTTAATCCAGATCTTCACATTGCAACTTTAAATAACAAAGCAAAGTTTGATGTTGAATTGAGAGTAGGCAAAGGAATCGGTTACGTAACTGCTTCTGAAAATATTACACCAGATCAAACTATTGGTATTATTCCGATTGATTCAATTTTTACACCTATTAAAAATGTAAGATATGATATTGAAAATGTAAGAATCAGTGATAAAAATGATTATGAAAAGCTTACATTGGAGATTATAACCGATGGTTCAATTACACCTGATGATGCCCTTACTCAGGCTGCAAGGATTTTAAAAGAGCATGTTCAACTGTTCATAAATTTTGATATGGAGCAGGAAGAAGAACAATCAGTCTCTCAAAAAGATACTGAAACCGAAAGAATTAAGAAAATTTTGCTTACTAATGTTGATGATCTTGAACTTAGTGTAAGATCGCACAATTGCCTGAAAGCTGCAAATATTAAAAATCTTTCTGAACTTGTAAGAAAAGATGAACAGGAGATGCTAAAGTTTAGAAACTTCGGTAGAAAATCACTTGCAGAACTTATGGAAATAGTTGAAAATCTTGGTCTTGAATTCGGTATGGATGTGGATAAATATATCAAAGATGAAACAGAAACTCACTAATTGAAAATTAAGGTTTATTAATGCGACACAGAGTTAAAGGAAGAAAATTAAGCAGAACGGCAAGTCACAGAAAAGCTTTAATGGGTGCTCTTGCTACCTCACTGCTTAAGTATAAAAGAATAAAAACTACAGTAGCTAAAGCAAAAGAAGCCAGAATGTTTGTCGAAAAACTTATCACAAAAGCTAAAAAGAATGATCTTCATTCAATGCGTCAGATAATGAGTGTTATCAGTGATAGAGAAGTTGTTAAAGAACTCTTTGGCGAAATTGTCCCTAAAATCGGTGAAAGACCGGGCGGTTATACAAGAGTTGTTAAGCTTGGTAATAGAGTTGGTGATGCCGCAGCTATGGCAATTATAGAACTTGTTGATTATAATGACATCGCAAACAAAAAAGCTGAAGAACGCAAAGAAAGAAAAGAATCGAAAACTCAGGAAAAATCTGAAACAAAGCAGGAAGATATTGCTGAAGAGGCAACTGTAGTTGAAGAAAAAGAAGTGAAAAAAGAGAAGAAAGAAAAGAAAGTAAAAGAAGAGAAAGTGAAAAAAGTAAAGAGAAAGTGAAAAAAGTAAAAAAAACTAAAGAGTAATAGAATCTACTTTAATTAAAAATTGAAAGAGTAATTGGGAAACTGGTTACTCTTTTTTTATTATGTTTGAAAAACAAAATTTCGTAACATCAGCTTTTGAGATTAAAGATATTCCCAGGAAAAAACTTCCGGAGGTTGTACTCTGCGGTAGATCAAATGTGGGTAAATCCTCTTTGATAAATTCACTTTTTAACAGGAAAAATCTGGCAAAAGTCAGCAGGACACCGGGAAAAACGCGGTCGATTAACTATTACGAAATTGATGAGAAATTTTACATTGTTGACCTGCCGGGTTTTGGCTATGCAAAAATAAGTAAAAAGGAAAGAGAATTCTGGTCAAAACTGATTTCCGATTTCCTCGAGAAATCAGGAAACATAAAACTCGTTATTCACTTAATAGACAGCAGACGCAAGCCAACAGACCTGGATATTAAACTAAACGAACTTGTAAATTTTCATTCTTTACCTTACATTTTTATACTAAGTAAAGCAGATAAACTTAAACAGTCAGAAATAAAACTATCCGAAGGAAAAATTAAATCAGTTTTCCCCGAGGCAGAGTTGGATTCTAATCTTCTTCTATATTCCTCTGTAAAAGGGAGGGGCAAGAAACAATTGGCTAATCTTTTGGCATCTTTGTTTTATTAGTTGAAATCTTTGCTAATATCTGATTGATATTCGTTTAATGTAAGATTATATTAATTCCTAACTTTATATGATTCTTTTTATTCAATGAACCGCCGACAAAGAAAACGAATATTAATCTTTCTGTTAATTCCGCTGCTTGCTGTTATTCTGTTTATCACAGATGATCTTGTAATTCGTGTAATTACTATTATATTGATGATAATCTATGTGGCATTTATTATTTTTCTAAGAGATTCCATCCGGTTTGACGGGAGATATTCCATAAGCGAAGAAGATGAAGACATTGAGGATCCATTTAGCGCACCATCATCTGATGTTGATGAATCTTTTAAGATAATATCAAAATCTAAAAATGTCGACGTAATTACTGCAGATAATTACCAGCCAGAGTTAAAACTTTCAAAAACAACTTTAAAACCACCTGATCTTAAAGAAAGGTTCGAGGAGATTGCAAACGAATCGCTTCCACCAGAATTAGGACATAACGGACAGTTTGGTTTTGTATTGGAAAAAATCCTTACTGTTATCAAAGAAGCATACGGCGCTCATACTGCTTTGTTCTTCTGGTATAATAAAAGAAAAGAAAAACTAACAATCGAAAAATTCATATCCTCCTGCGATCAGGTTACAAAAAGTAAATTAGATATTGAAGACGATATACTTAGCAAAATTGTCCAGCGGAGTGAGCCTGAATTGCTTACTGACATTTCACCCGCTGCTGAAGCAGATGTAATTCGTTATTACGATTCACCGCAGGGAATAAGAAGTTTTGTGGGTGCGCCTATCTATTATGATAACTCCCTTATTGCTATACTTGCAGTTGATTCAAAAGTTGGAGATCAATTCGGTATTGAAACGATTTATTCAATAGGAAGATTTGTACGTGTTATTACAATGATTGTACAAATTTTCGAAGAGAAACATTCCGATTCAATCTCTCAGGCTCGTTTGAAAGGTCTTCTGAATTTAGTTGATTCAGATAAGAACTTTGAGTCACAGGAAAGTGTTCTTGAGACTTTATCAAATTCTGTAAACGATCTTCTCGAATGGGATGCTTTTACTTTTGTTTATTTCAAACCGGTCGAACAAAAATTTGAAACAACTAAAGTGATAAACAAAACAACTCTTAAGTACATTGGACAGGGTTTAGAAGTTGAGCTTAACGGAACGTTAGTTGGTAAAACTATTATAAGCGGCATACCAATTAAAATTGACGATACTAGTGCCGATAAATATTTACGCTACTCAAAAGTTGAAGATTTGAGTTTTGATGGTTCTTTCCTCGGAATTCCGCTTATCTATTCAAATCAGATTTACGGTGTTTTATGCTTTGAGAACTTAAAGAAAAATGCATATACGAATGCAGATGTTAAATTTCTAAAAAGTGCGGTTAACATCATTTCGTTTGTCATTTATTCTCATTCATCACACACTTTGCTGAAGAGCTTACTTGATGTTGATATGGAAACACGCGCTCTGAACCCAGATGCATTTAAGGAAAGATTGAGTTCTGATCTTATGAAAATGCAGTCGCTCAATGCACCAGGTGCTCTCGCTTTAATAAAAATAGATGATTTTCTTGAGCAGGAATCTCTATTTGAGGGTGATCCGTTACATAAGGTAATAAAAATTGTTGCCGAAACTATTTCTGAGGAAATGACTGCTATGAATCTTTTCGGAAGAGTGGATGAAACATCGTTTACCGTTCATTTCTTTAATACCTTACCAAAGAACGTTTTTATTTGGGCAGAAAAACTTAGAGTTAAAATTGCCAGAAAACCAATCGCTATTGTTTCGAAACAAACTACTTATACTGTCTCAATTGGAGTTGCCTCAACAACAGGAAAACTGGATGTTGAAGAAGCATTTCATAACGCTGAATTAGCTTTACAAAAGGCACTTGAAAAAGGCGGGAATGCTGTTCGTAATATCACTTAAACTTTTCTTATGTAATGAATAATTTTTTTCTTATTGTACTTGACGGAATTGGTGTGGGTGAACTTCCCGATGCATCTTACTATAATGATGAAGGAAGTAATACTCTTGGTAATATAGCAAAAGCAATTGGTGGGCTATCTTTACCGAATCTTGAAAGAATGGGACTTGGAAATATAATTGATATTGATGGAGTCAAGAAAGTTAAAACTCCTCTAGCGTCTTTTGGCAAGATGAAAGAAATTTCAAAAGGTAAAGATTCTACAACGGGGCACTGGGAACTTGGAGGACTATTTGTTGATACCGATTTCTCTTACTTTCCTGATGGATTTCAAGATGATCTCATAGAAAAATTTATTTCGAGAACTGGAGTTGGCCGTGTTCTTGGTAACAAACCTGCTTCAGGAACAGAGATAATAAAAGAATTGGGTGATGAGCATATTAAAACAGGTTATCCGATTGTTTATACTTCGGCAGATTCAGTTTTTCAGATTGCGGCACACGAAGAGAAATTTGGATTGGACAGACTATATGAGATTTGCCGTATAACAAGAGATGAAATATTAACTCCTCCGTTAATAGTTGGAAGAGTTATCGCGCGTCCGTTTGTTGGAACGAGTGGTAATTATTCCAGAACAACTAACCGAAAAGACTATTCTCTTGATCCACCTTCTGACACTATACTTGATTTACTTCAAAAGAATGGAATAAGAACAATTTCTATTGGAAAAATTTCTGACTTATTTAATTATAAGGGCATTGATGTTGTTGAAAAAACCAAATCAAATTTGGAAGGCTGCAATAAACTTCTGGAATATTCACAAAAAGTAAATAACAGTTTTATCTTTACTAATCTTGTAGATTTTGATGTTTACTACGGTCATCGAAATGATCCTTTCGGTTTAGCAAATGCTCTGAAAGAATTTGATGATTTCCTTCCTTCCTTCCTTTCAAAATTAGATGACAGCGATAGAGTAATTATTACTTCTGATCACGGTAATGATCCTACTACTCCGAGCACCGATCATAGCAGGGAATTTGTACCGTTGTTATATTATGGGAAAAATAAAGCGATAAAAAATTTAGGAACGCGACAGACTTTTTCTGATGCTGCAAAAACAGTTGCAGATTATATTAAAGTAGAAAATGAGTTAAAAGGGATTAGCTTTCTTTATGAATGATAAATCAAAAAAAGATATTAAGTCCAAAACAGATAATAAAATTGATATTGTGGCTTTAGATACTTATAAATATCAGTCAAAAAAAATAAATATTTATCATCCTGATAATCTGAACCAATCCCGTTTTAAAAATTCATTATAATTTTATCTTTTTTTTATTTTAAGATTGTTCTATCTTAGCACCACTTCGAATTTGTTTTGCAGTTTTAATAAAATTTAACAGCAATAAAAAATTGAAATTTTTTGATTCAAGGTAAAAAGTGAGAATTCAAAAACAATTCACAAACAGAGAAAGCCTATCGCTTGATAAATATCTTCAGGAAATCGGGAAAGTAGAACTGATTACTCCGGAAGAAGAAATTGAGCTGGCTATTAGAATTAGAAAAGGAGATACTCGTGCTTTTGAACGACTTACAAAGTCTAATCTTCGCTTTGTTGTGAGTGTTGCCAAACAATATCAAAATCAAGGTTTATCTTTAGGCGATTTAATAAATGAGGGAAATCTCGGACTCATTAAAGCTGCAAAAAGATTCGATGAAACACGCGGTTTTAAATTTATATCTTATGCTGTCTGGTGGATACGTCAATCCATACTTCAAGCATTGGCAGAACAATCTAGAATTGTTCGATTACCTTTAAATAGAGTCGGTGCCCTTACTAAAATTGGTAAAGCATACAGCACTCTTCAACAAGAGTTTGAAAGAGAACCAAGTCCGGAAGAATTAGCCCTGGAACTTGAAATGGATGTAAGCGAAGTTTTCGATGCATTAATAAGTTCTGGTAAACATCTTTCAGTGGATGCACCAATTTCTAAAGGTGAAGAGAATAGTCTTTTGGATTTTATTGAAGACGATCAATTACCTTCTCCAGATCTAGACTTGATGGCTGAATCTTTAAAAGCCGAAGTCAGCTATGTCCTTGCAGCTCTTCCCGAAAGGGAAGCAGAGATTATCAAGTTGTATTTTGGGGTTGATGTTGATCACGCATATACTTTGGAAGAGATTGGTGAAAAATTTAATTTAACCAGAGAGAGAGTTAGACAAATAAAAGAAAAAGCAATTCGCAGACTTCGACAAGCTTCACGCAGCAAGAATCTGAAAACTTATTTAGGGTAATTATGAGACAAATTTATACTAATGTTTTCTCATTGTTTTTATTTTTTATTTTAATCACAGCTTGTTCACCTTCTTCTCACTCTATCCGTTACGGTACAGAAAAAGAAACAGTCAAAATGGACATAGATTCATCTGTAAGATTCACTTCGCAAAATGATAGCCTTGTAACCGATTTATCGTTTCTTGATACATTAGGCTGTGATGTTGAAGATTCGGAACTTGATGATCCTGATGATATCCCGGAGGATGAAAGCACTATTGATATTTCATCAATTATGGCTCGCTTAAGTTCAAGCTCAAATGAAACTTCACTTTCAATTGAGCAAAGCACTTATCGTGAAAGAGTAGTTATGGAGATAATTAAGTATATAAATACTCCATACAAATATGGCGGCAATTCAATGAAAGGTATTGACTGCAGTGCATTTACTCAGACGGTGTATCGTGATGCATTATCCATAAATATTAACAGATCTGCAAGAGAACAATACAAGCAGGGAGAAGTTATAGCTGATAAAACTGAATTAAAGTTTGGTGATCTTGTTTTTTTCAACACAAGAAGACGTGTAAGACCAGGGCATGTTGGAATTTACATTGGTGACAATCTTTTTGCGCACGCCAGTACTAAACACGGAGTTACTGTTTCTTCTTTAGACCATAATTATTATTCGGTACGATACATGGGTGCAAGAAGAATTGATAATAACGAGGTTTTTTGAACAATAAAAAAGGCTGTCCTATTTGAACAGCCTAATAAAATATTTATACTTTATTAAAATAAATTTAACTGCAACCGGTAGTTGAACCGCAAGTCATGCACTTCAAACAAGTTCCGTTTCTGACCATACTCATACTCTGACATTCAGGACAAATATCGCCTGTGTAACCCTGGTCGATTGCATTTCTAACTTTTTCGTAAATTGAGTTTTTCTGTTCGCCATTTTCCTGAACCTTTTCGGGTTCTTTAGAATTAGCATATTCGAAAGCATTAAAGTTATCTTTGTCTAACTCAACTAATCTTTCACTAATGATTTCTTCACTCTCAAATTCAGGTTCGCTGAGTTTTTTAATTATCCCGCGTGATGCTTTTGCCACCATTTCTTCAGAATCAACATGAGCAAGATCATTTCTTCCGAGGTATGTAACAGCAAGTTCCCTGAAAATATAGTCAATAACAGAAGTTGTCATTTTGATTCGTTCGTTTCCGCTTACAATTCCGCTTGGTTCAAACCGAGTGAAAACAAAAGCATCAACAAATTCTTCCAGAGGAACGCCATGTTGCAAACCAAGTGAAATTGATATAGCGAAACAGTTTAACAAACTTCTAAATGCAGCACCTTCACGGTGCATATCGATAAAAATCTCACCAATCTGACCATTATCATATTCGCCGGTTCTTATGTAAACAGATTGTCCATTAATTTTTGCTTTCTGAGTATAACCTGTTCTTCTATCTGGTAATCTCCTTCTTTTAGCAATATATCTGTGAATAATTTTTTCTGCTACTTTTACAATATCATTCTTGTCTTTTTCTTCCATCAAGGCTTCAATCTCTTCTTCACTTACTGAATTAAGAGGCTGAGATAGTTTTGAGCCGTCACGATAAATTGCATTAGCTTTTATTCCTAACTTCCAGGACATCATATAAGCATCTTTAACATCTTCAATTGTTGCGTGTGCAGGTAGATTGATTGTTTTAGAAATTGCGCCGGATATAAAAGGTTGAGCTGCAGCCATCATTTTAATATGAGCGGCAGGTTTAATAAATCTAGTACCCTTTTTACCGCATTTGCTTGCACAATCAAATACAGGATAATGTTCGTGCTTTAGGAAAGGTGCCCCTTCAATTGTCATAGTTCCGCATACATAGTCATTAGCTGAAGCTATTTCCTGTTTTGAGAAACCAAGATTTTTCAAAAGATCAAAATCAAATGAACTTACCTCAGCTTCATCAATACCTAATTTCTTTACGAGGAACTCGGTTCCAAGAACAAATTTGTTAAAAGCAAAGCTTAGCTCGAAAACCGTTGGTAAAGCTTTCTCTATTTTTGAAAGAGCATCATCCGAGAAACCTTTTGCTTTCAGGGACTCAGGATTGATGTACGGACATCCAACTAAAGTGCCTGCTCCTTTTGCATATTTAACTATCTCATTTATCTGATCTTTATTATAACCCATCTTTTCAAGAGCGGGTAGTGTAGATTGATTTATTATTTTGAAGTATCCGCCACCAGCAAGCTTTTTGAATTTTACAAGAGCAAAATCAGGCTCAACGCCTGTAGTATCACAATCCATAACCAAGCCAATTGTACCTGTTGGCGCAATTACCGTTACTTGTGCATTACGATAACCGTACTGCTCACCTAATTCAACTGCTCTGTCCGCAGCCTCTCTGGCTGCCTTAAGCAGATCAGAAGGGCAGAACTGAGGACTTATTCCGGTTGGAAAAATAGAAAGAGCTTCATATTCCTCGTTAGGAACATTATAAGCAGCTCTTCTATGATTTCTAAGAACACGGAGCATATTCTCTTTATTTGCTTCATAGTGAGGGAACGGACCTAATTCTTTAGCCATTTCCGCTGAAGTCGCATATGATGTCATATGCATTATAGCAGTAAGTGCACCAGCAATCGCGAATGCTTCTGCACTGTCATAAGGAATACCCTGAAGCATAAGTAATGAACCAAGATTGGCATAACCTAGGCCTAATGTTCTGTATTCATAACTGAGTTTTGCAATTTGTTTGCTTGGAAACTGTGCCATCAGAACACTGATTTCTAGAACTATAGTCCATAGTTTAGTAACGTGACGGTATGCTTTAATATTAAATAAATGATTTTTTGTATCATAGAATTTTACCAGGTTCATTGATGCAAGATTACAGGCAGTATCATCAAGAAACATATATTCACTACACGGATTTGATGAACGAATTTCTCCGCCTTCAGGACAAGTATGCCACTCGTTAATTGTAGTATGAAATTGAAGACCGGGATCCGCGCAAGCCCAAGCGGAATTTGCTATATCATTCCATAAATGTCTTGATTTTAGGGTTTTACAAGGCTTCGGATTTCTTGATTCTTTTTTAGCTTTTCTTTTTTCAATTCTCCAATAAAGATTCCAATCGCCATCTTTAAGAACTGCGTTCATGAAATCATTCGTTACACGAACTGAATTATTTGAATTCTGACCTGAAACAGTAACATAAGCCTCAGAGTTCCAATCGGTATCATAAATAGGAAACTCAATTGTCTTGAATCCCATTTTAGCTAATTGAATTACGCGTTCAATATAGTTATTTGGAATTTCTACTTTTCTTGCTTCGAGTACTGCGTGCTTTAATTTATTATTAAGCTGTTTATTAAATCTGTCATTTTCAGGATGCTCATCATAACAAGCTTTCATTACAGCATTAAGATGTTTGCTGGTTAATTTTGAACCGGCAACAAGAGCAGCAACTTTTTGTTCTTCAACAACTTTCCAATTAATATATTCTTCAATATCTGGATGATCCATGTCCAGCGTAACCATTTTAGCGGCTCGACGGGTAGTTCCACCTGATTTTATGGCACCGGCAGATCTGTCGCCAATTTTTAAGAATGACATTAATCCGGATGATTTACCGCCACCGCTTAAAGGTTCATTTGATCCTCTTAATTCTGAAAAATTAGAACCTGTCCCTGAACCATATTTGAATAATCTTGCCTCGCGAACCCACAAGTCCATTATTCCGCCTTCATTCACAAGGTCATCGGTTACGGATTGAATAAAACAAGCGTGAGGCTGTGGATGAGTATATGCGTCAGTTGAGTTGACTAATTCTCCGCTCTGATAATCAACATAAAAATGTCCTTGAGAAGGACCAGTAATTCCGTAAGCCCAATTGAGTCCGGTATTAAACCATTGAGGACTATTAGGTGCGCACATCTGATTAGCTAACATATAAGCTAATTCATCATAAAAAGCCCTTGCGTCCTCTTCACTGTCAAAATAATTAGCTTTCCATCCCCAATATGTCCAGGTTCCTGCTAAACGATGAAATACTTGCTTCGAGTCTGTTTCGGATGTTGATCTATCGTTTTCGGGCAACTGACTTAAACTTTCTGTATCAGCAGTAGAAGATTGAAGCCAGGTTGGAACACCTTTTTCTTTAACCTTTTTAAGTAATTTTGGTATGCCTGCTTTCCTAAAATATTTTTGTGCGACTATATCGGTTGCAACTTGTGACCAATTTTTAGGTACTGAAACATTTTCCATTTTAAAGACTATTGAACCATCGGGATTTCTAATTTCTGAAGTTCGTTTTACAAATTCAAAAGAAGCAAAAGGATCAGTTCCGGCTTGGGTAAATAGTCTGGTTATTTTCATTCAGTTCTCCTAATGACAGAGGCAATATTTACTGTAAAATTATTTAAGATATGTCGACTAAAAAACAAAGCGTTAGTTTGAAATTTGTTAAGGTTGTTTGTGCCTTAATTTTAATCCCAAACTCAAACTAAAAAAAAAATATTATAATTGAAATAGATTGTATGAACTCGAGAAAATAAATTTTTTGCTCGAAAAAAAAGAGGGCAATTTTAAGGCTAAAAAATCAAAAATCAAAATTAATTTTTATGGATTAATAGAATTTTTATAAATATTTTTTGACACTCAATCAGTAATTACTGCCACTCATAAATTATATCTTCAAAAGCAACTTTATTTAAGCTATTTTAGTTATAACAATATAAGCAAAATAAAATTATAAGGATGAAGATTTGAATCCTGAAAAAATAATTGAGATAACAAACCTGACTAAAGACTTCAAGGAAGTTAAAGCGGTAAATAATCTTAACCTTAATGTTTACAGAGGTGATGTATTTGGATTTTTAGGTCCGAATGGAGCCGGAAAAAGCACTACTATAAGAATGCTTCTTTCGTTGATTCGTCCCAGTGAAGGAAGTATCAAAATATTTGATAAATCACTTACGCAGGACAGAATTGAGATACTCAAAAATGTTGGCGCTATTGTCGAAAAACCCGATTTTTATGGAAATTTAAGCGCTTTTAAAAACCTTGAAATATTAGGTAGAATTTCACGTAAAGAAATTAGCAGAAAACGAATTATGGAGATGCTTGAACTTGTGGGTTTAGATAAACGTGCAAAAAGCAAAGTAAAAACCTATTCTCACGGAATGAAGCAGAGACTCGGAATCGCCCAAGCTCTGTTGCATGATCCTGATCTTATCATTCTAGATGAACCAACAACAGGATTGGATCCACAAGGGATGAAAGAAATTCGTGACCTGATTTTACAATTAAGTAAAGATAAGAAAAAAACTATTTTCCTTTCATCTCATATTCTTCACGAAGTTGAACTGGTTGCTAACAGAATGATTATCATCGATAAAGGAATGACAAAAGTTGAAGGATATGTGCGTGATTTATTAAATGCAAATTTACTTAAAGTTACTTTTGAAATCGATGATGAAGAAAAATCTTTTAATCTATTCAAAGAAACAAAATGGATTGATAAAATTGATTCTAAATCAAAAGGTTCATTAGTGTTTTTTATTCAGAACGAAGAGATATATTTAATTAATAAACTAATGGTTGAAAACGGAATAAAAGTCAGTGCAATAATTCCAACAAAATCGCTTGAAGATTATTTCCTCAAAATTACTGATGAGGTTGCATAATGCTTACACTTCTGAGAATTGAGCTGTATAAAATCTTTAAAAAATGGAGAACCTATATCGGATTTATTGCAATTGGATTACTTGTTCCTCTAATTCATATAGCAATGCTTGTTGAAGGCAGCCATACATTAAATTTTATGACACGAAATATTCGGGAATCTTTTGTATTCGTTGGAAATCTTTTAAATGGATATTTAGTATCATATATCACTTTAGCCAGTCTGGCAGTACATATTCCGTTTTTAATCACCTTGGTTGCAGGAGATTTATTAGCTGGCGAAGCAACGTCTGGTACTTATAGATTACTTGTAACAAGACCAATTTCCAGAACTCAAATTGTCGTTTCAAAATTTCTTGCCGGAATTGTTTATACAAATCTGCTCGTACTTTGGCTTGCAATAGTTAGTCTTGGTTTAGGTTTAATTCTTTTCGGCGTTGGAGAACTAATAGTTATTAACGCTGAGGCAATAATAATTCTTGAGCAAACTGATGTGCTTTGGAGATTTCTGCTTGGATACGGATTTGCAACTTTAGGAATGTCGGTTGTGGCTTCACTTGCTTTTTTCTTTTCATCCTTGGTTGAAAATGCAATTGGTCCGATCATTAGCACCATGGCTGTAATAATAGTATTCTTAGTTATTTCAGCCCTTCAGGTAGATTTTTTTAAAGAGATAAGACCATACTTATTCACTAATTATATAATGAGCTGGAGATTATTTTTTGATGATCCGATCGATCTTTCTGAAATAATAAAAGCTGCGGGTATTCTTATTGGTCACGTAGCTGTGTTTTTTACTGCTGCTCTTCTAATATTTAAAAGAAAGGATATTTTAACTTAATGAGGATAATGATGTATAAGATAACGTTGATTTTTTTGGCAATAAATTTTCTGATCATTCCACAGAAAAAAGATCCCGATAAGATTCTTCAAAAAGTTGTAGCGAATTTTGAAAAAATCAAAGACTATGAAGTAGATGTCAATATCAAAGTTGATGTAGAATTTCTAAAAGTTCCTGAATCGAACGCAACAATATTTTTTAAGCAGCCGGATAAAATTACTCTTAAGAGTGAAGGATTTGCCATGCTGCCCAAAAACGGATTTAATTTTTCTCCATCTTCCTTGCTGAAAGATGATTACACGTCAATTTATGAGAAAGAAGAAATTTTAAATGATCATAAGACTGCTGTGATTAAAGTAATTCCGCTCGGCACAAATGCAGACGTAATACTTTCAACTCTCTGGATTGATGAAGAGAAGAATTTTATCCGAAAAATTGAATCAACCACTAAAATCAACGGTACTTTTACAATTGACTTTTCCTATGATGAAAAAATGAATTATCCACTTCCGTCTAAAATGATTTTCTCTTTCAATATTGAAAAAATGAATTTGCCTTCCGGAATGATGGGGGAGCCTGATTCCCCACAAAAATCAAAATCGAATTCAGGTAGCACAATTAGAAAAGGAAAAGTATTTGTAACTTATTCAAATTATAAGATAAATAAAGGAATTCCCGATTCTGTTTTTGAAGCGGAAACAAAATAAAAATTCCGAGTAACATTTTTTAAGCAGAATATTTCTTAAAGATAACTGAAGTATTGTGTCCTCCGAATCCGAATGCATTGCTAAGAGCGTATTTAACTTTTTTATCCTGTGGTTTATTGAATGTATAATTCAAATCACATTCAGAATCCGGATACTCAAAATTAATTGTTGGCGGAATTTTGTTATTAATAAGTGCAAGAATTGTAGCAATTGCTTCAACAGCACCGGCAGCACCAAGAAGATGCCCGGTCATACTTTTTGTTGATGAGAGATTCATCTTATATGCATGCTTACCAAAGACTTTTTTAATTGCTTTAGTCTCACCAATATCACCAAGCGGAGTCGCGGTACCGTGCATATTAACATAATCAAACTCTTCAGGTTTTATTTCAGCCATTTTAATAGCCATCTCCATCGAAAGAATTGCTCCGGCACCATCAGGGTGAGGTGCTGTTATATGATGAGCATCAGCGGATAAACCAACTCCAACCATTTCGGCATAAATTTTAGCTCCTCTGGCAATAGCACGACTAAGCTCTTCAAGGACTAAAGTGCCGCCGCCTTCGCCCATTACAAAACCATCGCGTGTTGCATCGAATGGTCTGCTTGCTGTTTCAGGTGAATCATTTCTTGTGGATAAGGCTCTGTTTGCATTAAATCCGCCAACTCCCATTTCGTTAATTGAAGCTTCGCTTCCGCCGGCAATCATAACATCTGCAAGACCATTTTTAATAAGAAGAAAGCTGTCAATCATATTATTATTTCCTGTGGCGCACGCTGAAACAGTACAGTAATTTGGACCACGAAAACCGTATTGCATTGAAATATGACCTGCGGCAATATCTGGAATTAACATTGGTATAAAGAAGGGAGAAATTCTATTGGGACCTTGTTCGTGATTTATGATAGCTTGTTGATAAAAAGTTTGTATTCCACCAATACCACTTCCATATATTACACCGATTCTTGATCTTTCTTCGTCAGATAAATTTTCCGGATTAAGTCCGCTGTCTTTAATAGCTTGTTGAGTGGCGACAAGAGCATACTGTGCAAAGGGATCAAGTCGACGAGCAGTTTTTCTGTCAAGATAGTTTCCGGCATCAAATCCTTTTAACTCGCAGGCAAATTTGGTTTCTAATCTTGATGTGTCGAAAGCCTTAATCGGTGCAGCACCACTTTTACCTTCCATCATAGAATTCCAAAATTCTTCAACAGTTAAGCCAATTGGAGTTAAAGCTCCTAAACCGGTAACAACTACACGTCTGTTTTCTAATGCCATTATCTGCCTTTCTTAATATGAAATAGATTAGTATCTGTTGAAAATTCAGGCATAAAGATAAAGAAATCTATAGGATTTTAATAAGGATTTTAGCGTGGATATTTGCTTGTATTTAGGGTTAAAACTTATCTTCCGTAAGACGAAAAATTGTCCATTTGTCAAGAGAAATTGCACCTCTGGATTTATAAAACTCTATAGCTGAGGTATTCCAATCTAACACTGACCACTCAACTCTTCCGCAGTTTCTTTCTTTTGCGATTGAAATGATTTTTTCTAATAAAATTTTACCAATGCCTTTACTGCGCAATTCAGGTTTTACGTAAAGGTCTTCCAGATATAAACCGGGTTTGCCTACAAAAGTAGAAAAATTATGAAAGAATAATGCGTATCCGGCTACTTGATTATTATAATCAGCAATTAAAACTTCAACAAATGAATTATTCCCGAAAAGAATTTGATGTAAGTCTTGTTCGGTTGTTTTCAGTTCGTGCGCAAGTTTTTCATACTCAGCTAATTCATTTATCAGACCAAGAATTATGGGAACATCAGCAGGAACGGCTTTTCGAACACAAAGATTATCTTTCATACATCATTCTTTAAGAAGGGAATTAAGAATAATAAATTCACTGATTTCATCCAGAGGAATTATAACTTCTATATTGCCCATTGAATATGGAGCAATCTCATAAGGATCAAATTGAAATACCAAAGCACCATCTACTACATAAAAGTCTTGATCTAGATTTAGTTCCAAAGCGTCTTCAAATAATCCTGCATCAAAAAGAGATTCAGCTTCAAACATTTGCTTAATTATATCTTCACATAAACTTGTTATGACTGGAAGAGATTCGGTCTTAATAATTTGATTCAGACTTAAAAGATTTCCTGAAGTTAAATCAATAGTATAACCTATCGAAAAGTAATTTCCATGTGCTCCGCCGGTAAACTCATAATGATTAAGTGCAAAACTAAGAATTGATTGGTTGAGTAATTTAATATCAAAACCTGTTTCAAAACTGAAGAACATTCCAGCTTCATAATCTGTTGTTGGAAATGAATCGAGTATAGTAACAAATTCTTCAAATAACTCAACAGATTTTAAGAATTCCTCTTCTAAAAATAAATTGATTTTATCTTCGACAGATTTATTTGACAGTCCGAAAACTTTTGGGTAAGTAATTTCTATTACGGTTGAGCTGTCTTCAGATTCATCATAATAATCGAGAGCTCGTATATAAATCGAATCGGCAGATTCTATAGTTGAGCAGACAGTATTTCCATAAACTTCGGAAATTAAAAACCCAAGAATGATTACAACTAATAAAAACTTATTCATTTTTATTTTCCGTTGAGAATTGTGACTTGTCTCCTGTTTTATTTCTCTGTTCGAACCAGGAATTTAGTCTTAAAGCACCTTCTGCAAAAATATAACCGAAAAGCATTCCAATTAATACTCCGCCAATTATATCAGATGGATAATGAAGTCCTAGATACACTCTTGAAAGTGCCACAAAAAAAGCTGTTATGAAAAGTATCCACTTTAATTTTGGAAACAGACGATAAAAAAACATCGCTGCTGCAAAGTTGTTAATTGCGTGATTTGAAGGAAATGAATAACTGCCTGTGCAGCCAAGAGGTGTAATTATATCTGACAAGGCATTACAAGGGCGTACACGTGCAAAAATTTCCTTTAAAACTTTATGTCCAAACTGATCGCCAACGAGAATTAGTAATATAGCGCCAACTACCGCAATTTTACCTATACGCCCACCTTTGGTCCAGCTTATTCCAATCAGAATTATGTAGGCTATATACCAGTTATTAACATTGGTTATTATTGAGAAAAATTTATCAAGGAAGCCGGTTGAAAGTGTGTGGTTAAAAAAATATAGTACGCTTAAATCGATTGAGTATAGAATGTCTGTCATGTATAGTATTATGCTAAAATAACTATTGCTAATCTATACAAAAACAGTAACTGTAACACTATTATTTAATGAAAAAATTGTGGATTTTTACACAAGTAATAATATAGACTATAATATAATGAGCGAACAGAACTCAATACTTGATTTTTTATTCAAACCAACTTTACCGTTTAATGATGAAAGATATGATCAGATTGTAAAGGAATCAAATCTTTACCTTATTACTCCTCTTAAAGTCTTAGCATTCTTTGTCTCTGTATCCGGTCTTTTCGCAATGTTGTTTGAAGTACACTATCATCAGGCATTTGCAATTGAAGTATATATTACACGTTTGGTCGCAACTTTGATTTCCTTCTGCATTCTTGTTATGATGTATACCAAACTTGCTGCTCGTGCTTCAATTATTTTCGTTCACATATTATTGCTTACTATAATTATCTCGTCTGGGGTAATGATACTTCTCTTACCGCACACCCTTGTATATAATTCACATATAGTTGGATTAATGATATTCACTTCAGCAATGTTTCTTACTTGGGATGTTAAAAATCAAATTTTAGTCGCAATCTATTATAATATTGTTTTTGCTGTGGCAATACTATTTAATGATCAACAGATTTATTTCCTTCCAAATATGTTCGTGTCGGTTATATTTGTTTTATTTTTTAGTCTTATTTCAGTTATTGGCAGTGCCATTAATTTCAGAATGAGGTTGCAGTTATCAGAAAAATCTTTCAAAATTGAACAGTCTGAACAGCGTTACCGTTCTATATTTTATAATTCAACAGAAGGTATTTTTCAAATAACACCCGAGGGAAAGTTTCTTACGATAAATCCCTCATTTGCCAGAATGCTCGGCTATGAAAATATTTCCGAATTAATGAATAAGAACATGAAACAGATTGTCACAAATCTGGTTGAGAGAGATAAGCTTATAAAAATATTAAATGAAAGAGACAAAGCAACAGATTTCAGACTTACATTTATAAGAAGAAATGGTGAAGAAATTACTACAAGTATGAATGTAATTAAACTCAAGGATGATGTCTCTGACAAATATTATTTTGAAGCTAGTGTTACCGATGTTTCAAAACAACTTGCAGCAGAGCAAGATAGAAACAGAGCTGAAATCAGTTTAAGAAAAGAAAAAGAAAAATCGGATCGGCTTGCTCAGGAAGCACTTAAATTAAGCGGATTAAAGACAAAGTTTCTTGCTAATATGAGTCATGAAATAAGGACTCCGATGAATGGAATAATCGGATTCTTATCGTTAATTGAAAATGACATTTATGAAAATAAAGAAGAACTAAAACAGTACGTCATTACGGCAAAGCAATCCGCTGAAGCTTTGCTGGAGATAATAAATTCCATTCTTGATCTCAGTAAAATTGAATCCGGAAGGGTAGAACTTGAAAGACTAAATTTTAATTTCAAAAAAATACTTGATCAGTCAATTTCTATTATTCAGGCAAAAGTAGTTGAAAAAGGTCTTAAGATAAACATTAAAATGTCTGATGAAAGTGAACTGAATTTTATAGGTGATCCCACAAGAATACGACAGGTATTTATAAACCTTTTAAGCAACGCTGTTAAGTTTACGAATGAAGGTGAAATTAACATTGAGATAAAAACAGAACCTTTTACGTCGAACAGAATTAAAATTTTAGTATCTATTACTGATACCGGTATTGGGATACCCGCAGATAAAATAAATTTACTTTTTAAAGCATTTTCACAAGTTGATGGTACGGAAGGTAGCAAACTTGGCGGTACAGGTTTAGGGTTGGTTATTTGCAAAGAATTTGTCTCAATGATGGGTGGTGCGATCAGATGCGAAAGTGTTGAAGGCCATGGAAGTAGATTTTCGTTTGAAATATTTGTATTTAAATCAATTGAAAGTCCTGAACCTCAGCTAGATGCTTCACAGAAATCTACTTTTGTCACGGATAAATCCATAATAGATGAAAATTCAATAATTAAGCATAACTTTGAAAAGAGAAAAAAATATAAACTGCTGCTTGCTGAAGATAATTTGATAAATCAGAAAGTAATTTTAAAGATTCTGACATCTTCTGGTTTTAATACTGAGGCTGTATTAAATGGCAGCGATGCTTTGTCAGCATATTCAAATAATCATTATGATTTGTTATTGATGGATGTCCAGATGCCCGAAATAGATGGACTTGAAGTTACTGCTAAAATCAGAAAAATGGATTCACCCAAAAACATGGTACCTATTATTGCCATAACAGCTCACGCTTTGATTGGAGACCGTGAAAAATGTCTTAAGGCCGGAATGGATGAGTATATTTCAAAACCAATTAAAAATTTTGAACTACTCGGACTGATTGATAAACTTTTAAAAGTTGAATCAACTCCGGAACAAAAGGAGGAAGAAAAATTGTCTGATAATAATAAATTTTTAGACTTAGATAGATTGCATAAAGTAAGTCTTGGAGAAAAATCTTTTGAAATTGAATTACTTAAAGATTACGTTTCAGATACTAAATCTAAATTTGAGCAGATGATGAAAGTACTTGAAGCTAATAACATGAAAAAATTAAGTGAGCTTGCTCATTCAATGAAAGGTTCAAGTTATACCGTTGGTGCTAGCCAATCCGGCGATGAGTCCATGGGAATAGAGTTATCTGCAAAAAATAATGATTTTGAGAGTTGTAGTGACAGAATGTTAAAGTTAAAATTTGCTATTGAAAAAACCGAAGTTGAAATTAATAATTATCTGAACGAACAAAATTAGAGATTAAAAAAAGCAATCTTCTAAAATTATTTTCAAAAGATTGCTGTCAGAAAATATTAATTATTTTTTTAGTTGAACTCAGAAAGAACTTTTCTGATAACTCCAATTGCGAAATCAATTTCTTCTTTTTTAATAACTAAAGGCGGAGCAAATCTAATAATATCTCCGTGAGTTGGTTTTGCAAGAACCCCATTATTCTTTAACTCAACACAAACATCCCATGCAGTTTTTCCATCTTTCGAAGGTTTAATCACTACAGCATTTAACAATCCTTTGCCGCGCACTAATAAAACGTTTTCAAACTCATCAACCATTTTTTGTATTTCTGAACGAAAATATTTACCCATTTTATCGGCATTATCAGCCAGTTTTTCCTCAACCAGAACCTCTAAAGATGCTATAGCAACTTTGCAAGCTAAAGGATTTCCGCCGAAAGTAGAACCATGTTGACCGGGTTTAATTGTAAGCATAATGTCATCGTCTGCAAGAATTGCTGATACGGGCATTGTACCACCAGACAATGCTTTACCTAGAATTAAAATATCGGGTCTTACATTTTCATAATCAGATGCAAGCATTTTACCTGTTCTTGCTAAACCCGTCTGAACTTCATCGCAAATCAGAAATACGTTCTTCGATTTACAAAGTTGCTCTGCTTTTTTTAGATATCCATCATCTGGAACCATAACACCTGCTTCACCTTGAATTGGTTCAACCATAAAAGCACAAACATTCGGATCTTCTAAAGCTTTTTCTAAAGCAGGAATATCATTGAAAGGAATTTTTACAAATCCCGGTAAAAACGGACCATAGCCTTCGTAAGAATCAGGATCAGTCGAAGCAGAAACTGCCATCATCGTTCTGCCGTGAAAATTTTCATTAGCAACAATAATTTTAGCTTCATTTTTCTTAATGCCTTTAACATCATAGCCCCATCTTCTTGCAAGCTTTACAGCTGTTTCATCACCTTCAACTCCGGTATTCATTGGCAACACTTTATCATAACCAAATAACTCCGTTATGTATTTTTCATACTCACCTAAAACATTGTTGTAGAAAGCGCGAGAAGTAAGTGTAAGAGTTTGTGCCTGGTCGTTCATTGCTTTTACAATTTTGGGATGACAATGTCCCTGATTTACAGCAGAATAAGCTGAAAGGAAATCAAGATATTTTTTGCCTTCGACATCCCAAACCCAGACGCCTTCACCTTTGGCAATTACAACATCAAGCGGATGATAATTGTGTGCACCGTACTTATTTTCTAATTCAATATAATCTTTAGAGAGCATAATACATTCCATTAATTTTATTAAGAAAAATTACTTTTTTGGCTATTAAAATTAGCCTGTAAGAGCTAAATAAACAACTCAAATTCACTTTCTTGAAGATATGCTTAATTACACATTTTCGAGCCTTACACTCATAATTAGAAGTCTTTCTTGGCTTTTTATGAAAATTCCATGAATAAAAATCCCTTGTTATTTGGAGACGACAACGTTAATTTGAGCCGGATTTAATACAAATATTTTAACTATGATTGATCTTGAAACACATTCTTTTGACATAAAAACCTCAGGCAACTGCCATCTGACAGACATTACCGAAAAAGTACAGGATATTATAAATTCTTGTGGATTTGTTGAAGGCAATGTTAATGTTTTTGCTGTTGGTTCAACTGCTGGAATTACTACGATTGAATATGAACCGGGGCTAATGAAAGATTATCCTGCATTCTTTGAAAAAATTATTCCTTCGAATGTTAGCTATCATCACGATCAGACTTGGCATGATGGAAACGGACACTCACATTTACGTTCTGCCTTGCAAGGAACTTCTTTTTCTGTTCCATTTAAAAATGGTAATTTACTTTTAGGGACGTGGCAACAAATCATTTTTGTTGATTTTGATAACAGGAGCCGTTCAAGAAAAATTATTGTTCAAATAATTGGGAAAAAATCAGAATAAAACTCAGGATATTTATGAAACTCAGATTATTATTTTTAATTACTATTCTTTTTGTTGGAACCGGAATTTCTCAAATAGTGATTTCTTCAGCGGTGATAGTGTCGATATTTTTAATCTATCAACCCCTTATCTACTCGAACCGGGTGAATTTCATATCTATACAACTGTAAAGCTTCCAACACCTGAAGAGGGAATATTTCCCGATGTTGAAACTTTGGGAATAAAGTAAGTACAGGAATTTATTTTTTCATGATTGAAACTGAAAACTTTGTTGAAACTAAAAAGATGATTCTATTAAAATAATTTCATAAATGAAATTAGTATATGAATGAGGCGAACAATTTTTGTTCGCCTTTTATTTCTTAGTTAGCTGAGCAAGTATAACAGCAGCAGCAGACGCGACATTTAATGATTCTGCTTTTCCGGAACCGGGAATAGTTATTTTTTCATCAGCAAAATTTAATACATCGGAAGATGGACCTGTAGACTCGTTTGAGAAAACTATTATTGATTTACCAGGTTTAATCAAGGAAAAAATACTTTTGCCATTTAAATCAGTACAAAGGATTTTAAATCCATTCTGTTTAAAAACAGCTAATTCCTCAAAGTCAAAATCTTCAAAAATGTTTAGATGAAAAATTGAACCCATTGATGATCTGATTACTTTTGGATTAAGATATTCAGCAGAATTTATACTTATAAAAACATTTTTTATCCCAAACCAATCACACGATCTTAGAATACTGCCAACATTACCGGGATCAGAGATATTATCCAGATAAACTAGAACATTTTCATTTTCAAATTCTCTTAAAATAAATTTTCTTCTTTTGTTTATAAAAACAGCGGCAATTCCCTGCGGAGATTTTGTATCGGAAAGCTTTTCAAACTCCTGATTTTTAATTATTTCTATTTTTATTTGTCGTTGTTTAATGAATTTGATCAACTCTTCATTGTTTGAAAAGAATTCGTTTGTCATAAATGCAACTTCGCAGGCATATTTAGACAATATTCCTTCTTTCACAATCTTTTCACCCTCGACTAAAAATTTATTTTCCTGACGACGATGCTTTTTCTGGTGAAGTGAAACAAAATACTTTAGTTCATTTTTTGTAATCATAAAAGCGGCTCATAATTTTGATCTTTATTTTCCGATTGATCTTTTTCAAGCTGACGAATATATTCCCAGCTATAAATCCCGGTATTGTGCCCATCTTGCCATGTAATTCTAATTGCATATCCGCCAACAACGTCAATGTTTTTAATCTTATACATTTCAGAAGAAAAAATCTGTAACTTTGGAGGACGATAAGTTCTGAGAAGAATTGTTTCACCTTTGCATCCTGCACAAGGGCATTCATCCCGCATATATTTTATTTTAAGCAATGTTTCGGAATCATCTTCCCATTTTAGAAGGAGATTCTCTTTATCAACAATTTTTATTTGTTTTGCCTGCATTACTTTGTTTTATTTATGATACAATTCAAATATAAAGATTTGTTTATTTGGTTTTAATGCATCTTAAATCATTCAACACTATTTTTGTACCGATAATTTATTAAATAAGTTAAAGGATATGACTTTTATTATAATATTGTTTTTGGCGCTTCTAATTATAAATGGACTTATTGCTGCATCTGAAATTGCAATTTCTACATTCGGTGAAAATAAAATTGAGGAAATGAAAAATGAAGGGGACAAAATTGCTAAAGTATTTGAAAAATATCTGACTAAACAAGAAAGCGTTTACGGAACAATTCAGGTTATTTATTTATCTTTAACTGTTTTATTGGCGGTTATTGGATATTTGATAATAGACTCATTTATTAATCCAATATTAAGTGAACAGTTTAATAACAACAGTAATTTTTTACTTCCCATCTTAGTGATATTAATTTCGGTCATTCTTCTAACCTTTATATTTATTGTGTTCAACATTCTTATTCCCAAAGCACTAGCTTTTAAGTATTCTGAAACAATAGGTAAAAGATCTGTCGGCATTCTTCTTTTCTTATCGAAAATTTTTGAATTCATTCCTGCAGTTATAACCTTGATAAGTAATTTTTTACTTTTACCGATAAAAGAAAAGACTAATTTTTCACAAATGCGTCCCTCTGAAGATGAAATTCTGGATATTATTTCGGAAGGAGTAAAATCTGGAACATTAGATGAGTCTGAACAGGAAATAATTGAAAACATTTTTGAATTTACAGACCTTCGTGCGAACGAAGTAATGATTCCGAGAACTGAAATGGTTGCTGTTGATATTCTTGAAAGTGATATGAATAATATTAATGAGATAATTAAATCCGGACATACTTTGGTTCCCGCCTATGAAGATAATCCCGATAATATCATTGGTGTACTTCATACAAAGGATATAATAAAAAATATAATTGAGAAAAAAGAAGAACAAATAAGAAAATTAATACGTCCGGTATATTTTGTTCCTGAAACAAAACTCATTTCCGAAATATTAAGAGACATGCAAAATCAGGGTGAAAGGTTAGCCATAGTAACTGATGAATATGGCGGTACTGAAGGTGTGATTACTATGGAAGATATTCTTGAAGAGATTGTAGGAAAGTTTAATGATAGTTCGAAGGGAGAGATTCATCAATTCACCCGTTTGCCGGATGGCACGTATTATATTTTAGGAACAATGCATATAGATGAGTTTAATGAAAACTTTAATTATCATATACCGGAATCGGATGAGTATAACACAATCGCAGGTTTTATTAGTGACAAAACCGGAAAGATTTTAAATGCAGGTGAAATATTTGAATTTAGAGGATTAGTTTTTGAATTGATGAAAAAAATCAGACAGAAAATGGTACAGTTTAAAGTTTATACTAAAAACGGATCCACTAAAGCACTCCTCAATATAGATAATTAACAATACTTATAACTTTATGAAAAAACTGGCATTTATCTCTTTGGTCATTGCCGGAATTATCGTTTATTTTTTTTGGCCGGAAAAAGTAATAACATATCCGGCTGGAGTAACAGCTCCCAATCAACCTATACAAAATGATCTTTCAGAACAGAAGGAATGGCAAAAAGGAGAATTCAATATAAAAGTGCTTGCTGAATATAAAATAACTGCAAGAGTACTAAGCAGAAATAATTTTTCAGTTGGAAAAGAAAGTGATTTATCTCCGGTTGATTTGGCTTTAGGCTGGGGTCCCATGTCAGATCAAACAGTTATTGATAAGATAAAATTTACTCAAAGAAACAGATGGTATAACTGGCAAACGGATGCTTACCCGATTCCACGGCAGGAAATTATGACAAACAGCGCCAATGTGCATATCATTCCGAAGGATGATTCAATTGAGGATAGATTAGATGAAATTTATAAAGGCAGTTTGATTGAAATGACAGGTTATCTGGTTGAGGTAAATACCAAGGATGGTTGGCACTGGAAGAGTTCTCTTAGTAGAGATGATACAGGCGGAGGTTCGTGTGAGCTATTCTGGGTAGAAAATGTTGTTGTTTTAGATAAAAATTGATTATTCGAATTTATTTGATAGCCTTGTTTTGAAAAATAAAATATCTTAATTTTGTGTCCTTAAAATGCTGGTGTAGCTTCCGCCTTCACAAAGGTTACGGCGGGACAAGCAGTTGGTAGATAATTCCAATTTTGTTTGGAAATAAATTAATGCTGGTGTAGCTCAGTTGGTAGAGCAGCTGATTTGTAATCAGCCGGTCGGCGGTTCGACTCCGTTCACCAGCTCATAAGGTGCGAAATTCGAAAGAAATCGCACCTATTTTTTTGCCTAATAATTCATCTGACTGAAATTGACCCCATTTGACCCCACCTTTCTGCAGTGTACTATGTCAAACACTATGTCAGTAAATTTTACTCATTTAGATAAAGCTATTTTGCAATACAAATATTTCTTTCTACTCTTAACACCTAGCGTCTATATTCTAAGTAAGAGACAACACTTCGAAACAACCAACAACTCACAAACCTTAAAAACACCACAACCGACAACTAATCCAGTTAGTTAGGGGCTAGAAAACTCCTCGAAACTTAAAATCGAATTAGGTTTGAAGAACTGTTAGAAGTCGTTACTCATTAGTTTGAAATGCAGCTGATTTCTAAAGCTACTAACACTTCTATCAATTAAATATTTATTAAGGGAGTTCACTTAAATCCTTATCGTGCATGGAGTTAATGTTAAAAAGAGAGTGGTTCTATCATATATATATATATTATTATTATTATATATATATATAATGTATATCTATAGAGTAATAATATATATACGTATATAAGGGCTGGATTTGGCCGCTGATTGTTAGGAGATTAAATTAGTTGCTACCCTACCTAACTCCTTTAAATGCATGCACTTACAGGAATCTTGTTGATAAATTGCTACTGTTAGGACTGCGTTTTTTGCATGTAAATGCATGTTTTTCCTAGCAGCAAGTGTTAGGAATGATAATCGAATTTATTAAATGTGCTACTAGTTCTCCCGCAAAGAATTGATAAAAAAAGTTGCATAACTACTTGACTTCATGATCCGTTTATGATACATTGAATAAGGGCAGGCTGATTGATGTTTGCCTTGAAACCGGCAACAGACAACAAAAACACTTCTACGACACACCACAAGACAAACCCGAAAAAAACGAAAAATAATTTATAGGAATGCTCTTTCATTGAGAGGGCATTCCACTTAAAAATTAAATGAGGATAATCTAATGCAAACTTATTCGAACGAGGATTTTTACCTTTCGGCATATTTGCTCACCGCCGGCTACAAGTTAATTGAACACACCAGAAAAAAAGGACTCACAACATTTGTATTTGAATCCACTAACGACATCCACAATGACGTGGCGGAATATTATTCAATGAAGGCAAAAGTGGAACCGATGATCTATGGAAACTCAATCCGCAGTTTAAAAAGTATAATCCACTCTTATACTACATCTACATCAAACCGAGGTAATAAAAATGAGTACCAATTACAGTCCGAAGGAAGGAGATAAAAGTTATGTAAAACTGAAAAATCAGATAAACGAATTACCGACAGAAAAAGTTGCTGAAAAGCTTGGACTGGATCTTATAAAAAGCGGAAACAGCTACCAGGGTGAATGCCCTACGGGTCATCCATCGATTGGCGGTAAATGCTTTTCGATCAACACTAAAGAAAAGCTCTGGAAATGTTTTCACAGTACTTGTGGTATCGGTGGTGATAATATTGAGCTCATTAAAGTTGCGAGAAAAATTGATTTCGTCGATGCTCTGAAATGGGCAGCAAAAGAATTTAACATTTCTCATTCGGTTGATTTTAATAATCCATTTGATAAAGAGATTTCGGATGAAGAAAAAGAAAAGATCAGGCGATTCAATACAAATGCCGAATTGTTTGAAACTGCTTTCAAGTGGATGCACGAGTTATTGTTTGCTGGTGAGGGGAAAGATGTGCTTGACTATCTGCTGAATGTAAGAGGTTATGATCCTGAAATTCTGAAAAAATCAGATTTCTGTTATTTTCCTCCTGCCAGTGAAATAAAGAAATACTTACTTGAAAAACATCCTGATATAGAAGATGATATCAATAATCTTCCTTTATTTGGTTCAACCGGAGATAGTTACAGATTAGCATTGCCGTACAGGAATCTCAGGGGAAAAATAACAGGCTTTGTTAAAAGAGCCACGCCTAATGCAGTAAAGTACAAGGCAAATAAAGAAGGAAAACCTGAAGAGGTCAGATATGATAGTACAAGTGATCTTCAAAAAGGTGATTTATTTAATTTAAACAAGTGTAAAGATCAGGAAACAATTATAATCTTTGAAGGGTATCCTGATGCTACATACTTCTATGCTGCAGGGATGAAAAATGCAACTGCTCTTGGACAGGGCAGATTGAGTCAGAAACATCTCGAGGGCTTGAGAACAACAAAAGTTAGAAATGTTATCATCTCATTCGATAATGATAAACCGAAACCGAATAATGAATCAGATAAATCTGATGTTGATGGTGTTGAATTACCTTCAGGATTAGAGAACACTATTAGCGCAGTGAAATTGATATTAAACGAATCAGAACTTACTCCATTTGTGCTTGATCCTAAATTACTTGATCCAAAGAAAGATCCCGATGAATACTTTAGAGCAAATGGACTGAAGGCAACGCAGGATCTTTACAAGAAAGTAAAGAAAGGTATCATTTGGCTTGCTGAAAGAGAATTGGCGGGGTTTGACAAGGATGATTTCTTATCTAAGCAGACTACCAGAGATGAATTACTCTACCTAACCACCCTTAGCTCTGATGCAGAGGATATTTCAGAGTTAAAGAAGATGATGGTGGATAAGCTGGGATTGGAAAAATCTCTCGTTAATGAATTGATAAAAGAAAGAAAGGCAAAGGCCAGAATTGAAAAGTATAAGAAAATTAAGAGCGCGAGGCTTGATGGCAGAAAAAGATATTATCCATTCATCGAACGCAGCACAAGCTCATATTCCTATTTGGATACCAAAGAAGATGAAATTTATATGGGAGTACCGAAAGAAATATTGGAAAACATATTACTGTCAGGAGAGGAAACGATGCCTGATGTTTTTCCCGTACTGAAAGCAGATTTTGATGTTAAAATAAATGACAGAATTGATTATGAGAATGAAAGAATAAATTTTTTTATCCCTACACCATATATGTTGCTTAGAAAAACAATCCAGGCTTTTCATCCGAAGAATGATTTTCCGCATATCTATAGATTGTTGATAAATATCATACCCAAATACCGGGAAAGAAAAAGATTTCTGAACTGGCTTGCTGGTATTCTTCAGACAAGAGAAAAGCAGCTTACGGCCTGGGTGCTTAAAGGAGAACAGGGAGCAGGAAAGAATATTTTTCTTGATAATGTGCTTAAGGAACTATTCGGCAGAAGACAGTCTGTTAAGGTAGAGGATGCTGATCTTCAGAGTGATTTTAATCCCTGGCTGAAGAATACTATTATTGTTGCATTCAATGAAGTCGCTCACGACAATAGCACAAGAAATAATATCAAGTCTCGGATTAAAGCAATCATCACTGATCCTGATGTAATGATAAACGAAAAGAATATTAGAAATTATTTTATAACAAACTATGTCAACTGTCTATTCTTCAGCAATGAAAAAGTACCTTTATTCATAGAGCAAAAAGACAGAAGATTAAATGTTGTCTCTACCGGACCTAACCTGATTTCATTTCCTTGGTTCAAGAAAGATCCGGCAGGATTTATAAATTCCCTGAAGACAGAGGTCCCTAAATTTGCCCAGTTCCTGATGAATTGGAAATATGATCCTATTGCTGCTAAGACCTGTATTGATAATGATGATAAATCTGCGATGGTTTCAGTTGCAATGAACAAATATGAAGAGTTTGCTTTACATCTGAAGCAGACTGACCTGGAATGGTTTGAAGAGAATATAATTCACACTCCATTCGAGCAGGATCAGGCATTCTTAGGAAAAATGAGTTTGTTTAAGGTTACAGCAAATGATCTTAAAGGTAATATGATAAAAAAAGGTCTGGCGCTTCAGGCATTTAATCATATTTACACAAATCAACAGGTAAATAATATGCAGCTTGGAAAATATCTGAAATCTTATGGGATCAGATCAGAGAGATCAAGAAAGGTAGGGGATGATAATTGGTACTATGTCTGGGATTAAAGTATGGCAATTGCCATACTTCCTGCCATACTTTTTTTTGAATGCCGTGTCTGTAAGTTCTTTAAAATAAGGGGGTTGCCATAGATGTCATACTTTGTCATACTTTTTAAACTTAGGTCGGAAGAAAAAATATTTTTTAAAAACTTATTTCCTCCCAACCTTGTCGGAAGATCTATGGCAATCTATGACAAGTGTGGCAATGTGCGAATTCAGGCTAAAATCAAAGGATTATTTGCCATAGTTGAAAATAAAGTATGACGCAAAGTGTGGCAATCTGAAATAAAGTATGGCAATGTTTAAATGAGGTCTACCACAAAGAGATAATGAGAATAAATATCAATTCGTTGTAGGGACTTCTAATTAAACAAGGAAAAGGGGGTATAAAAATGGGAATAAGAAAAAAGAGGTCTACGGACTATTCAATGACTCAACGACTTTTGAAAAAACTAGGCGAGGGTAGGGTAGTAGAGTATTGGCAACGCCACGGAATGTACAAATCAGCCAAGATCCTATCCAAAGAAATGCAGGAATATGTCAGTCC
>CAWDOP010000015.1:0-123427 GCA_963804005.1 uncultured Ignavibacteriaceae bacterium | reverse complement strand
CGACTTTGCAAATAACCGGCGCCCCAACACTGGGATGCCGCATTTACAAACTACGCCAAAGTTTATGCAAACAATACTTATCTTTAATAGCAAGCGTTGTTTGCTACAATTTAGTTTATTACACTACTGCCGAACAGCAATGTTGTTTATTTCACAAAACTTAAGAACAGCACCAAACCCGCATGAATAAAGGCGTCCGGTTGATTTGCTGGTTATACCTCAATTCACATTCTGGCATAGTAAAATAATATGTTGAGCAAGAATATTTTTCGAATGATAGAATCCATCGGCAATAATATTAAAATCTGATAATCGATAAAACTTTTTAACATCATCAAATACTTTCAAATTTTCCTTCATTATTAGGATGTCATAATACCCTTTTAAAGAATTGGTATAATCAATCGCAAAAAATGGTGTTCCATCGTGTGTGAAAAAATTGCGACCAGAATCCAACAATTTAAACCATTTCTTATCTTGTCCCTTTTCTAGAAGCATTTTCATTAATTCCTCATTAATATTCTCAACATTTATCCTAAGAACAGAATAGATTTTCTCAATGAGTTTAATAATGAGTTCAACGCAAGAATTCATCTCAAAAAGAAATGAATCTATATCAATTAACATTTTGTGTGTAAGTTCTTCACCAATTTCTAAAACATAACCATTCTTAGTTTTCGAAGAAATATGCTCAATATTCACTTGCTCTTTGCAAATCTCTATTATAAGACTATATCCTTCATTTAATCTTTTGTAAATTATTGGAAGCATCTCTAAACGAGTAGAAATATGATATGATAATTCTGTAAAACTGTTATCAAATTTATCATTATCAGACATTTTTAAAGATTTTCTTATAGCATTGAAAATTGGAAATAACCATTTGTCATTTTCTTCATAATTGATATGTATCCATTTTTCAACTTTCATAATATTTTCTTGAGGTATAACAACGGCGTCCGCTTGATTGGCTGGTTAGAGATTATTGGCACTAAAGCGTTGCGTGATGTGTATACCATTCAGAATACTCCAAGTATGCCAATGACTAGGTAGCTATTCATATTACTTTTCGGATAATCTACTCAGAAAGGCAAAAATTCTTTTTTCAGAATCAATTCTTGCTTTCTTATTGCCATCCTTGGTACCCCACAAGAAGCCATTCTCATTTAATGAATGTCCTGCATTTTCATAAGCAACATGTTTATACCTATGCGGAAAATTATTCTCTTTCAGTCTTTTAATTATCATTTCACCCATTTGACTTGAAGGCCACATTTTATCTTCTTTCCCGGTTAATATAAGAATAGGGCCATTGATACATTCAACTTTAATCGAAGCTTTTTCGACTGCATGGATCTGTGTAATTGATAGCTTGTATAAATCAATCCATTGGTTATTAACTACTTTACTATAGTCAAATGGTTTGTAATATGGAACAAATGGAACAGGGTGGCCTTTATATGACCAGCTTGATGTTTTTAAAGGGCCGCCTATGCCTTGAAAAACTACAGAACTTGGCACTCTGGCAATAACACCTTCTATCTGTTTATACCTTGAAGCCAACAAGAGAGCCAGTTCTCCGCCTTTGGAGCCGCCAAAAACGACTATCTTCTTATTCCCAACTTCCGGTTGAGATTTAAAGCTCTTAATCGCTTTTTCAAAATATTCGAGAGGAATCATTTCCAGATGACCGGGGGTATGCTCAGTGCCGAAATAACCGACCTTGAAACAGGGATATCCTTTTGCAGTATATTTTTCAACATTATTATTTGGCATACCTCCATCAGATCCTCCTAAAAACATAATAGCGACGTTTTTTGATTCTCCTGAAGGCGGAGAATATTCTGCATCAAGAATTATATCGTCTTGAGCCATCCCAATTGTGAAGCAAGCAGATAAAAGCATACTGGCAATAAACAGGATTGATCTCTTTTTCATCATATTTTCCTTTCTTTTATCTCTAACTATTACTTATGCTGCACGGTAAATTGCTTAAAGAATGTATATCCGCCAAATGGCGGACAGGTATCTACATTCCAGTTATTCAGAAAACTTCTCAAAATCACACTATTTAAAATTAGGTTATGCATATCTATAATCTTATACAATTCAATCTAAAAAGTTTTTCGTTTTCTTTGTTGCAGTAGTTTAGGTGCAGGAATGCTCTTAAAGGATCTGTAAACTTAGGTTTGTTATCATTCCCCCTTAAGGAGATTTTTTGATAAGTAATATTTGTAATACCACTCGCCAACAACTAACTCCCTTAATTGCTCACCTGAAACTAAGAAATTGACTTTAAATCTACAAGCCACGGAAAGGTTTTATTTAATTTACCATATAACAATGGTTGAGGGTTGGAGTAAATTAATGCTCAATGATCAATGTTGAATGCTCAATGCTCAATGATCAATGTTGAATGCTCAATGCTAAATGTTCAATTTATGGAGTTAGATGAGTAAGTTGTATATTAGAATCAGGTACTGAGCATCCATTCAATCAATCATCAAATCATTCATCCAATCATTCATCCAATCAATCATCCAATCAATCAATCATCTGTATTCCTAATTATTATCACATTTCTTTTTCTGCTGTAAGTATTTTTCCTTTAACAAACTGTCCCTGGTCAAGATGTTCCTGGGTAATGTAAACAATTCCATCTTCATCGTGTGGCTCGCCATAAACAGCGTGTACAGATTTTAATCCGCCGAATATTTTTCTTGCATCGGATATGTAAACAAGATCACCAACTTCTGCAGACATCTTTGCCATATCGTTATTTGAAAAATACATCAGGTCATCAGGTGAGTCTTTTAATTTCCAGTGGACCTTTGTTACTTCACCATCACGCTCATTGACTTTACTGCCTTTAAACATTTGTTTGGCTTTTGCAATATCCCAAACGGTTAAACCTTCAGTATGCATACCTTCAGAATATTTAGAATAATAGTTTGATGAGATTACAACCAGAACCAGCATAACAAAAGTTAAAACTAAAAGAACCGGCAGGGAAGCAGCATTAAAAATTACCAATGCAAAAATTACTGCAGCAGTAAAAGTGATAACAGTCATTATTGTTTTTTGATTTGGATTTTTCTTTATCACATCAATTATCTTTACTTGCTGCGTTCTTGTAACAGTAGTAAGAACACCAACCAGTACGCAAACAAATAAATTATACAACGCACCAATATATATGTACGGATGTGCCGGATCGAAATCAGTTCCGTGATCAAATATTTGTATTAGCGGTTGTGGATAATACATTCCAAGCACCATCAATGCAACACCAACTACAAATGTTGCAATTACAGATGCGTTGGTAAATTTCTTCCAGAATACGCCAAGAAATATTGCAACTACAAGAGGTGGAGTTAATGTTGAGTGAAAATATCCGTGTGCTTCATACACCGTTGGAAATGCGCTGAACGGAATTACCGCAAGAACTCCCGCCACAGTAAAAATAACAGTAGCAATTCGGGCAGAGTTCAATTCCTGTTTATCTTCTTCCTTCCACGATTGTACTTTTTTGCTTAGCCATTTTTTTGCAGGGCGATGAACATCATTTATATAAACTGCAGCGGTTGCGTTGAGTAAAGTATCTACAGTTGACATCAACGCCGCTGTTAATGCAGCCATTATAAATCCAAAAACACCGGGATGTGATATTACATTTGCTACCACAACAAATATTTCATCGGGATTTGTATCCGGCGGAACAATAGATGGATTCATAACAGAAATTGCTTTTGCTATCCATCCGGCATTACCAACAACTATTGCAGAGATTGGAAGCATAAATAAAATATTAAATGTTGCAGCCTTGCGTCCTTCATCAACGCTTTTGCATGCCATAAAACGCATTACCAATCCCATGTTCATAAATAAAAATCCAACAGAACCCGCAATACCATCCTGCCAGAAAATACCAACAAAATTAAATCCGGGCGGATTGTTAAAATTTGCAAGCGGTAATTTCCACGTTGTGGGCAGCAGATCCCAGAATAAACCAAATCCGCCTATGTAAGCTAAACCAAGAAAGAAAACCAAAAAGCCAGCAAAGATTAGAATGAAACCCTGAGCAAGATCGGTAAAGATAACAGCAGTTTGTCCGCCGTAAGTAATGTAAATACCAACAATGAAAGCAATAACTATTACCAATCCCATTAAAGTTATATTGAAGTGAATGCCTAAAATATCAAAGCCCGGAGGAAGCAAAGGAAGAATTGCTTTGCCCATAGTTAGAAATCCAATTCCAACATAGCCGATCATATAAAGCAGTAAAAGAAGTGTTGCAAGAAATCTTGTTATGGGTGAAAATCTTTTTTCGAAATATTCCGGAATAGATCTTATTCTTGTATAAACAATTATTGGCAGCCATCCGAAAATAAAAAACGGAAGAAAGAACCAATCGTTCATGTACGTCATAGTAGATGCAAAACCGTCTGTAAATCCTTTTGCAGAATATTTTATGAAACTATGACTGCCGACTCCTGTAGCTACAATGCTCATTGCAATAAGCCACCATGCAAATCTTCTACCGCCGAAAAAGAAGTCGGTTGTTGTACGGTTATACTTACTGAAGTAAGATCCGAAAGCCATTATTGCAATAAAGTACACAACCATAACTATCCAGTCGGTTGAAGTACCAAGACTATGATGAATGTCCATTTTATATTGTAGTTAGATTGGTTAAAAGTAAAGCGCAGCTATAATTAAAATTGCATGGAGGATCATAAAGTAAATCATTCCGAATATCAGAACCTTCCACCAGAAGCGGTGACGTTTTTTAGTAAGATCAATTCCGCCGCTTTTTTTAATGGTGATCATTCCGATGATGAAGAATAAACCTCCCACACCGTAGAGGTAAATGTAGGGTAACCAGGTGTGCTCAAATGGTGGCATAAATGTTTTTTAAAGAATTAAATTCCTTTCCGGCGGTAAACTTAGGAGGGAGAAAAATCATTTCCTAATTAAATTTTTGTATATGAATTGTCATCCCGACAAACGGGAGAAATCCTGAAATGATCTTAGAGATTTTTCAGTCTCCCGATAAATCGCGATCCTTCGAAATGACGGTACGGGTTTTGTCATTTCGACCAACGGGAGAAATCTTGAGTCATCATCATTTTAATATAAATGACAAATATTTATTTTTATTCAAATGAAAATCCATAGTTACTACATTTATATCCTCACAAACTGGAATAATAAAGTTTTGTATATAGGTATGACTAATAACATTGAACGTAGAATTTATGAGCATAAAAACAAATTGATTGAAGGATTTACAAAAAAATATAACCTGAATAAAATGGTTTATTATGAACAATATTCAGATGTCAATCAGGCTATAAGGCGGGAAAAGAAAAATAAGTTTATCGAATCGATGAATCCGCTATGGAAAGATTTGAGTGCGGAAATGAATATTTAAAAACTAATATTTTTATCTCAAAGATTTCTCAGTCTCCCGATAAATCGGGATCCTTCGAAATGACATTAGGGTAATTGTCATTTCGACCAACGGGAGAAATCTAAAGCAGCTATTTCTTTTCGATCCATACAAGTCGGAGAGAAATCTTAAGACAACTCCAAAGATTTCTCAGTCATTGTATTTCTTCGAAATGACAAAGAAAAGAATATTCTTTCGGAATGACAGGAAGGGACACTTGTCATCTCGAATGAAGTGAGACATCTAAAATGGCAGGAAGATTTCTGATTTACTTCCTACTTTTGAAAAAATGAAAGATCCGTTACATTTCTTTTTCAGCGATAACTTTCTTTCCTTCTACAAACTGACCTTGTTCAAAATTTTCCTGTGTGATGTAAACAATTCCATCTTCATCGTGCGGTTCACCATAAACAGAGTGAACTGATTTCAATCCGCCAAACCAACTACGGGCATCAGTTATGTAAACAAGATCGCCGATATCAGCCTGCATCTTGTTCATATCGTTTTTGGAAAAGAAGACGATATCTTCATAGCCCTCTTTAAGCTTCCAGCTGAGTTTTACTTTTTCACCTTCACGGTCGTTAATCTTACTGCCCTTAAACATTTCTTTTGCTTTTGCAAGAGACCAGACTGTAAGACCAACTGTATTGTTTTCCTGATTATACTTTACAAAGTAAGTAACTGAAATTGATACTAAAGCACTCATTAGTAAGGTAGCAAATAAGAATAGAAAAATTTCAACTAAAGAGTCAGGATGAAGTACAATAAATGATGAGCTGAAAACAACACCAATAAATAATACTACACTACTAACTACCAGAACGGTTGAAAGAAATTTATGGTTTTCCTTCTTTTGTATCCATTGCACAAAGCTTCTTTGTAATCCTGTTGTAATTGTTGCCAGATAACCAACAGAAAAACAGACAAAGAGATTATATAGAGCACGAATGTAGGAATATGGATGCGCTTCATCCATAGGCGTTCCATGGTCAAATGGTGAGATCAATATTCCCGGATAATTTGCACCAAGGACCATCAGCCCAATTCCTCCAATGAATGTTGTCATAACTCCGGCAGGTGTAAACCTCTTCCAAAAAATTCCAAAGAAAATTGCAATCACAAGCGGGGGAGTAAGGGTTGAGTGGAAAAATCCGTGTGCCTCATAAACAGTCGGAAAATCTCTGAACGCAAGAACACCAAGCACACCTAAAGTTGTAATTGCAACTGATGCAATTCTCGCTGATAGCAGTTCTCTTTTATCTGTTTTGCGTTTATCATCAGATCTGCTTTTCAGATATTTTTTTATCGGTCTGTGTATATCGTTGATATAAATTGCCGCTGTTGCGTTAATCAATGTATCAACAGTCGACATTAATGCAGCAGTTAATGCAGCCATTATAAATCCAAACACACCCGGAGTAGCAATTATATTTGCAACTACAACAAATACCTGGTCAGGATCAGTATTAGCAGGTACCAGGTCAGGGGAAGTTATAGAAATTGCTTTAGCAAGCCAGCCGGCATTAGATACTACAATTGCTGAAAGCGGGAGCATAAATAAAATATTGAATGTTGCTGCTTTTCTTCCTTCATCAACACTTTTTGTTGCCATAAATCTCATAATCAGACCCATATTCATAAACAGGAATCCGATTGAACCTGCAATTCCATCCTGCCAGAAAATTCCAACAAAATTAAAACTCGATGGTTCATTAAAATGTGCAAGCGGTAGTTTCCATTCAGTAGGAAGAAGATTCCAGAAAACATCAAATCCTCCAATATAAGCCAGACCAATAAAGAATAGGAGGAAGCCGGCAAAGAGTAGAATAAAGCCTTGCAAAAGATCAGTGAAGATAACTGCTGTCTGTCCGCCGAAAGTAATATAAATTCCTGTGATGATAGCAATTACAATAACGATTCCCATCAATGAAATCTGGAAGTTCATTCCCAGAAATGCGAATTGTTCCGGCAGAAGAGGAATCATCGCTTTGCCAAGAGTTAAAAATCCAATACTGATATATCCGATCATATAGAAAAGAAGAAGTACTGTTGCAAGAAATCGTGCAGAAGGGCTGAATCTCTTTTCAAAATATTCAGGAATCGATCTTATCTTAGTATAAATGATTATCGGTAGCCATCCGAAAATAAAGAAGGGAACGAAAAACCAATCATTCATATAAGTCATTGTGGATGAAAAGCCGTGCTCAAATCCCTTTGCAGAATATTTGATAAAACTGTGACTTCCAACTCCTGTTGCTACAATAGAAAATGCAATCAGCCACCAGGCAAATCTTCTTCCACCGAAGAAAAAGTCTTTTGTGCTTCTGTTATACCTTCCGAAATAACTTCCGAAAAGCATGATTACTATGAAGTACACAACCATTACTATCCAATCGGTTGATGAACCGATATTGTGAAATTTTTCAAAACCCATATTTTACCAATATAATGCTGCGATTATTAAAGTAGCGTGAATTAATACGAAGTAAAAATATCCGAAAATAAGAATTCTGAACCATCTCTTGTGGCGTTTGGAATTCATATTTAAAGCTCCGCTTTTACGGATGATAATCATTCCGACAAGAAAACAGAAACCGCCTACTCCGTACAAATAAAGAAAGGGAAGCCAGGTATTTTCAAAAGAAGGCATAAATTATATCTCTCAAATCATTTTTTGCTTGCCCAAAAATATGGATGCATCTATTTTATAGCAAATAAAATTGAATATTCTAAACCATTATTTACGCTATTAATTGTTGACTCTCAAAATTATGATTATTAAAACATCGAATTATAAAGATCCCCTAAAACTCTTAACAGTTATTTAACATAGAACTCATTTTCTTTTTCATTTGTATTTTTATCTTTCTCAGCATTAAATAAATAATTTTATTTATATCAAGGTGAGGATGTTATGCAAAACAGAATTTATAATTTAACAGTACTGATAGTTGTATCACTGCTTTTTATTTCCGGCTGTAAGAAAAAGGATGATGTTGAAAAGACAGTTTTATCACTTAAAGGTTCAGATACAATGGTAAACCTATCGCAAAAGTGGGCAGAAGTTTATATGCAGAAGTTTCCGGATGTTTCAATTCAGGTTACAGGTGGCGGATCCGGAACCGGAGTTGCTGCTCTATTAAACGGAACAACTGATCTTGCGAATTCAAGTCGTGAGCTAAAAGAGAGTGAATTTGAAAAAGCGGCAGAATTAGGTATTACTCCGAATGTAATTGAAGTTGCTCTTGATGGACTTGCGGTTATTGTGCATCCAGAAAATGGAATTAAGAATCTTACATTAAAACAAGTGAGCGATATTTTCAGTGGTAAAATCAAAAACTGGAAAGAGCTTGGCGGTAAAGATATGGCAGTTACTCTGTATGGAAGAGAGAACAGCAGCGGAACATATGAATTTTTCAAAGAACACGTTCTTGGTAAAAATGAATCAGGAAAGCAGATTGATTTTGCAACTTCAACTCAAGTACTTCAGGGAACAGCAGCGCTCGGTGAAGCAGTTGCAAGAGATGTTAAAGGTATTGGTTACGGCGGTGTTGGATATTTTGCCGAGAGAAAAGATGTAAAAATTGTTCCAATCAAAAAAGATGCAGATTCACCTGCATTATTACCTGCTGAAAATGGCAAAGTAAATTATGAAGCTATCTGGAGTGGTGATTATTCAATCTCACGTTATCTTTTCTGTTTTACAAATGGTGAACCGCAAGGAAAGTTAAAAGAGTTTGTAGAATTTATCTTATCTGATGAAGGTCAGAATCTTGTAAAAACTATGGAATATATTCCATTACCAACTAAGAATTAAATAATACATTAAAGGATAGAAATGAAAAATAAATTATTGATAATTACGCTATTTATAATTGTTTATTCAAATAGTTTTGCTCAAGAAAATGATTGGGGAAAAATATCCGGACAGTTTTTTGTAGATTATTTCTACAACATTTCAAGAGATGGTAATTTTGATAATTTTCACAACACTGCTGTTGATGGGACAAAAGACTTAAACGGGTTTTTGCTAAGACGAGCATCCTTAAATTATGATAAGACTATTTCTGAAAAATTTTCTGCAAGATTCAGACTTGAAGCAGATTCAAAATCAAATACTTCGAATGATAAAATAGGGGTTTTTGTTAAAGATGCTTCTTTTAAATGGAAAAATATTTTTGAGGGCACTGATTTAATTATTGGTATTCAGCCAACTCCATCTTTTAATATTTCAGAAAGCTATTGGGGTTATCGGTCGCTTGAAAAAACTATACAGGATTTAAGGGGATTTGTTTCATCACGTGATTTTGGAATAGCACTCCGTGGTAAGCTTTCTGAATCTGACAAGGTTAATTATACTTTAATGTTTGGTAATAACAGTGCAAACAGCGCTGAAACTGATAAGTACAAGAGATATTACGCTGCTGTGGATTTTAGTCCATTTGATAAGTTTGCCATAGCATTAACAGGCGATTATAAATCACGCGCATCTGTTGAAGATCCTCAAAACAATGGTCAAACAGTTGCACATAATACAATACTTGGTTCATTGTTTTTTGGCTATGGAGAAAAAAATAAATACAGTATTGGGATCGAAAGTGTATTTCAAATAAATCAGAATGCTTTATTAACCGGTGATAGTACTAATCTTGAATTAAAAAATGTAAATGCACTGGCAATATCAGCATTTGGTTCTTATTGGTTTTCGGAATGTATTGCTGGCTTAGTCAGGTATGATTATTTTGATCCCAACATAGATGAACTATTTAAAGGCGACTCAAGAAACTATTTTATGGCTGGTATCGATTATAAAGCTGATAAAAATATATCAATTATTCCAAACATAATTTATGAATCTTATGAAACACTTCCTGACGGAACATCATTCGATGCATCCGTTACCGGGAGAGTAACGCTGTATTATAATTTTTAATTTATTTTTATTGTAACGATTTTTTGATCTTATGTGAATATTAAAGTAACTCATCCCCAGCCCCTTCTCTTGCAAAGAGAAGGGGCTATTAAATTCTGTATTCAAAGTCCCTCTCTTTTTAAGAGAGGGATTTAGGGTGAGTTTTATTGTCGCTTTGGAGTTTTCACACAAGCTCTCTAAGTAGTTATTGACAGTACGAAGACTATTTTTTGACTATAGCCAAATATTTATTTCTACAGAACCATATTTAATGAACGAAAAAGAAAAAGAGTTTTACTTAAAAGCGGCTGATTCCAAGTACGCAAAAAGAATCCGTAAAAGCACACGCATAAAAGAAAGATTCATCAGATTCTTTTTTGCCGCTAACGGCGTAATGGCTCTTGTATTTATCATTTTGATTTTTGTTTTTTTGTTCAAAGAAGGATTTCGTTCATTAGAACATATCGGCTTACTTGATTTTATTTATTTTGATAGAATAGATGCCAGCGGTGCAGCTAACCGTGTTTATGAATGGTATCCAACTTCCGAAGAAGCAAGATATTCACTCGTTCCATTAATTCTCGGTACATTATTAACAGCAATTCCTGCAACAATTATTTCAACAATTCTTGGTGTAGCAACGGGAATTTATCTTTCTGAGATAGCCAATCCAAAACTTAAAGAATTTCTAAAACCCGCAATCGAATTATTTGCAGGAATTCCCACGGTTGTGCTTGGATTTATAATGCTGGCTATCGGAGCATCATTTTTTAACGATCTTCTTAATCCCGATAATCGCTTAAATGCATTTGTAGCGGCAATCGGTTTATCGTTTGTTATAATTCCAATTATCGCTTCTCTCACCGAAGATGCATTGCATTCAATTCCAAATGATTTAAGAATGGCTTCCTACGGTTTGGGTGCAACAAAGTGGCAGACTATAAGCAGAGTTATTCTACCGGCAGCATTCAGCGGTGTCTCAGCGAGTATTATACTTGGATTCGGCAGAGCGATTGGTGAAACGATGATTGTATTGATGGCAGCCGGAAATGCAGCAAATATAACATCAGACATTTTCCTCTCGGTTAGGACAATGACCGCAACAATTGCAGCGGAGATGGGCGAAGTCTCACAGGGATCCGATCACTACTATTCGTTATTCTTTATTGGAATGGTTTTATTCACAATAACTTTTATCTTAAATCTTATAGCAGAAATTATCATCAATAAAATGCGTAAGAAAAATACTTTTTAATTATGCTTGAGCTCAAAAAGAAAAGAAAAGATTTTGCAGGCACGTTCTTCATCAATTTGATGAGATTAATGTTTCTGTTCCTGATTGCCGTTTTGTTACTGCTTTTAACAAAAATATTTATCGAAGGTATTGGCGTTATAAGCTTAGAATTTATATTTGATGAACCGCGTAACAATATGACCGAAGGCGGAATATTTCCGGCTATATTTGGAACAATTGCTGTAACTTTTATAATGATTCTTTTTGCTGTTCCGCTTGGAGTTTTTGCAGCAATTTATTTAAATGAATATGCAAAGGATACTTTTTTCACCCGAATTATTAGAACATCAATAAACAATCTTGCGGGAGTTCCTTCAATAGTGTTTGGACTATTTGGATTAGGATTTTTTATTCTGTTTGTCGGTAAAGGTCTTGATGAAGTTCTTCAAACCGGAATGCTTTTTGGTCAACCGGCGCTTCTATGGGCTTCAGCTACTTTATCAATTTTAGTGTTACCAATTGTAATTGTTTCAACTCTTGAAGCACTTAATACAGTTCCTAAAACGCACCGTGACGCTTCTTATGGATTGGGAGCAACAAAATGGCAGACTATTAAGAATGTTATTCTTCCTCAGGCACGACCCGGAATTTTAACTGGTACAATTTTGGCAATCAGCAGGGGAGCAGGTGAAACAGCACCGATATTATTTTTAGGTGCAGCATTCTTTTTACCTAATCTTCCTGTTGTAGATCTTTGCATTGGAGATTATTGCATCCCGATGATAAATCCCACTGAACAGTTTATGTACCTTGCTTATCACATTTTTATTTTGGCTACTCAGTCGGCAAATCCTACTAAAACTTTACCGATTCAATATGGATCAGCATTAGTTCTTATTGGTTTAACATTTTTACTAAATATTACTGCTATAGTTTTTCGATATCGATTCAGAAAATTAATTGGAAAACTTTAGTAAGTTGGAAAAGATATGAAAGAAACAAAAATTTTAACAAAAAATTTAAGCCTTTTTTACGGTACTAAACAGGCATTGAAAAATATTTCACTTTCCATTCCGGAGAAGAGAGTCACTGCTTTTATCGGGCCGTCAGGTTGTGGAAAATCAACTTTTATTAGAGTCTTAAACAGGATGAATGATTTAATAGACAATGTGACGATTGAAGGTGAAGTATTTGTTGATGGCGTAAATATTTATGATAAAAATATTGATGTGGTTAATCTCAGAAAGAATATCGGAATGGTTTTTCAGAAACCAAATCTTTTTCCAAAAACTATTTATGAAAATCTTGTTTATGGTCCACGAATAAATGGTATTAATGAAAAAAATAAATTAACTGAAATTGTTGAGACTACTCTAGGGCAGGCAGCTTTGTGGGATGAGGTAAAGGATCGACTAAATGAAAATGCTTTAAGTTTATCAGGCGGACAGCAGCAAAGACTGTGTATTGCGAGAGCTTTAGCAGTAAAGCCAGAAATTATTTTAATGGATGAGCCGGCAAGTGCACTCGATCCTATTTCAACGGCTAAAATTGAAGAGCTGATCCACGAGTTGAAAAAGGAATATACTATTGTTATTGTAACACATAATATGCAGCAAGCCGCGCGAGTTAGTGATATGACTGCATTTTTCTATATTGGTGAGTTAATTGAGTTTGACCGTACAACCAAAATCTTTACTAATCCTTCTATCAAACAAACAGAAGATTATATTAGCGGAAGATTTGGTTGATATAAAATAGAATTTCATTTAAGAAGTTGTTTTAAAATTTATTATAACCTGATTGTCATTCCCACGAAAATGGGAATCCATTAAATTTTAATTTTTATAGATTTCCGTCTCCACGGGAATGACAATGGGAACAGTACATATTATAAAGAATAGAGAGAACAAAGGAGATAAAATGGAAAGACTATTAGACGAACATCTTGAAAAATTAAAAACGCGTGTAATAAAAATGTGCAGCCTTGTTGATGAACAGGTTCAATTTGCCATTAAAGCTGTTCAGGAAAATAATATGGATCTTGCTAATCTTGTAATTGAACGCGATACCAAGGTTGATAAATATGATGTAAAGATTGATAAAATATGCCAAAAAATATTTGCAATTGGACAGCCGGTAGCAATGGACCTTCGTTATATTATGTCTGCCTTAACTATCAATAATAACCTTGAAAGAATCGGAGATATTGCAACTAACATAGCAGAAAATATTATACGCATAACTAAGAAGCCTGATTTTTACGCTAATACAAAACTTGAAGAAATGTTTTCAATTGTAAAAGAGATGCTTAAAAATGCAATTGATTCGTTTATTGAATCAAATGCTGAGCTTGCAAGAAAAGTTATCGCATCAGATGATGTTATTGATAATATGAATGCTGATAATCATAAGATATTAAAAGAAATTATGAAGCAAGATTGTGAGAATATAGAAGCTGGCGTTGCATTACTAGTTATTTCCAGAGAAGTCGAAAGACTAGCTGATCATTGTACTAATATTGCAGAGGACGTATTCTTTATTGTTGAAGCACGGATGATTAAGCACAAATATGAAAAATATTTATTTGCCGATGAAGTTGAAGACGAAGAAACCTAACGCAGTATGCTTTCGATAGATTTTAATATAAGTTCACGGTAATTAACTACTCTTTCCTGGAATGCAGTTTTATTAAGACGGTTGCCGAATACAAGACCCCAGCTTAACATCAGGATATAAGTTGGTAATACAGGAGTAACACTCACAACTTTGGAACTATAAAAATCAACAAGAACTGATTTTAATATTTCTTCCTCTTTTTGAAACAGATTATTTAAGATTTTATTTTCTTCTTCTAAGGAATAGCCTTCAATTACCTTAATTAGCATATCATATAAAAGTTTAGAATGTTGATTGATGTTTTCTTTATGCGATATGTAATCAAGCAATCGGGTTGTAATAGGAATTTCCTTGTTTTCGAGTGTAGCCTGAATTGTTTGTAGGTACTGTTCAACTTCCCAGGAAATTGTTTGATAAAAAAGTTGTTCTTTCGACTCGAAGTAATGATATAAAGTCGCTTTACCGATTCGTAAATCGCGGGCAATCTCATCCAGAGTGGTTTTGTTTAATCCGTGTTTGGCAAATCTCTTATCAGCTGCGCGGATTATCTGTATTCGTTTTTCGTTTGCCAAAGTAATTTCCATGATTATTTACTAATTCAAAATAATAATAATTGTAACAAAATATACTTAGTTTAAAAAGTTCTAAATAAACTCAAGGTCTTTTATTAATGATTTTCAATATCATTTCAGTCTTTTTCGTTACTAAAATCGTGATAATACGTATATTCATTAAGATTTTAATTTTTTATATTTACGACGGTTCAAAGTAAAACTGAGTAATAAATGATTGTTAAAGTAAAAAACATAAAAATAGGTGGGGGTAATCCGATTGTTTTAATCGCTGGTCCTTGTGTTATCGAAAATGAAAAAATGATTTTCGAGACCGCAGAGCAGATTAAAAGAATAACTGAAGAATTAAAGGTTCCATATATCTTTAAATCAAGTATAAGAAAAGCTAACCGCACAAGCATCAATTCTTTTTCCGGAATTGCTGAGAAGGAAGCAATAAAAATTCTAAGTAAAGTTAAATCAGAATTTTCAATTCCGGTTTTAACTGATATTCATTCTCCTGAAGATATTGAGAAAATTGGTGATGCTGCAGATGTTCTCCAGATACCTGCTTTTCTATCACGTCAAACCGAATTACTGATAGCCGCTGGCAAAAGCGGTAAATGTGTGAACATAAAGAAAGGTCAGTTTCTCGCTCCTGAAGATATGAAACACGTTGCCGAAAAAGTTTCATTAACAGGAAATAACAGTATTTTATTAACAGAAAGAGGGACTACATTCGGTTATCATAATCTCGTGGTTGATATGCGATCATTAGTAATTATGAAAGAAACCGGCTATCCTGTGGTAATGGATGCAACCCATGCTGTTCAGTTACCTAGCAAAGAAAATACAAGCGGAGGAGAACCTAAATTTATTAAGCCACTTGCCAAGGCAGCTGTTGCAGTTGGTATTGATGCGTTGTTTCTTGAAGTGCATCCAAATCCGCATGAAGCAAAAAGTGATGCAGCAAGTCAGTTAAGTATAAGTGAACTAAAAAATCTGTTATTTATTGTTAAAGAAATTGATCAAATAGTTAAAAGAACTAAGTATTGATGAATGATCTTAAACATGCATTTTATCAATACAATAAATTTATGACAAAATTTAAAATTAAAATTAATTCAAAAGATTTGATCACACCGAAAAAAAGAAATCATTTCTTAAAATATTTTCACGAGGATAAAATTTGAATTCATCAGATATTATAAAAAAAGGGAAACAGGTTGTTCGGATTGAAGCTGAAGCAGTTGCCGGACTGGAAAATAGTATAAATGAAGAGTTTGTTAAAGCTGTGGAAACTATTCTTGCATCGAAGGGAAGAGTTGTTCTAACCGGGATGGGAAAGTCTGGTATTATTGCACGTAAAATTGTTGCAACTCTAAACTCAACCGGAACTGCGGCGATTTATCTTCATCCGACAGATGCACTGCACGGTGATCTTGGAATGGTTCGGAAGGAAGACGTTGTTATTCTCATATCAAAGAGCGGAGAGACTGAAGAAATTTCCAACTTGCTCCCGATGTTTAAAAGACTAAATGTAACTATCATAGCAATTTGTGGCAATCCTAACTCAAATCTTGCGAAATCTTGTGATATTTTTCTGAATATTAGTGTGAAAGAAGAAGCTTGTCCTTATGACCTTGCTCCCACTTCATCAACAACTGCAACACTTGTAATGGGTGATGCTCTTTCAGTTGCACTTTTGGAAAAACGCGGTTTCACTCCTGAGGATTTCGCTTTTCTACATCCCGGCGGAAGTCTTGGTAAAAGGTTATCGCTGAAGATAAAAGAGATTATGATAACCGGAGAAAAAATTCCAATTGTATATGAAGATACTCCTTTGAAGGACGTAATTTTTGAAATAACTTCTAAACGGTTAGGCGTAACGGCAGTAGTTAATGAAAAAGCAATTTTAACCGGAATTATTACTGATGGTGATTTGAGAAGACTCCTTGAAAAAACTATGGATATTAAAGATCTTATAGCAAAGGAAGTCATGACGAAAAATCCTAAAGTAATGAAAGATGAATATCTTGCCTCATTTGCTCTCCAGCAGATGGAAAATTTTAAAATCACAAGCTTGATCATTACCAACAATGAAAATAAACCGATAGGAATAATCCACCTTCATGACTTAATAAACTTGGGTTTACAAAGTAGATGAAAATTATCTTGTCACTATTGTCATTAATTCTACTGACTCATTGTACAAGTGAGCGTGTTAAACCTGCAATTGATAAATCCATCAAAGTAGAAGAGCTTCCTGCGCAGGAAAGCTGGAATTCAGTAATAACTTTTTCTGATTCAGGAAAAATTAAAGCTATAATGAATGCAGGTCATTTAAGAGTATTTGAAGAAGCAAAAGAAACCTTACTTGATGATAAAATAAAAATTGATTTTTTTGACGAGAAAGAAATTAAAACTACAACTTTAAATTCATTACGCGGTAGAGTGGATGACAGAACAAATAATCTTTGGGCAATTGACAGTGTTGTTGCTGTCAGTGACAGCGTAACTCTAATTACCGATGAATTAATGTGGCGGAATGTTGATAAGAAAATTGTGTCCGATAAATTTGTGAGAATTATAACACCAAAAGAAAAAATTGAAGGTTATGGATTTGAATCCGATCAGTCCCTTCGTAATTATGTTATTTACAGAATAACCTTTGTTACAAGCAACGACGAAATGTGAAATGAAATTTATTTATTCATTAATCTTAATATTGTTGTTCTCTTTTTGTTTGTTCGCGCAGACTGAAACAGAAATAATTGTTGTCAGGGGTGACAGCCTTGTAGGAAAATTTATTGAAGGCGAATCAATTCGTGAGGTTTATGGAAATGTTGTTTTAACTCAGGGTAATGTTCGCATAACATGTAATAAAGCTATTCAATATTTGGGACGTAATAATGCAGAACTTATTGGAAATGTCATTGCTACACAGGATACACTTATAATCAAAACAGAAAAAGGTTTTTACTACGGAAACCAGAAAATGTCCAGAAGTACAGACGGTGTTATGCTTGATGACAGAAAGGTTATTTTAACTGCCGACAGCGGACAATATTTTTTCAATGAAGACAGAGCTTTCTTTCAGTCGAATGTAACACTTTACGATACTACAACTACTTTAACGTCTGATGAACTTACTTATTATAAACAACATGATTACGCTGTTGCAGTTGCAAATGTAAAAATTGTTGATGCTGAAAATATAATAGAAGCAGATTCTCTTGAGCATTTCAGAAATACCGAAATGACATATGCTAATAGTAATGTTAAGATTACTAATATTAAAAATAATACTTCAATATTTGGCGGACATCTAGAAGATTACAGGAAACGCAAATATACTTTAATAAAACTTGATCCGGTTTTAATGCAAATTGATTCATCAATTAATATGGATGAAGATTCTGTTGAAGTGATTACTATCGATACAATGCTTATCAATTCATTAACAATGGAATCTTTCCGTGATACTTCCAATATTTTTATCGCAACTGATTCAGTAAAAATCATTCGCGGGGAATTTGCCTCTGATAACGATAAAACTATTTACCTCAGAAGTGAAGATAAAATTATAACAAGTAAAATTAATCCTGAAGCACGTCAGCCGGTTCTGTGGTATGAAACGTCGCAGTTAACTGGAGATTCGATTATTATTCATCTTGAAGAAAATAAAATCATAATGCTTGAAGTAGAGGGTAATGCGTTTTTACTCTCACAAAACGAAAACTATCAGCAAAGATTTGATCAATCATCTGGCAGCAGGGTATTGATTTACTTTGTTGATAATAAAATAAATCGAAGTGAATTTTACGGAACAGTATACAGTATTTATAATTTATTTGAAGAAGATGAAGCAAACGGATTGACAAAATCAAACTCGCACTCTGCTGTAGTTTACTTTGAGGAAAACCAGGTAAGTGAAGTAAGATTATATGGACAACCTGTAAGTGAATATTATCCCGAACCGCAGGTAATTGGCAATGAGCGTTCATTTATGCTTCCGCGATTTAATTTTATAGAAAACAGACCGTTTAAAGCAGATCTCTTGAGATCAATAATTTCATTTGATAATGTAACAGAAGAGAAAATCGAAAATGGCGACAACACTACGCAGTGAAGATCTTGTAAAAGTTTATAAGAGAAGAGCAGTTGTTGATAAAGCAACTGTAAAAGTTTCTAAAGGTGAAATTGTTGGATTGCTTGGTCCAAATGGTGCAGGTAAAACTACAACATTTTATATGATAACCGGAATGATAAAGCCTGAATCCGGAAAAGTTTTTCTTGATGATGAAGAAATTACATCCGTACCGATGTATAAACGTGCAAGAATGGGAATTGGTTATTTACCGCAGGAAGCATCAATTTTCAGACGTTTATCAGTAGAAGATAATTTATTTGCTGTTCTTGAAATGACAAAACTTGATGCCAAACAGCGAAAAGAAAAATGTGACGAACTTCTTGAAGAATTATCTATTACGTACATTAGAAAAAGTATGGGGTTTCAGTTAAGCGGTGGAGAGAGAAGAAGGACAGAAATTGCTCGAGCACTTGCAACCGATCCGAGTTTCATTTTGCTTGATGAACCTTTTGCAGGAGTTGATCCAATTGCAGTTGAAGATATTATGGTTATTGTTGCTAACCTAAAGAACAGGGGAATCGGCGTTCTGATCACAGATCATAACGTTCACGAAACTTTAAGTATTGTTGATAATGCATACATTCTTATTGACGGAAAGATTTTTAAACAAGGAGATGCTAATTCGCTTGCTGAAGATGAAGAAGTGAAAAAATTATATCTTGGTGAGAAGTTTAAGCTAGATCGTTATTTTTAATCTTTGTTAGAAGTTTTTCTGCTGCTTTCAAATTTTCTAATTTACCAACATCAACCCATGTTGAAATCGTGTGATCATATCCTTCTATCAAAAATTTTGGTGCAAGTTTTAAATACAAATCAATAATTGAAAATTTATTTGCTCTTGGCATTAAATTAAAAATAGCAGGGTTGATAACCTGTATCCCGCTGAAAGCATACTCATATAATTTGTTAAAATAATCTCTAACAATTTTTTCTTCCTTAGTAGTTTTATTTATCCATCCGCAAAGTACATTTCCTTTGTCAAAAAGAAGGTAGCGATTTGTTTTTCTTTTCCGGACTGCAAGTGTCGCAAGATTAGCGGATTCTGAGTGATGTTTGTAGAGTTCCATTAAATTAAGATCTGTAATTATATCAACATTATAGACCAGTATTGGCTTATCATTATCAATAAGTTTTGCAATTTGTTTTAAACCGCCACCTGTATCTAAAAGTAACTTTCTTTCATCAGAAATTGTAACATTCGCACCGAAATTATTTTTTTCTTTTAAGTAAGAAATAATCATTTCACCGAAATGGTGAACATTTATAATAATGTCTTCAAATCCGTGGTTGAGAAGTTTTCTTATAGATATTTCAAGAAGAGTTTTACCGCCTACTTCAACAAGAGCTTTTGGTTTATCGTCGGTTAAAGGTCTAAGCCTTGTCCCCATTCCTGCGGCGAGGATCATTGCGTTCATTGCTTCATTCCTTACCAAGCTCTGTGTGTACTAACTGAACTTTTATTTTATATTTATCCTGAAGATGTTTCGCTAACTCTTCGGCGCAGTAAACAGATCGATGCTGACCACCGGTGCATCCGAAACTAACCATTAAATCTGTAAATCCTCTTGTTATATAATTCTCAACAGATGAATCAACTAACTGAAAAACATTCTCTAAAAACTTATCTATATCACTTTCTTTCTTTAGAAAATCGATTACATCTTCATCTCTTCCTGTTTGATGTTTGTATTGTACATACCTTCCCGGATTGTGAATTGCGCGGCAATCAAAAACAAATCCGCCGCCATTACCCGAATTATCCTTAGGAATTTGATTCTTGTATGAAAAACTTTTGATACTGACAGTTAGGTCGCTTTCATGAAGAAGCGGATAATCATGCTTTCGTAATTCATCAGAATTTATCATCTGTTCAAGACATTTGAATAAATGAGGCAGCTTTAATGAAGTATCCCAATTGTTAAGCAGCCATTCCATATTCTTTAATGCCGGAGGAATACTTTTTAGAAAATGAGATTTTCGTTCATAAAATCCTCTAAATCCGTATGCTCCCATTGCCTGAAGAATTCTTATAAGAATGAATGGTTTGTAATACTCTATAAAACTATACTTATCAATTCCGTATTTATCTTTTATAAGTAATATATAAAATTCAAGCAGCTCGGTTCTCATTTCAAAAGTAAGTTCAGCCTTAGCGTCAAAAAGAAGAGATGCTACATCATACTGCAGCGGACCTTTTCTACCGCCCTGATAATCGATAAAATACGATTTACCATCTTTCAGCATAATATTACGTGATTGGTAATCTCTGTAAAGAAAATATTTTGAGTCGGCAGAAAGTAAAAAATCTGTAAAGTTATGAAAGTCATCTTCAATCAATTGTTCGTTGAAGGAAATTTTTGCAAGCTTAAGAAAATAATATTTGAAGTAACTCAAATCCCATAACATCGATTGCCGGTCAAATTCTTTTCTTGGATAACAATGAGTGTAATTAAAATCTTTTGCTGCATCAACCTGGAACTTTGGTAGTTCTGTAAGAACATTTTTATATAAGTCAATTATTTGATCATCATGGTCATCTTCACTTCTTAATTTAACAATTTTACTGTATAGCGTTTCATCGCCAAGATCTTCAAGCAAATAAACATCTGCATCAAGCTGCTCTTCATAAAGTTGAGGAACATTTAATTTGTTAGCAATAAATTGTTTCGTAAAAGATATGAAAGCATCATTTTCTTTGCGGTCTTTGTTGTAAACTCCAATTGCTGAAACCGCATTATTTCTAAGCCTGTAATATTCTCTGTAAGATCCGGAAGGAGGAAGAGGGTCATAATTGATAGCTTCTTTGCGATAATGCTTCTTAAATAAATTCCTTAGCAGATTTTCTTTATCCATATAATTTTATGAAATCCTCTTTTAGTAATGCAAAAACATATTGATCTAAATAAGTTTCTTCCTTTAATACTGCTTTGCGCATTAATCCCTCCAGTTTATATCCACATTTTTCAAGGACTCTAATTGAAGCAGGATTGCCTCCGAATGCACTTGCATAAATTCTGTTTATTCTAAAATTATTAAAAATGTATTTTGTCATTTCTCTAAGAGCTCTGCTTACTATATGCTTGCCCCAAAATGGTTCTCCCAGCCAGTAGCCAATTTCAGCATTATGTTTAAAAACATCTTCTCTTAAATGGAAACCAATACTGCCAATTAATTCATTTTCATTTGCAATTGCAAAACAGGTTTCAGGATTTTGAGCAGCACAACTTGTCAACCATACGACTGCATCATCTTCTGTGTATGGATGCGGAAAAGTATCTTTTAGATTCTTAAAAACATTATAGTTGTTTCCGTACTTAATTAGAGCATCTTTATCATTTTTCTCGTAGCTGCGTATTTTATAATTGTCAAATTTAATTTCCATAAAAATTCTTTCTACCAATATCCATAAGGACCACCGTAAGCTCCCTGGTCATTCCTGGTTCCGTTAACATCATTGAATTCTTCATCAGGATTACCGGCATTTTTGCAGGGCGAGGCATATATCAATCCAAAATTATATTCTGAAATGAAATAAGGGTCCATATTTTCCAATGCAATATAATTGTATTGCTCAATATAATTTGAAGAATCCGAGGATGAATACAATAAATGCGATAATCTATCATGTGCAGCGTTTTCGAAAAAAATATTATTTTGGATTTCGGTTAAATGCGGTAAAAGAACTGTAACTGCACCACCGGGATTCACAGATTTATTTTTATTAAAAACGTTGTTAATCAAAACAATATCTGAATTTTGTGAATAGATGGCAGCACCTGAATTTAATGCCTGATTCATGTTGAATATTACATTCCTAACATCTAAAGTACTGTTAAATACCGCTATAGCTCCTCCAGAGTATGCTGTATTATTTTCGAAGTAGCAATTTCGAAAATTGGAATTTGATTCAACTATCGAAATTGAACCAACAGAATCAGGGTCAGGAGAATATATTTCGACGAAAGTGCAGAAGTGAAACAAGGTTTGTGAATCTGCATTTAAGATCTTTATTCCGGCCCAGTTAATTCTGTATGGAAGAAAATATATCCTGTAATATATTTGACCGATAGCTTCCAATTCTCCTTTAACAATAAGAGATTTCCCTTCCTCAAAATAAAGCTCTACTCCTGCCTCAATTGTCAATGACATTGATGTATCAACAATAATATCATCTTTGATGAGATAGGGTGATTCTGCTCTTACTAATACACCTGAAATTGATCCGCTGATTTCTGTAAAAAGTCCTGAAATAGGAGGTCCAGTTCCATCATCAATAAAATAATCCCTTTCTACACAAGAAGTGATTAGGACTATAGAAAAAAGAAATATTAATATTTTATTAATTGATAGTTTCATATAATTACTAAAATAACATTCTAAATTTACTATATTTATCTATAAATAATTTTGAAAATCTATCATAGTATGTTATAATAATTTCAAATTAATATTATGAAAACAATCATTATCAGTTTAGTCTTTTTTCTTTCCGCACAATTTTTTGCACAGGATCTGGTAGTTGTCAATATAAATATAATTGCCAGCGAAGTTATGGAAAATGAGATTGTTTACATAACAGGTAACGATTTACAGTTGGGTAACTGGAATCCATCATTAGTATCTCTTGAGCAGATAAATGATTCTTTGTGGACAAAAACATTTTCATTTGTAATAGGAACCGACCTTGAGTTTAAATTTACAAAAGGTACGTGGTTAAAAGAGGCAGTAAATGAAGATGGGACAATTCCCAAAAATAATATTTTAAGAGTGCTTAATGATACATCCATCAATTATTCTATCAGAAAGTGGAAAGATCAGATTGAAACAACTTTATCAGGACAGATTACAGGAACAGTTGAGTACGCAAGGAATTTTGAATCAGAAGGACTTGAGCCGAGAGATATTATCATTTGGCTGTCACCGTCCTACGATTCACTAATTTACAAATGTTATTCCGTGCTTTATATGCACGATGGTCAAAATATATTGGATCCTGCAACGTCTTCGTTTAACGTTGATTGGCAGCTTGATGAAACAGCAGACAGTTTAATAAAAGCCGATGCGATTAATGAGATAATTATTGTTGGAATTTATAACACGTTTAATAGAAGAAGTGAATATTCACCGAATGATACCGGTTATAGGTATATGGATTTTATAGCCCACAAATTGAAACCATTTGTTGATAATAATTATAGAACTAAACCCGAACCAGAATTCACTACTGTTGGCGGTTCATCAATGGGCGGCTTGATTTCTTTTATGCTTGCATGGGAATATCCCGATATTTTTTCTAAAGCTGCATGCCTTTCCCCGGCATTTATTTACAATGAATTGAATTATGTCAAAACGGTAAACGGTTATATTGGTCCTAAGAAACCAATTTTATTTTACATTGATAATGGTGGAATTGATCTTGAAGAACGACTTCAGCCGGGCATTGATGAAATGATAAAAGTTCTTGATGAAAAGGGATATAAAATTGATGAAGATTATTTTTGGTACAAAGATGAAAATGCAGTTCATACTGAAAGCGCATGGGCGAAAAGAGTGTGGAGATTTTTGGAATTATTTTTTAGTAATAAAAAATTGTAAAACTATTTTTTCCCAATCTTCTTTTCAAAATGCTGATAATCTTTTACGCTGCGCCAGTCACCGCCCCATGACCAGCCTCTTATTTTGAATTCTCTTACGAGTCTGCTCTGGGCAGAAAAAACAAGTCATAATAAATTTAGTTTTGTTTTTTAACCTACATAATGGATATATTTGCCCGTCAAAAAAAAGGAAAAATAATGAAAAAAATTCTTAGTGTAGTTTTAATACTGCTATTTGTGTCAGCTTGCTCAAGTGATCCTGATGTTATTAAAACCGATAGCGGCTTAAGTTATGTTGATGATATAGTTGGCGAAGGTCGTGAAGTAAAAGATGGTGATCTTGTTGTTATTCATTTTATTGCATGGACTCTCAGTGATTCAGCAAATATTTACGGCGATTGGCAAAATGATTCTACTAAAAATTCTTTTAGAATCGCCTCATCTTATGAAACCAATCAGACTTTAAAATATGTCGTGGGATCAAAACAATTTGTAAAAGGGAGTGATGAAGGTTTCGTTGGTATGAAAAGTGGCGGAAAGCGTACTATAATAATTCCATCTGAATTGGCATACGGAGATCAGGGCATGGGCCCTATACCTCCCAAAGCGTCTCTAAAACTTTTTGTTGAAGTACTTGAAGTGAAAGATGCTATTGTAGCAAAAATGTGGGATGTCGATCCGAAGTTATTCAAAGAAACAAAAAGCGGATTGAAGTACGCAATTATTGAAGAAGGTAATGGACCTGAAGCGGACAGCGGTAAAATTGTCTCTGTGCATTATTCAGGTTTTCTTGATGACGGAAGAAAGTTCGATAGTTCTGTTGAAAGAGATGAACCTTTAACTATAATGCTTGGTATGAGACAAGTTATTCCTGGCTGGGAAGAAGGTATTGATCTCTTAAGGCAGGGAAGTAAAGCACAATTTGTAATTCCTCCGCAGATTGGATATGGTGATCGTGATCTTGGTGTTATCCCTCCAAATTCAACTTTAATTTTTGATGTTGAAATAGTAGAAGTTAAAAGTCACCAATAAACTAAAATCCTAACTAAGTTTTTTACTCTGTGTCTGTAAATAAATATTTTGAACAGGCACAGAGTTATCATTCAAAAGAATCTCCCGATTTTAACTGTCTTTCTATTTTTTCTTTTTTTGTAAAAGGAATGTAATTTTCCACTGACTATCTTTTACCCAATCACTAACAGCAATTCTTAGCATAAAACAATAGAAGTAAAATATTGCCATCGATATTAATAGAAAAATAGTGAAGTATTCTCTAAATAATATCAGTGAAAAAAGTAATGGAAATATAATCAGTACAGTAAAAATAATTATCCAGCTACGTTTATTTTCTTTAAACAGAACGTAAATCATATAAGGTGCAAATACTACTGCAGCTATTCCGGCAATGATGAGAGCAATTGCATTAAAGAATGAGAGAAAGAATAAAACAGATGCTGATAATTCATAATTGAGAAACTGTGCTAATCTTCGAAGATTTTCAGAAGACAAATCGTGTGATTCAATATCTTTCATAGTCTGAGAGTGAACTCCTTAGATTTATTTCAGATAATACTTTAATATTGAGATAGTCTGACTATAGTATCCCGTTCCAAATAAATTCAAATGGTTCATAACGTGGTAGAGTTTATAAATATTTTCTCTGAATTCAAATCCATCCGATAAAGGATAAGATTCGTTATATGATTTATAAAACTCATTTGAAAAACCACCAAATAGTTTTGTCATTGCGAGATCAGCTTCGCGGTGACCATAGTAAACAGCAGGATCAATCAAACAGGCTTCACCTTTTTCATCAACAATGTAATTTCCTCTCCAAAGATCGCCGTGAAGTAAGCAGGGAAGCTCTTCGCTTCCTTCTATTATCTCAGAAATTTTATCTTCAAGTTTTTTTATGAACGAAGTTAGTGTCGGATCAGCATAGCCGTTTTTTTTTGCAAGATTAAATTGAAAGAGAATTCTTTTATTAAAATAAAATTCTATCCAGTTTTCCTCCTCAGTATGATCCGGAATGTTTATTTGCGGGGTAGAACCAATGTAATTGTTTTCAGTTAAACCAAACTTATCTGATTTATATCTATGTAGATCAGCAATTTTTTTTCCAAAGTTCTCAAAGAAATTTTTTGTTCGTGATGAACTGTCAATACATTCAAGTAAAATAAAATTCGAATCAGCATGCATAACTTCAGGAATTCTTATTGCTTCAGCTTTTCTTAGCTCTTTCAAACCGTTCGCTTCCTTAATAAACATATCAGGTGGCTGTGAGTAATTAACTTTTAAAAAATATTTTTTTCCTGAAGCGCATTTTAGTATTTGTGAGTCACTGATACATCCGCCGGAAACGGAATGTGAAACGGTTATTTTATCATTTATGATTGATTCAATATTTTTAATCAGATTCTGATTCAATTTCATTCCTGATTTTTTCAAAAAGATTTTTACTTCCTTCTTCCAATAGATCAAGTACTATTTCAAAACCCTCTGAGATACCATAATAAGGATCCGGTACTTCGTTATAGCTATTATTTACAAAATACTCGGCAATTTTATAAACTTTATGACTGTACTTTTTATTCCTGTCTAAAGAAAGAATGTCTTTATAATTATTATTATCCATTGTAACTATATAATCAAATTCATCAAAGTCCTTTTCTGGATTGAATTGCCTTGACCGGCTTGTCAATTTATATCCTCTTTTTGTAGCATGTTTGCTCATTCTTGGATCAGCAGGTTCACCATGATGGTAGTCAAGTGTTCCTGCGGAGTCAACTACTATTTTGTTTTCAAATCTCATATCTTTAATTAACTTAGTCATAATACCTTCAGCGGCGGGGGAACGACAGATATTTCCCATACAAACAAATAAAACTTTTTTCTTCACACTTTCTCCATTTGTTAAAAATTTGCTTTCTAAATTTATTCTACTGAGTTAAATACTGCAATTATTGATGGATAATTATTAAAGTTCAGGTTCAACTGAAAGTTGAAGTAAAATATCCTCAATCCTACAATCAAGTTTTATGAATTCCATTCACTTTGTATAGTTTACTAATAATTTGTGTATTTCTCAGAGTACATTCAACATTATTTGTTTGAAAATTATTTAAGTTAAAGATGATTAAGTCGATGGCATTATTGTTGGCAAATGAAGGAGTCAAATAAAGGAGCAAATATGAAAAAGTCATTTTTGATTTTGTCTTTCTTAATTACCAGCATAGCATCCGCGCAGTGGGGAACATCATCAATAAAGCTTGGTTATTTTAATCCATCTGCAACTGATGGCGGATTTATTATTGGATTTGATGCAGGTAAATTTATAGATCGAAACTTTAGCTGGAATGTAAGTTTTGATTGGTTTCACAAAAATTATGTTGATAAAAGATTAGTTACCGAACTGGATAATTATTATACCGGGACTATAGGTACATTAAACGAACTACGGGCAACTACAAATATTCACGATTTTCCGGTTATGCTAAATGTTATAGCAAAATTTCCTGTTAATCCAAGAACACAATTTTATCTTACGGGAGGAATTGGTGCAGAAGTTTTGCTAATTAACTACAGGAATTTTCTAAATCCGGAAGAAGATGAATTTGAAGCCGCATTCGATTTTAATTGGAGACTTGGTTTAGGAGCATCAATTGGTGTAGGTGCTAGATCTGAAGTTTTTACTGAAATTTCCTATCATAACTCTAATCCTGGTATCACGTATGAAGTTGAAAGTACAGAATTATATCCGGCAAGAGTTTTTGAAAGATCGTATGATATGAGCGGATTGATGGCAAGAGTAGGATTTAGGTTCTATTACTGATTTTTATTCCCGATAATTGTAATAATAACTTTTCTTTTACCAGCATTGTTTCGGTGTTCGCAAAGATAAATTCCTTGCCAGATACCGAGATTAAAATTGCCGTTGGTGATTGGAACATTAACGTTGCTGTCCAGAATGGAAGATTTTATATGAGCAGGCATATCATCGGGTCCTTCTGATGTATGCTCGAAGTAAGAAAGATTTTCAGGGACTAACTTCTCAAAATATGATTTCATATCTGTTCGAACATCGGGATCAGCATTTTCATTAATTGTTAATGAAGCTGAAGTGTGCTTGATAAAAATATTAGCTATACCGGAAGAAAATTTTTTTAACTCGGGAATTTCCTGTGTTATTTCATTTGTGATTAAATGAAATCCCTTTGGTCTGGGTTTTAAATAAAACTCTTTTTGAAAAATTTCCATAATAAATCCAATAAAAAAGGCTGCCCTTATTAAGACAGCCTCACAAATTCTTTACCTTGAAGCAAGTTCAATTTCAAATTTCAACTCTTCCTCACCGCGCAATACAATTACTTCAACTTTATCGCCGGGCACAAAACTTCCAATTGCATAAGTAAAATCATATATATTAGAAATTTTCTTTCCGCCAAATGAAGTGATGATATCGCCCGCCTTTAATCCGGCTTTATCGGCAGGACTGCCTTCGGTAACTCCGCCCAATTTATAACCGTCAACTTCTCCTGCAAAATCGGGCACGGTTCCAACCCAAACTCTTGAAGTTGTCATTCTGCCACGGTCTTTTCTTTCAACCGCAAGGTAATTTGGTTTTGCTTCAGCTTGTAAGATTTCTTCAGCAATATCATAAACAAAGTGCAGGACTTTTTCCTCACCTTCTGCATTTATTTTATCCGCAGTATCGGATGGTTTATGATAGTCAGTGTGTGTACCGGTAAAGAAAAAAAGTACCGGAATTTGTTTTCCATAAAAAGATGCATGATCACTCGGTCCAAAACCTTCATCATTAAAAGTTAAATTAAAATTATTATTGTTTTTTTCGTTCAGAATATCTTTCCAGTTGGTGGAAGTTCCTGTTCCATAAACAATAAGATCATTATTTTCGTTTAGCCTTCCAATCATATCCATATTTATCATAGTAACAACTTCATTTATAGGAACAGGAAAATTATTTACTAAATAACCAGAACCTAACAATCCAATTTCTTCTCCTGAAAAAGCTGTAAATACAACATTTCGTCTTAACTGATCTTTAACCGACATAAATTTTTCAGCTAGTTCAAGCAATCCCGTTGTACCTGAAGCATTGTCATCAGCTCCGTAATGAATCATAGGTTCATTGCCCATATAAAGTGAGTTATGTTCACCCCAGCCAAGATGATCGAAGTGTGCACCTATTACTAGATATTCATTTGAATAATTAACATCAGTACCAGGAATATATGCGCCAACATTCCAGCTTGTCTTTTCGATTCTTTTTACTTCAATATCTGTTTCCATTGAAGCATTTTTAATTTCAAAAGAATTTGGCGTGAGAGAGCTGTCAATTTGATCAGCAATACTCATTAAGTCTTTACCATTATTCTGAAAAATAGTTTCGATAAAATTTCGTTTAATATTAACAGCAATTAAACCTGTAATAGCAGAAGCATTATCATATTTAAATTCAACTAGCTCATCAGTATCTTTTTCATAATCATTAATAATAATAATTCCTGCAGCACCTTTATCGCGGGCATTGGATGTTTTAAATCTTAATGACGAATATTTGTCAAACTGAGAGTGCGGATTTTTCCTATCCGGATGATTTCTTAACACTACTACTATCTTATCCTTCACATCAATATTTTCATAATCATTATAGTTAATTTCATCAGCAGAAATACCGTAACCAGCAAAAACAAGATTTCCTGAGATTGATAAATTATCAGAAAATGAAAGTGGTATAAAATCTTCTTTGATTATTAGATCGGAAGAACCTTCATTCCAATGAAGTTTTAAGTAAAGTTGTTCGCCCAATTCAATTCCTGCTATAAAAGAGTATTCCTGAAAATAGTTTCCATTAAAGAAAGGTTTAAGACCGTATCTCTCAAATTCAGTTTTAATATATTCGGCAGCATTGAAAAGATTCTCCGTCCCGGTCATTCTTCCTTCAAGTTCACCAGAGGCGAGAAAGTTGATATGATATTGGATTTCCTCAGTGGTTATTTCACTATTAAGAGGAGCTTGAGGAAATGATAAGCTGACGTAAGCTAATACGTATAATAAAGTAAATAATTTCATTTTGTTCATAATAAATCTCATAATTATTAATTCATTTATTTATTTATTTCTTCTATCCATTAGGTAATGAAGATATTTGTATTCCCATCTTTTTTATTGAATCTGTTTGATGCAAAAACAAGACACTTTCCTGAATTTGTAAGTTGCACAATATTACTTCCATCAGGATTGGCAGTAAATATGTCGAATTCATCATATAATTTCCACACATAACCTTATGATCTATCCGTCGGCGCAAGGCAATCATTAGCATAATGATGTGTTGATGCAAAGTGAATTTTATCGTGTCCGGGATAAAAATAAGCGCAAGTAGTTCTTCCTTTTCCGATAGATACCAGACTTTTTTCCGATCCATCAATGTTCATAGTAAAGACCTGATCACAATCCATATCATTAAAAGATGATTGGTAAATTAATTTTTTATCATCGAATGAAAAGTAGGCTTCAGCATTTTTACCTTTTTCTGAAATCATTTTTATATCTAAAGTATTTTTCACCCTCAAACTTATAAGGATCATCCTGAACCTGAGCCAGAATTATCATGCTTAGTGAGATTATCAATAATGTAGTAAATAGAACAAAGTTTTTCATGGTTTCCTTAATTTTATTAATAAAAGACTATTCGGGAACGTGAACGAGAAAATATTGTTTAGCTGTTTCACCGATTGATTTGGCTTCAGAAGTTGTCATATGTATTTCATCTTGATTTTTTTCATTTTCGTGTCCGGCCTCAATAATTGCAAGATCGGCATTCTTTGCATTCTTTACGAGTTCTTCACAGTAAGCAGTATCACCGCCGTAACAGATCTTCATTTTATTATAAGTGAAATTGTATCCAAGTGCCGGAACTTGTCTTGTTGCTATTCCATCCTGAAGATACTCTTTATGTATAACAGGGAAGGATTTTATACTTACATTCTTGCTTCTTAAAGATTTTTTATCATCAATCATTTTTAAATTTATTTTGTAGGAAAGAGAGCCTGCATATACTTTCTGAAAAGCACCATGAATAGTTTCAATTTCAACACATCCCTTTGGATAATGTATGTTTAATGGAATTTTCCTATTCATCACACGCATATAAGTAAGAAGTGACCATACACCACCGATATGGTCGTGATGTCCGTGAGTGATAAATACATCTGAGATTTTTAATATCTCATTCGGTTTGATTTCCTTATTTAGATCCCTTAAAATTCCATCGCCGGGATCAACTACAAAAAGAGCATCACAAGCCTTAATGAGAATGCCGGTTGCAATGTTGGGAATTGAACAAAATATTTTTATTGAAAAATCTTTTTTCTTCCAGCTAAGTGGATACTTAGTTGTTTTCATAATTTTCTTTTTAAATGGATGGATAAAATTCTACTTAAAATCTATTTGTTCTTTTCACATTGTGTCTTGTCTTTACATCGGGCAAAAATATTGAAAGAATAGCTATCGAAAATAAAACCCAATTCGTCACTGATTGATGCTGGTAATTTTTTAAATTTTGCATCTGAAAATTCAATGATCTTGCCACAGTCTATGCAAATAAGATGGTCGTGAGTTTGTTTTTTATAACTGCTTTCATACCGATTGATATGATCGCCGAAATTTCTTTTGGTGATAAGCTCACATTGTGCCAGAAGTTCAAGAGTATTATAAACCGTTGCTCTTGAAACTCTTGAGTTCGCATTTTTCATCTTAATATAAAGATCATCTGCACCAAAATGTCCATCGTGGTCAATAGCGGCATCCAGCACTTCAAATCTCTCGGGAGTAATTCTGTTTTTGCCTCTTTTGAGAAAATCCCTGAAAATTTCCTCGGCTTTTAGTTTACTCAATTTTTTTCCGGTTGATTTAGTTAATGTTTATTAAAAATTAAAATTCATACTATTCAAATTCAAGGTTACAAGATTTATGGAAGCCCCAGCATCCTCAATCCGTTAACAGTTATAAAAGTAAAAACATAAGCAATAGATGTAAATAAAACCACTTGTAAAATAGGAATTCTCCAACTTCCAGTTTCTTTTCTGCTTACAGCAAGAGAGGAAATACACTGCATTGCAAAAACAAAAAAGACAATTAACCCGATTATTGTTGAAGGAGTAAATAATAGTTTACCGGTATTCTCATTTCTTGCAGATTTCATTGAGGAAAGAATCGACGATTGAAGATTTTCTTCATTCCCAGTAACTTTAAATATCAAAGCAAGCGAACTTACAAATACTTCACGCGCAGCAAATGCTGAGATCAGAGAAACTCCTACTCTCCAATCCATTCCAATCGGACGCATTATCGGTTCAATAAATTTACCAAGTTCTGATGCATACGAATAAGATAATCTTTCTGCCTTTTGGAGCTGAACTAATTCGGTTTTATCTAAATTTTCTAAATTCGGAATTTCCGGTGAATGATTTGGAAAATATGTAAGGGACCATATTATCATTGAAAAAACCAAAATAATAGGACCGGCGTGGTTAATATATTGCTTCGCACTCTCATAGGAATTTCTGATTACAGTAAGCGGTTTTGGTACTCGATAAGCTGGAAGCTCCAATATAAATGACGAATCATCCTTTGCTTTTATTAATCTGTTCTTAAATTTATTTATCAGTGCCGCCGCAATCAGTGAACTTATTATGCTGAAAATATAAATCATCGCTAGTATAATTCCGCCGATCCATGGTTTATCACCAGGCGTTAAAAAGGCAATGAGAAGCGCATAAACAGGAAGCCTTGCACTGCAACTCATTAAAGGAATTATGAAAATTGTAAGAAGTCTTTCTCTTCTATTTGAAATTGTTCTTGCAGCAAGCATTGCCGGAATTGCACAAGCAAAACCTGATAACATTGGTACGAATGATTTACCGTTTAATCCGATTTTTGATAAAGGCTTGTCAATCAACATAGCTCCTCGTGAAAGATAACCTGTATCTTCCAACAATCCGAGAATCATGAAAAGAATTAATATCTGTGGTAAGAAAACAAACACTGCACCGGTTCCGGTTATAATTCCATCTGAAACCAGTTTTCCATACCAGGTATCACCAAGTATATTCGTAGCACTGAGCGCAAGTATTCCAAAGAAATCATCCACATAACCCATCAATGGTTGAGCAAACCAAAAAATTGACGTAAACGTAATTGCCATTATCACAAAGAAGAAGAATAATCCCCAAAAACGATGTAGTAAAATTTTGTCGATTCTTAAAGTAAGTTCATCAGGTCTGTTTACTGCTTCTTTGAGTGTAGGATTTAATATTGTTAATGATGAATTTACTTTATCAAGATTGATTTCGCTATCATTACCAATTTTGTTGACAGGTTCAATAACTCTTTGTTCTATTTCTTCAATATCTCTATAGATGGAAAGCAACTCATTTTTGTCTGAACCTGTAAATGTTCTTGAAGGAATATTTTTACCTTCAATTTCTGCAGATGCTAAATTATTTTCAATAGAGAGAATGAGATTTTCAATACCTTTGCCTGATCTTCCATTAACAACAATAACATCGCATCCAAGTTCGTTACTTAATTTATTTTCGGAGATGCTGTATTGCCTTTTATTCAGCAAATCGACCATTGTTAATGCAACTATTAATCTAAAGCCTGCATGAATAAGCTGCTTGGCTAAAAACAAATGTCGTGTGATTTGACTTGCATCAACAGTTACAATTACAAGATCAGGCGTTCCAAGTTTTGGATGACTATAAAGCGAATTTATTGAAACTTCTTCATCCGGAGAACCGGGATTTAAACTTATTATTCCGGGTGAATCAAGCAGGTCAGCGTTAATGTTATATTTTTGAAGAATGCTTGCTGTGGAATACTCAACAGTAGAACCTGGATAGTTTACTGTCTTAAATTTTTTCCCACTTAAATAGTTGAAGAGAGTTGTTTTGCCGGAATTTGGAGCGCCCACTAACGCAATCAGTGGAAGATCGGTAAGAGAAGTAGACTTCATAAAACTATTATGCAGTCAGCTTCAGTTTTGCGGATCGCTATTAGAGTTCCTCTTACCGCAAAAGCCATTGGATCATTAAATGCAGATGTATTTATCAATTGAATTTCCTGACCGGGTGTGAAGCCTACTTCTAATAATCTTCTGAAACATGGATTGGTTTGATCTAAATCATCGATTATTACTTTTTCTCCAAATTTTAATTCTGCAGCGGTTCTCATTTTTAACTTTTATTAAAAAATTATTTAGATTAAGTCTACTTAAAAATAGATGGTATGGTTCAAATTGTCAAGCAAATTCTGAATTATATTTTTATATTTTAATTTGGCTTAAAGCAGTTATTACTCAGTTTTAGCATTAAAATTGTGCATTAAATCTTTCCAATTCGGTAATATTTACAAGGTCAATAAAGTCTTTTACTCAAATTTTGCTTAGATAACATCAGGTTTAAAATGATAGAAAATCGGAATTTATTTAATGCTAACTGAAATATTTACTTTTCATTTAGCCAGATTTAGTTTTTAACGAAGATAAAGTTCGTTTTTTTCTATAAATCATTAGTTTTTATCCCGTTAAATAATTTTTATTCTGGAAATAGGAGGAAATAATTTCTTATTAAAAAATGTTTGCCCCTAATCATAATTCTGGCACTTAGCATGATATATAGTAGGTTAAGTTAATCATACAACCTATTGATATTTTACAAACAATTTAGCGGAGTTAAAAAATGGAAATTGGAAAAATTGCTTTTTTAGAAACCTACACCCTCGAAGATAACGGTGGAATAATGGGTGCTATACTTGTTGCAGATGCTGAAACAAAACCTTTGGAGTTCAGAGTAACCGCACCAGTTAAACCAACGACATTTCAGAAAACATTATACGGCGATGTTTTGCTGGAACATGTTCTTGTTGAACTTATTTCTGTACCGCTATTGAACGCTATTAATGAACAAATTGATTTGATTTTGGTTAAGGATCCTTTGTTTCTTGGTGCAAACAGTAAGCAGGCAATAAGGGTTTTACGTATTACCAATGATGAGAAATCAAAATCCAGAACCGGATCAAAATCAGAAGAAATTAAGCAATCAAGTGGTGAAAAACTTTATATTGAAACATCTAAAAAGTTTGAGTCGGAACTTCAAGGTATTAAAGAAAGTCTTGAAAGAATCGCAGAACACAGAAATCTTATTGAACCATTTGATAGATTAAAAATTGCATGTGAACAGGTTCAAAGTCAGAAAACTAATGACTAATATTTTATAATGCTGAAAAAAGTAAGAGAAAAGGTTGCTGCTTCCGTTTCTAAAATTGAATATACAGACAATTATGAGTTCTCCAATTGGTTAAGAGTACCATTAAAAACCAATATTGAAATAGGTGAATTTTATGTCGCGTATTTTCCCAAGGAAATAAAGATAGGTAAGCTGGAGGTACCAAAACCTAAAAAATTAAAATTTCCTTTTCCTCCGGGGAAAATCTTTTTCGCGGTTGAAAATCTTGTATTAAAAAAAACAAAAGCTGCTCTTGTTTTTTTTACTATTCCAAAACCACAAAATATTTCTTTCAGTAATAAACTTTTACAATCTGATGAGGAAACAGTAAGAAAGAATTTTCTAATTGAAATTATCACTCAGATTACACCTTACGATTTTTCAATTTCTCAAGGCTCCGCAAAACAATTTAAGCTCAGATTTTCGGAAACCGAAATTAAACAAATAGATTTGCTGGTTAAATCTCCTGCCGTTGAAAATAAACTTACTGAACTTTTACCCGAAGTTTATGAAATAGAATTGTTCAATAAAAATTTTCTTAGTAAAGAAAATTTAATTGACCTGACAGATTATATAACTGATATAAGTGAATTACCTTTTCCGGAAGTAAAAAGATTTATGATACCCGGAATTGATGATCTTTCTACTCACGTTATATCTTATAAACCAGAAAGAATTCAGCCTTCAAAGATCAGTGAAATTAAAGTTTCCAAAGAGTTTCGTATTGCCATTTCAAAATCTCCCAAAATGAACTTTAGAAAAACTGCAACAAAAGTTTTAAGATTTACGCAGACTGATGCATCGGCTACTAAAGTTTATAATCCTCTTGAAGATCGATCAGCTTCGTTAATGGATCGTAAACTTTTCAAGCACATTTTAGTAGGCAATGTTAAAGCGACCTGGGAAAAAACAAGAAAAATTATACCTAGTTTACTTCCGTATCAGGAAGAAGGTGCAAAATTTCTTGCTGATAATAATTTCGTGATAATGGCAGAAGAACCTGGTAGCGATAAATATATACAGGCTGTTGGTGCAATCAAATTTTTATTTAGTACTGCACAAATCAAATCGGCGCTTATCATAACAAAAAATATCCAACTTAGTAGCATTGAACAAACAAAAAAGTTTTATTTACAGGGAGGTTTGTTTGGAAGGCTTGTTGAATATGCACCTGAAATTTCTCTCAATGTAATATCTTCAGCATCGAAGTCTAAAAAGAATAAGCAAAGCGCTATTACAATTATTTCATACGATAATAATGAGGAATTACAAAATCTTCTTAAAACTTCATCTTCTGATAAAGGATACGATCTTGTAGTAATCGATGAGTTTACTAATTCATTTAATTCCAATAAAGAGATAGAAAATCTTTTTCAGCATTTTTATCCCGACCATTTTTGGTTATTAACGGGCAGGGTAGACAAAGATAAATTTAAAGACTACTTCAAAGACCATTATCTTCCTGAAGGAAATAACTGGAAATATTTTATCCGCACTTACAAAGAGTTAGCTGAAAAGCTGCCATCAATCAAATATGAAGATATATGGTTTGAACCGGAACCTGAACAGGTTGAAGAGTTAAATCAATTGCTCGATGCAAATAAAGACGAACTAAAGCAAGTAATTGAAAGTCTCAATCCATTTAAATTTCATTCTACTTTATTTTCGCTGATTCATAAATTAAAGCAAATCGAAAACTTTTCTGCAACGAATTTTGAAAGCCCCAAAAGTAAATTTTTACTTGATCAATTAAAGATAACTTCTGCTAATAACAGAAAAACATTATTGTTTACTCAATACGATAATCTCGGATTGAAACGCCTCGAAAAAATCCTAGAAAAGAATAATCTTCAATATCTTAGTGTTCAAAACGGATCGTCACCTGAAGATTTAAAGAGAGCTTTAAATTTATTTAATACGCGCGATGATTATCCGATCTTTATGACAAACCTTAAACCGGCAAGACTAAAAGTTAACCTTAATAAAATAAATTACATTATTAATTTCGACCAATGGTGGAATCCTTCATCATTCTGGCAAATGGAAGAAGAACTTGGTTTGGGAAATTATAATGGACAGCAGATTGTTTTTTATAATTACTTTATGGCAAATTCATTTGATGAAGTAATTAATGAAGTTCTTGAAAGGAAGGGACTTAATAACAAAGAGGCATTTAGTGAACTAAGTGGAGAGTCACTTGCAGAACTGATAAGTGAGTATGACTGGCAGAATATTTTTGAATTGTCGATGAATATTCCGGATGGATCTGAAAATGTTAATTTTATTAGAACTAGTCTTGCAAAAATTTCAATAGATGATTTCATAGATCTGATGAAAAGAATGTTTATGCGTCTAGGTTACCGCGATATTGAAGTTATTGAATTACAGGATGAGCCCGCATTCTATATTTGGGGAAGAACCGGAAAACTCAGAAGCACTGTTGAATTTCGTGCAAAATGTATTTTGGCTAAAAATGTATCTGCAAAAGATTGGCAAGACATTCTGGAAAGAGTACCAAATAAAAATAGATTCGAAAGACTTTTTGTCATCTCTAATGGAACAATTAAGAAAACCGAAACAAATCTTAATCCAAAGATAAATTTGATATATGGTGAAAGGTTAGTGGAGCTAATAAATATGCTAAATATTATTTCTAAAGATTCAATCAAGCTAAGGAAGTTAGATTAGGGCTTGTCCAGAATTTGAAATATACTTTATGCTCAAAGATTCCGGACTCATTTCATTAGCTGGAACGACTTTCTTCTTTCTTAATTTGAGATATTAAAATAGTTCATCGTACTTAGTCCATAACTCTTCTGTTAATTCCCACGCTCTTTCAAAAACTTTTTTCTGCCATTCATAAGAATATTTTGTTAAGTGTTCAATTCCTCTTTTTTTATCAGATTTTAATAACTGTAATGCTTCTTCTTCAAATGACTTTTGATTCGCGAACAACTCTGCTTGCCAGGGATCCCATACTGCGCGAACATCAAGTCGCATATCGCCCCAGCGTTGAGCTGCTAAAGTTCCTAATACGTTAAAAGCCCACCATGCAGATTTCCTTGTATAACCATTTTCTCTGCCTGGAATTGAACAACTTTCTGGGACTCTTGTTATACTGCTGTATAGAGGAGTATAAATTGAAGATGCAACATTATCCCATGCCAACCACACAACTCCACCAATTTCATCAGGCAGCCAACTTCTGCATTGAATTATTGTTGCGTACATTGTGTACCAACGTGCTATTGTTCTTTCGCCTCTCCAACCCCAACCTCCATTGATTCGAAAGAGTTTATTCATATCATACGGCATAAACGGATTTGCTAATGGAGATATAATAATTCTTCCACTGTCATCTGCAACCGTCAAATCTTTTACAAAATTAAAATCCGTTCCTTCATAGAAATCAGAGAAAATTTCTACCATCTTTTCTAATGTAATCGGCTTAGCAGGTTTTACAGAAAAAGGATAATTTTCTGCATTAGGATCGAGCTTTAATGATGGTGCGGCTAAATCAAATACACGCCATTCTCTTCTTCTTGCAGCGAATGAACTTCTATCTGCGTAAGCATAACAAAATTCAAAGTTGCCTTCTTCAGGATTCCACCAGCCGTTTTCTATTGCAACGTCAAAAACATTTTTAGAATACATAAAATAATCTGAATTACTCGTATCAATTTGTCTGATTCTACTTCCGTTAGCATTTACTGAAATGTGATCATCGGGAACGCGTTGAGCAACCCAAACGGCACCGACCTTATCTTTACCTGGCCCAACCACTTCGAACATCCACACCTCATTTGGATCAGCTATTGTTAAACATTCACCGTCATCATTATATCCATATTTTTCTAAAAGTTTTCCGGCCATTTTAATTGCTTCGCGTGCTGTCTTTGTTCGTTCAGTCATAAGTCTTACTAACTGTGTGCAGTCAATTAATCCCTTATCGGATTTTAGTTCTTCTCTTCCGCCAAAAGTCGATTCACCAATCGCAAGCTGTTCTGTGTTCATGCAGGGATAAGCTGTATTTATATACCCGTAAGTTGATTCAACTTGTGGAATTTCTCCAGTCGGTTCAAATTTATATGCAGGCATTTTCTTTGAATTATCCGGGACACGTTTATACATCGTCACCATTGAGTTTGGTTCGAATGTCATTGGTGTCATTATGTCAAATTCACTTCTAGTCCTGTGACTGTCATCGGTGTGAGAAGTCATCACGCTTCCATCATAACTGGCAAGTTTACCAACAGTTATTGTTGTGCATCCTTCAGGAAAACCATCTTCCCAATCAGGTTTTATTTCGTCTTTTGTTTGAAGATGTTGTGTTAGTGAAATTTGTATTGGTAAAACAAGAAAAAGTATAATGAATATTTTTTTCATTTTTGTTCCTGATTTTAATTGTGAAGTTTTTCTGTTTTCAAATATATGGTATAGTGGTGGAAATTTATAATGATGTGGAAAAATGATTTTATTTATGAATTAAAATGTAGGGATCGATCTCTTTACCTACCATAAGGTAGGCTGACCAATCCGAATAAAAATCGGAACGGACGGGAGTCCATTCCCTACGAAAAAATCGCATGGATCGATCCGAAGAAATCTATTCTTTATGGAATTCCACGTTTTTGATTATAGTTTTATTAGTAAGGCGTTTATCATAACTTTGAAGTACAAATTTATAAGAAGATGAATATCACTTGAAAATAAATGAAGAAACCAAATCAATTGCAGTAGGCCGAATAACTGCACTTTGGGCTCTTAGTGAAGCTGCTCTTGGTGGGTTCTTGCACGCACTTCATATTCCATTGACAGGGATTATTGTCGGAGGTGCAGCTATCATTTTTATCACTTTGATAGCACAGTTTTCAGATAAAAAAAAATCCATATTAAAAGCTACTTTAATTGTTCTTATAGTTAAGGGAATTGTAAGTCCTCATTCACCTCCTGCAGCCTATTTGGCAGTATTTCTTCAGGGATTTTTAGGGCAAATTATTTTCCAAAACAGAAAATATTTTACTTCCAAAGTAGTTTTATTAAGTGTAACTACTCTCTTTTATTTCTCAATACAAAAGTTGATTATTTATACAATCGTCTTTGGTAATACTTTTTGGGACTCGATTAACGTCTACACTAATTATATATTAACTCAGTTTTTTACTCTTCAAAACAGTTCATATTACATCGATTATAGTATCATTATAGCTTCGGCATATGTATTTATACATTTATTAGCAGGATTGTTCATCGGAATACTGGCTGCAAGAATACCTCAATGGCTTCATAATTCATTTACAGATGATTTAACAATTCAACAGGTAGCGAGTAATGAAATGATTGTTGAACAGAATAGACAAGCTGACGATAAAAAATTGTTGGCTAATAAACAAAAAAACAAAATAGTCATATTAATTGTTTTGATAGGTTTGATTGTAATTTCTTATTTCACTCCGGATCTTGGCTCCAATCAAGCTATGGATATTATCCTGATGATCTTCCGAGCTTTAATAATTACATTTATTTGGTATGCCATTTTTTCTCCATTCATACTAAAATACATTAAGAAATATTTTCATAAATATCAGAACGTTTATGCTGAAGAAGTTGAAGAAATAATAAAATCAATACCTTTATTTAAAAAGGTTATTAGTAATGCCTGGTCTCTGCACTCGCATTCAACAGGATTCAAAAAATATAAATTGTTTTTGTTTACAACGTTTGCAGCTCTGCTTTTTACTAATATTGATTACGAATGAAAAGACTATATATACTTTCCGGTCCAATTCACAGCGGAAAAACAACTCGCTTAAGTAAATGGATTCAAAGTGAACACAAGGTTGATGGAATTTTACAGCCTGTAATTAATGGAAAACGTTTTTTACAGCATATGTCATCAGGTGAAAAAAGGCAACTCGAAATGTCAGAAACATTTTCTGATAAAAATGTTATTAAAATAGGGCAATACTTATTTGACCAAGCGGTATTTAATTGGGCTCAGGAAAAATTACTAATCGCTGGCAGGAATGATTTAGATTGGTTGGTTATTGATGAATTTGGAAAGCTTGAACTGAAGGGTGAAGGCTTGGAACCAGCAATCTCAAAAATTATTAATGAGAAAGCTGAGAACTCTAATGCAAATATTATAGTAGTTGTTAGAGATTATCTTTTAAGTGAATTTATTGTCAAATACAAAAGTGACTTTGCTGAAATTCAATATTTGAATTTATAAACTGTTTTCAAAAAAACTAAATTGTTCGCGCAGCTATAACTGATTTTTATGAATAGTATATTTGTAAAAAAGATATAATAAATTATAACATCTTTCATTGATTGGAGAATATATGTTTGATTGGAAATGGGATATTCAGAATTCAGATAATTTGGATAAAACCATCAAACGCTGCAGAGAAAAGCAAATCCTGCTACCAACATTTTCTGAACTCAAGAATCCGCATTCGATTTCAAAATCAGTTCAGGAAAAATTAAAGAATATCGATTTGAACGATCTCCATCCACTTAATCTATTCAGAATAAATTGGCGTAACAATCCTGAAAATGGAGAAATAGGTGAAATAAATTATCTTGAAATTCCTAGGCAAATCACTGGAGTGAAAGCGCGCATCGTTGGATTAGTAGGAAAAAATTTTCCAACTGGCGCTCATAAGGTCGGTGCTACTTACGGATGTTTAGCTCCATATATGGTGACCGGCAAGTTGAATCCGGAATACCATAAAGCAGTTTGGCCATCAACAGGAAATTATTGCAGGGGAGGGGCTTTTAATTCGGCGTTACTTGGTGTTCACGCAGTTGCTATTCTACCTGAGGAAATGAGTAAAGAAAGATTTGACTGGCTTAAGAAAATTGGTGCAGAAGTTTTTGCTACTTACGGTTGTGAAAGTAATGTGAAAGAAATTTATGATAAGTGTCACGAACTGGAAGCAGAGAGTGATGAGTATGTAATTCTTAATCAGTTTGATCAATTTGGTAATGCTATATGGCATTATGAAATAACGGGAAGTACAATTGAAACTCTTTTTCAAAAAATTAAAAAAGATGATCAGAGATTAAGCTGGTACGTTAGCGCAACAGGTTCAGCAGGAACATTGGCAGCAGGAGATTATCTGAAACAAAAATATCCATCAATGAAAATTACCTGCACAGAAGCATTACAGTGTCCAACTCTTTTATTTAACGGATACGGCGGACACAGAATTGAAGGTATTGGTGATAAACATGTTCCGTGGATACATAATGTAAAAAATACAGATGTAGTTACAGCAATTGATGATGAGCAAACTCTAAGAATTTTAAGATTGTTTAACGAAGAATCAGGGAAAAACTGGCTTGTAAAAGAAGGAGTTGATCGAGATACTGTCAATAAGCTATCATACTTAGGCATTTCTTCAATTTGTAATTTGTTAAGCGCAGTTAAAACAGCGAAATATTTTGAGCTCACAGAAAATGACGTAATCTTTACCGTATTTACAGATTCAGTTGATCTCTATAATTCTCGTTTGAGTGAAATGAATAATAATTGGGGAAAGTATTCAGAAACAAAAGCTGAAGTTGATTGGACTAGTATATTCAAGCATCAAGGCATCGATTATATGAAAGACCTCAATTATTATGATAAAAAATCTATCCATAATTTAAAATATTTTACTTGGATTGAGCAGCAAGGCAAAAGTGTGGAGGAGTTAAATGCTCAGTGGTACAATGAAGATTATTGGAAAGAAAGATTTGTAACTGTTTCTGAATGGGATAAATTAATTACTGAGTTTAATAAACAAGTCGGTTTAAAAATTTAGGATTTATAAAGATTGAATAATCCAAATAAGATTCTTAAAAATGTATTTATTAGTTCCGGCGGAAACAATCTTAAATTGATTGACATTCACTTTACAAATACGATTAATAAAATTGTTCCGCGCAGTTCAAGAAAAATTAGTTGGAATGAAATAAATGCAATTTCAAAACGCAAAAAAATTATCCAGCAATTTTCAACATTAGAATATTCGACTGACTGCAAAATTTATGATGGCAAGTATTTACTGCTGATGCCCGGGAGTATTGATCCTCACGTACATTTCAACACTCCGGGATTTGAGTATAGAGACGATTTTGAACATGCATCAACTGCAGCAGCGTATGGTGGAGTTACAACAATAATCGATATGCCTTGCACATCTTTGCCTCCGGTTACAACTAAGATTAATTATAAGAGGAAAATGCAGGCAGTCCAGGAAAGAAGCTTGATTGACTATTGTTTCTGGGGCGGTGTTTGCGGAAATGATTTTGATAAAAATAAAAATATTGAAAAACAGATTAACGATCTTGCACAGAATGGGGTAGCAGGGTTTAAATCATATTTAATATCGGGGATGAAAACATTTACAGACTTAAATGAAGAAAGAATGCTTCAAACAGCAAAGTGGATAAGGAAAACTGGAAAGCCTCTGGCAGTCCACGCTGAAAATAAAGAATTAATTATATCGAGAATGAATCGAGCTAAGAAACTTGGGCTTAATAGTTGGAAAGATTATTGTGATGCAAGAGATGTTGAAACTGAAGTTCGCTCAGTAAAATTGATGATTGAAATATCCAAGAAAACAAAGTGCAAAGTACATATCGTTCATTTGAGTTCTGCAAGAGCTTTAGAACTAATTAGAGAAGCGAGAAAGAATGATATAAATATTACTGCGGAAACTTGTCCTCAGTATTTATACTTCACACAAGAAGATTTTAAAAACTCAAAAATATCTTCTTTTCTGAAAACTGCTCCTCCGGTTAAACATCAGGAAGATAAAGAAGCATTGTGGGATGGCTTGAATGATGGAACCTTATCATTTGTAACTACAGACCATGCCGGATGTAATCCTACAAAGGAAAAATCACAAAAAAACTTTTGGGATGTGTACGGCGGAATTCCCGGTGTTGAACATCGGGTTCCATTTCTTTTTAGTGAAGGTTTTAAAAAAAATAAATTATCATTATCCAATACAGTTGCATTGTTATCTTCAAATGTAGCGGACTGCTTTAATATTCAAAACAAAGGATATATAAAAGTAGGATACGATTCGGATTTTACTCTTATTGATTTATGGAGTAAGCAAAAGATAACGGCAAAAAAAATGCACAGTAAAGGTAAGTACACACCTTTTGAAGGTGTTACTTTTGATGCTGTTGTAAGTAAAACTTTCCTGCGCGGTGAATTGATTATGAATCGGAAGGGAAGAATAGAACAAACCATCGGCTATGGTAAGTTTTTAAATATCTAATATTTTATTTTTAATAAGTGAATAACGTGAACACAAATTTTAAAATTATTAATGCATGGATTTGTCAGATTGATGGTAAAGTTGTCAATCCGTTGTTTGGAGATTTAATTGTCTCAAATGGAAAAATTGCTGACATACAAATAAATTCTTTTAATAAATTTAATTTTTCTGAAAATCCAACAGATGCCAATATGATTAATGCTAATGGCAGAGTCCTCACTTTACCTTTAGTAAATTTCCATGATCATTTTTATTCGCGATTGGCTAAAGGTCTGTCCATAAATGGACCGATGGATAATTTTGAAAATGTTCTTAAAAATTTATGGTGGAAGCTTGATTTAATCCTTGATGAAGATATGATTCGTGCTTCCGCTCAATCAGCCGTTCTTGATTCAATTCGTAATGGTGTAACATATATTTTTGATCATCACTCTTCTCCGAAATCTACAAAAGGCAGTTTAAAAATTATTTCTGATGTTCTCAGGGAAACTAGGATAAGGGGAGTATTATGTTTTGAGACAACTGATCGAAATGGAGAACAGTTAGCACTTAGTGGTTTGAATGAGAATATTAATTTTATGGAATCAAATCTTAATGATGATTTAAAAGGAATACTTGGATTGCATGCTTCTTTTACGGTCTCAGGTAAAACTTTAGATAAAGCATCTGAAATAGTCAAAAAGATAAATTGTGGAATTCATATTCATTTATGCGAAGATAAAATTGATGTAGATCAAAGTCTGAAAATGTTCGGATTAAAACCCTTGGATCGATTGAAAAAATACGGATTATTAAATCCTCAAAGCATTCTTGCACATGGAATTCATTTAGAGGAAAATGATTTTAAAATATTGGAAGAAAGCTGTGCTGCTGTTGTATTGAACCTAGATTCAAACTTGAATAATGCAGTTGGACTCCAGAATTTTTCCAAAATGTCGCAAAATATTCCACTACTAACCGGAACTGATGGAATGCATTCCAATCCCGGGCAAACATTGCGTCAATTATTTTTACTTACCAGAAACAGCGGATTTACATTTGAACAATCTTTTGAGCTAATTAAAAATGTTTACTTTCGACAATTAGATTTTGCCAAAAAGTATTTTCCAGATTTTTCGTCATTAAAAAATGGCGACCGTGCTGACATTGTAATTTGGGATTACATTCCACCTACTCCAATTAACAAAGATAATTTCTTTGGCCATCTTATTTATGGAATATTAGAAAAACCAATCCACAGTGTTGTTCATAATGGTAATACACTGATGAGAGAATTTAATTTTACATTTGATGATTCTTCCTATAATCAAAACATCTCAACTCAAGGAAGAAGACTTTTTGACAAATTTAACCAACTATAAACCTGAAAATTGAAGGATAACAATGAGCCTTGCAGAAAAAATATTAGCTAAAGCTGAGGAATATTCAGACTATACAGCAAGAAATCTTTCCAAACTTATACAAATAAAATCGCTTAGCGGAGAAGAAGAAGCAGTAGTTCAAGCGATTAAAACTATGATGGAAGAAGCAGGCTTTGATGAAGCAAGAATAGATGGACTCGGAAATGTTATTGGCAGAATTGGAAAAGGGAAAAAAGTAATTGCAATTGATGGTCATATCGATACTGTTGATTTGGGAAATAGGGAGGATTGGGATTTTGATCCGCTCAGCGGTGAAATTAAGGACGGTTTTGTGTTAGGAAGAGGAGCATCTGATCAAAAAGGCGGACCTGCAGCGTTCATTACTGCTGGAAGAATTCTTAAAGAAATGGGTCTTGAAAACGATGTTACAATATATTTTACAGGAACTGTTATGGAAGAAGATTGTGACGGATTATGCTGGAAGTATATTATCAATGAAGAAAAAATAAAACCTGATTGTGTAATCATCACAGAGCCAACAAACTTGAATATATACCGTGGGCAACGCGGAAGGATGGAAATTGAAATTTCTTTTTACGGTTTATCTTCACACGGTTCTGCTCCGGAAAGAGGGAAAAATGCAATTTATATGGCTTCAAAAGCATCTCTTGAAATTGAAAAATTAAATGAAAGACTCGCAGTTGATCTGTTCCTTGGTAAAGGATCAGTTACTGTAACGGAATTTGTTTCATCAAGTCCTTCTTTGTGTGCAGTTTCTGATTTTGCAAGAATTCATCTGGATAGGAGACTAACTTGGGGAGAAGATAAAGAACTTGCCCTCAATCAGGTAAAAGAAGTTGTGAAGGGAATGGATGCAAAAGTAGAATTGCTTAATTATGAAAAGACTTCATTCACAGGATTAAAATATGGAATGGAAAAGTATTACCCCACGTGGAAAATAGAAGAAGATCATCAGGTTATTAAAAGCGGAGTAAAAACTTTTTCAGATCTCTTTAATCAAAAAACTAAAGTTGATAAGTGGACATTTTCTACAAATGGAGTAACAATAAATGGTGTGCATAAAATTCCAGTAATTGGATTTGGACCTGGAAATGAAGAGCTAGCTCACGCACCAAATGAAAAAGTTCCTATTAACCATTTGGTAAAAGCATCTGCTTTTTATGCACTTTTCTGTCACAATTTTTAATAACAATTTTAATAATCTAATTTCTAGAAAGTCTATAAATGGAATCAAAATTTAAAGGTAAACATTTTCTAACTTGCGATGACTGGACAAAAGAAGAACTAGATATTGTATTCAACAAATCATTTGAATTAAAAGATCAGTTTAAAAACGAAGTCCCGCATTTGGATCTACCACATAAAACTTTATTCATGATATTTTTTGAGCAATCTACCAGAACCAGAAATTCAATGGAAGCGGGAATGACACAGCTCGGAGGGCATGCACACGATTTAACAGCCGATAAGATGCAGCTGTCACACGGAGAATCTGCAAAGGATACAGCAATTATTCTTTCGCGAATGGGACATGGTATCGCTTCAAGAAATTGTTTTTACGGAATTGGAAATGATTATTTAAAAGAGATGGCAAAATATTCCAAACGTCCTGTTATGTCATTGCAGGATGATATTTATCATCCTTTCCAGGGCCTGGCTGATCTAATGACAATCTTTGAACACTTTGATAAAAATCCCAAAGGATTAAAAGTTACAATATCGTGGGCTTATGCAGATACTCATTCAAAACCACTGTCCGTTCCACAAACACAAATATTACTTTTCCCTCGTTACGGAATTGATGTAACGGTTGCATATCCAAAAGAATTTCCGCTAAGCAAAAACATTGTTGATAAGGCAAATCAGAATGCAGCCGCTAGTGGTGGTAGTATTAAATTTACAAACAACATGGATGAAGCTTTTGAAGGCGCTCATGTTGTTATCCCTAAAAACTGGGGCGGCTTCGGTGCTTATAGTGTTCCAGATTATTTAGATAATGAAGCTGAATGCAAGAAAGAAATGAAATCCAATTTAGAGAAGTATCATTCCTGGATCTGTGACAAACAAAAAATAAAACTCGCAGATAAAAATGTGAAGCTAATGCACGCACTTCCTGCTGATAGAGGACACGAGGTGACTGATGAAATTTTAGATAATGAAAATATTTCTATTGTTTTTGATGAAGCAGAAAACAGGCTTCACACAGCCAAAGCCATTATGGCATTAACAATGTGAAGGTTGTATAATTAATAATGTCAAATTATATTTATAAATGTTTTAATTGTAAGAAAGAATTTTCCTCCGATGTAATTGAAAAGGAATTCCATTACCTATGTCCAGACTGTGGAAAGGCTGAAAAGAATAAACCTCTTAAAGGTGTTCTTGAAATAGTATATGATTATGAAAGTTTAAAAAAGAAATTATCAAGAGAAAATTTCCTAAAGCTCCCATCAGGAAAATTCTGGTTGTATCCAGATTTATGGCCAATCAATTTTCAACACTTTACAGATGATCAATTAATCAAACTTGCGCATCCTTCTGATCAACTTTTAAAATACACTATTGATAAAAAAGAATTCTGGATTTTAGATGACACACGCAATCCAACTCTTTCCTATAAAGACAGAGCTTCTTCTTTAGTCGCATTAAAAGCTTTAGAACTTGGAATAAAAGAAATCGCTGCTGCTTCAACTGGTAATGCAGGTTCATCGCTCGCGGGAATTTGTGCACGTCTCGGACTGAAAGCAAGGATTTATGTGCCTAAAAACATTCCCGAAGCAAAACGAATACAGATTGAAGCATACGGTGCAGAACTTATTATTGTTGACGGGGATTACGATAAAGCTTTTGATGTTTGTCTTGAAGAGTCTAAAAAAAATAACTGGTATAACAGAAATACAGCTTACAATCCATTAACGATTGAAGGGAAAAAATCTGCTGCGTATGATATATTTATTTCTTCTCAAGGACAAATACCAGATGTTATTTTTGTTCCTGTTGGAGATGGTGTAATTATATCAGGTATTTATAAAGGATTTAAAGAATTACTCGCACTTAACTGGATTGATAAACTCCCAAAATTAGTTGCTGTTCAATCATCAGGAAGCGATGCTTTGGTTAGATATTCAGAAACAGGAAAGTTCGATTATAAACCTGCCAACACAATTGCCGACAGCATATCTGCAGGTGCACCGCGTAATCTATATATGGCGGCTGATGCTGTAAAAGAAAGTGACGGTTTTGCTATAGCAGTAACTGACGAAGAAATATTATCCGCGCAAAAAGAATTTATAAAACAAACAGGAATTTTGTGCGAACCTTCATCTACTTCCGTTTATGCAGCTTATAAAAAACTATTATCTTCTGATAAGCTCAATTCATCCGATAGATATCTATTGCTAATTACAGGAAATGGTTTGAAGGATGTTGAATCGTTAAAAAAATAAGGAGCGGTTTGACGTTTTGGGGCTTTGCGTTCGGGCTGGTTTCGGAGCACAAAGTTTCAATTTAGCACTAAAGTTCATTAGAAGCACTAAGCTCCAAGTTTGTACTTCAGCCCGCCTGACGCAAAACTCGTGTTAGCAGTGATAGTTTTCATTCTGGCTTAATTTGTCCGCTTGAAATTTTGTCTAAGAAGTCCGTTGGATTTGAAACAAATTTGAGAGAGTTTGATTGCTTAATGTTCTCAATCAATTTGTCAAAGGTCGGTTCAAATAAATTTCCTTTTCTGTCAAAAAGCAAGCAGTCGAGTTGTTTAGCTAACGTGAATATATTTTCTATAAAATTCTTATTAAGTTCTCTTAGGTCAAAACGAACACCAAAGTCTTCAATATAGCCTTCTTCTGTAATACCGATTGAAAAGTCATTAGTGTCATTGTTTCCATAAGATTTGCTGTCAGTAATTTCTTCTGACCATTCAACAGGTTTTGTAAATGAGTCTATGAATGGTTCAACTCCTTTGAACAAAACTTTCCTTTCTTTCCACCAAGGAGTTGTCAATGCATCTTCAAAGTCATAATCGCTTTCAATTTTTCCTTTATTCCAGTGTCTTTCCCAGGCTTCGTGGTCAATATTAAGATGGTCCGGAATTGCACCGTATTTGTCAACGATTGATTGTCGAGGAATGAAGTCTATTTTATATTGATAAATGGCCAAATCGTGTCCTGTTTAATCTATGGTTTACTGTTTCTTACTATTACTGCTAACGATTTGAATAAACGCCTGTTTCAATGGTGTTTATTTTTTGTTGTGCGTTCGTTCATATTCAGGAATCATTTATAATCCAAAATAATGTTTTCTCTTTTTTGCGGCATATTTAACAAATTCTGAATAAATATATTTCCAGAAATTTTTATTACATTTTCTTTCCCCTTTAAAAAATCTTCTGCCGAATATGGTAAACTTTTGAATGCTTCTGTCCTATAATGCATTGGAAACACTAAACTTTGGACTTTGAGTTGATTAATGACACTGTCGGCATTAGTCCCTGAAATTGTGAACTGTCCACCAACCGGAATCATCAGAATATCAACTTTACCAATTGCTTCAATTTGGTTATCTGATAGTGTCGTTCCCAGATCTCCTAAATGAACAATCCTGATTCCATCAAATTCAAATACAAAAATAGCGTTCATTCCATGTCCACCAGGATCATGATAAGAAGGGACAGTATAAATTCTTACATCGTTAATTTTCTTATCGATTGATAAAACTTTTTGGATATTTGAAGTAGTACCTTTCAGCACCATAGGATTTCCAGCAACAACATCTACCCGGTTATGATCAGGATGATTATGGGATATGGTAACTATGTCCGGCTCGATTCCCTTTGGCAGATGATAACCCTTAAACTCTACCGGATCTATTAAGATCTTTGTCTTTTCCGAAGTAATAATCAAAAAACAAGATTGTCCAAACCATTTAATCACAACTTCCTTCTCAGCCGAATTGATATTGTTTTTCGAAGTTAAACTTAATTGATTTTTACAATTATCTTCTTGTATCCCCTGACAGCTAAGAAATGCTGTAATCCAGAAAAATAAGATAACAAATTGTGCTAATCTGGAAACCATTTTCATACATTGTTATGTGGCGTATTTTTTAATCTTCTTAAATACTTTTTCCAAATATATCTAAGGATATTAATAATAACTACTATTCCAATTATTTGCAGAACTAAAATATATTTACTTAAACTGAATGATGTATATCCTAATTCAGATTTAAGTAATTTTTCCACAGAAGAAACTGTCGCCCAAACGGAATCAAAATTCTCCTTACCATGAAGGAGCCCATTTATATTAGTAAATATAATGTAACCTGATTTGTCAGACTTATTAAAACTCCATAAACCTTGATAACCGATTGTAGAACCACCATGTCCTAATAAGTTATTACCATATTGAATAATTCCTAAACCATAGCCAGGATATGGGCATTTATTTGATAGATGAAACAAATCTTTACCATGAGAATGTTTTTTGTGCATTAGTTCAATTGTTTCAGGTCTTAATAATGATATGCCATTGAAGTCTCCTTTATTCATGTGTGCAAGCATGAATTTCGCCATATCATCAGCATTACTATACATCCCCTTTAAAAATGGTAGTTCTATATTTTTATTTCCTTTTCGTGTATATGAGTGCTGAAAATTGGCAGATGAATCAATATCTGAAAATACTGAGTGTTTCATTCCCAGCTTCTTAAATATATTTTCTGTTACATATTCGGAAAACTTTTGACCTGAAACCTGTTCTACTAAATATTGTAAAATAATATATCCCGTATTCGAATATTTATAATTGCTTCCGGGCTTGAATTTCCAGATATTAGGATTGAAATTTGTACCTAAAGAATCTAATGAGGACTTTATATATTCTTCTTTTGACAAACGGACTATTTCAGGTAATACTATGCCGGTATCTCTATTATACCCCATATCATTAATATCCCATTGAAATTGATAAGGAAACATTTCCAATCCACTTCGGTTTGCCATTAGCATTTTAACAGTAATAGGAATATCCGGAAATTTTGCATTCCTCATAGAAAAAGGAAGGTATTCATTAATATCATTATAAATATTTATTTGTCCTCTTTCATGCATTTGCAAAAGTGCAGTTGCTGTCAATACTTTTTCGATTGACCCAATTTTAAATAAAACATCTTCCCCTGCTTCTTTTCCATATGTCTTTGACCAAATAATATTATTATTCGAAATCAAAGCAATTTGAAGTGAAGGCAAATTCCCATTTTTTACCAGTGATTGAATCGTACTGTCAATTTCAAAAGTAATAGCCACAATCTTGTCAAAAGTTTCAATTTTCGTTTGGGCAAATGTTGAGTAAGAATAACAGAAAGTTATTAAAACATATAGAATCTTTATTTTATTTATTTGCATCATTTTTTTATGCCACATAACGCTTGTTATATGGCGTTATTTATTTTTCACTATTGAATTTGCATAAGAATCAAAAAACGATTGAATTTCAGGTATAAAATCAGCAAAACTTACATATTTGTCTCTATTTTCTTCATATTTATTTAATAGCTCAACGAGCTCTTCAATCGCGGAGAAACCATCCTTTATATCAATCTTAATTCTTCTACTAATTGTCTCATGATCGTTTTTTGAAAAGAAAAACCTAATCGTACAAGCTCTAACCAAATATTCGTGCATCATTGTTTCGGGATGATAGTAACTTACAGGAGGTTTTTTTGCAAAGATTTGGTCAGCTGATAATTTAAAGTTATCATAATTATAATCAACCAATGGGTTTATATATGAATGACAAAATTCATGTACAATAGTTGGGATAATCCAATAATCTGAGAATTTGGGTGTATTGCTCCACCATTTTGTTGATGCTCCAAGTATTGTTATATACTCTTTTGTACTATCTCTGTGAGTAACTGTTAAACCGTAATTACCATGCCCATTTTGCATCCCAAGAATTATTGAATATTTACCTGGCTGATATCCAAAGTACATATTAAACCATTGCAAAATATTATCATTCTTAATGTAGTTGTACAAATTATTAATACTACGATTATACATTTCTTGTTTGCTGTCAAAGAAATCCATGAAATTTGAATTTATAGAAAAGGACTTTGCAGCATCAATAAATTCATTAATCTCATTTTCTGTCCATCGATGATCTAGACCTTCTGGTGGAGGCAAAAAAGCATTTTTTGATATTAGCAGAGGGGGTGAATTTAAATACACTGCGAGTGACATAGGAGCACTTCCATTAATCCTGTCCTGGTTTCTCTGTTGGATTGCAAGGCGAACAGCAGTATGATTTTGAAATTTTTCAAAATATTCTTCAATATCACTTATATACGGAGGAAATTCATTTGTAGTATACTGATCTGTATTTGCCAATCTATGTATTGTGCAAAATAGTTCAATGGTTGGATCTACTTTAATATTAATTGGAAAATCTTCGTTCGAATAGTCTTCAGCATTACGTAAGCATGATGAAAACATTAAAGGAAGAAGCGTTAAAATAATTAATATTTTCTTTTTCATTGTTCTATAATTTTTCAATTATAATGGCAACAGAAATAATAAGATTTTTTTATTACTATTATGATTCATTTTAATGTTTATTTTATAGTTAGACAAATTGCAGCATAAAGTCTCGCTATACGTATTGCGTATAGTGGGAACTATGTGTTGTACTTATGTTTGTAAATTACAAAAACCACTAGTAAAAGTATATTCTGTCAAAAAATTTTCTATGGGTGATACATATTCTTCGATCCTTTTGCTAAATTTCACTTCAATTATGAAAATAAATCAATCAAATAAATCTATTTTAAATCTCAAAAATATTTACAGCATAATCCTCTCAGCTGGTCTTTCCGGCAGGATAGGGAAGTTTAAACCTTTAGCAGAATACAAAGGAAAATCTTTTATTTACAATATCATTCTTAAGCTGAATCCTGTCTGTGATAAGATCATTATTGTTACAGGTTTTAAAGGGGAAGAGTTAAAGAACAGAATAATTGGTGATTTATCGGATGATAATCAGGCGGAAATAAAAAAGAAAATGCTGTTCGTTGAAAATGAAAATTATAAAAAAGGAATGTTCACTTCACTGCAAACGGGTTTAGCCGGGGCAAAAGAATGCGATTGGATTTTATATCATTTTGTAGATCAGCCCGGACTTCCCCAAAAATTTTACTCTGAGTTTTTAGTACAAATAGATGAAGAGCATAATTGGATACAGCCAAAAGTTAAGGATCAAAAAGGTCATCCGATTTTGATTCAAAAGGAATTGTTTGGACTTATTTTAGAAGCACCGGATAACTCCAATCTTCGTGAGATAAGTAAAAATCCAAAAGTTAAAAAGAAATTTTGGGTATGTAGTTATGAAGAAATATTTCAGGACATAGATACCGAAGAAGACTATCAGATGTTAGACTAATGTTTGCTAAATCAATAGTGTACTATAATCTTATCATGCATAAGCTAATGCTTGCTCACATTCAACTAAAATTTCCGGATTAATGGTTTTTAATTCTGCCTCCAGAATTTCCAGATCATTTAGAATGTCAAATTTTGCTTCTCCACTCGTTACCATAACGTTAGCAAATAAATCTTTATAGTATTCAATTCCATCGTTCATATTTTTTTGAAAAGCCGAAAAATATTTTAGTTCTTTTTCCAGTATAGGTTTTTCAGCCTCATCAATTTTTTCTTTCAGGTAATTTATATATATAGAGATTTCCTTTATAAACATATTAGGACGGTCGTCTCTGGTTATAATATTAGTTCTTCCGTAAATATGATCTGCCATCTTCTGCAGCGAAACGATTTCCGAAAAGTAGGCCATATTCGGGCCGGGACAAATCGATACAGCATTGCCTTCTACCTCTGTATTTATCTCGTTTCGTAATAGTGCCGATGTTTCGAGTCCAACGCAAATACAGGATTTCTCAACAAGCTTGTTATACCTCTTTTTGTATTCTTCGTCATTAAGATTACTTGAATTAAACTCTTTCAATTTTAAATTCTGGTATTGCCGTGAAGCAGGACAAATAGGTTTTTCAGTAAACTCAGTGTTAGAGATCAGATATTTTCTTGGACAAGAACTCCCCGGTCTGCCTTTTGCAGCCAGTTCCATTTTTTCAACGTCTTTCGTATTTCCTCTCAGACTATTGAAAGGTACTCCTAATGGTGAAATCTTACTTAAATATAAATCATCCTCTTTAGCTTCAGTCAGCATCTTCAGAGTGCCGGAATCCACATTTGTAACTTCGGGAACAAGCAGGAACGGTGTTCCCCAGCCAACCGAGTCGAGCTGGTAGTAATCCAGCAGGAACTGATGTTCCTCAGAAGTTCCTACTCCTCCTTGCGCGGTAATTTTCACATCCATTGGTAAATCCGGATATACCCGGTTTTTATTTTTAAGGGAAAGTTTCAGGATCTCAAATGTAGTTTGAATCAGTGTCTCTTTCTGAATTCTGAATTCCTCTAAAATTGGTCCCACTAAATATCCATCAGATGCAAAAGCATGTCCGCCGCAGTTCAAACCGGATTCAATCCTGTATTCTGAAATCCACAATCCTTTTTTTGCAAGGAACTTGCCTTGTATAATTGCAGATCTGTAATCACTTACTTTTAAAACAATTTTCTTTTTTAAATATCCATTCTCATCCGGATAGAAATCATTAAATTTTTCAAAGTATCCGTACAATCTTGGATTTATTCCCGCTGACAGAATAATTGAAGAATTAAGATTACTGTTAGCGAAACCCCGGAGGGCGGCGTGGGCATCATTGTATTCAGCAGGAAGTTTTTCATTTTTGTAATAATTTTCTTTATCGACTTTGGTCATTATATTTACATCAGCACTGCCGGGTATAAGATTATTTTGAATCCATTCCTTTAATTCTTTTTTACTATAATTCTTTTGAGAAAATCTCTTATAACTTAACTTCAGTTCCGAATATTCAGGCAGCATATCCATGTATTTTTCCAGCTCGCTGCTGTTTTCCGATGCGAAGTTTTTAAATTCTTCAAACTCCTCTTTAACAATTTTATCGATGAGATTGAGATAGGCTGTGGTTCTTTTCGCCCTGGAATCTTCTATTTTATCTGAAATTGGATCAAATGGAATTTCTAATTTATGACAGTAATGTTCTCTCATTTTTTCCATGAGTACATCATTAACTATAGAAATTACTGATGATATTCCGTATTTAGATATTCTAACCGGAGTATCAATCGTATAGCCCAGCCCCATTACCGGCACGTGAAAAGTGTGTAAATGCTTATTATTCATACAGCTTTGTTATATTTTTATAGGAAACCTAAATGAATTCAATCGAATTGAAAAGGGCATAACCTGCTTTTTCAAAACTTTTACATTACTTTTACATTTCTCAATAACTAAACAATAATATAATCTTGCAGGAATTGCCTGGTCTTATGTTATAAGTGAAATTCTTAAGTATGCGGGTATTGAAAAGGATTAGTCAAGGTTGGATAAAACGTTGATAACACTGATCTCTTTGCCGGCAGGTCAGCTAGATATTCAAGTATCAGTATGATCTGTGTTCTATTTTTTCTTCATTCTTTTCTTTATCGGAAGCTTATAATATCTTGTTCCATCAAATTGATAAAATGCGTTAGCAACTGCAGCTGCCGTTGGAACTAAACCAATCTCACCAACGCCTTTAACACCATAAGGACCATGAGGATCGGGAACCTCAATCCCTTTTACGACAATATTTGGAGTTTCCTTTGCTCTTAGAATACCGCATTTTCTGAGTTTTGTACTTTTAGGAATACAATTCTCTAATTCAAGTTCCTCGGAGATAGCATATCCCAGCCCCATATGAATTGAACCTTCGATCTGACCTTCAAAAAGAACGGGATTAATTATTTTACCTGCATCGTGTGCTGCATAAATCGAATCAATTTCTCCCTGGTCATTCAACACAACAACTTGTGTCGCATAACTATACGAATAATGAGTAATAATTTCTTCAACATCAGCGCCGGGTTTTGTTGTCCAGTCGCACACCCATTCACCCGTGTAAACATTTCCTACAAGCTGATGTAAAGATTTAGATAGAAGGTCTTTTTTTAATTTCTTACAGGCATTTGATATTGAATTGCCGATAATTGAAGTAGCCCTTGAAGCTGTTGTCATTCCTGCTGTCGCTTTTGCTAAAGTATCAACTTGTACTTCAACAATTGAGGGATCAATGTTTGTTTCGTGACATAGAAATTGAACTGCCATGGTATTTACACCCTGACCCATTTCTGTCCAGCCATGATGAAGAATTACTTTTGTTGGTGAAACAATTTCAATTTTAACTTTTCCTTCATCCAACATTCCATTTCCAATACCAGTGTTTTTTATGCCGCATGCAATTCCGGCATATTTTTCGTTTTGAAAAACTTCTTTCAGAGCAATCAAAGTTTGCCTGACACCACTTCCTTTATTAATAATTTGTCCGGTTGAAGTCATATCGCCTTCTTTAAGTGCATTATCATAACGAAACTGCCAGCGATCAAAACCGCCTTGCTCACATAGATCATCAATGCAACTCTCAATTGCAAACGCAACCTGATTAACACCAAAACCTCTCATCGCGCCGCATGGTAAGTTATTCGTGTAAACAGCTTTGCTTAAAATATCTACGTTCGGAATGTGATACGGACCTGTTGCGTGACCTGCGGCTCTTTCAAGAACCTTTGCCCCAACTGAAGCGTAAGCGCCGGTATCACCAAGTATATCAGCTTTAAGAACTGTTAGTTTGCCTTCCTTATTACAACCAACAGAATAATTCATTCTCATAGGATGGCGTTTTGGGTGCATTCTTATTGATTCATCTCTATTTAAAGATACCTTAACTGGTTTCTTTAATGTGTAAGAAAATAAAGCAGCATGACCCTGAACGGTTAAATCTTCCTTCCCCCCAAAGCCTCCACCGTTTGGGACTAAAATAACCCGAACCTGTTCAAGAGTAAGATTTAATATTTTTGCAATTTGTTTTTGATCTTCATAAACACCCTGACCCTGCGATAAAACTTCAACTCCTGTTTCGGTTGTTCGAGCGATTGAACATTCCGTTTCCAAATATCCATGCTCAATCATTTGAGTGAAGTAAGTACCGGATGAAATAAAATCGGCTTCCTCAAATGCACGCTCAACATCGCCCCGATTAATGTAACTTTTAGATAATAAATTGCCTTTCGGGTGAATCTTCGGTGAGTTCTCTTGCAAAGAAGTTTCCGGATCAGAGATCGGTTTGAGAACCTCATATTTAACTTCAATCATATCAACTGCATCATGGGCAATTTCTTCGGACTCAGCTACTACACCTGCAATCACATCGCCAATATATCTTGTTTCTTCTCCTTGTTGAATCATTAAAGGCCAGTCAGGTACAATAAGTCCGGAAAATCTTTCACCAGGAATGTCGCTTGCTGTAAATATTTTTATTACGCCGGGAATTTTTTCTGCTTTATGAATATTAATTGAAATAACTTTTGCCCTAGGATGATCACTGAATTTTAAAGCTCCGAATAACATCCCGGGGAAATTTATATCTGCTACGAAAGGACTATGACCGAGTGTTAGTTTATCAGAATTATATTTAGGATGACTTCCCCCAACCGTTGCTTCATTTTTTGGTCTTGGTATTTCTTGTTTGTTCTTAATTGCTTCTGCGGCATATTCTATTGCATCAATAATTTTTTTGTAACCTGTGCATCTACAAAGATTTGGTGTTAAAGCTTTTTCAATTTCACTCCGGCTTGGACAAGGGTTCGACTCAAGTAAAACTTTTGCTTGCATAACAATTCCAGGTGTACAAAATCCACATTGAACTCCGCCTTTTTGCACAAACGCATTTACGATTGTCCGCTGAATGTATGGTTCCAGTCCTTCCGTGGTGATAACAATTCCGTCAGCGACTTTTTTCATCGGAATGACACACGAAAGAACGGATTTATTATTCAATTGAACTGTACAACTACCACAAGCAGCTTGAGGAGCACATCCATCTTTAGGCGAAATAATTCCTTCAACATTTCTTAAATATTTTAACAGCGATAATTCAGGATCGCCATTGTATTCCTTTTGAACTCCATTAAGAATGAATTGCATAATTTAATTGCTCTTAAAAAATTGATATATCTTTTAGATTGTTAAATAGAAAAAACATTTGTGCTGCATTTTCTAAAACAATATCACAGTTTGAATTTGATTTACTAATAATATTTAGAATGGAAAAATCTGTTTTATTAAATCGAATTTCTACTTCGTTCGATTCATATATTACAGTCTCTTCAGTAAATGATAGTTTTTCTATATGTCCATTCGATTTAAATTTAATTTTATTTTTACTAATAAAATAACAGTTATCTTCTTGAGCAAAACTCTTCTCGGTTATGTAAAATCGCGGCTTAATCTTGTATGGTGCACCATTAGTTGGGCAGAAAGTATTACAATTTCCACATTCATTACATAAATCTGCAATATTTATTATCTGAACAGACTGAGAAATATTCAGATAATCTGATACATCTGATTTTATTTTATTCTTCGATTTTATAATTCTATAAATTGGAATTTTACTTTCCTCAGCCGAAAAAGACATATTAGATAGATTTGGACATACGCCAACGCAAACGTTACAGACATCATCACAGAATAGACATCTTTGTGCATCCCTTATTGCATCAGCTTCATTCAAAACAGGATGAACCAGGTTAGAGTTTTTTCGGTCGTTGATTTTTCTTTCAGGAATGCTTGGACCAAATTCTCTGAATGATTGCTTCTTCAAATATTCAGTCTCTGATAATCTCGAGGATTTTTTGTTAAAAGAAATTTCTCCCGAATCTGTTTTTTTGATTATAGTTTCAGCAACTTTTTTACCATCTGCAATCGCATTAATAAGTGAATCAGCGCCTCTAACAGCATCACCACCGGCATAAACATTAGGAAGTTGTGTCTCGTTTGTTACTGGATTAATAATAAACTCATCAAAAAAATCTAAATCAATTTCTTGTCCAATTGCTGTAATAATATTATCAAAATGTAGTTCAAATTCAGAACCAGGAATTGGTAAAGGTCTTGGTCTTCCGCTTTCATCAGGTGATTTCAATTCCATTCGGACACATTTTAATAAAAGAGAATTATCATCAAGTGCTAGGATTGAAACAGGGGCAGTTAATTCTAAAATGTTTATTCCTTCATCAAGCAACGCATTAATTTCTTCCTGATCTGCAGGCATTTGCTTCTTTGTACGTCTGTAAATGACAGTTACATTGCCGGCGCCACATAATCTATCTGCAGTTCTGGCAGCATCGATTGCTGAATTACCACCTCCGATAACTGCAATAGATTTTCCAAGATTTAATTTTTCATTTCGTCTAACTTTTGATAAAAAGCTCAATTGATCTGTTACACCGGGAAGATTTTCACCATCAATATTTAACTTTTTATTTTTTTGTGCACCAACAGCGATGTATATAAAATCACTCTCTTCTCTCAATTGATTAAAAAAAGTTTTTGTGACTTTGTAATTAAAGTGAAAATTAACACCTATAGATTTTATTAATTCAATATCTGCATTTATTCTCTCTTCACTTAAACGAAAAACTGGAATTGAATCGGAAGCCATTCCGCCTGCAAAAGATTTGCTCTCATAAACATTTACATGAAATTCTTCAAGAGCTAAAAAGTACGCGGCAGATAAACCGGAAGGTCCTGCTCCTATAACCGCAATTTTTGAATTCTTTCTTTCTTTATAATTGGGTTTGTATGAGCCATCAACTTTTTCAGAAATAAATCTCTTAATTCCACGGATCAATAAAGGATTATCATAATTAATTCTCGTACATTTTGCCTGGCATAAATGATCACACACATTACCGGTTATGTTTGGAAGAGGATTATCTTTTAAAATTACCTCATAAGCCTTTTCAAACTCTCCAATAGAAGTGTAATACATATAATCCGGAACGTTTTGATCTACTGCACAGGATTCAACACACGGTGCATGAATACAATCGTATTGCGTAAGCTCACGCTTTGTTTTAATATTATCAAAGGGGAAGGAAGACTTTTTATATGCCTTATTATTAACAACTGCTGAAGCATATTTTGTTAAATTATCTAAAGCTGCATCACTTACATCAGTAATTTTTCCGTTTTTATTCAAAATAAATTCATCAATAGAAATGGAATTATTTCCATCAAAGCTTTTTCTTATTTCATCCAGATATTGAATTAAACGTAAGTAGCCGCCGGGCTTAAGTAAATCAGAGCAAACGGTTATTGGTTTGAGATTGCAAGCCAAAGTCTCAGAAACATTGAACGCATCAACGCCGGCAGAGAATGATAAATCAAGTTTTCCGCCAAAATCTTTTTGTAGTTTTTCAGCAAGATTTATACTGATTGGATGAAGCGCCCGTCCGCTGGTATAAACCATTTTTTCACTATTCGGAAGCCAATTCGTTTTATTGAGTGATTCAAGTGTGTTTGTAAGTTTTAAACTAAATTCAACTCCGTTCTTGTTTGCCAATTCATCTAGATGCTGAATCATCTTGATTGCATCTTCATATTTCAAATCATGTTCAAATGCTTCATCAGGAACAAATATATCATAACCTAACTGGTCATTTAAAATTGATCGTAATCTGTCTTTTCCTAAAAGTGTTGGATTCAGTTTTATAGTTGTATGAAGTTTTCGTTCCTCAATTAAATAAGCTCCTATTTTTGAAATCTCATCTGGCGGACAGCCATGCATTGTAGATAGTGTAATGTTATCAGACATCTTATGAGATATTTGAATGTCTTTAATTTCTGGATATGAAGTTGAAATGGATTGTATCTTCTCTTCCAATTCAGATTTACAATTATTCATCTTATCAAAAAACCACTGCACATTCGGATTCATTATTCCTTTATAATCGTAACCCACACTCATATTAAAAATGAGACCGTTTTCTTTTGTATCCCATCCAAATTTGTGTCTTAATAAATGAATAATTATCCATGCATTTAAATACTCATCAAAAGATTCTTGAATTTTAAGTTCCTGAGACCATTCGCAATTATAACCCTCATCCTCCATATCGATGCAGGGCTTAGTAACGTGAATCTCATCAAGAGTCTGAACAGTTTTTAATTCAATGTACCTTGCCCCGCAAAGCCAGGACAAAATAATATTTTGTGAAAGCTGTGTATGCGGTCCGGCTGCAACACCAACTGGAGTTTCCAACAACTGATTGTATCTGGTAAATCTAAATGGATCCGATTCTTTCGGTGAAAAAAAAAGTTCTTTATGTATTCCGAAAATCTTTCCTTCTTTTTCTTCGTTCAGAATCCATCTCAATAATCGTTCTAAAGATAATGTGTAAAGTTTATCACTCATTTTTGTTTAGGAATTTTTTACTTTGATAATTTCAGCAGCAATACTTATTGCTATCTCTTCAGGTGTTTCGGCTTCAATTTCCAATCCGATCGGTGTATGAACTTTCTTAAAAAGTTCTTCATCCGCACCATCCGCAAGTAATGCTTCAAATATGGATTTGATTTTTCTATTGCTTCCCATCAATCCAATGTACTTAACATTCTTATAAATAACAGATTTTAATGTATCCTTATCACCTGCGTGCATTGGAGTAACAATTATTATGTATGATCTTTCGCTTTCAAGAATTCTGCTGCCTATATCATCATAGTTTGTAATGATAATTTCATTGGCAAAAGTATTTTGTTCAAGTGTAAATACATCTTCACGATGATCAAAAACTACAACATGAAATCCTAATGATTTCATGATCCGTGATACTGCCAAACCAACGTGCCCTCCGCCGGCAATGTATGCAATTAACGGAATTCCAATGTTTTCTTTATAATTCCAATCCTCATCAGATTTATAGGTGAAAGAAATTGGATTCAAATTGTCTGCTGCTTCATATTCAATACTCTTTGGGGTGATACTTAATTCGTTGTTCTGTTTTTCACTTAATGAAGATAAAATATTTTCAATTAGTGTTGTTTGTGATTTATCAATAACAGAGAATATGATTGTTTGATAACCACCGCAGATTAAACCGGATTTTTCAAACTTAGTATTATTTGTGTGATGAAGTTTTTTAATTAACTTAGATTCATTTCCAAAAAGAAGATCAAGTGCGTACTCAATCATATCTTTTTCCATTATCCCGCCGCCAATCGTTCCAAACTGCTTTGCATCTTCTGTGATAACCATCTTAAATCCCTGTCTTCCGGGGGAAGAATTGGACGATTCAGCAACAACAAGCAATACAGCTTTTTTATCTGATTTAATCGCATTTAATATAAATTTCCAGAGTGCAGTTTCTTTCATGCAGATCCTATATCCGAATGAAGAGCCAAAAGAACTTTTTCGGGTGTCAGTGGTGCGCTAACTGAAAATGATTTATTCGGTCTGAAAGCTTTAATCGCGTTTAGAATAGCAAAATAAGTTCCGATTGCATACATAAACGGCGGTTCACCTATTGCTTTCGAATTGAATGGTCCAAATTTATTTTCAGCATCTTCCCAAAATTCAACTACAATTTCTTTTGGTGCCGAATAAATATCTGGCACTTTATAAGTAGATAGACTATTTGATAAAAGTCTTCCTTCTTCCGAGTGGCTAATTTCCTCAGTAGTTAGCCAGCCAATTCCTTGTACGATACCGCCTTCAACTTGCCCGCGATCAATAATGGGGTTTATACTTTTTCCGAAATCGTGAACGACTTTCACTGAATCAACTATGTACGTTCCGCGTAAACAATCTAAAGTTACAACCGAGATTCCTGTTCCATAAACGTGATAAGCAAAAGGACTGCCGGTATTAGTTGTCTTATCAAAATAAATTTCAGGAGTGGCATAATAGGCATGAGAAGAAAGGCTTATTCTTTTAAAGTAAGCTAGTTTGACTAAGTCAGTCCAGACCAAATTAGATTTCTCATTATCATTAAATACACATTCGTTTGAAATTTTTATTTTTGATTGATCAGAAATTTTTAATTCATCTGCAGCAACTTTAATTAATCTTTCCAAGAGAGAATTGCTAGCAAGCAAAGCAGCATTACCATTTAGATCAGCACCGCTGCTGGCTGCTGTTGGAGAAGTATTTGCAATTCTTGTAGTGTTTGTGGGTTCAATTCTTATTCTCTCAGGATTTATGGAAAGAACTTTTGCAACTACCAACTTTATTTTTTCATTTACCCCTTGTCCCATTTCTATTGCTGCTGTGCTGACACCAACACTTCCATCAGTATATATATGAATCAATGCGCTGGCTTGGTTGAGAAATGAATTTGTGAAAGAAATTCCAAAGCAAATAGGCATCAAAGCAAATCCTTTTTTGAATTGTGAATTTCTCTCATTGAAATCTTCAACTTCTTTTTTCACTTTTTCAATTTGATATAATTCATCAGCTCTATTCCAACAGTTCTCAGCCTGACTATTTTTTACTACTTGTCCGTAATAAAAATTATCATCATTTCTAAGTAAATTTTTTCTTTGAATTGCTTGTACATCAATTCCAGATTTTTCAGATGCGTGTCGTATCGCAGCTTCCATCACAAATTTAGCTTGAGGTCCGCCGAAACCACGGAATGCAGTATTTGGAGCAACATTGGTTTTACAACTTATTCCTGTTGCCTTAACATTTGGAATGAAATACGAGCTTGTAGCATGAAATAATGTTCTATCTAAAATAGCGGGAGATAGATCAGCAAATGCACCGGCGTTCTGATAGTAGGTGACTCCATACGCTAATATTTTTCCATCCTCCGATAAACCAATTTTATAATCGGATGAATAAGGATGTCTTTTTCCAGTAATTCTTAAATCATCCGGGCGAGATAAGACAAGTTTTACAGGCTTGTTTATTTTGTATGCGGCAAGTGCAGCTAAAACTGCCCAATGAGTTGCTTGATCTTCTTTACCGCCAAAAGCACCACCAAGTCTTGTAACATCAACTTCAATCTGATTCATATCAAGATTAAGCACCTTTGCAGCAATTTTCTGAACTCCTGTTGGACTTTGAGTTGCTGATATAACTTTTAATTTACCAGCTTCTTGAGGAATTGCAATTGCACCCTGCGTTTCTAGGTACAAATGTTCCTGTCCGCCGGATTCAACTGTGCCTTCTACGATTGTTTTACACTTTGACCAAGTATCTTCAACATTGCCAGATGCAAAAGTTTTTGGAGGCATTATTAATTGTCCCTTAGAAAAAGCTTCTCTTGCGTCAACAATAACTGGTAAAGGCTCATATGTTATATTTACTTTTTTTACTGCCTTCCGTGCAGCTGCTTCACTTTCTGCAACAATCAGAACAACTGGTTCACCAATAAAGTGTACAGAATCTATAGCAAGTAAAGTTTCATCCTGAATTATTCCACCAACCTGGTTTTCACCTGGAATATCTTTGTGAGTAAAAATTCCCTTCACTCCATCAACTGCTTTCGCATCATCAAGATTTACTGATAAAATATTTCCGTGTGCAATAGTTGAATCAACAACTAGTGCAAACAATTTGTTTACCGGAATTAAAACGTCATCAATAAAAATTGATTTTCCCTGAACGTGTTTTTCAATATCTATGTTTTTCATATAACTGATTCAACCGGAATAAGTTTGGGAAAAAGTTCAACAAAGTGTGCCTTAAATAATTGATTGAACAAAAGTTTTTTATATTCTGCACTGCCTCGTATATCACTAATAGGTGATATCTCAGATTGAATCATTTTTGTAGCTTCTTCAATGATTGGAGCACTTATTTCTTTACCGATTAAATATTTAGAAGTCTTACTGAGATAAAGTGGAATAGGCGCCACACCGCCTGCAGAGAGATTAGCAATTTTAATAAAATTATTCGCATCCATTTCTAAGTAAAATGCTGAATTCACAGTTGCAATATCTAAGTAAGTTCTCTTAGATACTTTTTCAAAATTAAAATATGAATTCCTCCCGGGTAGATTGAATTCAACAGATTCAAGGAATTCATTTTCTGATTTATCTAATTTCTTATAATCCAGATAAAGATCTTTTAAAAATATTTTTCGCTTCTTTTTGCTGTCGCTTAAAACTATACTGGAGTTTAAAGCTAATAACCAAATTGTAACATCACCAATCGGAGATGCATTAATAATATTCCCGCCAACAGTTGCCGCATTCCGAATTGGTAAGGAAGCAATCAAATCAAAATGCTTTTTTATTGAAGGGAAGTAGTTGTTTAGAAGTTCAGAATTTTTTAGTTCCTCAAATGTAGTACCGCCTCCGATAATACATTTATTATTTTCTTGTTTGATGTAAGCTAAATTTTTGTTGATAAGAAAATTTACTTTTTTATCGAATATTTCATCTGGTTTTTGAACAAATAAATCAGTTCCTCCAGCAACATAAATATCCTGGTCTTCTAATTGAGATAAAGCAGATTCTGTTTTTATTTTGTTTAATCGTTCTGAGACAGATAAAAAATATTCGGGTAACAATCCATTTTTAATCAACTGAACTAATCTGCTGCCGGTTTGATTATTTTCTCCTTCAAGATCGATTATAATTTTATCCAACACTTTTATTATCGAAGTGTAACCTGTACATCGACAAATATTTCCGGCAATAGAATTAATCAATTCATCTTTGTTTAGATTCTCAAGATTTAGTAATGCCCCAGTAATTGATACAATAAATCCGGGTGTGCAAAATCCGCATTGTGAAGCACCTTCATCAACAAATAAATCTTGAAGCGGGGATAGGTTTGAAGAATTTAATCCTTCTATTGTAACGATGTGTTTGTGTTGTAAATTCCCTAGTGGCACTAGACAGGAATTGATTGACTTATACTTTACTTCACCTTCAGCTGGAGTTCCGACAAGAACAGTGCAAGCACCGCAATCACCTTCCTTACAGCCTTCTTTGGTTCCCGTTAATGATTTATTTTTTCTAATAAAATCAAGAAGAACAGTTGCTGGATTTATTTCGACATTAATTAAATCATTATTTAGGATGAAACAAATATTTTCAATCATTGCATTTACATAATTAAATGGTGATGCAATTTATCTAAAAATATTTTTAGAAGGTAAGAAAATTAGAAGGAAAATAATGATGAGTATCAGATAGAAAATATAAATAGCCCCGATCCGGTTACGTAGCTTATCTCAGAGTAGAATTAAGCCCGAAATAAAGAATGGTATTTGATTCAAACTAAACTTTTTCAATTTCCAAAGAGAACATAAGATAGTGACCCATTTCCTTTTGTATTTATATACACCTCTCTATATATTTGTCAATCAATTTTTGAAGAAATTACAGTTTTTTAATGCAGAAAATAACCATAAGTGATCTTGGAAAATTTGTAGGGCAGGAAGTAACTCTTCAAGGTTGGCTCTTCAACAAACGTTCAAGCGGGAAAATCAAGTTTATCATTCTTAGAGATGGCACAGGTTATCTTCAATGTGTCTATTTCAAAGGTAATGTAAGTGAAGAAGTTTTTGAAACTATCGAGAGAATCGGGCAGGAATCTTCAATTGCTGTTACAGGCAAAGTAAAAGAAGAACCCAGGGCTCCGGGTGGTCATGAACTTGATGCAACAAATCTTGACGTGATTCACGAAACTCACGATTATCCAATTACTCCTAAAGACCACGGAATAGAATTTCTATTAGATCATAGGCATCTTTGGTTAAGGTCAAGCAAACAAGTTGCAATAATGAAAATTCGTCACAGAGTTGTTAAAGCAATTCGTGATTTTTTTGATAACAAAGGATTCACACTGATGGATCCTCCTATTCTTACGCCAAATGCAGTTGAAGGAACTTCAACATTATTTGAAACTCAATACTTCGATTTAGGGAGTGCTTATTTAACACAATCCGGTCAACTCTATGCCGAAGCCGGTGCTTTGGCACTTGGTAAAGTTTATACATTTGGTCCAACCTTCCGTGCTGAGAAATCTAAAACAAGAAGACATCTTACTGAATTCTGGATGGTTGAACCCGAAGTAGCTTTCAACGATCTGAACGATAATATGGATCTTGCAGAGGAATTTCTTGAATATATCGTTCAGACAATTCTAGTTGAAAAGGCTGAAGAATTAAAAGTTTTGGAACGCGACACAACAAAACTTCAGAATGTAAAAAGACCATTTCCTCGAGTTCATTACGATGAAGCAGTTGAAATTTTACATAAGAATGGAATTAATTTTGAGTGGGGAAATGATCTCGGTGGAACTGATGAAACATTAGTTTCAGCACAATTTGAAAAACCTGTAATGGTTCATCATTATCCGGCAGTTGTAAAAGCATTTTATATGAAACGCGATCCGAATGATGAAAAATATGCACTTGCTGTTGATGTTCTTGCTCCTGAGGGTTACGGTGAAATTATTGGTGGAAGTCAAAGAGAAGATAATCTGGACTTTCTTCTTGAAAGAATCAAAGAACATAATCTTCCTCAAGCGGCATTTGAATGGTATTTAGATTTAAGAAGATATGGTTCAGTGCCTCATTCAGGATTTGGATTGGGTTTGGAAAGAACAGTTAGCTGGATTTGTGGACTTGATCATTTACGTGAAGCTATTCCGTTTCCAAGAATGATTTATAGAAATACACCTTAGTCAATAAGAATTAACAATTAGGAATTAAAAATTAAGAATGTTAATTGAAACCATACTCTTTTTTGTATTTGGAACATTTGCAGCTGTAGCTGCGGTTCTGATGATTACAAGAAGTAATGCAGTTATTTCTGCTTTATTTCTTATTCTGAATATGTCATCGCTTGCTGGACTGTATCTTGTACTTAATGCGCAATTTATTGCTGTTGCACAAGTTATTGTTTATGCCGGCGCAATTATGGTTCTCTTTCTTTTTGTTTTGATGCTTCTTAAACCAGAAAATGAAAGAAGATTCCTGGAAATAAATTTAAAGATGAGAATTTTTGTCATCATAATTGCCGTTATCATCTTTGTTCAGTTAGCTTATATGATATTTCGCAGTAGTTCTTCATCGCTTCTTTCCAGAAATGTTGATGCAAGTATAAAAGCGGGGACAATAGAAGAAATTGGAACTCAACTTTTCACAAATTATGTATTGCCCTTTGAAGCAGCAGGATTTTTATTACTTGCTGCAACAATTGGTGCATTGATATTAGCAAAAAAGAAATTCGAATAAAGTTATGACAATTACAATAGAATATTATCTCATACTAAGCGCATTTTTATTTCTGGTTGGAGTAACAGGTGTTTTAACCAGAAGAAATGCTATTGTGGTATTTATGTCCATTGAACTGATGCTAAACTCGGCAAATCTTACATTTGTGGCTTTCGCATCTTTCCTGGGAAATGCTATAGGACATTTATTTGTCTTTTTTGTAATGACTGTTGCTGCTGCTGAAGCTGCAGTCGGTCTTGCAATAATAATTGCAATATTCCGTAATAAGCTTACTGTTAATATTGATGAAATAAATATTCTTAAATGGTAAGAAGCTCCCTCCAGTTCCCACGAAGGGGAAGAAGAGAGCATGATATTTTTTCGGTTTAAATTTTTTAAAGTAAAAAAATGATATCAAATAATAATTTTGTTGATTTCGAAGGTCTTTCTTTCTCACCATTTGGAAGAGCAGGAGAGGGTCTCCTATGATTGAACTTATATATCTTACCGTACTTTTACCTTTAGCCGGTTTTCTTATAAATGGAATATTCGGCAGCAAAATAAAAAATGAAAAAATTATCGGAATTATAGGAAGCGGTGTAATTGGAATATCATTTCTAATTGCTCTCGGTGCTTTTTTCGAAACACTTTCACTTCCTGTTGATCAACGTCAGAGTATTGTTTCACTTTTTACCTGGTTAAAAGTTGCAAATCTGGATGTTAGTTTTGCTTATCAGGTAGATCAGCTCTCTCTTGTTATGGCGTTAATTGTAACCGGTGTTGGATTTATAATTCATGTCTATTCAATCGGATATATGCATGGTGATAAAGGATTCTGGAGATTCTTTTCATACATGAATCTTTTCATCTTTGCTATGATGAATCTTATTCTTGCAGATAATTTTGTCCTTCTGTTTCTTGGTTGGGAAGGTGTTGGTCTTTGCTCTTATCTTCTTATTGGTTTTTGGTATGACAAAAAATTTGAAAAGAGTACAACTTCAGATGCTGCAAAAAAAGCTTTTATTGTTAATCGAATAGGTGATTTTGGATTTTTACTTGGAATGTTTCTCATCTACCTGACTTTTAATAGTTTAAATTTTAATGAAGTCTTTTCTCGTGCAGTTACATTTGAAGTCCCAGAATACATCTTTGGTTTAATTGCCATATTCCTTTTCATAGGTGCAACCGGTAAATCGGCTCAGATTCCTTTATTTGTTTGGTTACCTGATGCAATGGCTGGTCCGACTCCTGTTTCTGCGCTTATACATGCTGCCACAATGGTTACAGCCGGCGTTTATATGGTTGCAAGAACTTCGATAATCTTTGCAAGTGCACCTGACATATTAACAGTTATAGCAATTGTTGGTGCTCTCACTGCTTTTTTTGCTGCCACAATTGGATTGGTCCAAAATGATATTAAAAAAGTTTTAGCTTACTCAACTATCAGTCAGCTTGGCTATATGTTTTTAGCTATGGGAGTGGGTGCATTTGGAGCAGGAATTTTTCACGTAATGACTCATGCTTTTTTCAAAGCACTTTTATTTCTTGGTGCCGGTTCTGTTATTCACGCAATGCACGCAGAGCAGGATATTCAGAATTACGGCGGACTAAAAAAATATATGCCGCAAACTTATCTTGTATTTCTTATTGCGGCAATTGCAATTTCAGGCATACCACCTTTTTCAGGTTTCTTTAGTAAGGATGAAATTCTTTGGTACTCATATGCAAATGGCGGATTATTTTACTGGATTCTCGGAGCAGGTACAGCAATGATGACCGCTTTTTATATGTTCAGACTTTACTTCCTGACTTTTGAAGGCAAAAGCCGATTTGGAAGTGATAAACATCCTCATGAATCGCCTAAAATAATGACAATTCCTTTAATAGTACTCGCAGTACTTTCTGTTATTGGTGGATTTATCGGCATTCCAGAAATATTTTCAGGTGAGCACGGAAATCAATTTCATAATTGGTTAGCACCAATATTTAAAGATGCAGACAGAAAAATTGATCTTTATGCATCTCATTCACACTTTGAAGAAATTTTATTAATGACTCTTTCAGTTGTATTTGCAGTAGCATCAATAATGTTTGCCCGTTATGTATATCTTAAAAAACCTTCAATCGCAACACAAACTGCTGCACGATTTAAAGGTTTGTACAATCTTCTCTGGAATAAATATTTTGTTGACGAAGCTTATGATGCCGCTGTAGTTAATCCAATAGTAAAAGGTTCAAGATCAATCCTCTGGAAAATTACAGATAATATTTTAATTGACGGATTGATAAACGGTACAGCAAAAACAATTGATATTATTTCCTCTAATATCAGGAAAATTCAAACAGGCGTTGCCCAGTTTTATGCAATAATAATGGTTATGGGAATCGCCGTAGCTTTATTCTGGTTAATATTCAGCTTATAATTATGGAAAACAATTACTTGTTAACTTTAATGATTTTAGTTCCGCTTATCGGCGGAATTATTCTTCTGTTCGTTAAAAATGAAAGAGCAAATCTCATAAGATATCTCGGGCTTTTATTTTCAACAGCAGCATTTGTTATTTCTTTAATAATTTATTTTAGATTTGATACAACATCATCCAATTTCCAATTTATTGATCGTTATAACTGGATTGATAATCTAAACATTTCATATTTCGTTGGAATCGACGGAATGTCGATGCTGCTGGTTCTTCTTACCACTTTCCTTACACCGCTTACTCTAATTTCGAGTTGGTCAAGTATCGAACACAAAGTGAAAGAATTCACTTTCTTTATGCTTCTGCTTGAGGTTGGAATGCTTGGCGTTTTTGTTTCACTTGATCTGTTTCTCTTTTATGTTTTTTGGGAAGCGATGCTCATTCCGATGTACTTCATAATCGGAATTTGGGGCGGTAAGGAAAGAATTTATGCTTCGATTAAGTTTTTCATTTACACAATGGCGGGAAGTTTACTGATGCTTGTTGCCATAATTTGGCTTGCTGTTTATGCATCAGACGTTACAGGATATTTTACAACTAACTTGCTTATACTTTATTCTATTGCTCCGGATATTTCAAAAGACATTCAGAACTGGATGTTTCTTGCTTTTGCCGTTAGCTTTGCAATAAAGGTTCCATTGTTTCCTTTTCATACATGGTTGCCCGACGCTCACGTTCAGGCACCAACTGCCGGCTCAGTTATACTGGCAGGAGTTTTACTTAAAATGGGAACATACGGATTGTTAAGATTCAATCTTCCGCTTTTCCCCAATGCAAGTCTTTATTTTGCCGGAATGATTTCGGTGCTTGCTGTTATTGGAATTATTTACGGTGCATTGGTTGCAATGGTTCAAACGGATATGAAAAAGCTAGTTGCCTATTCATCGGTTTCGCACTTAGGATTTGTTGTCCTTGGAATTTTTGCAATGAATCAGGAAGCAGTTCAAGGTGCTATGATTCAAATGGTTAATCACGGTCTTTCAACTGGCGCATTATTCCTTTTGGTCGGTATTATTTATGAAAGAACTCATACTCGTGAAATTGCTGATTACGGTGGAATAGCAAAGCTTGTTCCATTTTATTCTTTTGCTCTCTTATTTGCTTCACTATCATCTGTCGGATTGCCAGGCTTAAACGGTTTTATCGGTGAATTTTTAATCTTACTTGGTGCATTTCAGTCAAATGTTTTAGGTAGCTGGTGGTATACAGTTTTTGCCGCTTCGGGTGTAATATTTGCAGCTGTTTATTTGTTGTGGATGTATCAACGAGTTGCATTTGGTGAAGTTACAAATCAAAAGCTGCTCGGCCTAAAAGATATGAATGGAAGAGAAATTTTTGTGATGATTCCTATCTTCATCTTCATAGTATGGATTGGAATTTATCCGAGTACATTCTTAAAAGTATCTGAAAAGACTACACAAAAAATTATTCACCAGGTATTTTCTCCTGATAAAGTTACGTTGAAATAGTCTTTGAGAATATCTAATATAAAAATACCCGGTATCTTTATTCTGATACCGCTTCTTCTTCCTACTGAATTATTTGCTGCCAGCACAAATGGAGTTCATCCTCTTCCAAATCCATTAATGGTATTGCCTTTTTTATTGCTTTTGGGAATGATTGCAACGGGTCCCTTATTCTACCATCATTTCTGGGAAAGAAATTATCCTAAAGTTGCAATATTTCTTGGATTCATTACAACGGTTTACTATTTGTTCGTTTTGAACGATACTCTTTCGCCTGTTCACACTCTTGCTGAATATCTTTCATTCATTGCATTGTTAAGCTCATTATTTGTTGCCTCGGGCGGAATACTTATAAATATTGATCGCAAATCGACACCAATGTTGAATGTGCTAATTTTACTTTTTGGTTCCGTAATAGCCAACATTATTGGAACAACCGGTGCTTCGATGCTATTGATTCGCCCTTTTATAAAATTAAATAAAGACAGGATTAAACCTTATCATATAATATTTTTCATATTCTCAGTAAGTAATATTGGCGGCGCACTTACTCCGATTGGTGATCCTCCACTCTTCCTTGGATTTTTAAAAGGTGTAGAATTCTTTTGGGTGATTCAACACGTTTGGTATATATGGTTACCAACAATTCTTGTTCTTATGGCAATTTTTTATTTTGTAGATTCAAGAAATAAAGTTCAAGATGATAAGCAATATTCAAATAGTTTTGAGTTTAAAGGATTTAAAAATGTTATCTATCTCTTGATCATTATTATCTCTGTATTCATTGATCCGGCAGTTATAAGTGGGGTTCCGAGTTTATATCCACTACCATTCGGTATTCGTGAAATAATTATGTTTTCTATTGTTATTCTTGCATACAAGACTGCAGACAAAGAAATATTAAAAGCCAACGAGTTTGATTTTGAACCGATTAAAGAAGTGGCATATTTATTCGTTGGAATTTTTGCTACAATGATCCCAGCATTGCAATTAATTGCTCACGAAGCAAATGTATTTGGGGAGAAATTAACTCCAAGTATTTTCTTTTGGGCAACAGGAAGTCTGTCAGCGTTTTTAGATAATGCCCCAACTTATCTTAACTTTTTATCTGCCGCAATGGGTAAATTTGGATTGGATATGACGCAAGTAGCAGAGGTTCGTGAGTTTATGAATCTACATCCGATTTATTTATCAGCAATTTCAGTCTCAGCAGTATTTTTTGGCGCAATGACTTATATTGGTAACGGACCAAATTTTATGGTTAAATCTATAAGTGAAAGAGCCGGAATTAAGATGCCAAGCTTTTTCGGATATTTAATTAAATACGCTATTCCGATTCTTATCCCTTTATTTATTGTTGTATGGATTATTTTTTATTTTAGTAAGGTGTAAAATGAAATCATTGGATGAAGTATTAAAAGAAAATTTTACAGGGCTCTATTACGGGAATAGAGTTCTGCTTCCATTCCATTGTCATTTTTTGAAAATTGTGATCGAAAATGACATCATAACTGATTTCAGCAAACAACATAAAGGAGCTACAATCAGAGAAACTCCTGATTATACTGAAATTTACTTTTGTGATTATCCGGATTTGGAAGAGAATATATCTAAATTTGAAAATATTAAAATGATAATAGTTGAAAAGGGAAAAGATATTTTCAGCATTAATGAACACAGAAAAATTGCTCTTCATCCAGAAGGCAAACATATTTTATTAATTAATGAACTTGACGAAAACATAATTTTTATAGATTAATTATGATACACAACTTACAAGAATTTTATAATATTCTACCGCTTGTAACAATTGGTTCGGGTATAGTTATATCCGTAGTGGTAGAATTATACTTCAAGAAAAGTGAATTATTCCTTCCATGGTTTTCAGTCGTACTTTTCTTAGCAACCGGAGTGTATTCAATAGCAACTGTTGAAAATACTTCTGTAGTTATGCAGAACACGCTTGCGACTGGTGGTAACGTGAACATATTTTATTTTCTTTTCAATGTTGGAGCTTCATTAGTTAGTCTTCTCTCAATGGATTACATCAAAAAGTATGGCGCCCATTTTGGTGAGTATTATATTCTGATTCAGACCTCTGTACTTGGTATGATGTTAATGGCAGGTGCAAAAGATTTACTTACAATTTTTCTGGGTCTCGAATTGATGTCGATTTCTTTTTATGTATTAGCAGGAATAAATAGAAAAAGAATAGCTGCAATAGAAGCCGCATTAAAATATTTTTTGCTTGGTGCTTTTGCTACAGGCTTCCTAGTTTATGGAATGGCACTTATTTATGGCACTTCAGGAACAACATCAATTGACAGTATTATTCAGAACTTTGATTCTCTTAGCTCAAATACTTTATTCGTTGTTGGGACTTTGTTATTTCTAATCGGGTTTTCATTTAAGATTGCTGCATTTCCATTTCATATGTGGGTTCCGGATGTTTATCAAGGTTCGCCAACAACTATTGCCGGATTATTCTCAACAGGAGGAAAAGCTGCTGCCTTCAGTGCAATTATTGTAACATTTTTTGCTTTGTTTACCGGACCCGGTCAAAATTTATTTACTCCTTATTTTTCAGTTATTGCAGTGTTCTCAATGTTGTTCGGAAGTATTCTAGCAATCGCACAAACCAACATTAAAAGAATGCTGGCTTATTCTTCAATCTCACACGCCGGATATATGGCAATTGGTTTAGCTGCCGGTAATCCGGATGGAGTAGCAGGAATTATTTTTTATCTGGCTGCTTATACTTTTATGAATCTTGGCGCATTCGGTATTGTGGCAATTATTGAAGGCAAAGAAGAAACTAACTTAGATATTAATTCATATTCAGGATTAAGTTCAAAATATCCTGTTCTTGCAGGAGCCTTAGCTTTATTCATGTTTTCGCTTGCAGGAATTCCACCTTTTGCCGGATTCTTTGGTAAATATTATGTATTCATTTCTGCTATTAAAGCTGACCTTACATGGCTGGCTATTGTTGGTATTCTTTCGAGTGCTATCAGCGTTTACTTCTATCTTAGAATTGTTGTGCTTATGTACTTTAAGTCATCCGAGCAGGAATTGGCTTTAGAGAAAAGTGATACCGGTTTAGCTGCAGTAATGGTCTCACTGATAATTGTTATTATTTTAGGTGTTCTTCCAGGTTCATTTATTCAGATGATAACTGAATTTTTATAATGATTAACATAAAAGTTTTATTGATTTATAGTTTGACTAACTTTATTAAAATGTTTTGATTTAATATGATTCCTCTCTATACAACCTCTCAAATCAGAGAACTTGATAAGTACGCTATTCATGATCTCGGTATTCCGGGACCTGTCTTAATGGAAAATGCTTCAATTGGCATTGTTGAGGCTATAAACGAAAAAATTGATCTCTTCAATAATCAAATAAAATTTGGAATAGTCTGCGGTAAAGGAAATAACGGTGGTGATGGTTATGCTGTTGCACGGCATCTTTCAAATCTTGGACATACTGTCAAAATAATTTCACTTGGTTCTGAGAGGGAGATGAGTGATGATTGCAAGTTGAATTATAATATTGTAAAAAAATTATCCGGGCGTAGAAAAAATATTTCTATTAAAAAATATTCTTCTAAAAAAGAATTAAGATTCCTTTTCGACTGCCAGGTAATTATTGATGCAATGCTTGGTACAGGTGTTATGGGAACTTTGAAATCACCTTATAATGAAATAATTAATCATCTTAATTCTTTTAAAAAAATCCGTATTGCGATTGACATCCCAACAGGATTAAATGCCGATTCAGGTTATGGCGGTAATATTTTTAATGCAGATATTAGCGTAACACTGGGCGATTACAAAAGAGGTCTATTTCTTAATCATGGAGCTGAATTTTCCGGCGAAATAATCTTAAAAGAAATTGGGATTGGTAGAGATTATTTAGAAGAAATTTCGGTGCAGGATTATTTAATTGAACCTGAAGATGCATTTGAAGCAATTCCCATGAAAAGAAAATCTTTACATAAATATTCTGCCGGAAAAGTTTTTGTGGTAGCCGGATCGGGAAAATATCCCGGCGCTGCTGTATTAACATCTCTTGCCGCATTGAAGTCTGGTACCGGTTCTGTAATTCTTGCTTTTCCTGAATCATCTAGAAAATTGATTCAAAAAAATCTTACTGAAGTTGTCTTTGAATCTTATAAATCTGAAAAGAATTTTTTGACAAAACAGGCTGTAAAATCTTTTAGTGAAAAAATCAAATGGTCTGATGTTATTGCCATTGGTCCCGGTATTGATCGGGATAATGATACATTTGAAGCTGTAAGACAAATATTAAGAATCCGAAAAAACAAAATAGTTATTTTGGATGCAGATGGTATTTATGCAATCGGTAATGGCAAGTATAAAAACTTTAATCTTAAAAATGTAGTTTTAACTCCGCATCTTGGTGAATTCTCTTATTTGATTGATATTCCAATTGAAAAAATTAGGAAAGATATTCTTAGTTATGGAAAAGCTTTTTCTATACAGACAGAAAGTTATTTAGTGCTTAAAGGTGCTCCGACAATAATATTCACTTCTAAGGGTGACGCATTAATTAATTCAACAGGAAATCCGGGTATGGCAAAATTCGGAACCGGCGATGTGTTAACCGGAATGATTGCATCCTTCATTTCACAAACAAAAAATATTGAAGAAGGTTTATTGCTGGGCGTCTATATTCATAGTCTTGCGGCCGATCTTCTGCTTGCACAAAAAACTGAATTTGGTATTTTAGCTACTGATATCATTAAAAACATTCCACACACAATTGACTTTATCAGGAAAAGCTTTGATAAATTTTCTTAAGTCTAATAAAGTTTATCTGGTTTATTTGCCATTAGTGGTTTATTGGATTATTCTTTTTATGGCAACTTCAATTCCATCTGAGTATGTCCCTTCCGTTGGTATTGCTGATAAGTTTAGTCACCTCTTTGCATATTTAGGCTTGAGTGTTTTGATGTATTTTACATTCGCTTTTCAAAATAAATATTTAATACTGAAAAAATATCCAGGTTTTTTCTCTCTTATTATAGGTTCTCTATACGGAATATTTGATGAACTTCATCAAATGCTTATTCCGGGAAGAAGCGCTGAACTACTTGATTGGATTGCGGATTTTGTTGGCTTAATTATCGGTATTCTGATTGTTAAGATAATTTTTATGAAATATAATAGTAAAACAGATATTGCTGAGGGAAAGACTTAAAATCAGGAACTTTTTATTTAACTTAAAGTAAAATACCCGAAAAATAATTTGACAAGTGCGAACCCATTTATTAACTTGGCAACACAAAAATTGCCACTTTGGAGAATAAAATGCCATTAAGAAGAACAAAAAAAGCAGACCTGATGGCAAAGTATAAAAAGTACTTTGAAATCAGTCTTATTGCATCTCTTGTGCTCCTTATAGTTGCCTTCAAGTTTTTCCCAAACCTTAAGGGTGAAGGTGCTATACTTGAAGGTCCACAAGAATTATTTACCGTTGAAGATATTCAACAAACCAAGCAAGAGGATAGACCTCCTCCACCCCCTAAACCGCCAATTCCTATTGAAGCTCCGGCTGATGATGTTCTGGAGGATATCGAAATTGGTGATACTGAAATAGATTTTGAAGCAAATATAGAAGCTCCACCTCCTCCAAAAGAGGATAAAAAGGTTGTTGAAGAAGAACCTGTTTATTTTGTTGCAGTTGAAGAAATGCCCGAACCTATAGGAGGTATTCAGGCAATACAGAGCAAAATTGTTTATCCCGAAATTGCTAAAAGAGCCGGCGTTGAAGGAAGAGTATATATTCTTGCATTCGTTGATGAAACTGGAAATGTTACTAAGGCTGAAGTTATTAAAGGTATTGGTGCCGGATGCGATGAAGCTGCTCTTTCTGCTGTAAAGAAAACTAGATTTAAACCAGGTAAGCAGAGAGGTAAACCTGTTAAAGTTCAGGTTTCAATTCCGGTTATATTTAAACTTCAATAAATAGTTTAACATATTAGTAATATGAAAGGCGCTTTTATTAGCGCCTTTCTTGTTTTTAAAGACGCAATCTTAAAAGAGTTGGAATTACAATTGAAACTTCTTCATATTAAAGATTTTCTCTATTGGTCAACTAAACTAATTTTTATTTAAAGCTGCATATATTATTTTCAACACACAGTTTTTATTCCTAAATGAAAAGAACAAACAAAATATTAATCTCTGCAGCTCTTGTAATTGTTTTAGCACTTCAATTATTAGTTCTTTATTACATTAAATACAACAATCAAAATTTAGCTCTATCAGAATTTAATCTTTCTAATATTGGTAATATTTTAAATCTTTTTACAATCCTCATTCTTATTTTAGGAATAGTTATATACACATTACAGAAAAAAAATAAACTTCCCATATCACGGATAATTCTTTTTACATTATTAACAACTATTATACTTGCTTCAGCTTATTGCAGCACGATAATTTCACTCCCATTTCAAAAAATTTATTTTTTAGGGCAGCATGGCAACAAATTATTCGTGGGACTATTATTTATTCATTATCTATTTGCTTTATTTACATTTGCTTCCTATATGTGGTTAAGCGTATTCGGAAGAAAGTCTGTATTGTTTTTAAGGTCTATTATCCATTCAGTTCTAATAATATTTGTTCTTATTTTATTCGCATTCTATTATGTAAATGTTTCTGATCCGCAAATAGATAATGAGAAACTGTCACAGAATGAAAAAAATATTGCTGTTGTATTTGGAGCAGCTGTCTGGTCAAAAAACCAACCAAGTCCTATTTTAGCAGCAAGAGTTGAAAAAGCATTACAGCTTTTAGATAGCTACCTGGTTGGGAAAGTGCTGTTAACCGGAAGTAATGCACCGGGTGAACTAACAGAAGCAGAAGTTGCCTACATTTATGCTTTAAGTAAAGATGCGGATTCATCAAAATTTATTATTGAAAATATAACTACTTCTACAAATGAGCAGATTCATTTTATCAGGGAAGAGCTTCTGCCCAAAGAAAGCATTAATGAAGTAATAATAGTCTCGGATGAATTTCATCTAGCAAGAATTGAGGAAATTAGTAAATTCAATAATATTAAGATATATGCGGTTTCTTCTGACCTTAAGTTAAAATTTGAAACAGAATTATATAATAGACTAAGAGAAAGCATTGGATTATTTTTTTTCTGGTTCTTCGCAATTTGATTATTTTATAAAATATTAATTGCCAAAGTATTGTATCTTTACTAAGTCAAATTGAAACGATTTTAAGGTGTTCTTTTATATGTCAGTCGTATTTAAACGTAGATTAGTTCGTGAAAAAGTTCTTCAATATCTCTATGCTTATGAAATGAATAAAGATAATCTTGAAGAACTTAAAAAAGATCTTCTTTCTGAAATTAAAGATGAAACAGATAAAGATTTTGCTGAAAATCTTATTAACAAAACTTTAATTAACAGAAAAGAAACTGATGGCAGAATTATTGAGAAAGTAACTAACTGGGAAATGAACAGAATTGCCTTAATTGACAAAATACTTATGCGAATTGGCATTACAGAGCTACTTTATTTCCCTGACATTCCTCCCAAAGTATCCATCAACGAAGTTATTGAGATAGCTAAAATGTACAGTACATCTGGCAGCGGTAAATTTATTAATGGAATTCTTGATACAATTTTGAATGACGAAAAAGCAGCCGGGCGACTCAAAAAAATCGGAAGGGGATTAGTTGAAGAAAGCATTTCCAAAACTTCAAATCAAAAATAATAGTGCAGAACAAAGGTAAAATATTTGCCTGGACCTTATTCGATTTTGCAAACACTGCATTTTATGTTATCATTTTAACTGTTGGTTATCCTTTATACTTTAAAGAAATAATAACCGGTAACTCTCCAAATTCCGATTTTCTATGGGGAATGACTTTCAGCATTTCAATGCTTTTTGTGGCTATCATTTCACCATTATTAGGAGCAATTGCTGATTACGGTGCAGGAAAGAAAAAATTTCTTGCAATCTTTACTGCTTTATGTATTCTCGCTACTGCTTCGCTTTTCTTTACAGGCAGTTCAATGATTTTTTGGGGAATATTCTTATTGGTGATTGCCAATATTGGTTTTGAAGCAGGACTGGTTTTTTATGATTCATTCCTCCCTGAAATTACTTCTGAAAGAAGTTATGGAAGAGTTTCCGGATATGGATTTGCAATGGGATATGTTGGTTCCCTAATTACTTTGCTAATTGTTTTTCCTTTGTATGAAGCTGGATTTCAAGAAGCTAATCTTTTTAATGTGAGAATAAGTTTTATTATTGCTGCAGTTTTGTTTTTTCTTTTTGCATTGCCGCTTTTCATTTTTGTTCCGGATAAACAACATAAAAAGAAATTTGAAGCAACATTTTTTGTTGAAGGTTATTTGCGATTAAAATCTACATTTATAGATTTTAAAAAATACAAAAACATTGCTGTATTCCTTTTAGCGTATTTTTTATATATAGATGGTGTAAATACGGTCATAATATTTTCATCCATCTTTGCGCGTGAAACGTTACAGATGAGCTTTACAGAAATAATTCTTCTTTTCATCATTGTCCAAACTTCAGCAATTATTGGTTCTACTATCTTTGGTATTATTTCCGATCACATAGGACATAAAAAAACTTTGATGATAACTTTGTTGATATGGATTGGAATTGTTACATCAGCTTTTTTTGTTGAGGATAAAAATATATTTTATATTGTTGCAGGTTTTGCGGGGGTCTCGCTTGGTTCATCTCAATCAACAAGCAGAAGTTTAATGTCGCTTCTTACACCTGCGGAGAAGAAAACTGAATTCTTCGGATTTTATTCTTTCTTTGGCAAAGCTTCTGCAATTCTTGGTCCTTTTGTTTTCGGTATCATATCATCATTGATAAATCAGCGTACCGCAATTCTTTCCATTGCTTTCTTTTTTATTTTAGGAATACTGATTCTAACAAAAGTGAGTGATCCTCATTCAGAAATGAAAATCAGTGCGGCAGATTGAGAAGCGGACTTCCGGTTAGCTTATTAACATTCCAATTCACGCGGTTAGTGTTTTCAAACTCTCTTACGTGGCAATCTTTATGTCCACAGTATTTGCATAATTGCGGCACACAATAATCCAGATGAATCTTAAGCTGAGTGTTTGGTAAATCTTTTGTGATTTCTTCAGTTATAACATCTTCTTCAGCGTGAGTTTGCTTTATGTCAAGATAGTAGGGAAGCGTTAAGTGAAAATCTATAAAAATCGCATTACCTGATTTCCAAAAACGTAATTCGTGAATATCAATATAATATGCTTTTCTTATCGATAACAATTTATCGCTGATTGATTTAAGAAGTTCAGGATTTGTTTCATTCATCAATCCGCCAACGCTTTCACGAATAAGTTTATATCCGGTTACCAGGATGTTTAGTGCCACAGCAATTGCAAAAATTGGATCCAGATATAGAACATCTGTAATTATAACCAGTGTTATCCCTATAATAACCCCTAAACTTGTATATGAGTCTGTTAATACGTGTTTCCCATCGGCAATAAGAGTTAATGAATTAGTTCTCTTTCCAACTTTTACAAGGTACAATCCAAGAAATAAATTTATAACTCCTGCAGCACTAATTATTATAACACCGGTGCCAAGCTTTTCAAGTTCCGGACCTTTTATCAAATCAAGGACACCTTCATAAATAATTACAAATGCAGCAACGATTATAAGCGCACCTTCAATTCCTGCAGAAAAATATTCTATGTTTCCGTGACCGTATAGATGAGATTTGTCCGGTGGTCTTGAACTCAGAATAATACTATAAAGAGCCATACTTGTTGCGAGTACGTGAACAACTGATTCTGCAGCATCAGAAAAGATAGCGGTGGAACCGGTTATCAAATAAGCACTGAATTTGAAAATGAACATACCAATACCAACAGCAAGCGAAAGTGTTGCTGCGAATTTTTTCAATTTATATTGATCTTTGTTCATTTTATTATCGGGTCATTAGTTGATAATAAATATTATAACTTATTCAATAAATTAGCTGCAGATTTTAAAACTTCATCTTTTTTCGCAAAACATATTCGAATTATTTTTCCCTTATCAGGTTTACTATAGAAAGGCGAAAGAGGGATAACTGCAACCCCGACTTCTTTAGTTAAATATTCGCTGAACTTCATATCATTCAAATTTGAAATCTCTGAATAATCTAATAGTTGAAAATAAGTGCCTTTACATTTTTTAATTTTCAATTTTGACTTTTGGATATTTCCAACAAAAAAATCTCTTTTCTGCTGATAAAAATTTCCCAACTCTAAATAATGTGATTCATTCTTAAGATATTCCGCAAATGCATATTGCGTCGGTGTATTCGTAGAAAATACTACAAACTGATGGAGTTTTTGAAATTCACACATTAAATGTTTTGGGGCAACACAACTACCCATCTTCCAGCCTGTAGTATGATAAGTTTTACCAAAGGAAGAAATAATAAAACTTTTTTTAGCAAGAATATCCGATCTCGAAAGACATAAATGTTCGTATCCGTCAAATGTTATATGTTCATAAACTTCATCGCTGATGACAAAAATATTTTTACCCTTAACAATTTTTTCAAGTGCTCTTAAGTCATTTAATCCAATCACGCTGCCGGTAGGATTATGAGGTGAATTGATAATAATAAGTTTTGTCTTTGATGAAATTTTCTTTTTCGTTAACTCCCAATCGATTGAAAAATCCTTTTTTTTCAGCGGAACAAAAACAGGTATTCCGCCATTCACTTGAATTGCCGGCACATAAGAATCATAGGCAGGCTCAAAAATAATTACTTCATCTCCTTTATTTACTAAACAGGAAATTGCTGTAAATAAAGCCTGAGTGGCTCCTGCGGTAATAGTTATTTCAGTCTCAGGATCATACAATCTACCATGAAGTTTTTCAATCTTTTTAGAGATTTCATTTCGAAGAGCAAGCACTCCCTGCATTGGAGCATATTGATTAAAACCTTTTTTCTGATAGTGATGAACAAGTTCTATCAGTTCATCAGGGCAATTGAAGTCAGGAAATCCTTGTGAAAGATTAATTGCATTATGCTCATTTGACATCTTTGACATAACAGTAAAGATACTAGTCTTGACATTCGACAGCTTAGATGTAAGTTTCTTTTTCATAATGATTGTTTATAGTTAAGTAAAATTAGTATGTAAAAATAATGATTACTAATTATTTCAGCTTCGGATATAAATTTCTATTTGGATTGAATAAAGACAAAGCTGATAAATCAATTTATCACAAATTCTTTTTCGGCAGGACGAAGGGAATCATATATCCTTTGTAATTGCCTAAAAGCAAACTGACTTCCTCTTTGTGCTGCATTTCTGTAATGCTTAACTGCAGTTGATAAATTTCTTTTAACACCAACTCCATTTTCGTAAGCCGAAGCAAGTGCAACACTTGAAAGGATTGAACCTTTGGTGGAAACATCATTTAAAAATGAGATTAACTGTTCAGTATTCAGCAATCCGAATTGATCAAACACTCTTGCTGATGCAATTCTCACTGAAGCTTCAACACTTCCCAATCTTTCACCTATCTGCCAGATGCTAATACCATTTATTTTGCTTTCATTCACATATTTACCTGTATAATGGTTCAATCCCAGTTCTATAATTGAAGGAATGTGATTTTTGTTGGCTGATTTTTCCAAAAAGTTTAAAGCATCAAATTCAGTGATTCGATTATCATAACTTAGAATATGAAGTCCATACCAGACAAATTGTGCATCAGAATTATCTCTGTCAGCAGCCGATTTTAGTAAAGAATAAAAATTATCTGTTTGGATTAAATTCCATAGAAGAAATGGTGATCTTGGTGAATCCAGTCTTATTGCTCTTATATAATATTCAGCAGCTAGAACAATATCTTTGTTAACAAACACTCCTTTTTCAAATAATCTTCCTAAAATAGATAATGCCTCAGGACTACCAGTTTCAGCGAGGTCAAAAATTACTCTGAGTTTTAAACTGTCATTTATCTCCGTCAATTCAGACTGGAGATTTAATGAAAGTGTATCAAGAATATTTATGACTTCGCAATTTGACAGATCCTTAATCAGCATTTGATCTGAGATATCTTTTACAGTGTCATTTATAGCATCAAAGTTAAGAAAGTCTAGTCCGAGTGTTGATTCAATAGAACTTTCATTAGAAATATCAACGTATTCAATACTGCTGGCTAAAGTATCGTCAAAAGAAATGTTCGCCGTATCCACATATTCACTTATTGCATCAACAACTTCCTTAGCAGGTTCGAATCCGTTATTATAAGCTTTCTTCGTCCAAATGTATGCCTTGTTAAAGTCTTTAGAGACGATAAGATTGTCGGTGTGCAATATTCCAACTATATATTGTGCTTGTGGCATTCCGCTTAAAGCAGCTTTACGAAAATTCTTAAAAGCCTCAAACGGATTCCATTCGACACCCCAGCCATTAATTAGTAATACACCATAATTATAAACAGCAGAAATCATTCCTTGACTGGCTGCCCGTCTTATCCAATAAACTGCCTGAACAGTATCCGCTGCTAATCCATCACCAAGTAAAAGTCTCATACCAAGTTCATGTTGCGCAAGAGGATCACCTGCATTTGCTTCCTGAATTAATTTGAATTGCTGGAGTAACTGATAAGCAAGATCTGGTTGATAAAAGAATGGTGAATTCCGGATTTTTTTATTGTTCTTGAATGCAAGACTTTTAGTTGTATCCTGTGCAAAAGCTGGAATTAAAATAATTAATACAAGAAATATGGATTTATTTATCACTTAAAGCTGCAGAATTCTTCTAAAATGTATTGAATAAATAAACAAATGAAAGTTTAACATCAAGGTAGAACAATTACTTTGACTATAACCTTAATCTATGAAAAAATAATTTAACTTCTAACAGCTCTTAAAATTGTAAATCACTTAGCCGTACTCTATATTTCAAAGCAAAAAAAATCAATTACCCTCTTCCCTTATAAAAGAAAGAGGGTAATGAAAGGTATATTTAGTTTGCTCCTGCAGGCAGGTTTGTATATAAATAATTAGTTAGCAAAGTGAATAAGTGTAATCTTGTTCCATCACCTTCGTAAATACCATGAGATCTGTTCGGGTAAGCCATCATTGAGAACTGTTTATTGTTTGTTACCAATTCATTAATTAATCGTTCGGTGTTTTGATAATGCACATTGTCATCACCTGTACCGTGAACGACCAGCAAATTTCCTTTTAACTGGTGTGCATAAGTAAGTGGAGCAGATTCCTTATAGCCATCAGTATTATCTGCAGGCAAACTCATATAACGTTCAGAATAAATTGTATCATATAAAAGTTCGTCAGTAACTGGTGCTACTGCCATTCCGGTACTAAATATATCGGGATAACGGAACAATAGGTTCAATGTGGAAACTGCGCCGCCGCTCCAGCCCCAAACACCTATTCTAGTGGCATCAACAAAACTATATGTATTTATAATCGCTTTCATCGCATCTGCTTGATCTTTAGAGGTAAGACCGCCAACATTTTTATAAATATATTTTCTAAAATCTCTTCCTCTTGGAGCTGGTGTTCCTCTGTTATCTACACTTATCACAATATAACCGTGTTGTGCAAGCATTAAATACCATAAGTATTGAAAACCGACTCCTCTATCGACAACAGTCTGATCAGCCGGGTGGCCATACAAATAGTAAAGAACCGGGTATTTTTTTGCTGGATCAAAATCAGGAGGCTTTATCATCCAACCATCCAGTAAAATATTGTTGCCAATGTCTACTTTAAAAAATTCGGCTGGTAATTTTTTGAGTGCATTTATTGATTCCTTAAGTTTTTCATTTGTGACTAAAGTTCTTACTATATTATGAGATGGTAATTCAACCAGTTCAGTTACAGAAGGAGTATTAATATTAGAGTAAGTATGAATTGCATAATTTGAACCTTCAGAAACCTGGTATGAATTTGTACCGCTTAACCCTGCCGGTGTAATTTGTTGTGTAGTTCCTTTTCCATCCAATGAAACTCTGAATAAATATCTTTGTGTAGGATTGTCGGGAGAAGCTATGTAATAAATCCAGCCATTTTTAAAATCAATTGTTTCAATTTCTATTACATCAAAATTACCAGGTGTAATTAATTTTACACTTTTTCCATCACGCGACACATCATAAACATGTCGCCAACCATCACGTTCACTAACCCATGTAAAATTCTTCCCATCGTTAAACCAGTGCATATCATCGTTTATGTCAATCCAAGCTTTATCGTTTTCTGTGAGAATTGTTTTTACGCTTCCGGTTTTTATATCACAAAGCATAACATCAAGCTGGTTTTGCAAACGATTTAAATGTTGTACATATATTTCCTCAGAATTTCCTGTCCAATCCATTCTTGCTAAATAATTATTTCGAGTATCTCCGGGTATATTCATCCAAACGGTTTCACCTCCATCTGAACTAATGATCCCAACTTTGCAGGCTGAATTGGTTGTTCCAACCTTTGGATATTGAACCGGAATTGTATGCGAATAAATTGAATCTGTTGTATTTATCATTAAAAATTCTCCAATTCCTGAAGCATCCAGTTGCCAGTAAGCAATATATTTGCTGTCAGCACTCCACCTGAAACCATCACGGTCATCCAGTTCTTCTTCATAAACCCAATCAAATGTTCCATTGATGGTCGTTTCTGAGCCGTCAAAGGTTAGCTGAGTAATTTTTTCGTCAGATAAGTTTTGTACAAAAATGTTGTGCTTGCTTACATAACCGACTTTTTTATTATTGGGAGAAAACTTTGCGAACATTAAAGATGATTCCGGCGCATCTCCACCGAGTTTCGTTAACTTTTTTGTTGTAAGATTAAGTACATAGTAATCTCCACGGGTGTTATATCTCCATACACGTTCTGTATTTGTAAAAATCAGGAGCATATTTTTATCCGGCGACCATTCATAATTAGAAATTGATAGCGCAGCAGTGTCAGTTTCCGGTATTAAAAGTTCTGCAGAAACCAGGATTTCTTTATCACCCGATTTAGTATCATATTTAATTATATCACGTGCACCTTTCACAGCTTCAGACTTTTCAAGTGAAGTGTAGCTCTGTCCATCATCAAGAAAACGAACAGGTCCAAACCTTTCGCCCCTAAATTCTGGGGGACTGCTAAAAAGTCTTTCAATTGTTAAAAGCGATTTGTCTTCTTCCTGGGCAATAACAGGCTGTATATAGAGAAATATTATAAGAAGGATTAGAAGTTTTTTTATGGGATTCATAATTAGCTTCCTTAATTTTTGATTGATGGGGGTTTGACATAAGATTTATAACTATTGATTACAAAAATATTTTAAATATCTTCGGGAAGATTTAGAAGAAGAAAAATAGTTCAAAGATATAGAATCCATTGGTTCACTGTTAAGATATTATTTACGACAAGAAAAATTTTCTACACTCAAAATCTTAATAATTATTAATGAAAGCAATTATTTAATGATAAATGGTAATTATCTTTCTTCAAAGAAGGCATTTCGGTAACTCAAAACTTTATCATTACTTCATTATTCTGGATGAGATGACTTAATTATATGGAAATTACTTCAAAATCAGATTGGATATATTAAAACGTAAGTCTATATTTCAAAGCAAAAAAAAGTAAAATGTCATCAAGAAAAAAAGTTAAGTTCATCTTCGTTACAGGCGGTGTAGTTTCGTCTTTAGGCAAGGGTATCACAGCCTCCTCTCTCGGTTTACTACTTAAACAACGCGGCTTCAGAGTCACAATCCAAAAATTTGATCCTTATATTAATGTTGATCCGGGAACTATGAGTCCGTTTCAGCACGGAGAGGTTTATGTCACCGATGATGGTGCAGAAACAGATTTGGATCTTGGTCACTACGAGCGTTTTTTGGATGTTAATATGACTCGTGCTAATAATACAACCACCGGTCAGGTTTATAATGAGGTAATCACCAAAGAAAGACGCGGCGATTTTTTAGGTGCCACAGTTCAGGTAATTCCTCACATTACTGATGAAATTAAAAATCGAATGCTAAAGCTAAGTGAGCTTGGTGAGTATGACATTATTATTAGCGAAATAGGCGGTACTGTTGGTGATATTGAAAGCCTTCCGTTTATGGAAGCTATTCGTCAGATTATGCTTCAAGTTGGAAGAAAGAATACGATTGTTATTCACGTTACTTTAGTACCGTATATAGCTTCAGCTGGTGAAGTAAAAACTAAACCAACACAGCACAGTGTAAAGAATCTTCTTGAGCTTGGAATCCAGCCGGATTTATTAATATGCCGTTCTGAGAAAAAAATTGGACGCGATATTAGAAATAAAATTGCATTATTCTGTAATGTCGATTCTAAATCAGTTATTTCTGCTTACGATTGTTCCACTATTTATGAAGTTCCGCTAGTCTTGTCTAAAGAAAAACTTGATCAAATTGTTCTTAAGAATCTGCATCTGCCAGAGAGAAAAATAAACTTAGAAGAATGGGAAAATTTTGTATCAAAAGTCAAGAATCCCAAAAATACAGTTGAAATTGCTCTGTGTGGAAAATACGTTGTACATTCTGATGCATATAAAAGTATTATGGAAGCGTTTATTCATGCAGGTGCCGAAAACGATTGTAAGGTAAAAGTAAGATCAATTAGTTCGGAAATGGTTGATAATGAATCCCCTGAAAAATTGTTTAATGGTGTAAGCGGAATTCTTGTTCCCGGCGGTTTTGGTGAACGTGGTATTGAAGGAATGATAAACGCAGTCAGATATGCTCGTGAGAATAATATTCCTTTTTTTGGAATTTGTCTTGGACTCCAATGTGCTGTTATTGAATTCGCACGTAATGTTTGCGGTATAAAAAAGGCTCACAGTTCAGAATTTAAACACAATAAATTCAGTGTTATTGATCTTTTGCCTGATCAGAAGAACATTAAGAATATGGGTGCTACAATGCGTTTGGGTGCTTATCCTTGTGTAGTAAAAGAAGGCACAAAAACTTTTGAAGCTTATGGAAGCCATAATATTTCTGAAAGGCATCGTCATAGATACGAGGTTAATAATAAGTTTAGAACTCAACTTGCTGAACATGGATTAATATTCAGTGGTTTATCACCCGATAGAGAACTTGTTGAAATGATTGAATATCCGGATCATAGTTGGTTTATTGCCTGTCAGTTCCATCCTGAATTAAAATCCAGAGCAACTAATGCTCATCCTTTATTTAGAGAGTTTGTTAAAGCAGCATTGAAATTTTCCGAATCGATGAAAAGTAATCTCTGATTTTTTAATTATTTAAGAAAAACGTATGTATATATTTAGAAGTCTATTTTTAGTTCTATTTTGTTTTATCTATCAATTCTATGCTCAGCAAAGAATTGAGAGCAGAGTGCAGCGTGGATTAGATGCTATTTATAATTTTGATTGGGAAAAAGGAGAAAAAATATTTAATGATTTGATTGATGAATTTCCTGAAAATCCGGTTGGTTATCATTACTCATCAATTATGCCGTTATGGTTTTATCTCGGTTCATACAATGAAGTTTACCTCGATACTTTCTTTATTTATTCTGATCAAGCACTAAATCTTGCCAAGAAAATAGAAAAACAAGATTCTCTGACTGCTGAACTTTCAAAGATTCTGGGATGTATTTATGCTAGTCGTTCAATCGCCAATGCAAGAGCAGAAAAATATGTTTATGCGGTTTGGGAAAGCGACAGGATGAAATACTATTCATCAAAATCTTTGGAGCTTAACGAAAAACTTTATGATGCTCATCTTGGATTAGGTTTATACAATCTTGCTGTTGCTCAAATTCCTTCCTCACTTCAATGGGCTATAAAATTAGTGGGAGTAAGTGCAGATAGAGAAACCGGATTAGAACATCTTCAAAAAGTAGTCAGTAAAGGTAAACTTGCACGCATTGATGCCCTTTTTTATTTATCTCAGATTTATACAAGAATAATAATTGATTGTGATGCTGCAGAAAAAATATTAACAGAGCTAACAGGTCGTTTCCCCAAAAATCTGTTATTTAGAATGTCCCTTGCCTGGGTTGAAGTTGAAAAAGGTAATCTGAACTTTGCTGAAGGAAGATTTAAATCTGTCATTTCATCAAAAGAAGAGAATTTCCCTTTATTAAAATCGCTATCATATTATCAGCTTGGGAATATAAATTTTTATAAAGGTCAAAAAGATTCTGCTATAGCATACTATAAAGAATATCTTAACTATAATATTCGTAATGATTATGTCGGGATAACAAATTTTAATCTAGGGTTACTTTATGAATTTTCTAGTGAAAGAGATAGTGCCTTAGTTTATTATGAAGAATCTTCCAATGGTAATCTCGATCTGGACGAAGACAGCTACGCTAAGCGCAGAGGTGAACTACTGATTAGCGATTCCTTAAGTACAGAAAATATTCTTTTAATATCATATTCGAATCTTTATAACTCCGGTTATTTCAAGCGAGCAATTGATTCTCTGAAAATATTTTTAGAAGATTCGCTTAAATCTGATAATCAAGCTGAAGCATATTTATTATTAAGTAAAGCAAACTACAAACTGAAGAAATACAAAGAGACTATAAATTATTCTGTTCTGGCTATTGAAACCGAAGTGAAAAATGAAAATTGGATTCATCCGTTTGCTCATTACTATGCTGCGATGGCTAGTTATCATTTGAAAAAGTATTTGGATTCTCAATTATTTTTAAATTTGATTTCCGATTATTCCGACTATGATTTTTCCTTGAAGTTAGATGGTCTATGTTATGCACTACAACAGAAGCTGGATAAGCTGGAAATAAAGACCGATAAATAATATTACTTGGTTTGATTATTGTTTGCTGAATAACTAATTTTCGCCCGATATTAAGGTAAATTCTATTGAAAATTGCTGTTTTTGTCTCCGGACGAGGTTCAAATCTTAAAGCAATTTTAGATTCCACGGATCTTAAAAACCTCATTGAAGTTGTTTGTGTAGTTAGTGATAAATCTTCCTGTAAAGCGTATGAGATTGCCGATAAATATCTGATAAAAACTTTTACTTTAGGAAGTGAAGAAAACCAGATCAGTTACGAAACACTTCTTGAAAAATTTATTGAGTTTGGGGTCGAGTTAATTGTTCTTGCCGGTTTTCTAAAGCTCATTCCGGCGGATTTTATTTCTAAATTTGAAAATAAAATTATTAATATTCATCCGGCTTTGCTTCCTTCTTTTGGCGGTAAAGGAATGTATGGAATGAATGTTCATCAGGCAGTGTTTGATTCATCTGCAAAAGTATCCGGAGTCTCAGTTCATTTTGTTGATACGACTTACGATACTGGTAAAATAATTGCTCAGTATTGTATTGACATTTCTGATGTTAAATCTCCGGATGAAATTGCTGAACGGGTTTTGACCATTGAACATAAAATTCTTCCTGAAGTTATTAAAGCGTTTGCCGAAGGAAAAGTAAAGAGAATAAATAATAGAGTCATTTTATTGTAAAGTGATGATATCACTTTAGCGAAAAGGTTTTTAAGTTGAAAAAATTTGCACTACTTAGCGTATCTGATAAAAAGAATATCGAACATCTTGCCCAAGAACTTATAAAGCATAACTATAACATTTTAGCTACAGGAAATACGGCAAAAGTTATATCCTCAGCCGGATTAAATGTAACTGAAATAAGTGATCTTACAGGATCTCCCGAAATTTTCAGCGGAAGAGTAAAAACACTTCATCCAAAAGTTTTCGGCGGAATTCTTTTCAGACGAGATAATAAATCTGATTTACTGGAGACGGAGAAAAACAATATTCAACCAATTGATATTGTTTGTGTAAATCTTTATCCGTTCAAGCAAACCACTTTAAAACCAAATGTTTCGTTAGATGAGATTATTGAAAATATTGATATCGGAGGTCCTAGTTTGATTCGCGCAGCAGCAAAAAATCATAAATTTGTCTCTGTTCTTACAAATCCAAATCAGTATGATGATTTCTTGAAAGAATTGAACGCCGGCGAAATATCAGAATTAACAAAAAAGAAATTAGCAGTTGAGGCATACTCTCATACTGCAGAATATGATACATATATTTCGAATTACCTTGAAGAAAAATTTGAATTAGAATCTGCTCATATTAGAATGAACTATCCTATGTCTGGTGGATTGCGATACGGTGAAAATCCTCATCAGAAAGCGGAAGTGTATGGAGATTTCTATTCATACTTTGAAGTATTTCACGGCAAAGAACTTTCATACAATAATATTCTTGATCTTGTAGCCGCAGTTGAATTGGTTGAAGAACTGGGAGAAAATTCCTGTACGATTGTAAAACATAATAATCCTGCAGGTGCAGCATCTGGAAATAATCCTTTAGATGCTTATCTTAAATCATTAAAATGTGATCCTGTTTCTGCTTTTGGAGGAATTGTTGCTTTTACTTCAGAAGTAAATGAAGAAACAGCATCGGAGTTGAATAAAATATTTCTCGAAGTTGTTGTTGCTCCATCGTTCACAACCGGTGCAATGGACATTCTTAAAAAGAAAAAAGACAGAAGATTACTCAGGCAATTAAAATCAATATCTGATGCAAGAAGAAACGTAAAAACTATTCCGGGTGGGTTGCTTATTCAGGATTCAGATTCAATTTCACTAAATGATAATGAATTAAAAATTGTTACTGAAAATAAACCAACTGAAAAGGAACTTGAAGATCTCAAATTTGCATGGATTGTTTCAAAGCATACAAAATCCAATGCAATTGTTTTTGCAAAAAATAAAACGACTTTAGGTGTAGGTGCAGGTCAGATGTCACGAATAGATTCAGCAAAAATTGCTTTTATGAAAGCTAAGGAACACGGTTTAAATCTTACTGGCTCGGTAGCGGCATCGGATGCTTTTTTCCCTTTTGCTGATGGCCTGCTCGAAATTACTAAATGTGGAGCAACATCAGTAATTCAACCGGGTGGTTCTGTTCGTGATAAGGAAGTTATTGAGGCAGCTAATCAAAATAAAATTTCTATGGTATTTACCGGAATCAGACATTTTAAACATTAAAGAGGCATATGGGACTATTAGATTTTTTCTCCGCTGATATTGCAATGGATCTTGGCACTGCCAATACTTTGATATACATAAAAGGCAAAGGCATAGTTCTTAACGAACCTTCGATCGTTGCATTTGACAAAAACTCAAAACGTATTATAGCGCTTGGCAATAAAGCTAAAGAAATGCAGGGAAGGGAACATAAGGAAATAAAAGTCTGCCGACCTATGCGTGATGGTGTAATTGCTGATTTTGAGATCGCCGAAGGTATGATCCGGGCATTTATTAAAAAAGTCCGTGCAGGTGCTTTTTCTAGCAGACGAGTTGTTGTTGCTGTCCCTAGCGGAGTTACGGAAGTTGAAAAAAGAGCCGTAAGAGACAGTGCTGAACACGCCGGTGCCAAAGAAGTTCATTTAGTTGCTGAACCTATGGCTGCTGCAATCGGTATTGGAATTGATGTTGAAGCTCCCGTTGGTAACATGATTATTGATATAGGTGGCGGTACAACTGAAATTGCTGTTATAGCTTTATCAGGTATTGTTAATGAAGAATCAATTCGCATTGCCGGTGATGAAATGAATTATGCGATTATGCAATTCTTCAAAAAAAATCATAATATACTTATTGGTGAAAGAACTGCCGAAGCAATTAAATGTGAAGTTGGTTCTGCTGTTCCGCTTAAAGAAGAAATTACAATTCAGGTTAAAGGAAGAGATCTTGTTGGCGGAATTCCAAAAACAACAGAAGTAAGTTCTGTTGAAATAAGGGAAGCATTAAATGAATGTGTTGTACAGATTGTTGAAGCCGTTCGTCAAACACTTGAAAGAACACCGCCCGAACTTTCAGCAGATATTCTCGATCGGGGCGTAATGTTAACTGGTGGTGGTGCACTGCTCAAAGGTCTTGATGAAAGAATTAGAATGGAAACAAATCTTCCGGTTCATATTGCAGAAGATCCGCTAACAGCAGTTGCCAGAGGTGCCGGAAAAATCATTGAAAATTTAAATCATTATTCGAAGGTATTAATACGTAACAGAAGATATTAATGGTCAGATTTTTTAAAAGGTTCTGGTTAGAATTTAAAGAATATATTGTCCTCGTTTTACTGATTATCATCAGCCTTGTATTACTCTCTCAAAATCAATCTTCCGGAGTTAAAAAAGTTCGTACTCTTGCCTTTGGAACCTTTGCAACTGTTACTTCAGTATTTAATGATTTGTTTATGACCAGTTCTATAAGAGAAGAGAATGAAAAACTTCGCCAGGCAAATGCCGAACTAATGCTGCAAATAAGCCGACTTCGTGAGTACGGTATTGTGGGGGAAGAATTGAAAGGGCTGCTTGCATTAAAAGATACTTCTGATTATCCATTAATTCCAGCTACTATCGTTTCAAAATCTCTTTCCAAAGCACAAGGAACGGTAATTCTTAATACCGGATCTTTAAACGGAGTAACACCAGGTATGCCTGTTATTACTCATCAGGGTTTAGTTGGCATTATCCATTCTACATCCGAGAATTTTTCCATCGCACGAACACTTCAGAATGTTGATCTTAAACTAACAGTTAAATCTGAGAGAACAAGAGAACACGCCATAATGAAATGGAACGGAGAAACACTTATTCTGGTCAATATTCCTAAAACTTACAAGATTCAAAAGGGAGATAGAATTGTGACTTCAGAAATTAGTTCTATTGTACCATTGCCAATTCCAGTTGGAGTAGCTGGAGAATTAGGAGATATTGAAACAGGAATTTTTAATGAAATAAAAGTTATTCCTTTTGTTGACTTTTCTATGACTGAATATGTCTTTGTTCTGGGTATTGTACACAGCAAACAGATTCAAGAACTTGAAATGATTTTTTTAAACAGATAGATAAATGCGCGCACAATATTTAATCTCGATTATATTATTTTTTCCGATTCTCTTGCTTCAAACAACTGTCATTCCATTGATTGCTGTGGGCGGCGTTGTTCCTGACTTGATAATAATTCTTCTGGTATTTTATACAATTAATAACAATCAGATTTTTGGAGCCGTGCTGGGCTTTGTATATGGATTTCTTTTCGATATGATAACAGGTAGTTTATTAGGTAGTGCAATGATTTCTAAAACATTAGCCGGATTTATTGCCGGATATTTTTCATCAGAGAATAAGAGGAATATTTACTTGAAACCTATTAATTTTTCATTAATAGTTTTATTCGCAGCTCTTGTTGATGCTGTTATATATTCATTTTTCTCTGCATTGGATTTCTATACAACCATTTTCAAATTACTTTTTGATCATGCTTTCCTTCCGGCCTTGTTTACTGCAGTTATAAGCATATTCCTTATTTTCTTTTATCCTAAAAGGAAATCATTTTGAACTCAGAGAATTTTGCTTCGGTTAACAGGCGGGGTTTAATGTTTGCTTCTATACTTGTTGTCTTCGGGCTGATGGTTCTCAGATTATTTTACATGCAGATTTTGCACCATGAAGAATACGATCAGAAATCAGCCGGCAACAGTATTAAAGGGATAGAACAATTTTCCTTAAGAGGAGTTTTTTATGACAGGAACCTTAATATTGTTGTTGGGAATGCTCCCGCATATACTCTCAGAATTTTACCTGCTGATTATAATAGGAAATTAAGTCCGCTTCTTGATAAAGTCCTTGAAGTTGATTCAGGTTACGTAGATGCTCTTCTCGATAAAAATAAAATCAATTCAAAATTTGTTCATGTAAGAATTAAAAGAGGGATTGATTTCAAAGTTGTTTCGTGGCTTGAAGAAAATTCTGAACATCTTCCGGGTATAGATTATATTGTAGAAATGCAGCGCAGTTATCCTGCCGGTATTATGGGCTCTCATATGTTTGGATACAACAAAGAAATATCACCTAATCAATTACAAGCGGAACGAGATTTTTATGACCCGGGTGATTATGTCGGACATAACGGTATTGAAAAAATGTATGAAAAAGAAATCCGCGGGATAAAGGGTTATAAGTATGTTCTTGTTGATTCAAAGAGAAAAGAGATTGGTAAATATCGTGGTGGAACGCAGGATAAAATTTCCATAAAAGGAAAAGATCTGGTCTTATCTGTTGATGCAGATGTTCAAAGAACAGCCGAAGAGGAAATGAAAGGTAAACGCGGTGCCGTGGTTGCAATTGAACCCAAAACAGGTGAAATACTTGCATTGGTTAGTGCTCCCGATTATGATCTTAATCAGTTCTCCTATGTAACCACAAAAGAATTTTTAGATGAGCTTTATAACAATCCTGATAAGCCTTCATTCAATCGTGCTACGATGTCCTTAAAACCAGCGGGTTCAACAATAAAAATGCTCTCTGCTATTGCTGCATTGGATATGGGAATTATTACACCAAAAACTACATATTATTGCGGCGGCGGATTTACATTCGGAAGATTTTTTAAGTGTCACGGTTCTCATGGTTCAGTTAATGTTATACACGCAATTGAAAAATCCTGTAACACATTTTTCTATCAATTGATTTATAAAATTGGTTTGGATAAGTGGAAAGAGTATTGTGACAAATTTATGTTAGGTCAAATAACGGGAATTGATATTGGTGAAGAGGCTAAAGGGCTAATTCCTACATCAGAATATTACGCAAAAATTTATGGACCGAACTGGCCAAAAAGTATTATGGCAAGTTTAGGAATTGGTCAGGGAGAAGTGAGTGTTACTCCTTTACAGTTAGCGCTTTACACTGCTTTAATTGCAAATGACGGAAAAACTTACACTCCGCATATCGTGAAAGGATATCTTGATGATTATTCAAAAGAAATCATTCCTTATAAATTTAATGAGGTAACAACCGGCATTAAACAAAGCGTTTTTGATATTGTTAAGGAAGGTATGTATCTCGTTGTTAACGGAGCAGGAACAGCAACAAACATTAAAGTTACTGAATTTAACATTGCAGGAAAAACTGGAACTGCGCAAAATCCACACGGAAAGGATCACGCTTTATTTGTGGGTTTCGCACCATATGAAGATCCTAAGATTGCATTGTGTGTTGTAATTGAGAACGTTGGATTTGGCGGAACACACGCTGCTCCCATAGCTAAAAAATTATTTGAAGCATATCTTAAAAAAGCTAATATTAATGAAGATCAGCTAGAAACAGTTACTTCTGATGAAAAGATAGCAGGAGTTACCATTGCGCGTTGATTATAAATTAAGTGATAAGTTTGATTTTGGTGTGTTCATTCCGGCATTCATACTTATGCTTATTGGTTTTATTGCTATCTATAGTGCGACTATTAGTCATCCGACTGCAGCAGGAAATTTTGAACGACAAGTTGTCTGGGGCGTAATTTCACTTATTACATTTTTTGTCATTTATTTTATTCCAATAACTACTTTCAAGTTACTATCATTACCGACTTATACTATTTCAATAATATTATTACTTGCAGTTGTTACCATAGGCAAAACTATCTCTGGACAAAAAAGCTGGTTGATCTTAGGTCCATTTGGATTTCAACCCTCAGAACTTGCTAAGCTTGGAATGATTATGGCTTTGGCTGCTTTTCTAAGCAAAAAAAATACTGACATTGAATCATTTAAAGATATTGTTCTTGCTCTTACAATAGGATTTATTCCGATTATATTAATTCTTCTAGAACCTGATCTCGGCACATCAATAATTTTTGTTGGAGTTATTCTCATACTTATAGTCTGGAAAGGAATAAGCCTGTTCGGATTGTTTGTAGTTTTATCACCAGGATTTGTAGCAATTGCTTCTTTATTTGGTACTTATTCACTCTTAGGATCGCTAATAATTGTTGGTACAATTCTCGTGATTTTTCGTAAAGATATTTTCTTTAGTGCGTCAGTGTTTACACTAAATATAGCTGCAGGTTTTTTTACCGATTATCTTTATAAAGCATTCAGTCCTCATCAACAAAGAAGGATACAATCTTTTATTGACCCAATGACAGACCCGCTTGGTTCCGGTTATAATTCTATCCAGGCAAAAGTTGCAATTGGTTCAGGCGGATTATTCGGTAAAGGATTTTTATCTGGTAATCAAACACAGCTCCAGTATATTCCCGAACAATGGACAGATTTTATTTACTGTGTTGTTGGTGAAGAATTTGGTTTTATCGGTTCAGTTATATTACTAATTCTGTTTACTTTATTATTTATACGTTTGCTGAAACTAGCATCAACAACTAAAGATGAATATTTAAGTTTACTTATTATCGGTGTGGTATCTGTTTACTTTTTTCATTACGTTATAAACGTTGGAATGGTTGTTGGAATATTCCCTGTAATCGGAATACCACTGCCTTTTGTTAGTTACGGTGGAAGTTCTCTTTTAGTAAATTGGATAATGCTTGGTATGGTGGCAAATATTTATCGTAACAGAAAGAAGTTTACTTGATATGACTTCACTTGAAAAATTAGTATTCAGAAATCAAGAAGATAAATTTATTTGTGTCGGTCTGGATACAGATTTGAAAAAGCTCCCTCAATCAGTTCTTCAAGAAACAAATCCTGTTTTAGAATTTAACCGAAGAATTATTGAAGCAACTAAAGATCAGACTGCGGCATATAAATTGAATTTTGCTTTTTATGAAGCTGAAGGATTAGATGGATTAAAGAATCTTGAAAAAACTCTTAAGTTTATCCCGGAAAATATTCTAACAATCGGTGATGCCAAAAGAGGTGATATAGGGAATACTTCTAAAATGTATGCGACTTCTGTTTATAATGTTTTCGGTTTTGATGCAATTACGCTTCATCCGTACATGGGATTTGATTCATTATCACCGTTTCTTGATTACGAAGATAAACTGAATTTTATACTTGCGTTAACTTCCAATCCTGGTGCAAATGACTTTGAGAAACTTGAGTTAAAAGAAGGATCATTTGTTTACCAGAAAGTAATTCAATCAGTAAGAAAGTGGAATAATAAAAACAATTGTGGTATTGTATTCGGTGCTACAAACGTTGAAGAACTAAATGATAATATGAATCTTATTAATGATCTTCCCGTTCTGCTTCCCGGAGTTGGTGCGCAGGGTGGGAAATTAGAAGATGTTGTTGAAGTATTTAAGAATAATAATAGAAAAAATTATTTAGTTAATGTTAGCAGGGGGATTATCTATAAAGATTCATCAGATGATTTTGATAAATCTGCTTTTAATGAAATCTACAAGTTAAATTTAACAGTAAAAAATATTCTCTCATAGCTTTCGTACTGAAAATATAATTTTTAGTACTTTAAGTCTAGCTTGAATTTATTCTTAGATTTTATAATTTGGTGCGAAGTATTTTTGAGCATAAAAACTGTTTTGACTAAAAATGACATCTAATAAATCCAGAATACCAGAAGAAGTTATATATCAGATCTGGGAGAAAAAAGATTATTCAAATGGCTTTTTAACTTCAGATGGACTTAAGGTTGAAATTCTTGATCCGGGTCAAAAAAATGTCGATCTGGCCGGACCTGATTTTCACAATGCCAGAATACGAATTGGAAATTTGACTTTCAACGGTGATGTTGAAATTGATAACTTTCAATCTGACTGGAGATCGCACGGTCATCACCTAAATGAACGATATAACAAGCTTATCCTTCATATTGCTTTATCAGAAGAATCTCATCACGGTTATGTTATAACACAAAGCGGACGCAAAGTCTATTCAATCGTTTTAGAAAAATATCTTAATGAACCAATCCGAAAAAAATTATTTGAACATCTTGAATCAGTAAAGAGTGAAGAAAAAGTACGAATGCCTTGCGTTGGATTGAGTGATAAACTAGAAATAAAATTTAAAACTGAGTATATAAAAGAATTCGGTTTATTAAGGCACAGGAAGAAATGTGAAAGGTATTTACACCGATTAAAGGAATTAATTGTGCTTAACAAAAATCAATTTAAAGAACCTGTGGTTAAGTATGATTTTGAAAAAGAAATTCAGAATAGACAATTTGCAACAGACGAGTTTGAGGATAAGTTAATCTGGCAGCAGCTTTTTTACGAACAGGTATTTGAAGCATTAGGATATTCAAAGAATAAAAATATTATGCTCAAGTTGAGCAATGCTGCCGATGTAGAGTTTTTAACGGGCTTAAATCAGGATGAAAAAAATGTACAAACGTACGAAAGTATTCTTTTCTGTTTAAGTGGCATTCTACCTGATATTAACAAAATTCCTGATGAAGAAACATCTGAGTACATTCGCGCATTAACGGAAACCTGGATTAAAATACGAAGCAGGTACGACGGAGAATCATTCTCAAAAACTGATTGGAATTTCTTTAAGCTAAGACCACAAAATTTCCCGACTGTAAGGTTTGCAGCCGGGGCAAGAATTTTACATTTGCTGATCGAAAAAAATCTTATAAAAAGATTATTAAAGGCTTTTGAAGAGAATATTGAAATAAACAAACTTGTTTCTAAACTCAGAAATATGCTGATTATAAAAGGCGATGGTTACTGGGCTAGCCATTTTAATTTTAATAAACCTGTTAAGAACAAAATTAAATATTTCCTCGGATTAGGCAGAGCAGATGAAATTATAGTTAATATAATTCTTCCAATTATGTCAGTTTATTTTGATTTGTTTGACAATAAGCAAGCCGCAGAAAGAGTGTTAAATCTTTATGTTAACTATATACAAAAAGAAGGGAACAGGCTTGTAGATGACATGAGTGATGTACTGGGAATACAAAATGAGAAATATCAAAGTGTAATCCATCAGGGAATGATTGAACTTTTCAGAAGTTATTGTATTAAACAAAGATGTATAGAATGTAAAATCGGTCAGCAGGTCTTTTCTTAATTGCTGCTCGTTAATCTTTTTATATCATCCCTTAGTTTTGCTGCTCTTTCGTATTCTTCCCGGTCCAGTGCTTCTCTTAATTTATCCTGCAAAGCTGCTAACTGAGATTCTTTACTTAATGGTTTATGTTCAGTCGGATTTGCTAAAGTAGCAGATTCTTTATCAGTTTCGCCTTCATCTGATGGAATAAATGCTGCTGTTTCCATAACCTGATCCGAAATATAAATCGGTGCATCTGCACGAACGGCAAGAGCGATTGCATCACTTGGCCTTGCATCAATTTCATTCGTCAGTCCAGATACTTCCAGAACTATTTTGGCATAGAAAGTATTTTCACGTAATTCATCGATAATAATTTCGAGAACAGTAGCTCCTAGGTTATCAATTAATTGTTTGAGTAAATCGTGAGTTAGAGGACGTGGTGGTTTTATTCCTTCAATTTCAAGAGCAATTGCCTGAGCTTCAAATGCGCCTATTATTATCGGCAGACGTCTTATTCCATTTATTTCCTTCAGCAAGATGGCATAAGCCCCGCCTGTTGCAGGGCTTGTTGATAAACCTAATATTTCACATTGTATTTTATGCAAGTGTAATCCAAATTAATTTCAAGATTTTATCTTTTTGATCTCTTCGGTAAGCTTCGGTAAAATTTCAAATAAATCACCGGCAATTCCATAATCAGCAGCATTAAAAATTGGTGCATCTTTATCTTTATTAATAGCTACTATGTATTTGGATGTTGACATTCCTGCTAAATGCTGAATAGCTCCTGAAATACCGCATGCAACATAAAGAGTAGGTGAAACAGTTTTTCCTGTTTGTCCTACTTGTTCTCTGTGCGGTCTCCATCCGGCATCAACAACAGCTCTTGAAGTTCCAACTGCTGCGCCCAATGCATCTGCAAGTTCCTCGATAAGATGGAAATTTTCAGGACCTTTCATTCCTCTTCCGCCTGAAACAATAATATCTGCTTCAGCAACATCAAGCTTACCTTCAGATTTTTTAAATGATGTAACTTTAGTTTTAAGATTTGGTGAAGTAATTTCTTTTACCGTTACATTTGCAGCAGGGTTTGAATCATTAGATATAGCTTTAAAGACATTTGGTCTGATTGTGAAAACCTTTACATCACTTTTAAATTTTACGTTAATCAACGCTTTGCCAGCATAAACAGGACGTGTTAATAGAAGTTCATTCTCTTTTAACTCATATTTAATCGTATCCATAATACAACCGGCATTCAGTTTTACTGCGAGTCTTGGTGCAAGATCTTTGCCCATTGCGGTGTTGGGAAGAATTACATATTCAGCATTAATCTCTTTCGCATAATCTGATATTAAATCACAATAACCCGATGCGGTATAATTTTCAAAATCACCGCTCTTTAAGTGAGTAATTGAAGAAATGCTAAACTTACTTACATCAGATAAATTGTTTATATCACTTCCGGCAATAACAGCTTCAACTTCTGTGTTAAGCTGCTTAGCTAATTCTGAGCCAATATAGGCTGCTTCAAAGCTTGATTTCTTTACTGATTTTTCTCTTTGTTCAAGAACTACTAAAACTTTTTTTGACATATTATTATTCCTTAAATAACTTTTGCTTCTTCTCTTAATAAACGGACTAATTCCGGCACAGCACTGCTGTCAGTTCCAATTATTTTTCCGGACTGTTTTGGTGGAGGCATAAACATTGAAACAACTTCAGTTAGATTTTCATAAGCAGCAGCGGGTTTTTCTTCAATAGTTTTTTTCTTTGCTGCCATTATTCCTTTAAGAGAAGCATAGCGAGGTTCGTTCAATCCTTTTTGAGCAGTAATAACAACCGGGAATTTAGTTTCAACTACTTCACGTCCGCCTTCAATCTCGGTTTCTGCAATAACTTTGTTGCCATCAATATTAAGTGAAACAACAACAGAAACACAATTATAACCAAGCATTTCTGCAGTGAGCTGACCCATAATAGAATTATCGTAATCAACAGATTGCTTACCAAGAAATACAACTTCACATACAAGTGATTTAATTTCTTCAGAAAGAGCTTTTGCAATTCCCATAGAGTCTCTGGGATTATCATCTTTAAGAAGAACTGCAGAATCAGCACCCATAGCAAGTGCTTTTCTTATTGTTTCTTTGTTTGAATCTCTGCCAACACTAATAAGAATAACTTCTGGTGAACCCCCGTTCTTTTCTTTTAGTTTAAGCGCTTCTTCAATTGCATATTCATCATAAGGATTTAAAATGTATGTTACACCGTTGGGATCAATTGATTTCTGGTCGGAACCAACCTTAACCCTTGTAGCAGTGTCGGGAACGTGACTGACGCAAACTGCAATTTTCATTAGACCTCCGCAAATTCATTGTTATTTTAAACAAAAATATAATCATGCATCCATCTAAAAGCAATTCAATGATGATTAAAGATTTTACTGATTATAATTTTTTTTAATAAATAATTGAATTCAATTAATAATTATTTAATATTCACTACACATATTTTTGTTATATGGAATTAGAACCTAAAGAAGATCAGCAGATAGAAATTATTGAAGACCAGGATACTGATATTACAGTAGCAAGCCGCGTTGTTCTGTATAACGATGACTGGCATACTTTCGATGATGTAATTGCTCAACTGATAAAAGCTATAAAATGCACTTACGAACAAGCTCGGAGTTTTGCATTTGAAGTTCACGTAAAGGGCAAAGCTATTGTTTATTCTGGCTCACTTAAAAACTGTCTAAAAATTACTTCCATCCTTGAAGAAATTGCTCTTCATACACAGATAATTACATAGTTTGAAAAGCCAGCTATCAATAGTTGTTTAAGTTCATACCAACGCCAATCCTCGAAGTTCAGGTCAAAGAATTGAAATTTTGTAAGGTTGTAATCATTTGTTCATATCATATTCAAGTAATATTCCCGAAATGATTGTCATTTTATCCAAATTCTTGACTAACTGAATCAATTGTATCTGCAACGCTGCATCTATATATTTGTCCCCTCGATTTTATATAATATGATTAAAAGGACTTATGAAGCTTAGAAATATTGCAATTATTGCTCACGTTGATCATGGAAAAACCACGTTGGTAGATCATATGCTATCACAGACCGGAGCCTTTCGGGCAAATCAGCAAGTAGAACAGAGAATAATGGATTCAAACGCTCTTGAGCGTGAAAGAGGAATTACAATTCTGGCCAAAAACTTAAGCGTTAAATACGGTGATGTTAAAATAAATATTATTGATACTCCGGGTCACTCTGATTTCGGCGGTGAAGTTGAAAGAACTTTGAGAATGGTTGATGGCGTATTACTTTTGGTTGATGCTGCCGAAGGTCCGCTGCCTCAGACAAAGTTTGTTCTTAAAAAATCTTTAGAACTTGGGCTAAAATCAATAGTAGTAATAAACAAGATAGACAGAAAAGATGCCAGACCTAATGAAGTTCTAAATGAAGTTTTTGATTTGTTCGTTTCTCTTGGTGCAAATGAAGAACAATTAGACTTTCCGTTTGTTTATACTATTGCTAAGCAAGGTATTGCAAAACTAAATATGGAAGATGAAGGTATTGATTTAAGTCCATTATTCGAAGTGATACTGAAAACAGTTCCTTCTCCCAAAAATGATTTAACTGAACCATTCAGAATGCTTATTTCTGCAATTGATTATAACGATTATCTTGGCAGAATTGGAATTGGTCGAGTTCATAGCGGTTCATTAAAAGTTGGTGATCAGGTGGTTGTTATAACCAGAGAAGGCAAAAAAACTAATGTTAAAATTACTAAGCTCTACACTTTTGAAAACATAAAGCGTATCGAGGCAAATGAAATTACAGCAGGTGATATTGGAGCAATTGCCGGGCTTGAAGACGTTGATATTTCTAATACTATTACCAGTCCTTTAAATCCGGAACCTTTGCTTTATGTTCAAATTGATGAACCTACAATAGCAATGAATTTTATCGTTAATAATTCTTCTTTTGCCGGACAGGAAGGAAAATACGTAACAACAAGAAATTTAAGTGATAGGTTATCTAGAGAATTAAGAAGTAATGTTAGTCTTACTGTTGAAATGACTGATTCTCCTGACCAATTTAAAGTCAGTGGCAGAGGAGAGCTTCATCTTGCAATTCTTATAGAAAATATGAGAAGGGAAGGATATGAGCTTCAACTTAGCAGACCTCAGGTTATAATGAAAAGAATTAATGATGTCCTTTCCGAACCGATGGAACATCTTATTATTGATATACCGGAAGAATTCACAGGTGTAGTAATAGAAAAACTTGGCAAACGGAAAGGCGAGTTGAAGAATATGATTACCTTCAATCAAAACGTAAGATTGGAATTCATAATACCCGCACGAGGATTGATAGGTTACCGCTCTGAGTTTTTAACCGATACAAAAGGAACAGGAATTCTTCATCACAATTTTCATGGTTATGAACCATACAAGGGTGATATAGCTAGTCGATCACGGGGTGCTCTCGTTGCAATGGAAAATGGTATTGCATCTGCCTATGCAATGTTTAAGCTTCAGGAAAGATCGGAATTTTTTATTGCACCTGGAACAAAAGTTTACGAAGGTATGGTTATTGGAGAAAACAGCAGAAATAACGATATGTTTGTAAATGTAACCAGAACAAAGCAGCTATCGAATATGCGTTCCTCCGGTGCCGATGAAGCTATAAGACTTGAACCGCCTACACTTATGACTCTTGAACAGGCCATTGAATGGATTAGTGACGATGAGTATGTTGAAGTTACTCCCGAGAATATCAGGGTAAGAAAAAGATATTTGACTGAGATGGATAGAAAAAATGCAAAGCTTGCAGCAAAAAAAATAGAAGCAGAACAATAATAATTTTATATAGCTTTAATTATTAATTTTTATTATCACAATTTTGGCAGGAACAATCCGAATAAATTTCTTCATATCCATAATCAATAGTCAGTTCTTCATCGCTTAATATATCTCTGGCGGCAACAAGAAGTAATTTATTATTGTTGGTCTCGACAACATCACAATTATAATCGCATTTATGATTTATGTATTTAATTTTATTAGTCTCAGCAGTATCTATGAAACAATCATCTCCGTTCCAGAAGATGTAAACATTGTTTTCTTCTTCCTCTCTGCGTTCACATTCATTACCTGAAATTATTTCGCCCGATATTTGCAGAATAGCTGAGCCGGCAGGAATTTGTGTCGGAGTAAAAATTCCGCTTCCGTGAATTGATGATGTTTTAACATAAATAGACTTTTCTAATTCGAACTTTTGCATGTGCTACCTGATTGGTTTCCTAGTTTAAGGTACTCTTTTAATATTAAATGATAAATGAATTTTTTGTCACAGGGTAAGTATAAACTGTATTTTCCTATCTTCTAAACCGGTCGTAATCGTAACTTTATAATTCCTTATTATTAACAAGAATTAAAACAATAATAAGCAATATTTTCATGGTATTCCTAATTGTAGTTTGAATTATAAAAGAAGTGAAATTTATTCTTTGAGGGAGATAATATAAAAGAATTAAAAATATCTAATCACTATTTTGATATTAAAATAAAGTCCAATAATTGATATTTATAAATATCGAATAAACTAACTATTGCTTAAAATAAAGAAAAATAAAAAATGAAATTTTTAGTTCCTTTTACAAAATTTCTTCATATATTTTAGTGGAAATTTTCAAACACTATTTATTAGGAGTTGTTATGTGGTTTAACAAATATTTTTGGTTGCTTACTTTCTTTCTGATTCCTATCTTTACCATTCAAGCTCAGAAAGAACATTCTTTTGTTGGCGTTAAGGATTGTGGAATGTGCCACAAGACTGAAAAGCAAGGTCAACAACTTTCAATCTGGGAGAATAGCAAACATGCAAAGGCTTATGAAACTCTTAAATGTGAAGAGTCTGATAAGATTGCAAAAGAAAAAGGATTTACTACTCCTGCAATAGAAACTCCTGAATGTTTAAAATGTCACGCATCAGGTTACGATCTAGACAAATCTCTTCTCGGAGCAAAGTTTAAAGTTGAAGACGGTGTTCAATGCGAAACCTGTCATGGTCCTGGTGCTGATTACAAAGCAATGAGTGTTATGAAAGACAAGCAGAAATCAATAGAGAACGGACTGATCGTTCATGAAAGTCTGGATGATTTTTGTGTAGGTTGTCATAATGAGGAAAGCCCGACTTTCGTTGAAATTAATATTGCGGAAGCCTGGGAGCTAATTAAACACCCTGTGAAAAAGGATTAGTACTTAAACATTCTTACAGAAATAATAGAGTAATATGAAAAAATTAATCTTCATCTGTGTGATGTTTGCAGTTGGGGCTTCATTATACGCGCAGAACATTAACGGAAGATTCTCCAGTTCACTTTATAGTTTTGAAAGATATGATGAAAATGATGTGTCCGAAAATCAATCTTCGGACATATCAAATGCTTAATCTTAATTTAAACTATGATGATTTTTCCGTTAGATCTTACCTTAACCTTGAACACGATTTTGTAAAAGAAATAGTTAATGACCCGAGATTAAGATTTTATAATCTTTATTTTGAAGCCAGAAACATCATGGACCTTGCAACATTCAAGTTAGGGAGACAACCTTTATTTAATAGCGTTGCAGGTGGAATCTACGACGGTGCATCACTTGTCCTTCGTAAATGGGATGTTCAGCTTTCCGGTTTTTACGGAGCAAATGTACCTGCCTATCAGAAATTAGAACTTATTGAGAACTGGGAAGATAATTACATCCTCGGTGGTAAGTTGAGTACTACCGCTCTTGAAGATTTCAGATTTGCTGTAGGTTATATTAGCAAGAACTTTAAACCAATAAGTTATAGTGCTTTACGTTTAGATCCCGACCTTAATCCTATTACTGTTCTGATTGAGAATAAATCTAATCAATACGAATTTCTCTCCGGAGAAGCCTCATACTTTATGAAGAATCTTGTTTCTGTTGATACTCGTTATGATTATGATCTTAATTTTAACAAGACATCCAAATTTGAAATTGATGCCCGCTATGAACAAATTGATGATTTGGGATTAAACGTTTATTATAATTACCGCGAACCTAGAATAAGATATAATTCAATATTCTCTGTATTCGATTATGGCAACACACAGGAAATTGAGTTTGGCGGTGACTATCGTATTGATCAAAATTTTACTGTTATCGGAAAATTTGGCTATGTAACCTATAAAGATGATAATTCAAGTCGATTAGGTTTGGGGCTTGCTACAGGATATGGAACAATTAACTATCGGAAAACTTTTGGATATGCTGGTGAAATGGATGCACTCTCACTTTATTCTGCATATACATTCCTTGATGGTTTGCTGACACCTTCTCTCGGTATTTCATTTACCAACTATAAGCTTTCCAAAGATGGTGAAGTAAATGAGCTGACTGCTTTATTAGCTGGAGTGAATTTAAGACCATACAGAATGCTATCGTTTGATGTGCAAGCTCAGTATATGAACAATAAAATTTATAAGAATGATTTGAGACTCTTATTCAAATTAAACCATTGGTTCAATCTTAATTTATAGCGAATACAGTATTATGAAGATAAAACAATTTTATATTCTAATTTTAATTGCAGCAGTTATTATGCTTTTACTTTCGGCATTTAATTCTTCCCAGGTTAATGATGAAAAACCGAGAAATGAAGGCATAATTAAATTCTCCCATCAACTGCATGCTGATCTTGATGAATGTCAGAATTGTCATTCGGCAGTAACTGAATCAACAAGTATTAGCGACAGGTTATTTCCAAACCACGAGAATTGTGCAAGCTGTCATGAGGTTGATAACGATGAAGAATGTAATACATGCCATTATAATGAGAATTACGAAGCTCTTATTCAGAAAAAACCTGAATTGATTTTTGATCATAGCTTCCACTTGAAAAATTCATCAATGCAGTGCACAGACTGTCACCAGGGATTAACAGAAGTTGATTACAGCTGGCAGGCTAGCGGAGTTAATCCTCCGATGGAACAATGTTACTCTTGTCATAATGATTTAACTGTTGCATCCAATGCATGCGAATCCTGTCATATCTCCACAGCTAATCTTCTGCCGCAGGATCATAAAGTAGTTAGCTTTATACGTTCTCATAAATTTTCAGCTACAGCTTTTGATTCTAACTGTATGATGTGCCACAATAATCAAAGCTGCAGCGATTGTCATGTCGCAACGACTGGAATTATGGAAAACAATATGCCTGATAATTTTTATCAGCCGTATTACCCTAGTAATTTTATTGACGGTGTAAGACAGCAGGCAATAAACAGAGTTCACGATTTGAATTACCGTTTTACTCATGGTATTGAATCAAAAGGTAAAACTGCTGAATGCCAGAGTTGCCATCAGGTTGAAACTTTCTGTGCATCGTGTCATTTTTCTGAAGGAACGGGAGATTTTGCATTGGGTGGAATAGTTCCTGCCTCTCACCTGAAAACAACCTTTAAGACTTTAGGTGTTGGTACAGGCGGTGGAGATCATGGAACTCTTGCAAGAAGAGATATTGAAAGTTGTGCTTCTTGCCACGATATCAACGGTGCCGATCCTACTTGTATTACTTGTCATCTAGACAGCGATGGTGTGAAAGGGACAAATCCTAAAACTCACGCTCGTGGATTTATGAATGATGAAAAAGGTGATTGGCATGACAGTATGGGATCAGTTTGTTATAACTGCCATACAAGCGCTACACCGCAGTCTCTGACAACTGCAGGATTCTGTAATTATTGTCACGGTATATAATTGAAATTAATGACGGAACATCAATGAAGCATTTAATAATATTCATATTAGCTTTTTTACTATCAGCAATATTAATTAGCTGCAGCGACCTACAGGAAGACATAACTAAACCGGAGCTTCCAGGAGTGCATGCAAAAGGTATTATTAATCCTCTATCACTTGAATTTCATGGTAAACTAATACAAGCCGAAAACTGGTCTATGAAGGGTTGTATTCAATGCCATGGTGGTGATTATACGGGAGGTATCGTATCGTCAAGCTGCTTAACTTGTCATACTCAGACTGCAGGACCGGAAGCTTGTAATACTTGTCACGGTGATTTTTCCAATTCATCAAGAATTGCTCCTCCAAGAGCCCTTAATGGCGGTATTACACCTGACGTTCCGGGCGTTGGTGCACATAACGCACACCTTTATGATAATGAACTTGGAGCCCGGGTTCGCTGCTCATCCTGTCACACTTTTCCATCATCACTCTATGCTGAAGGGCATTTAGGTGATGACAACAGGGCTGAAGTTATTTTTGGCAGAGTTGCGATCACAGGCGGAATTGCTCCTGTTTATGATTTTGAAAACAACACCTGTTCTGATACTTATTGTCATGGAAATTTTGTTTTTTATAGAGATTCTACTTCTGAAGATAGACAATTTGCATATAAGGATGATATAATGGTAGGTAATAATGTAACTGTAAAATGGACAGAAGGAGATGAGGATGCTGATTGCGGTTCATGTCACGGATTACCTCCAACCGGACACAAGACTTATGGATTAAATGTTTGTGGAGCTTGTCATGATAGCGTTGTTGATAATGCAGGAAATATTATTGATCCTACTAAGCATATTAATGGTGTAGCTGATTTATCAGGTGGATAGTAATCACGATCAATATTTAAGATCTATTTACAGCCGTTCAGTATGAGCGGCTTTTTTATAACTATTTCTTTTGTAGCAGGCATTTCTTTTTTGTTTTTATGCATCCCAATATGGATTCAAGATTAGAACTTATGAAACGATTTGTTACTTTAAAGGTTATTTGAACTTGATTTATGGGATTAGAATAAGTAATTTTGTGCGCTAAAAATCAGGGCACATAGCTCATTTGGCCCATTCAAAGAACGAGGTCTCGCCAAAGGCGGATTAGAGCATCTGACTTATAAGGGGTCTGGCAAGGCATTTAAAAATTTCGGGGGCCCATAGCTCAGTTGGCCCGTTCGAAGAACGAGGTCTCGCCAAAGGCGGATTAGAGCATTTGACTTATAAGCCTGATAAGGCATTTAAAAATTTCGGGCCCATAGCTCAGTTGGCCCGTTCGAAGAACGAGGTCTCGCCAAAGGCGGATTAGAGCATTTGACTTATAAGCCTGATAAGGCATTTAAAAATTTCGGGCCCATAGCTCAGTTGGCCCGTTCGAAGAACGAGGTCTCGCCAAAGGCGGATTAGAGCATTTGACTTATAAGCCTGATAAGGCATTTAAAAATTTCGGGCCCATAGCTCAGTTGGTTAGAGCATCTGACTCATAATCAGAGGGTCGGTGGTTCAAGTCCATCTGGGCCCACAAGAATAAACCTCGAAGATGAATTGTTTTCGGGGTTTTTTATTTCGGAGGAAGAAAGAATTGCCTGTGCCCACTCATTTTGAGTACTTTCTGAAGCAATATGATTTACAATATCTCTGATTCTGGTAAGTAAAGTAATTATTTAATCTGACAATGTAATTTGAATACGCTTAACTTAAATTCAATAAAGAAAAAACTTTCTAATGCGCCTGAAATAATAGGGAAGAGTAAATACTTTAACTCGGCTGTATTAATTCCTCTTGTTAATATTGAAGATCAGCTGCATTTACTTTTTGAGAAACGTGCGGCAGGAATTAGACAGGGCGGCGAAGTTAGTTTTCCCGGCGGTCAGTTTGATCCTGATAAGGATAAAACATTTCTGAATACTGCAATAAGAGAAACCCGGGAAGAACTTGGAATAACTGTAGAACAAATCGAAATAATTACAAAGTTCGGAACTCTGGTGGCGCCTATGGGATTAACGATTGATGCTTTCCTTGCTTTTATTAATATAACTTCTCTTTCTGAATTGAAAATAGACCAAACAGAAGTTGAAAAAATATTTACTTTACCCTTGAGTTATTTTATGGAAAATGATCCGGAAATATTTTACTCGAGGCTTGAGATACACACTGTTGATAATGATACAAATGGAAAAAGTATTGAATTACTTCCGGTTAAAAAATTTGGTTTGCCGGAATTTTATTCTAGTCCTTGGAAAAACGGTAAATACAGGGTAATAGTATATAATACAGAACCTGATGTTTTATGGGGACTTACTGCGGAAATTGTTTATGAACTTTGCAGAATTTTAAAGGATGTGAATGATTAACAGAAAAACCAGGCATATTATATGGGATTGGAACGGCACTTTATTTAATGATGTTGAATTATGTAAAGATATTATGAATAATATTCTCAAGCGATTTGATCTGCCTTTACTTAGTCTTGAGAAGTACAGAAAAATTTTTACTTTCCCTGTTGAAGATTATTATAAAAAAGCCGGTTTGGATTTTAATGTTACTTCGTTTGAAATTCTTGGTAAAGATTTTATGGATGAATATGAACAGCACAAATATGAATGTAAATTGTATCCCGGTGTTATAGAAGCATTAAATTATTTTAAAAAGAATAACATATCTCAGTCAATTTTATCTGCCTATCATCATAAAACACTAAGTGAAGTTGTAGAATATTATGGCATATCGAATTTTTTTAAAAGTCTTTCAGGTTTGGATAATATTTATGCGGGCGGAAAGAGTGAAATAGGGAAGAAGCTTATTGCAGATTTACCTTATCAGAAAGAAGAAATAATTCTGATTGGCGATACTGTTCACGATAAAGATGTTGCAAATGAATTAGGTATTAAGGTTATAATTATTGCAGACGGGCATCAGGATGCAGAAAGGCTAAATAAATTGAATGTTCCCGTATATCCTGATTTTACTTCATTTATGGCTGAGCAATCATTAACAAACTAAAGGCATTGAAACTTAAACTTGAAAAATTATCCTTGATTCGCAGCACTTGATTGAACATTGAACATTTATAACTGAACATTTTCTATTCAACTTCCACTTCGCTTATAGCTTGATTAGCCTGCCTCACTTCGGATAAGGATGTAAAAAATCCAACTCTTACTTTGTAAAAATACCCGGAAACATTTGGAACGGTTGTTTGAGTTACAAAAGCATTAAATCCTTTAGTGCTGTACAAAGCCGCAACTTCTTCAGCACGTTGTTTACTCCTCCAGGTTGATAGCTGTACACAGTAATTCCTTCCATCTGTTAGAATTACGTCGGTAACGTTCTTTTCATTATCGTAATTATATGGTAATGCCTGTCCATAAATAATTGTCTTAGGAGTTTGCGTTTCGGGTTTCTTTTCTTCAGTTTTTACAGGCTCTTTGACTTTAGTTTGTTCAGTAATAATTGGGAAGATTTCTATTCTTCTATTTTGACTTCTACCATCTTCTGTTTCATTGCTTACTATGGGATATTCAGATCCAAAACCAGTGAACTTTAGATTTGTTGAATCTAAGCCGGCATCAACAAAGGTATAGAATATAATTTTAGCCCACTGAAGCGAAAGGAATCTGTTAGCCATATAATCCCCCGCATTATCTGTATGACCAACGATAGCCCATTCTAAATATTTTGATTCTTCAAGCCGTTTAACAATGAATCCAATTTCGGATTTAGCAAATTCATTTAGTTCTGCTTCATCCGTAAACAATTGATCAACATATAAAACTAATTTCTGTTTTGGATTACTATCGAAATCAGGAACCCACAGCACGCATCCAAATTCATTTACATAATTTCCTTCAGGTGTGTTGAGGCATTCATCCAGGTAATCAGGTACGCCGTCATTATCAGAATCGACAGCGCATCCAAATTCATCCACTTCAACTCCTTTTGGCGTGTAGGGGCATTTGTCTCTGTCATCCGTCACTCTATCTCCATCAGTATCTATAATACAGCCTTTTTCATCTACAAGGTATCCTTCAGGCGTATCCGGACATTCATCAAGGTAATCAGCCGCTCCATCTCTATCAGAATCAAACGGACAACCAAATTCATCAACCTTCACACCAAGAGGAGTACTAGGGCACATATCCAATTTATCCGGTACACCGTCATCATCTGAGTCATCCACACCGCCCATTAATAAACCAATTCCAACAGTGCTTGTAAAGAAAATATCATTAGCAGTTCCGCCTGAAACTTCGTTCGGTACTCGGTCAAGGTCATCAGAAGGGAAATAATGCAAGCCACCTGAAATTGTTAAAGCAATTTTCTTAGAGATTAAGAATCTCAATCCCAAATCACCGGTTAATGTAATATTATTTGAAGAATAATTTATGTAATTGTTATCTATAATAGGAATAAAAACCTGATCAGATTGGTCTTTTATTTCCGGTTCAAAATTTATAAAGTTAATTCCGGTACTAATATAGGGTACAAAGAAATCGGTGAACGTATAATTAAATGAAACGCTTCCGCCAATAAGGAGAATTCTTGTCTGGAAACTTTCGGCTCGAATTAAATTGCCTGTTGATCCGCCCTCACCGGCTAAATATCCGGAACTGATTGTTCCTTTTAGTCCTAATGTTGAATGTAAAAAAATCGGAATAAAATATTCGAAATTACCTTTAATTAAATAATCAGTTAAAGGTTCCTTAAAATCTGAATCCGTATATGTGATACCGCCTTCCAAAGATATAAGATATTTTTCTGCAAAAGGATTATTATCATCCTTAAGAGACTGAGATAGTATTATTTGCGGATTAAAAAATAATAACAGAATAAAGAGTATTAATATTCGTTTCATTGGACAATTTTTGGTTTTGTAAAAGTCATCGAAATATATTCAAAATTAAAGCCATAAAATAGATGAATATTTGAGTTATTTATAAGATAAAAGCTAAACCATCGGTAGAATTGAAATGTAAATATTTTTATTTGTACGGTTTGTTTACAGTTCCTTAAGATAAGCGTAGAGTAAAGAGCAAAGAGCAAAGGGTATCTAAGATTTAATTCTTAAATTTCTTAAGTTAGTGATCTTTCTGGAACAAAAGATCAAGATTTACCAATAACCTGCTTCATTTCTTCAATAGCTTAATTAAACTTCGTTCATTCAAAATTATAATATATTAGCATTCTCATAATTCTTGATCTTCTGGCAAAATTAAAAATTTGCATAAACTCTTTACGCGAATATGAATCCGAACCCTCTGCAATATTATTGCACATAGACTTTCCACTACCTCTTTAATTCTTCTGCGAATCTGCCTAAAGTCTTCACTTTTTCAACGATCATCAGCAATATCAAACTCATCCGCAGTTTCAATTGGGCACAACTTCCAAATTTCTAATCCTGAAAATCATGAAGCTATTAATCAAATATCTTCTCAGTTTACTTCACATTTATTTTGCAGATTACTTCAAACTTTCACTCTGCTAAAATCACCTAGTAATCATTAATTTAAATTAAACATTTTATAACATTTCAATTCCTCTCACTATTCTCTTGCTCAAATAATCGCTCAGAACCCCACCTACAACCTTCCTTACAGCTTGTGCCTCACTCAGTGTATTGTAGAATCCCAAACGAACGCGGTACCATTTACCATCGAGCTGGGGAAGATTGGTTTCAACTATAAGTGAATTATAACCGGCAGCTTTCAGTTTTGCTGCTTCAGAATCAGCCTTGTTTTTATCTCTCCAAGAAGAGACCTGAACAACGTAAACCTTTCCATCCGTAAAAATCATATTGCCAACATTTTTTTCGTTATTTGAATTGTAGCTATAACTGCTTAAGTCACTCATTTCCGAATTATATCCGAAATTAGTCTGATCATCAATTATAACAATCACAACCCTGCGATTTAGTGTTTTGCCGGCTTCAGTTGAATTATCTGCAATAGGATTAACAGAACCCATACCAACTAATTCAAATCTGTTAGATTCAATTCCTTTTGATGTTAAGTAATTATAAACAGCATGAGCACGATCGTAGGAAAGTTTCTTGTTTAATTCAAAGGAGCCGGTGTTATCTGTATGCCCTTCAATTCTCCATCTGGTGTCAGGATATTCATGCATAACTTTTACCATTTTATCGAGCTCAGTAGTTGCATTAAATAAAAGATTTGCTTTACCTATCTCAAAATTTAAAGTACCTGATAAAATAAATTTTGTTTCAGGCATTATAGTAGTTACTTTCTGCTTAGCTTCACAGCCCCATTTATCAACTTCAAAACCTATTGGAGTATTAGGGCAAAGATCTTTATAATCAGGGACGCCATCACCATCACTGTCAAACGTACAACCTCTTTCATCAACAGGAACTCCTTTTGGTGTATCGGGACAAAGATCTTTGAAATCAGGCACGCCATCTCTATCAGCATCTGATGGACATCCGTTTTCATTTACGGGAATATTTATAGGAGTATTAGCACATTTATCAAGATAATCCGGAACTCTGTCTTTATCTGTATCAACAGGGCAGCCGAATTTATCAACAATTACTCTCGGAGGAGTATCCGGGCAAAGATCTTTTTTATCGGGAACCCCATCGCCATCGGAATCTTTTACTCCGCCAAAATAAAAATTCAAACCAGCTAATGCAGAAAAGAAAATATCTATATCAGTTCCACCAGAAACTGAATTATCTATTTTATCAAGGTTATCGGTAGGGGCATAATCTAATCCTGCTGATAATCTAAAACCAAGAGACTCATTGAATAAAACTCTGAAGCCCAGTTCACCTAAAATAATAATTGTATGCGGACTGAAATCACGGGGGATGGGAACTATCCTGTCTTCGTTGTCTTTTACTTCAGGTTCAAAGTATAAATAGGAAAGTCCTGCACTTAAATATGGCATGAATTTTTTTGAAAGCGCAATATTGTAAGTAGTTGCAACACCAGCATAAAGAATGTCAGTTCTGACATAATCTGCAGCCGGAATTGGGGAGAATTCTCCGTCTCGTGCAGATAAAAAGCCACCACCTATAAAGCCTTCAAGGCCAAATACACCAGGGTTAGTACTTTGAAAAAAATATTCAAAACTTAATCTTCCTAAAAGGTCTATATCACTTTTCCTAAAGTCTGATTTTATATAAGTAATACCGCCTTCGATTCCAAGAGATGATTTCCCTGAAAGTGGATGAAGTTGATTTATATTTTGATATTGTGCGATGGAAAAAGTAGTTATGGATAGAAACAATAAAATACTAATCAGTAATCGCATTGCTGATCTCTCTGTAAATGTGAAATAGTCTAATTAAAATTTACTTAATTGTTTAAAAAATTTATTTAAGCTTCGATCTTAACCAGGTTCCTGTTAAATAAGTACTTTGTAAAGGATTTGCATGGTAACAATCAGAATCAAATATTATTCTCTAATTATTGGCATCCCAATTTATAATTATAAATTGAAAAACGCAGTAATTGTAAACGAATGTTTTTTACCGAGCATAAATTCGGGTGTTCTCAATTCACCTTGATTATCTGTAATATCAGAAAATATATAAGATGCGAAAAAATTAAGATCATGAATTAGTTCGTAATTGATATTTAGACCAATCCTAAAATCCTCTCTTAGCGGTTCGTATAAAAACGGTAAATCTTTTTCATCCATTCCCGCGTAAGCATAATAAATATCTTCAAGTCCACCCTTTCGAACTCTTTCAAAATATAAGCTTAGGTTCAGTCCGCGCATAAAACTGTAATCAAACTGAGCACGGATCTGATCTGCATTCTGACCAAGCCAATGGCCCAGATAATAATCAATATGCTTGTATGTGGTTGTTTCAACCCGGTGCTCGTAAACCCAGGGATTTATTCTTGTATATTCCAATGAGATATCCAGATTAGGTACAATCAGATCTACCTTTTTGCTACCGAGTGTAAAGCCAATCCAGGTGTTTGCAAAATTATTTTCAAGGATATTCCGTATCTCAGTTACATCTACAAAGAGAGTAGAATAGAAATGATATGTTTCCGGAAGCTTTACAGATATATCAATGTACATTTGCCCATTCCCATCATTCACATTTCCACGGCCGGTATTATGATCTAAAAACTTGAAGAACAGGAATGGAATAAAAAACTCAGGCCTCAAATCACCTGAATAAACAATAGAATTTCCGAATGAAACATCAATATACTGCCAAGGTGTGAAAGTGAACATATTAGCGGCGATATATTTGTTTATATAGGATTTACTTAACTCCGGCTCTATGCTGTTAATATGTGTTAAATAAAACTTTGATGAATCAAATACCAGTGAATTTAGCCAACCGTGGATGTAATTGAACCTGAACCAGTCAACAGGTTTTAATTGAAGTTTAATGAATGGATAGGAGGGAGACTTATCTGATAAAATAAGATTTCCGAAACTTCCGTGACCCCAGCTTATGTAATCCTTTATTAAAGAAACACTTCCCCAGTTCCAGTTAAAGTTAATACTCCCTTTAACATCGCTGTATTCAATCCCGTTTGGTGCTGCTTTATACCAGGCACCTCTTTCAGGGGAAAAACTTTTATTCTTGTCAACATTATCACCGAATTCACCTTTGTCTCTTATGTCTATCGATGCTCCAAACCAATCCGAATACGAAGCGTAAGACATTGCTCCGAACCATCTTGTATGTCCGTTTTTATTTCCAGTTGTGCTTATTCCGTAGCCTGCAATAGGGGAGAGCTTCAAATTAAAAAGTGAATCTGAATAACTAAATAAATACCAGCGTTCTTTAACTGGTGGACGGTTGTCATCTATTTGTCCCAGCTCGTAAAAATATTCACTTTTGTGGAATTCAAGTTCATCTCTTTCAACCGGATTCAAAGAATTGCTGTTCTTCTCAACGATTACTAGAAGGGATGCGATGTATGCTCTTGAAAAGGGTAAAGCCTCATCATCTGTCTGAATGATATGCTTCAATGACATCCGGTTCAGGAAAGTGTATATATCCTTATGAATTGGTTCATAAACAACCTGAGCATTAGTGATAAATGTACAAAAGGAAATGATCAGTAGTAATAAAATCAGAAGATGTCGTTTTTTTATCATATGCAAAGATAATAGAATTGTGTTTATGATGTTTGTTTCGGTTAATGTTGCAACCTCTACACACTACGCCGATCGTTTGCGTTTTATAAATATATTATTGGCTATCTTAAAGAAATATTTGATATCAGTTTTGATCGGATTCTTTTCATAAGCTTCTAAATATCTTCGCTCTGACTCCTCTATTTCTTCAATAGTTTTCGGCAGGTCTGCATAAAACGGTGGCACCAATCCGGGTTTGAATTTCAACCGGCTTTGCTGGTGTTCGGGAGAATATAGAGAGGCATACTGATTACTTATAGGTCTTACTCCAACTAGTTTCAGATCGCCCTTGACAAGGTTAATAAGCATTGGCCATTCATCCAGCCACAGCTTTCTCATTAATCTTCCCCAGCTTGTAACTCTGAAATCATCCTTAAACTTTCCGCCCTCCTGAAGAGAATTTACCGAGTACACCATTTCCTGTATGAATTCCGAGTACGGATGCATTGTTCTGAACTTGTATACATAGATAGTTTTTCCATCTTTACCCAATCGCTTCATTCTGAAAACAGTGCTGTACCAAGGATCACTCACTGTGCTGCTGGCCCTTACCTTTCGCACAGCAAACCAAACAGTGTTCTCAATCTCTGCAAGATCAAGTATTTCAAATCCGCAGTAAACCAGTCTGCCTAATCCCTCTGCAAGCGATATAGCCCTATCCTTTCCTTTACTCAATGCGAAATAGATTTTCCGAATTACCGGAAGTTTTGGGACAGCCCGTTTTACTATAAAATCAATACCATATAAAACAGCAGCAAAAAAGAAAGGATAATTATTATAAAAACGGGAATACCTGTATTTAAGAGGATGCAAACATCCAATATAAACACCATTCTTAAGCAGTTTTTTATTGACCGATCTGAAATAATCATTTACTTGCCTGATGTCATTAATTACATGCAGGTTTACAATCATTTGCTGACTATCATCTGGCAAAACATTTATATTATACGGATCCGAAGAACGGATAATAAGGGACTTTCTGCTATCAAATGATTTAAGGTCTATCTCTCTGTCAACAAATTCAAACACCTCTTGGAATTCTGTCAGATACGAGGATTTCAATTTTTGTTTAAGCACAGATTCAGATGACTCTTCAGATTCAAACTTATATTTTCCCTCCACTCTCTTTGCAAATGGGTGATTTGCCGGTCCGCGCAGATCAAAAGTTTTTAGAAATACTGATGTAACTTCATCCGTCTTTATTTTTATTCTATGCAGGAATAAGTAAGAGAATATTATAAATGAAAGGATGCTGTATTCTATAAGACCAATTATAAAATGACCTCTGTTCAACGGATTAATCTCTAAAAGATATACAGCAGCCAGAATAAAAGATGCAATAAGCATGTAAAACTTTATCTGAACGCCGACTGAATGCCACTTATCCTTAGATCTTAATACCGGATTAAAGTTATGCGTAAGCACTGCCGAAATGATCCAGCTTAAGAAGAATACAACCAGCATCGTGTAATGCTTATCATTAAGAGATGCAGTACTTATGTAACGTACTATGTGGAAGTAACATACTAAAGCAAGTATTAATCCGTCTGCTGCTAAATATAGCAGGGAAGAAGTGTTGAATCTTTTTGTCTTTCCATCATCCTTTGTTAAGCGGTTGCTGAATATTGAATGATAGAGGACTTCGAGTGAGAAACCGGTCATCATAGAACCGAAAAATATCATGCGAGAAATACCATCATTACCCGAAAGAATAGTTAACCCTGTTAATATTCCAATACCAAGCATAAACGATATATAAATCTTCCTAAGCTTTTCAAGAATTGTGTGGTGTGCTGTGAGATTATATTTGTTGGATAATATTGTTGCGGCAATTACAGATACCATAAGCAGACTTAAAAACTTAATGTATTCATTTGGCAGTACGAATGTATCGCGCTTAAAGAAGAAGAATGCCCAGAATGAAATGAGATATAGAGACAGACTTATAAATGTGTTTTGAATATACAGGGAATAATTACTGCTCTTCAGAGAAGTAGGCGTAAGAATTGAAGCAGCTAGCTTCCCGCTCTGAATTTTTTCCTTTATTTCAGTTTTTGATTCTTGCATTGATGTAATATTACAAAAATTGTTTCTTTTTAACCATAGGTTATTTTGATTAATTTTCTATTGCACTTCAGGTTTAAGCAGTGTTTATAATCTGTAAAAATCTGTGAATACCTGCCTGACTTGGACGGATTGAGCAAAGCCATCAGGCAAGGCAGGTTTGATTAATCGGTGGTTAATTACATTGTGCTTTATCTAACCGTTTTCTGACTATTCGTAAACTCAATTAAAAACAATTTAAGATTTTGGTATTTAAACAAGAATATTGCTAAAAGTAATGATATTTTAACACTATGAAATTAATTTTTTCAAATCAAAAAGCCTTTTTAGCATTAACCATTATAGCACTGATTATTAATGTATCTGTATCGGGTATTTCCAATTCTTCAAACATTTCTTTCCTGATAAAATTAGTCTCATCATCAATTTTATTTTTATTCTTTTTCATTCATCTAAGATTTTCTAATATTTCTCTTAAATCGTTGTATACTTCTAATTCTATTAAAAAGATATTTTTTATAATTATAACAATTATTCTATACTTAGGATTAACTTTGCTTTACTCTTTAAATCCTGCGTATGGTGCTCAAAAAATTATTAATATATTTATAAGTGTAGTCCCCAATATTATCGTTCTGTATTATCTGATCAGTTTTGCTGATAAAGAACTTTTTAAGAATTATTCTATAAATATTATTGCAATCGGTTTAATCTTAACATTTATTGCAGTCCTTATATTTCAACCGTTTGATCACTCAACCATTTATCAATTCTCACCTCAAAGGTGGAGCCACGTTTTTATTGGCAGAATGGTTTCATTCTTAAGTCTTATTGTTTTTGTTTACTTAATGAGTGCAAAGGATTTTAATAAAGTAATAATCTATTCTCTCATTTTTACAATCGGAATGTACCTAACCTAT
>CAWDOP010000014.1:0-225103 GCA_963804005.1 uncultured Ignavibacteriaceae bacterium | reverse complement strand
TTCCTACAGAATCGTGATAAACAAAATATCTTTTACACACAAAGAAGAAGAATGCATATTTAGAGCAACTTCTATTGGTTTTGGTTTAGCCATTAATTCTATAAAACTTGCTTTCAGTGCAGCTACTTCTGGTTCATTAGGATTAGTATACCAATTGCTTTCCAGGTCAATACCGTTCGCGTTATAACGTGTTGTGTTTAATTCAACACCATCAGGATTATACATCGGTATGATATAATAAACACAAGTTTCTCTTAAAGTTTGGGCTTCGGGTGATTCTGATATAAGAATTTTTATCATTTCGTCGGTAACCCAAAATCCTTCTGTCTCCTGTAGGATGAGTTCGTGCATGAACATGAACCGTTCGTTTATCAGAAATATTTTCAGGGTCATCACTTATTGTAAGTCTCCATAATGGTCTTCCCAGAACGCTTAATCCAATTGAATCAATTTTTACATAGGGACTTAATTTCCATATTTCTAGATCAGCAAGCAGGCTGTCATAACTATATCCCAAATTATTTATTGATGATGTATAAAAATTCTTTTCATCGTCGTAGAAGAATCCACATTTGTCATAATCAACCAATACTCCCTCAACCAAATTTGTTTCCTGTTGTGAAAAAAGATTAGGGCTTATTGTAAGAAACAAAACGATATTGGCAATAAATCTAAAATAAAAGTAAACTTTACTCATAATTAAGCTCGAAGATTTTAATTGTGTAAAACATAAATCATTTTCATTTCAAGATAAATTATTAAAGAAACAAGTCCAACTTTTTAATATCAACTCATTGAATAGAAGTCTGTTCGTCTTTTTTGTAATCCATCAAAAGATAAGCTAGGGTGTTGATAAGAAAATAATTCAATCTTTTTAGACTCTTAAGTTTTGACGAATTCTTTCCACACAGAGACAATAATAATTTTCAAAGTTGGAAAAGCCAATGCAATTGCATTTCAATATCTTTCGAATACCTGTTTTGTTTTTTTGTTAAATAGTTGCTGACGAAAACTCTTAATTCGCGGAACAAGATAATAGAACCAAATAAAAATAATCAGTAACGATCTGCCGAGCATAATCAGAATTGCTTTTGCGTCGAACCTATCAGAATCGGGATAAAGATAAGATATCAAAATTATTATAACCGATAAAATAAAAATTGCTAACGCGGAAGGTTTAAGCCATTTTTTCTTTTTTGGTCTTGTAATATCGGTGTGAACACTTATCTGCTCAATTAAAGGTATTAACAAATCTGACTTTTTCAGTTTTTCATCAACACTTTTGGGAATCCGATATGCTAAAACTCCTGCAAATATTCCGGCCAAAAGGTGAATCCCGACATAAAAACTTATTAAAAAGTAACTAAAATTTATCGGATCTTTTATAGAGAAGACAAACCATTCTTCGGCAACGTATGTAAGAAAATCATTAATTGTCTTCCATAATGTTTCACCGTAGATAAGAGTTAAAACTATTATTTTCTGAAAGCCATTAAATAAAGAAACTGCTATGCCAAGCATTAGTGCAGAAATGAATTTGAATTTTTTTGTAAGGAAGAACAGTTCACCAAGTAGTCCCTGGATAAATACTGCCAGATAAGCCGTAATTGGTGAATATGGACTAATAACAGCTTTGATGATTATTACCAGAAAAGTTGATTTAAGAATCTGCCCTCTTTTATCTGAAAATTTAGCTATCATACTTATTAGTATAACCGCAACACTTGAGATAATCATTCCGCGAAAAGGAAATTTAAAGGCATGCAATACTCCACCGAGAGCAGCTTCACTCAGTGCCCACAATGCTGTAAGCTTCTCTGCTTTTGATGATAATTTTATTGAGTAACCTGTACCCTTTACTTCGTCTGAGACAACTTTTTCTTTAAACAAAATTATTCTTTCCTGTCAGTAATATCCTGAACCCAACTCATTGCAGCCATTGTTGAAGGAAGACCAATGGTCGTTAAAGCAAGCAAAATTGTCTGCTTAATTTCATCTTTACTTAGTCCTGCCTCAAGTGCTTTCCTTGTATGAGAATGAACAGCTCCTTCCATACGAGCACCGGTGGAAATGGCAAGTTTTATTAATGCTCTTGTTTTATTATCAAGAGGACCGGCTTTATGGACTGCTGCACCAAGTTGTCTCATAAGCTGTTGCAACTTCAGGGTAGTCTTCACTAAACTTTTTAAAATGTTTTGGTAAATCACTCATTTTTGTACTCCTTAAATCATAAATCTTATATGTATCAAAAATAATAATTTAATTCTTAGTTTTTTTAATATTAGAAACCACTGAACTTAATGATAACATTTTTTCTTTATTAATGACTTATTTCTAATGAATTTAATTGATAATTTTACACTAGTTTGATTTTTATTGATTATTTGATCATGGGGATACATATGTTTAAGAGAATCTATTTACTCATAATTTTTATTTTCAGTTTAAGTGTATTATTCGCACAATCTGAAACTGATTTTCCCGAGCAGAAGTTTTCATTCGCATTTGATGGCGGATTGAGTATTGGTTTTACAGATTACCAGGAACAAAATTATGGACCTGTCTTCAGAGGCGGATTACAATACTTTTTTTATCCGGCTAAAAAGAACAGAATTGGATTAGGATTCCAGTTTAGTTTTCAACAAGTAAAGGGTGAAGATCTGAGAACCACCGTCGTCACTTCCGATGGTGTTTTAAGAGAAATATCTCCTACATTTTCTACAAGTATAATTTCTCCAGGATTCTTTTCAGAGTACAGTTATTTATTTACAGAAAGATTTTTTGCGTATGTAAGACTTGGATTAACATATAATGTGTTTAATCCTAAAAATAATAAAGGTGAAGATGGATGGGCTTATGAGCAAAATATTTATGATAAATATTACTTCACTCTCTCGCCCGAATTCGGTTTAAAATTCAAAGTTGATGAGAATATTGATCTCTCAGCCGGTTTAAATTACAGTTTAGCAGTAACCGACTATCTGGATGATATTGCCGCTTCGACTAATAAAGATTCATATATGAATATTTTGCTTGGATTATCTTATTCTTTTATACAGAAGGAAGATGAAAAACAAAAAGATATTTATGAAGGAATTAAACCAAAACAGGAAAAAATTATAACAATACCTGAACCGGAAAAGAATCCAGAAGTGATTGTTGATCAACCGGATGAAAAACCCGTTAAGGAAATTCCACCAATTGACATACTAACAGAGCCCAAAGATAAAAAGGATGAATTAGTTTCTCCTGTTCGGATAAATGAAATACTTCTTCCCGGAGATGAAACATTTCAAGATGGTAGTGTCAGGTTCAACCAGAGTATTTATTCAGAACTTGATAGAATTGCTGATCTAATTAATATTGATCCTAATTCTCGGTGGAGAATTGAAGGACATATGGATAACCAAGGTGTAGTTACAACCATTAAAAGGTTAGCCCAGGAAAGAGCCCGTGCAGTGTACTATTATTTTGTGAGCAAGGGTATTCAAGCAAGCAGGCTAAGAGTCTACGGACTTGCAGATAACTTTCCAATCGCCAATAACAATACTGCTGAGGGACAGAGAACTAATAGAAGAATAATGATAATCAGAGAAGAATAGCCTCATTAACCTCTGGATAGACAAAATCAAATGGCTGAGATAATTTGATATCAGACATTTGAATACTCAACTATTGGCAGATCTCAACAAATTTTCATTACAGGAAAGAGAATTTTACATGTAAAATATTCCTTAATAAAAAGAGGCCAGTGCAATTTCATCATTTTGCAAAACATATTAAAATGGCACAAAATTCGCTATAATTAACAAAAAAAGTAATGTCATGGCTAAAGAATTAAATTATTCAGAAGTAAAAATAAAGTCGAGTGATAAACTTGATGGTGGATTGATGAAAATGATTTTAGCATATATTTATTTTTTTACTTTAGCGTCTGGTTTAATATTTTTGCTAGGTAAATAAAACGAAAGATCCCCAATTTTAATTCCCTCTGAAAACTTACCTCCGTAAGCTTATAATTTCTTTACTATCTTTGCCGGCACTCCTGCTACAATTGTATTTGGTGGTACATCTTTAGTGACGGCAGCGCCAGTAATAACAATTGCGTTTTCACCAATTGTAACTCCGCATAAAATGGTTGCAGAGGAACCAATTGATGCACCCTTTTTTACAAATGTTTCTTCAACGTGCCAATCAGCTTCTGTTTGCATAGATCCATCTGCGTTTACTGAGTGATTATACTTATCATTAATAAACCTAACATTATGACCTTCGAAAACACCATCACCTATGTGAACACCTTAACAAATAAAAGTGTGCGTCGATATTTTGCAGCTTTTTCCTATAGTTGCATTCTTCTGAATTTCAACAAAGGTTCCAATTTTGGAATTGTCATCAATTGAACAGCCGTAAAGATTAACGAAATCAAATATCTTTACGTTGCTGACTAGTTTTACATTATTAATATTTTTATTTTCCACAAAATTTTTGCTGAGTGTATATATGTATTTATGTTACTAAAAGTGAGCTACCAATTTCAATCATCTTCCCCATATTCTTTAGTGAAAGATCACTTGCTTCAAGCAAGCGGACAACATCCAAGCCATCATAACCGCTGGTAAGTGGTTATCTGTTTTCATTAATGGCAGCAATACATTCCTTAGCTCCTAGTGCCAAAGCTTCAGTCTGGTTTACCTTTGGAGAAAACATATCACCTATTCTATACTGAACAAGTGCCTCATGGATTGTTTCTGTTGATTTATATTCGATTCCGCTGTCATAAACTTTATTTAAAGTTTCTGATTCATAAAATAAATCACTGTATGTCATGGTAACATTCTGTTTAGGATCAAGAACAGCTATATTATTTTTGAATTTTTTATTAAGGTTCCAAAATGTCATAATCAACGAAATAATTTATTAATGAATGATTATTTTGTCTGAAAATATATGTATAAACAATTGAAAAATTTTGGAAAACAATACTACTTGTGAAAATTTCTTATGACATTCAGCTCTTCATTCTCAGTCACGTGGTTATCAACTAAGTAAAAAACAGAACACTTCGTGTAAAATTTACTTTGAATAATCTTCATCCAAAATATTTCCCTCTTATTTTTTTTGTTTTCAAACCGACGTAAAAAATTTCAAGTGGCACTATCCTTGTAAAATTTTACTGTAAGAAATTATAATTTTATAGATCATAAAGGAGAGGAAAATGGGATTAACTGAAATTGGGGTAATCATTTTCTTAGGTTTGTTGATACTCTTTGGCTATCTGAACTCAAGAAAGGTTACCCAAGAACTCAAAAAAATGGGTTTTGATAAATAACTAAAATTTTTGTTATCAGCCTAAGGCGGATCATCTTACGGGATGGTTCGCCTTTTTTTTTTTATGTATTTCTACTTTATTTCCCTTACCGGCAATTACTAAATCAACGATACCTGTGAATAAACCAATTTCGACTACTCCTGCAATATTTTTTTAACTCTTTTTCTAATCCAACAGGATCATCAATTTCTTTAATGTTTAGATCGAGGATAAAATGCCCGCCATCAGTTATAAAATTTTTACCTTCAAATTTTCTGAAAGATGGATTGAATTTCATTTTTTCAAACCTTGAGAATAAGAAATTTGATCCGTAAGGAACAACCTCAACCGGTAAAGGAAACTTTCCTAATTTATTAACAAGTTTTGATGAATCGACTATCCATATATTTGTGGTTGAGTTACCGGCAATAATCTTTTCGTAAAGGAGAGCAGCTCCGCCTCCTTTAATTCCATTAAGGTCCGGATCAACTTCATCTGCTCCGTCAATCGTAAGATCAATTTTGCTTACAAGCTCGGTGTCCATTACTTCAATTCCTAAAGCAGAAGCTAATTGGTAAGTTAGCTTTGATGTGGCAACTGCTTTTATTTTTAATCCTTCTTTAATCTTTCTGAGAAAGTTTCTTTAGCATAAAATTAACTGTAGAGCCTGTACCGAGACCAACGATCATCCCATCTTCAATAAACTCAACTGATTCTTCTGCTGCTAATTGTTTTTCGTCCATTTTAAGGCTTTCAAAGATTTTTTTATAATATGCCGTTTCAAAACTCGTATTTCATAAGCATTTTCGCAAGTGAGTTATTGATATTCGGTAAATATTTGTATTACATAATTTAATTTGATAGATAATTAATAAAACAGTATTTTATTAAGTATAAATCATAAAAAACTAATTTTAATAATACAATGAAACTAGACGATATAGATAAAAAAATTCTTGACATTTTTCAGGATGATTCGAGAATTACAAATGTTCAGCTTGCAACCGACAGTGGGAATATCACCACCGGCAATGCTGGAAAGAGTCAAACGACTTGAAAGTAACGGAGTAATCAGGAAATATGTAGCTCTTGTTAATCCCGAAATGATTGGAAAAGGAACTTTTGCTTTCGTATCTGTTTCGCTGGCTGTACATCAGATGAACTCGATAGATGCCTTTACTAAGCATATCAAAAAAGTGGATGAAGTGCTTGAATGTTATCACGTTGCCGGTGAAGAAGATTTTATTCTTAAAGTAGCAGTTGAAAATATTCAGCAGTACGAGAAATTCCTGCTTGAAAAACTCACAAAGATTAAAGGCGTTAGCAGAATTAATACCATGTTTATTTTGTCTGCGGTGAAGTTTAATACAAAAATTCACATTGACTAATTAAGGGAGAAAAATCATGCATCACTTCGATCCGAGTGTTGAAATCCAGGATTATTTGGTATTTGGCGAATACGGGGATGTGAATCCATCCATTACGGATTCATCAACTTATACTTTCCTAAATCCCGAAACTATGAAGGAACTGTTTGATCACGAAATCGAGGGCTGCTTTCTTTATTCCCGTCATTGGAATCCGACAAATAAATTTCTGGCTGATGCACTTGCAAGATTAGAAGCATCCGAAGCTGCAATTGTAACATCATCCGGGATGGCTGCAATCGCCTGTACAATTCTACAAATTTGTAAATGCGGTGATGAAATAATTTCGGGCAGGACAATTTACGGAGGGACTTATGCTTTCTTTAAAAATTTTCTTCCGAATCACGGCATAAATGTAAGCTTTGTTGATATCCAGGATCTTGAAGCTGTTAAAAATGCAATAACAGATAAAACCAAAATTATTTATTGTGAAGCAATCAGTAATCCTCTATTAGAAATTGCTGACATTTCAGGGCTTGCAAAATTAGCGGATAAACATAATCTTAAACTTGTTGTTGATAATACATTCAGTCCTTTCATCATTACCCCTATTCATCTTGGGGCACATATTGTAATTCACAGTTTAACAAAATTTATTAATGGAACAAGTGATTGTGTCGCTGGTTGTGTTTGCAGTTCACGTGAATTTATTAATCAGCTTATGGATATAAATTCCGGTGCAGCAATGCTACTGGGACCGGTTCTTGATAGTCACCGTGCCGCAAGTATATTAAAGAATTTACACTCACTTCATATTAGAATAAAAAAACACAGCGAGAATGCAATTTATCTCGCTGAAAATCTTCAAAAGTTAGGTCTTAAAGTTTATTATCCCGGATTAAAAACGCATAATGGTTATAAATTATTAAATGAAATTAGGAATGAAGGATTTGGATTCGGTGGAATATTAGCAATAGATGCAGGTGATGAAAAAACAGCAGATGCTCTTATGGCTGAAATGCAGAATGAAAAAGTCGGATATCTTGCTGTAAGTTTAGGTTATTTTAAAACATTGTTTTCTTCACCCGGACACAGCACTTCGTCTGAAATTCCGAAAGAAGAACAAGAAAAAATGGGATTAAGCGAAGGACTTGTCCGTATTTCAATCGGCTTGGATAACAATATTCAAAAAACGTTTGAACGAATTAAATCCTGCTTAATTAAAGTTGGAGTAGTGAAGAATTAATTTCTCCTTCAAAATGTTAGGATCGATCACCTGATCGATCCGAATTAAATCGTCATTTCATTACAATGGCTGAAATAAGGCACAAACTGCTCCAGCCGGATCTTTTATCACACAGTATCTTCCATAATTTCCCATATTCTTTGGTTCTGCGATTATTTCTCCGCCGTTATTTTTGCAAATCTTTGCACTTTCATCAACATTGGCTACCGTTATGTAAACTAACCATTGCGGCGGAAGTTTTGAATTAACTCCTTCTGCGTGGCAAATTCCGGATGCAACTCTACCGCTTTCCGGAGCAATCATACTAAAATCATTATAGTCACCCATCGAAACCGCATCTGATTTCCATCCAACAACTCTGCTGTAGAAATCTTTTACTTCTTCAGCGTTAGGAACGGTTAAATCAATCCATGTAATTGATCCAATTTCAGGTTTTTCCTGTTCACTCATTTTATACCTCAATTATTTTATGTCAATATTATTCATATAGATAATTATAGTCAAACGCTATTAAACATTTAGTGGTTTTAAATTTATATTTTAATATCTTCACAACTCAAAAGAAGAATTAAAACTAAGAGGTTCACTTGTTTTTAAAAGATCATAAAAAAACAGCTATTATCTGGAAAGACCAGCAAATAAGTTATTCAGAACTTATTGAGAATGTCAGTTCCTATGCTTCGATTATTAAAAAAGATAGTCTTTCTAAAATTGCGGTATTTTTTGAAAACAGACCGGAATGGATTTACGCATTTTACTCCGGCTGGAAGAAAAATGCCTGTGTTGTACCGATTGATTTTATGTCATCATCAGAAGATGTTGTATACATTTTAAATGACTGCAAACCCGAAGTCATTTTCTATTCCAACGAGACAAAGGAAGTAATACTTAAAGCAAACGAGAAACTTGCGTACGAGCCAAGTCTGATGAATATTGATGAATTATCAATCAGCAAAGAAGCTGATGATTCTGAATTCCCCGAAAGAGATCTGAATGAAACGGCTGTGATTATTTATACTTCCGGTACAACCGGTTCGCCAAAAGGTGTGATGCTATCTTTCGATAATTTACTTGTAAACATTGAAGCAGTTACTACTGATGTTGAAATTTATAAGAAGGAAGACAAAGTAATGATTCTACTTCCTCTGCATCATATTTTTCCGCTGCTTGGTACCGCAATCGTTACAATTTATAGTGGTGCAACGGCAGTTTTTTCACCCTCAATGGCTTCTGAAGATATTATGAGCACGCTTCAGAACAACGGAATAAATATAATTATTGGTGTTCCCCGATTTTATAATTTAATCCGCAAAGGAATAAAAGATAAAATAAATAAAAGCGGTATTGCGAAATTATTGTTTAAGATTGCAAAGAAAAGAAATTCACTTACATTCTCCAGAAAAATTTTCAAAACGGCGCACCAGAAATTCGGCGGGCATATAAAGTATATGGTTTGCGGCGGCGCTGCTCTAGATATTGAAGTAGCGAAGGATTTTAAAACATTAGGATTCGAACTTCTTGAAGGTTTCGGGATGACGGAAACTGCTCCGATGATTACATTCTCGCGACCGGGCAAAGTTCTTCCCGGTTCTGCGGGACAGCCGCTAAAGACTAACGAAGTGAAAATTATTGACGGTGAAATTGTTAACCGCGGCAGAAATGTTATGCAGGGTTATTATAATCGACCCGAAGAGACAGCGGCAATAATTAAAGATGGTTGGCTGTATACAGGTGATTTAGGATATCTTGATGAAGAGAACAGGATTTTTATAACCGGAAGGAAGAAAGAAATAATTATTCTTTCAAATGGTAAGAATGTCAATCCCGAAGAAATTGAATTTAAAATTGTTGATATGACTGACCTAATAAGTGAAATTGGTGTGTATGAAAAATCTGATATGCTTCACGCTGTAATTTATCCTGACTTTCAAAAAGTCAGTGACAGCGGAGTTGAAAATCTGGAAGAGCATTTACGCTGGCAGGTAATTGATAAATATAATCAGTCGGTTACTCCTTATAAAAAACTTATGAAATTTTCTGTCATCCATGAACCATTGCCGCGAACAAGATTAAGCAAACTAAAAAGATTTTTATTACCCGAATTGGAATCGACACTAAAATCTGAAAAACAAAATATTGAAGAACCCAATTTCCGTGAATATCAATTATTAAAAGAATTTATTGAAACAAACAAAGAAACTGCTGTTCATCCGGGAGATCATTTAGAAATTGATTTAGGATTGGATTCACTAGATAAATTAAATCTTTTGGTTTATCTGGAATCAACATTCGGAATAAAGATGAAGGAGAACGAACTGGTTTCTTATCCGAATATTTTAAAATTGAGTGAACACGTAAAGGAAGCTAAGACTCATTTGAGCACTGAAGCTATTGATTGGGGAAGTATTTTAAAAGAGCAGTTGGATATTGATCTGCCTAAAAGCTGGTTTACTCATAACTTAATTAAGAATTCAGCAAAAGTTGTTTTAAGAATGTATTTCAGATTAAAAGGCGAAGGAATAGAGAATATTCCCGATGGTCCTTTTATTCTTGCGCCGAATCATCAAAGCTTTTTTGATGGTTTGTTTGTAGCGGTATTTCTAAAAAATAAGATGATGAAGAAAACGTACTTCTATGCAAAAGAAAAACATATTAAACAACGTTGGTTAAAATTTGTTGCAAATAAAAATAATGTGATCGTAATGGATCTTAGTGATCTTAAAACATCTTTACAAAAACTTGCATCGGTACTAAGAAGAGAAAAAAATATTATAATATTTCCTGAAGGAACAAGAACTAAAACCGGCAACATTGGTGATTTCAAAAAAACGTTTGCAATTTTAAGCAGAGAATTGAATGTTCCAATTGTCCCGGTAGCTATTGATGGCGCTTATGATGCATTGCCTAGTGGAAAAATATTTCCCCGACCATGGAAAAAAGTTAATGTGAAATTTCTTAAACCTGTTTATCCATCGGATTTTTCGTATGATTTGTTAAAGAATAAAGTTTTTGAAGCGGTTTCATCTAATCTGAAGAAAAAGTGATTGCATTTTATCAATGAACCGTGCTGTAAAGAAGATTGTAATAATACTTGGATTTATAACACGGAAAAATTATCGGGAATATTGGCAGAGTAAGAAAAATCAATAAATTATAAAGAAAAAACTTTTTAAATCATCATTACTTATTCGATATTTAAATCATCATTATCAAATATTTCTCATTCTATCTTTTTGAGTAAAATATAAGTAACTAAAAATCATACCTGCTGATCCGACCACAACATCTGAAAGAAAATGTGCTCCAATTATCACTCTGCTTGAAGTAACTGCAAAAGCCCACATCAAGATAAAAATGTAAGATCCGTATCTCATAATAATGTTCTTATTTCTGAACAAAATAAAAAATGAAATAAGAACAAATCCCATTGCGGAATGACCGGAAGGAAAAGAATCGTTTCCAGTAATCCCGTTTGGTAAAAACCAATGAGTAAAATTGGAATACAGTGCATCCAAATCTCTGAATCTGATTCTTCCCCAAAATACTTTTAGCGGCTGGACAAATAATACATAACCAAATATTCCCATTAACAAAGCGATTTTAGAAAAAGCAAAAGCATTTTCCGAAAAATTTATATTTAACTTCTTATCCAGTAGAAAAGAAATGAGTGTAAAAACTAGACCAAATATCAGGACCCAATAACTTGAATTTATAAAAGGTTTCAGCAACAAATATCCAGCATAAGTAAAAAGCATAAAAGCAGAATAGAGAAGAATAGAACCGTACAATATCGTTCGTGTGTTAGATGAATGTCTCTTCTTCTTGTGATAAATAAAAATTGCTGTTAGTAATGTAATAATTCCCGGGAGCTCTCCATAGCTCTCAATTACTTTTGCCCATTCCGCATTTTGGTTTACAAGTAATTGAGAAATCTGTAAATCATAAATTCCTGAAATTACAAGCAGGACAATATATACCATTATCAGCCCATAAGTTCTGTTATTAAATAATGTATCTCTATTGCGTATTGACATTTGCATAATAAAATAAATTACCGGACTTAAATAATTCCTTTTGTATATTTAACTTTGCACAGAAAATCTCAAGGCAAAATAAACAAAGAGGATATGAAATGTCAAAAATGAATGAGCTTGCTAAACTTGGACAATCAATATGGTTTGATTATATAAAACGTGATTTAATCACTTCCGGTGAACTTCAAAAACTTATTGGTGTGGGTTTGAGAGGAATGACATCTAATCCAACAATTTTTGATAAAGCAATTTCAGGCAGTACTGACTATGATGATGATATTCGACAACTTCTCTATAAAAATCTTTCCACAGAAGAAATTTATGAAGCAATGGCATTAAAAGATATTGGAATGGCTGCTGATCTTCTTCTTCCCGTTTATAAGAGCACAAATGGTTATGATGGATTTATTAGTATTGAGGTAAGTCCAAAACTTGCATATAAGACCAATGAAACAATCGATCAGGCTAAAAGATTATTTAAGACTCTTAATCGTCCCAACATAATGATTAAAATACCGGGAACGCAGGAAGGATTACTTGCCATTACAGAAGTTATTGGCAGCGGGGTAAATGTTAATGTGACATTAATTTTTAGTAATGAAAATTATAAACAGGTTGCGGAAGCTTACATAAAAGGACTTGAGAAACTTGATTCGAGTGGTGGCGATGCAAGTAAAATTGCTTCGGTTGCATCGTTCTTTGTAAGTCGTGTTGATTCTGCTTGTGATAAAGAACTTGAAGCTAAAGGGAATAAAGATTTACAAGGGAAAATTGCAATTGCAAATTCAAAGATTGCTTATGAAATGTCTAAAGAAATTTTTGCCGGTGAAAGATGGAATAAGTTAAAACAAAAAGGAGCAAAAGTCCAAAGATTACTTTGGGCAAGCACAGGAACAAAAAATCCAAATTATTCAGACACACTTTATGTTGATAATTTAATCGGCTCTGATACAGTTAATACAATTCCGCCTGCAACATTGGATGCATTTCTTGAGCACGGAAAAATCGCATCTACTCTTTCTGAAGGATTGGATGAAGCAAAAAAACAAGTTCAGCAATTAGCAGCTACTTGGCATTGAAATCGAAAAAATAACAGATAAACTTCAGATAGATGGTGTTAAAGCTTTTGCAGATTCATTCGATTCATTATTAAAAAGTATTTCTGAAAAAGTTGAAACATTAAAGAAAGAAAAATGAAATGATTCGAATCTCATTAAACAATCTTGAAAATGATGTAGATAAAACTTTTAAAAGATTATTAAAAGAAAATATTGTTGAAAGAATCTGGAAGAAAGATCATACTGTCTGGAGTGAAGATCCAACCGAAATTACAAACCGTTTGGGCTGGTTAGTAAGTCCAACTGACAACAAGAAATGCAATAAGCGAAATTAATAATTTTGTTGAATCAGTAAGAAAAGATGGATTCACTCACGCATTACTTCTTGGAATGGGCGGTTCAAGTCTGGCACCTGAAGTTTTTCGTTTAACATTCGGAGTGAAGGAAGGTTATCTTGATCTTGCAGTATTAGACAGTACTGATCCAGGTGTAGTTAAACATTTTGCTGATTCGCTCGATCCTGAAAAAACACTTTATATTGTTTCAACTAAATCCGGCGGAACAGTTGAAACTTTTTCATTTATGAAATTCTTTTATAACCACGTTTCTAATAAAGTAGGAAAAGAAAAAGTTGGGAATCACTTTGTTGCGATAACTGATCCGGCAAGCGGACTTCAAAAAGTTGCTGAAGAACTAAAATTCAGAAAAATATTTTTAAATGATCCTAACATTGGCGGAAGGTTTTCAGTATTATCACTTTTTGGCTGTGTTCCTGCAGCGTTAGTTGGTGTTGATCTAAACAAATTTCTTGATCGTGCTGAAGCAATTGCAGAACAGTCAAAACTTTCAAGTGAAAATAATATCAGTGCTAAACTTGGCTGCATTCTTGGTGAACTTGCTGAACAGGGAATAGATAAAGTCACATTTATACTTTCAGAGCAAATAAAAAGTTTTGGCTCCTGGGTTGAGCAGCTTATTGCAGAAAGCACAGGAAAGAATGGGAAAGGAATTCTTCCTGATTGATGGCGAAGAATTAGTTGAACCTGGAGTTTTATGGAAAAGATCGTTTATTTGTTTCAATCAGATTAAAAGACGATGTTTCAAATCAGGAAAAGATTGATGCACTAAAGAAAAACGGTTTCCCTGTTATCGAAATTGAATGGAATGATCTTTACGATCTTGGAGCAGAATTCTTCAGATGGGAATTTGCAACTGCAGTTGCAGGATGGAGAATGCAAATCCAACCGTTTGATCAGCCGAATGTGGAACAGGCTAAAGTTATTGCAAGACAGTTTGTTAAAGAATATCAGGAAACCGGCAAGCTGCCTGAAATTAAACCAACTTTAATTGAAAATGACATTAAAGTTTATGGAGTTTTCTCAGGCAATAATTTGAATGAAGTTTTAAAATCATTTTTGTCAAACTGTGTCGTAGGCAAAAGTTATGTTTCAATACAGGCATATCTTAAACCTGATATAGAAACCAATCAGTTACTTCAGAAACTAAGAACGGAAATCCAGAAGAAATATAAAATTCCTGTTACGGTTGGTTACGGACCAAGATTTCTGCATTCAACCGGACAACTGCACAAAGGTGATGCGGGAAACGGATTGTTCATTCAGCTTCTTGCTGATATGCCGGATGATTTACCAATTCCGGATAATCCAGGCGAAGAAAACTCATCAATAACTTTTGGAGTTTTAAAAACGGCACAGGCATTTGGCGACAGGCAGGCATTGATTGATAATAAGCGCAAGGTGTTGACGATTGATATGGGGAAAAGCAATATTAGTAAGTTGGCTGAAGTGATTTAGATATGCGTTAATAACTAAAAAGCTAAATAGAATTAACCACGAGCACAGGGCAGGTGCAATTATTCAGAATTTTCTCCACTCTCGGACCGAGATATAATTTGTCTGCCCCTGGTCTGATATCAGTTCCCAGAACGATGAGATCAAAATTCTTTTCAGAGGACATCTTTAAAATCACAGAACCGGGTTCTCCGCCAATTTCAATTTCAGTGAAAGTGTTTACATTCAGAGATTCGCCAAGTATTTTTAGTTCTTCAACCGTTTGATGTGCAAAAGTTAATCTGCGTTCTCTTAAGCTTCCTTCCAGGTCTAAGGAGGCAGAATAGTCTTCTTTAGCTTCAATAACGTTAAGAATATGAACCTGATCATAATCGTGATATGCAATTCCAAAAGCAACTTCTGCTGCTCTTTTGGAAGCCAAACTTCCATTTGTTGGAACAAGAATTCTGCTTGGGCTCCAATCTTCGGAAACATTGCTGCTTTGAACAACAATACTTGGACAAGGGGAGAATCTCACAAGATTATCTACAATTGGATTAAAGATCATATCTGAACTTCTACTTCTCTCAGTGGCACCGATAACAAGAAGGTCATAGTCTTTCTTTACTTCATCTAAAATGCCTTCGAGAGTTTGTTTTCTTACAACAACTTTTTTATTTACTGATAACTCCTTAAAGAAACCTCCAAGAGTGTTAAGAAATTGCTGGCTTTCAGCTTTTTCTTTTTCTTCGGCTATGGTAAACAGAGTAACACTCAAATTTGTTTTTCTGCCAATTCTTTCCAGTATTTTTGCTTCTATGATTTTTGAAGGAGATGCCTGGCTGATTTCTCTTTTTCTTACAGGAAGCAAAACACGATGAACAGTATTTAATATATTATCTTTTAATAATTCTTCTTGCCGAAGCCTTGTAAGTTCAGCATCTTCAGGTTTTACATGACTGAGTGTCCATCGAAGCATTACCGGTGCCATAAGTGATGTAACTACTGCAGTAATAATAATAAGTGAATAAATTTCCTGTGATAAAATCCCGAAGGATAAACCTATTGTAGCTACTATTATTTGAATTGCACCTCTTGCATTTAATCCTGCACCAAAACTTAATGCTGTCCAGTGATTAGTTCTTGCTAAAAATCTTGCACCAATATACGCTCCTATAAATTTGCTTAATATAGCTACAAGTATTAATCCTATGCCTATCAGTATGAAATCAGTTCTGAACAGATCAATAACATTTACCTTTAATCCTGCACTGGCAAAAAATATTGGAGCAAAAATACCGAAAGTAGTGCTCTCTAATTTATCAATAGATCCTTTTGGAACAGCAGGTGACTGAGCAAAAATAATTCCCGCAATAAATGCTCCAAGGACTGCTTCAAGACCTATTGACTGAACTATAGCACCAAGTCCAAAACTAAATACTATAATTAATGTAAGTATTTTATCCCTTGAAGAAATTCTGCTTTGTGTGAAATGCAAAAGATGTCTGACAATAATTTTCCCAATGAAAAAGCTTAGCCCGACAAACATGATAACTTTGAAGAATGAATAACTAATAGTTCCAACAGAAACAACTTCCCCACCTATAAGTCCAAGCACAATAGAAAGTAAAATCCAGGCGACAGTATCATCAAACATTGCCACTGCGAGAGTAATTTGACCAATATCCCTTCTTATTAACTTTAAATCTATCAACACTTTTGCAATAACCGGTATAGCAGAAAGCGAAATAGCAATAGCGATAAAGAGTGCAAATACTATTCTTTGATTTGGATCAACAAGAAATGAATCTGGAATAAAAAAACCGAAGGCAAATCCGCACATCAATGAAAAAGGTAATTCACCAAGAGCAATTCCCAAAACTTTTTTAGAATGATGTTTTATTAGTTGAAGATCTGTTTCAAGTCCGGTTATTAGTAACAAAAACATTGCCCCGATTAGAGTAATTACTTCTAGTAAGTTTTTTTGTATTTCAGTAACCGGAATTATCCAGCCATGAATAAAAGGGAAGATGTTGCCTAGTAAAGAAGGACCGAGAATTATTCCTGCAAGTATTTCACCAAGTACAGAGGGCTGACCTAATTTCTGTGCAATCTCACCAAAAAACCTTGCAGCTATAAGAAGAATAGAAATCTGAATAAGAAGTTTTAATATATCATTATGGACACCTGCAAAAATTATTTCATTCGTAAATTCCATAAAGGGTATCCAGCAGCTAATAACTGAAATTAAATATGAGAAAAACTTTTTGCGAAGCTAATTAAAAAAGAAGCTAATAGAAAGAAGTTGAATTGTGGTAGTTTAATAGATTTTATGAGTAATAATCAACCTTACATCCGCAGCCATCCCACATTTTTTCGTAAATCTCCATTCTTTTTGCCATAAGTTCATTAGCGGTATTTAAGTCTTTCATTTTTCTTACAAGAAATTCTCTTCTTGCCAGTCATCTCTTGAAAAAAAATGCAGTTATCAAGCTGCAGTATTCTTATTTTGTCAGAAATCAGAGTATCTTTTTCTAGTAATATTTTAGATTGCGTTATTAATTCATCAAGATCAGACTGCACAATTTTTATGTAATTATTAATCTTTAGCCTTTTAATTTCATTTATAGAATTCATAATAATACTTATTAAATTTGTGGCAATTTGATGCTTTAGTAAAACAAATGATTCATTGTTCTAAATTGTAACCTATATTTAACCTCTCTCTTGTCCGGCTCATAATCGCAATCTTTATGTTTTGAGTAAGCAGCAAACAAAATAAAGCAAATTATAATTTCATCCTTGAAGTTTTTCTTAGATTACGCTTAATCTACAGTTTCTTACATTGCATTCCCCTCGATTTGACGCTATATTTGTAAGTTTATTTCTCAGCAATTTGGATATGAAAATCAACATTTTGGCGTTTAATTACATAATTCGATTAGTTCTTTTTGCAATAATAGCAGTTCAACCACTTTTATCCTCTCAGGTTGTCTTTCGGGACCTGCCTCAATATAAGATCAATTCAAGCTGACCTGTTGTTTTTTGACATTACTGATTCAAGAAAAATAATTTCGCTTAACGGTGTATGGAAAGTCTATTCTGCCGATGACGAAAAGCAAAATAAAGTTAGTGTAAATGTTCCGTCAATATTTCAAGGCAAAGGCGAATTTATTTTTGAAAAATCCTTCAAGCTTTCTTCTTCAGAAATAAATAGCAGCAGAATGAAGCTTGTATTCTTTGGTTTAAACTATACTGCAGATATTTCTCTGAATAAAAATATTATTTATAGGCATTCCGGCGGGGAGTTTCCTTTTAGTATTGATGTGCCGAGAGATATCCTTAAATCTGATCAGGACAATTTAATTTCTGTTAAACTCAGCTACGAATTAGATTCTGAAAACACAATTCCTCTTAAGCAAAGATTTTTATTTCCGCAGAACTTTGGTGGAATAATCCGTGATGTTTTTCTTCATATTACTCCGAATATAAATATTAAGGAGTTGACGCTTAAAAGATCGCTTAACTTTTCAAACAGAAAAGCTTCTGTCGAAATCAGATCTGTTATTGAGAATAAAGAATTCAAAAAACCTGATGACACAATTGAAGAAGCGAATAATTTTACTTTAAAAGTAAAAGCATATTCACCTGATGGTAAAACTCAAATAAGCGGCAATGATTTTAAGTTTGAATTGAAACTGAATCGTGAAATTGAAGTGAAGCAGTCCATCTTAATTAATGATCCGATTTTATGGTCGCCAGAAACTCCCGGCAGCTATATTATAAGACTTGAACTTTATCGTGCTAATCAGCTTGTAGACTTGACGGACAGATCAGTCGCACTTTTCAGTTTAGAATTAGAAGATGATAATCTACTGTTAAACGGCAAAGAATATAATTTGCAGGGTGTAACTTATCTTCCTTCGTTTGATGAGTTTGGAAGTCTTTCATCTTATTCTCAGATGGAGAAAGATCTTGTACTCATAAAAGAAACAGGATTTAATACCATAAGATTTTCTAAATCGGTTCCTCATCCTTATTATCTGAAACTTTGTGAAGAGATTGGATTAATTGCTTTCATTGAATTGCCTATTGGATTCAATTCCGGAAGGACTTGCAAACGATCAGAACTTTATGGTAAGAAGCAGAAATTTTCTTAGCAATTTTCTTAAAGCTTATTCAGGATTATTCTGCTGTTGGTGCAATCGGATTTGGTAGTTCTTATATGTCCCGTTTTGATTCTCATCGGTCATTACTTACAGATCTTGGTGAAAAAGTTAAAGAACAATATGAATTTCTTACCTTTGCATCCTTAAACGGATTTGATATAAACCAAATTGATAATATCGATCTTTACGGTATCGAACTTTTTAATAGTTCAATCAATGATATAAAAAATGATCTTATCGAGCTTAAAGAAAAATTAGGTGGTGGAAGATTTTTTATTAGTGAAGCAACATATACAGTTAATATTGGCGATACCGATGGTTATGTAAATGAATATTCATACGAAGCTCAGGCAAAGTACTTCGATGAACTTTTAAATTTTGCAGAAGAAGAAAAGTTAAGTGCTTTCTTCATAAACACGATGTATGATGTTAAAGGCGATTTTCCTTCGCTTCTTTCAGGTTATGATGCAGGATTATTTTATAATATTGGTTTAGTGGGAGAGGATAGAAACTTATCACGTCTTGCTTACAAAGTGGTAAATGCAAGATTGAAGAACGCAGAAAAAGTTACAATTCCAATTGGCAGTAGTAAAGATGATGCGCCAATGGGATTTATTGTTTTAGGACTTGCTACTGGCAATTTCTCTGGGAATTCTTGTAAACTCCGGTAGGAAGTTCAGGGAAGATGCATCACGTGCTTTACTTCGACCGTATAATTTTTTTGCCGATGTAAGAGATCAAAGAATATTATCTGCATATCATTCATTATTTCTTGCTGTTATTATTTCAATTACTGCCGCACTTCTAACAAGCAATATTCTATTCTATTTAAAGACTAATATTTTATTTGAAAAAATTCTTCTCTCATTCGGAAGTCCAAATCTTTTATTTGCGGCAGGTTATTTTGCCTGGAATCCTTTAAGCTCGCTTGTCTGGTTATCAATACTATTCATTGCCGCCATAGTCTTGCTTACTTTGATTGTGAGATCTGCATCAATGTTTGTTAAAACGAAAGTTTATTTATCGAGTGCATTTTTTGTAATTGTATGGGCATTTCTTCCCTTGGTGCTTTTTATTCCTGTCGGTATAATTCTATACAGGTTGCTAATGGCAGATATAGCCAATATTTATTTCTTTGTTGTATTTGCAATTTTTACATTCTGGTTAATTTACAGATTGATGAAAGGCATTTATGTGATTTATGATGTTAGCGCAGGTCCGGTTTATTTTTACAGCATTTTACTTTTCCTCACTGTGTTTGGCGGATTTTTAATTTACTTCCAGGTAAACAACTCGGTCATCCAGTACCTGATGTTAACATTAAAGCAGTTTAACATTATCGGATAAACAAATTGTATTTATCAAAACTTGAAATATTCGGATTTAAATCGTTCGCACAGAAAACTAATGTATTGTTTGTTGAAGGTATAACGTCTATCGTTGGTCCGAACGGTTGCGGAAAAACCAATATTGTTGATGCAATTCGCTGGTGTCTTGGTGAACAGAAAAGCAGTGCGCTGCGAAGTGATAAAATGGAGAATGTTATTTTCAACGGAACTGCAACGCGCAAGCCGATGGGAATGTCAGAAGTTTCATTAACAATTCAGAACACAAAAGGAATTCTTCCAATTGAATATTCTGATATTACAATTACAAGAAGAATTTTCAGATCCGGGGAAAGCGAATATCTTCTCAACAAAAACATATGCCGATTAAAAGACATTACTAATCTTTTTATGGATACCGGAATCGGTGCAAATGCTTATTCGGTTATCGAACTTAAAATGGTTGAAACCATATTAAGCAATAAAGCCGATGAGCGAAGAACTATGTTTGAAGAAGCTGCTGGTGTTAATAAATATAAGCTGAGAAGGAGACTGGCACTTAGAAAACTTGATGATGTAAAAGCTGATCTAACCAGGGTAAATGATATTGTCTCTGAAGTTGAGAAAAAAGTGAACTCGCTTGAGAGACAGGCTAAAAAAGCTGACAGGCATAATAATCTTTCTTCTAAACTGAGAGAACTTGAGCTTGATCTTGCAGAAAGAGAATTGGCTTTATTTACCTTACAGACCCAACAATCAAAGATAGGGAAAGAGGAATTATTAAAACAGAAAATTCAGATTGAATCAGAAGTTTCCAGAATTGATGATGAATTAAAAGAGCATCGCGAAAAACTTTTAGTAATAGAAACAGAACTTCAGCAGAAAAGATCAGAACTTTCACTTCAGACTGAAAAAATTTACAACACGCAAAATTCACTTTCTCTTAACAAAGAAAGAAAAAGTTCTTTAGAGCGTAACATTGAAAGATTCAATCAAGAACTTGAGGAACTTAAAGTTCAATTGACTGAATCCCAAAACACTGTGACTAAAGGTGATAATAGCATTAAAGAAATAGAAGAAAAGATTCGGATAAAAGAACTGGAACGAGGAAAAGTTGAAGATAAACTGAAAGAACAGGAATTCGGCTCTTGAAGAAAAGAGAGTTCAACTTAAAGTTCAATCAGATGTTTTACTGGAAAAATTTAAAGAGATAACCGGAAAAGAAAACGAATTACACAATACAGAAGATTTGCTATAAGCAAAAGACAGAAGCAATAAATAAGCTAAACGAAAAAATTCTTCTACTTACAAGCAATGTCGCAAAAACAGTCGGTTACCTTGAAGAACTTGGAAATGAAAAACAAGAAATAGGAAAAAGTTTAAAACAAGCTGATTCTCTCTTTTTAGCCAAGCAAAAAGAAAAAGAAGATTGTGAAAATGAACTTTCGGCATTAAAGGATAAAGAACTAGAAGATAAAAGCATAATTAAAAATCTTAGAGATAAAACTGAATTTATTCAATCATTAATAGACAACCTTGAAGGAGTTTCAAAAGGAGCTAAAGCTTTGCTCGATAATCAATCATGGGCAAAAGGTGAAAGTACAATTCTTGCTCATATCGGTGACTCTGAGGAAAGATATCGGTTTGCTATTGAAGCAGCACTGAAGAATAATCTAAACAATATTCTTGTTGAAACTCTTGATGATCTGAAAAATGGAATAGAGTATCTGCAAAATAATGAAATTGGCAAAGCTTCGTTTTATATCTCTGATTTAGCAGAAGCGACCAATAAAGATATTATTGATAAAATATCCAGCTATCTGCGGAAGCGTAAGGCAAAAAAGATTGAACAGGAAAAAGGATTTTTAGGCTGGGCTAAGGATTTTGTCAGAACCGAAAACAAATGGATTCCATTCTTTAACAAAGTTTTAGGCAATACTGTAATAGTTAATGATCTCGATACCGCCTTCACTCTTTTCAAAAAATATCCGGGATTTAACTTTACAAATTTAAATGGAGATTATCTCGGCGCTGATGGTGTGGTTGAAGCTGGATCAGCTCCTCAGATTGATGATACTATTTTTGGCAGGAAACATTTTCTTGAAAATTTAAGAAAAGAATTTCCTGTAAGAGAAAAACAATTAGCAGAACTACAGAATAAAATAAAAGAAACAGAAGAAAAAATAGACTCAATTGATCTTAAGGTTTTATCTGAAAAAGGAAGACTCCTAATAAACGATCTTAACAACGTTGATAAGCAGATTTCCCGTTTTGAATTTGAAAAGCAAAAAGCCAATGATGAGGCTGAAAAAATTCAACAGGAAATTCAGGATCTTGCCGCAGAAGCTAATCTGTTCGATACAAAACGCAATCAGCTTGAATCATTAATTTTTACCGAAAACAGCATTCGAGATGAAGAAGAACGTAAACGAAGTCTATTAGAAGAAAATTTCATGCTGAAAGAAAAAGAATTCGACTCAACAAGAAATTATATAAACGAGTTGAATCTTGAATTAGAAAGACTAATAGGCGAAAAGAAAAATACTGGAAATGCTATCAAACGTGCTGAAGAGTCAATTTCCAATATTCGCAAGTCAATTGAGAAGCGTGAAACTGATATCAGCGATTCAACAAACGAAAGTGAAAACATTCTTTCTCTAGTAAAAGAAAATCAAATTGTACTTTCCGGATTGGAAAAAGCCAAAGAAGAAATAATTGAAAGTGAAACTGAAATTGATACGAGATATAAAGCGCTTCGTGCAGAAATGAGCGAAAGAGAAAACACTTTAAAAGCTTTAAGAATAGAAAGAGATAAAATTTCAGAAGAAATTCATTTAACCGAAATGAAGTTAAATGAGTTGAATATTAAAACTCAGAATTTATATGAAAATATTGAAGAGAGTTATTCTCTTACACTTGAGAAAAAATCATTTGATGATCTTGAAACTTTTAATTTTTCAGAAAGAAGCAGTGAAGTTCATGAGATCAAGCAAAAAGTAAAATCACTTGGCCCGGTAAACCTGCTTGCTTATTCTGAGTATGAAGAGGAAAAAGAAAGACTCGATTTTTTGTTGAAGCAAAGAAACGATTTGATTGATTCAGAAAAAGATGTAATACAAACTATTGAGGAAATAAATAATACTGCCCAAAAGCAGTTTATGGAAACATTTGAAAAGATTCGGGAAAATTTTGTAAAGACATTCAGAACTTTGTTTGATCCGGGTGATGAAGCAGATTTAAGGCTTGAAGAAAACGAGGATCCGCTTGAAGCAAAAATAGAAATTATTGCAAAACCCAAAGGTAAAAGACCAACATCAATTGAGCTTCTCTCCGGAGGAGAAAAAACATTAACTGCAATTGCATTATTGTTTGCCATCTATCTTGTGAAGCCAAGTCCATTCTGTATCCTCGATGAAATTGACGCTCCGCTTGATGATGCAAATATTGATCGCTTTACACGCATCCTGCACGAGTTCAGTAAAGATACGCAGTTTATTGTAGTTACACATAACAAGCGTACTATGGAGGCTGCGCACACTCTTTATGGCGTAACAATGCAGGAGGAAGGTGTTTCCAAATTAGTAAGTGTAAGATTTAGTGAAGATGTTGATGCTATCGCGGGATAAGATCAGAAGAGTGTATGATTTTAAATAAGCTAGAAAAAATATTTTTACTTTTGCCGACAATTTTATTGCCGGTTTTCTCTGTTCAGGCACAATGGGTCAGCAATCCTGCGGTGAACACAAAGCTTGTTAATGGACCCAAAGATCCGATCAACATTACTGCACTTGATGATAGAAACGGCGGTGTGTTCGTTTTTTGGGAAGATAAAAAAATCGGAAATGTCAGTGATATATTTTTTATTCACACGAATAAAGACGGTGAAGTTAGTTTCAGAGCCGATGGGAAAACAGTTTCAACATTAACCGGAAGAAAAGAAATTCCGGTTGCAGTTACTGATGATGATGGAAATGCTTATGTCCTTTGGAAAAGTGCAGTGAAGGATAAACCGGATCAATTGTTTATTCAGAAGTTATCAAAGAACGGCGAAAGATTATGGCAAAGTGAGGGTAAGAATATTTCCGAAAATGAATTAGAAGTACTTGATTACTCTATTGATATTAATCGAAACGGAATAATCTGTGTTTCTTACCTTATGCGTGAACCGGGTTTTATTGGCGATTATTTAGTCGCGTATCAATTTCTTGATCAGAGCGGTTCATCTTTGTCTAAAAGTTCAGATGAATCATGGTTATTCAAATCTAACAGTAGAAAAAGTAAAACTTCGGTTGTTGCTGATTATGAAGGTGGTGCTTTTGTTTTTTGGCTTGAGAACTTTTCAGGTAAAAGTGTTTTACGTGGCTGCCTATGTTGATGAAAATAACATTAAAAAATGGGGCAAAGAACCGGTTAATATTTCAAGCACAATTAATAATGTTTTGAGTTATACAGTTAATCGTTTTGGTAATTCGGTTTATCTTTCTTTTCAATATCAGGGACAGAAAAAAGAAATTCATCATCAGCTAATTACAAGAAACGGAAATCTTCCCTGGGGAACTGGTGGAAAGAGAGTAACATCATTAAATGGAAATCAACTTAATTCTCAAACTGCTTTAATCGATTCAAGCATATATGTAACGTGGACAAATGAATTTCAAAATGATAAAAATCTTTTCATTCAGAAGTTTGATAAGAACGGTAAGCCGCTGTGGAAGAAAGACGGCATTTCCGTAATTGATCTTAAAGGAGATCAGTTTGGACAGAAAATAATAAATGATGAAAAAGGAAATCTAATCGTTGCGTGGATTGATAGAAGAGTAGATTCTGTATACGGAAACATTTATGTGCAGAAAATTAATACTCAGGGAAAATTGATTTGGGATAGTCTTTCCGTTGTTCTTGGTTCATTTCATAACTCGCAAAAAAGCTATTTAAATCTTGTTCCTGACGGTTCCGGTGGTGCAATTGCAGTATTTAAAGAAAAGCGAGAAGGAAAGAATGAAATTTATGCTCAGAAAATTTTTAATACCGGGACTTATGCTTCACAGGTTCTTGGATTCTCAGCGAATATTGACGATGGAAAAATTAGATTGAGCTGGTATGCTGCAAATGAATCACCTGAAGTTTTTTATAATATTGAAAGAACTGTTCAATCAGATACGGGATTAGCTAACTGGAGTCTTATTGGAACTGTCGAAGCAAATGAAATTCGCTCCGTTAATTTTTATGAACTATTTGATGTGCCAAATACAAACGGAACTTTATATTATCGTATTATTCAAAAAGATGGCGATGAGCGTCAACTGTTTATGATCTCGTTAAGATAAATTATTTGGAATCTGCCAGCAGTATTGTGCTTGCGCAGAATTTACCGAATCCTTTTACGGATTCAACTACAATAAGTTTTTATTTGCCCGAAGAAGAAAATGTTATATTAGAGTTTTTTGACAATAAGGTTGAACTGATTAAGGAAATACCAAAACAAAAATATTCTGCAGGTCGTCACGAAATAATTTTCAGAGATGAAAACCTTATGCCGGGAATTTATTTCTACAGGTTCAAAGCTGGAAATTATATTGAAGTTAGAAAAATGGTGGTCAGTCCTAAGTGAAAAAACGTGAACTGAAAATATTTGTTGATTTCGATGGCACAATAACAGAGCAGGATATCGGCGACTCAATCTTTTCAAGGTTTGGTGATAGTGAAAAAGTTCTTCCGGTGATTGATGATTTATTGAACGACAAAATTTCATCTCGCGAATGCTGGGATTTGCTTTGCGGTTCAACTCCTGACAATTGATAAAAATGAGCTTGACTCGTTTATTGATGGACTTAAAATGGACACAACCTTTCATTTGATGGTTTCATATTGCAAAGAAAAAAATATTGACCTTGTTGTTCTTAGCGATGGCTTTGATTATTACATTAAAAGAATATTCGCACGTGAAAATTTGAATGAGTTAAAGTATTATGCAAATAGTCTTTCATTTGATGATACGGGGAAATTAATTCCCGGCTATCCGTTTTTTAATTCCGATTTTCCTACATCTGCAAATTGCAAGAGAGATCATATACTTGATAACAGCAGTGATGATGATTATACATTCTACATCGGTGATGGGAACTCGGACAAGGAATCGGCTCAGTATTGCGATTACATCTTCGCTAAAGATGGTCTACTGAAATTTTGTGAAAAGGAAAGAATTTCATATTCACCGTTCAAAGATTTTACCAGTGTTATAAAAAAGATTGATGATCTTATCACTGGAAAAAAATTGAGAAAAAGTCATCAGGCAGAATTGAAAAGACGCGTAGCATATATAGTTGAGTAAAATTAGAATAAAGATTAAGAGAAAGAAAAACAATTAAATGTCACAATTAGCAAAAAAGTTTTTTAATTACAGAAGCTACACACCAATACCGTTTCTTATTCTCATGCTGGTATTTGAAGACGCAACAGTAGCAACTTTAATAATAGGTTTTGTTATTGCACTTTGCGGGGAACTAATTCGATTGTGGGGTGTAAGTTGGGCTGGAAGCGAAACAAGAACAACCGGTGGTGTCGGCGGAACTTATTTAGTAATTAGTGGACCCTTCGCTTATGTTCGCAATCCGCTTTATGTCGGAAATATTTTAATGTACTTTGGACTCGGCATAATGTCTTATGCTTTTTTTCCTTATCTGCAGATAGTTGCACTTTTATTTTTTGTTTTGCAATATCATCTTATTGTTAAAGAGGAAGAAGCTTTCCTTGAAAAGAAATTTACTAATGCGTATCAACTTTATTTGCAGAATGTTCCGCGGTTTTTCCCAAGATTAACTCCCTATACAGTAAATGGAGTTGAACAACCGACATTCAAATTAAATATGGGATTGAAGTCTGAGACACGAACATTGCAGGCATTCGTAACTGTTGCATTACTAATAATTATTAAATGGTATCTGAGAGTTAATAACATTTTTTAATGAGTAAAATAAAGAATAAAAATATTTTGATTATTGCCGGTGAAGTGTCTGGTGACCTTCATGCAGCGGCACTTATTAAAGAATTAAAAGTTCTTGATAGCGATATTAAATTATTTGGTATCGGGGGTGATAAAATGAAAGAAGCCGGAGTTGAGATTATCTACCATCTCAACAAAATGGCTTTTATGGGATTTGCAGAAGTTGTTAAACATCTTCCTTTCATACGAAAAGTTAAAAGTGATATACTTAACGAAGTTGAAAAAAGAAAAACAAAATATGCAGTACTGATTGACTATCCCGGCTTCAACCTGAACTTAGCAAAGAAGCTTAAAGCAAATGATGTTGATATAATTTATTATATCTCTCCGCAGATTTGGGCATGGGGCAGTGGAAGAATAAAAAAAATTCGTGCACTTGTAAAAAAAATGCTGGTAGTTTTTCCGTTTGAAGAAAAACTTTATAAAGAAAATAACGTTGATGCAATGTTTGTCGGTCATCCGCTTATTGAAAGATTGAATCAATATAATTTTTTATCAAAAGATGAGTTGAAACAAAAATTTAATCTTGATCAAGTCAAAAGAAATTTTATTGATTCTACCCGGAAGCAGAAATCACGAAATTGAAGAAATATTTCCTGAAACAATAAAAGCAGCCACACGATTAGCGGACGAGTTTAATTTACAGGTTGTAGTTGCTTGTTCTGCAAATCTTGATGAGGAATTGTTTGAAAAATATAAAGAGCATCATAGGTTTAATTTAATAAGAGGGTTTACCTATGATTTTCTTAAAAATGCAAAATTTGGAATTATAAAATCCGGTACATCAACACTTGAAGCCGGATTGATGCAGCTTCCGATGGTCATTGTTTATAAGACAAGTGGTATAACATATCGTATCGGAAAATTTCTGGTTAAAGTTAAAAACATTGGAATGGCAAATATTATTCTTAATGAAAATGTTGTTCCGGAATTAGTTCAGGGAGATGTGAACTCAGATAAAATTTATAATGAAAGCAAAAGAATATTATCAGATAGTTCTTTATATGAAAAGATGAGATCAAAACTTGGTGAAATCAGAAAGAACTTGGTGAAAAAAATGCTTCTACAAATGCAGCAAAAGCAATTTACAATTTGATTAATGAAGCTTAAAGAGATTAAACAGAATACATTAAGATTTGTAGGGAATATATTCCTTACCAATAGTGTTGACTTATTGTGTAAGTCATTGAGAATAAATTTTAAGAATAAAGAAGTTATAGATCGATTAGAAGAAAACAATCAGAATTATGTAATTGCTTTTTGGCACGAAACAATGCTGCTTTCCTGGTATTTGCATGGCAGAAAAAATTCTGCAGCGTTAACAAGTAAAAGTAAAGACGGCGATCTTCTTGCAAAGCAGCTTAAACATTGGGGTTATCAAGTGGTTAGAGGTTCAAGCAGCAAAGGCGGCGATGTGGCACTTGGAATTATGATTGATTACGCAAAAATAAATATTCATTGCAGTAACACCTGACGGACCTCGCGGACCGGTTCATAAATTTAAAGCCGGAGCAGTAATAGCCGCAAAGAAAAGTGGAATACCGTTGGTGCTTTTAGGTATAGGATTCAGAAAAAAGAAATTGTTGAAGAGTTGGGATAATTTCCATGTTCCATATTTCTTTACAAAAGCTAATGCATTTTATTCGGAACCAATTTATGTTGATAAAAATTTAAGTTATGAAGAAACATCCGAAATGATCTTGAACTGTGAAGAGAAATTGATTGAACTGCAAAATGAAGCAGGAAGATTTTCATAACAATGAATTTTTTAAGATTCATACTGCTTCCTTTTGCACCTGTTTACGGATTTATTATCCGTTTAAGAAATCTGTTCTTTGACAAGAATATTTTTAAAGCTGTTCAGGTTAAATCAAAAGTCATATCTGTGGGAAACTTAACAGTTGGCGGCTCAGGTAAAACACCAATGGTAATTTATCTTGTTGAATTTTTAAAATCAGTTAACAAAAAAGTTGGTGTATTAAGCCGTGGATATGGAAGATCATCAATTGGTTATCTGCTTGTGTCAGATGGAACGAAAATGCTTTCAACAGTTGACCAATCCGGTGATGAAATGTATCACACTGCAAGTGAAACTAATGTTCCGGCTGCGGTTTGTGAAAGGCGTGTTCAGGGAGCAAAAAGACTGATTAAGGATACAGGTGTTGATACAATTGTACTTGATGATGCATTTCAACACAGATGGATAAAGCGGGATATTGATCTTTTAATTATTGAACAAAATTTTTTCAACAACTATGATATGTTTGTTCATAATCATTTGCCGGCAGGAATTATGAGAGAAAGTTTTGACTCTATTAGCAGAGCCGATGTAGTAATACTTAACAGAAAATTTTCTGATAAAGAAGAAATAATTCCTAAACGAAAAGTTTTCCTAAAAGATAAAAAGGTTTTTACTTCATACTATGAGGCAATAGGCTTTGTAGATGTTGCAAAAAATATTGAATACAGCATTAAAGAATTTGACGGACAGAAAGGATTGATTGTCTCAGGAATTGCTAACCCCGAATCGTTTCTAAAGGTTCTTAAGCAATCGGGTGTTGAAGTAAATAATCAGATAATTTTTAGAGATCATAAAGAATATACATTAAAAGAAGTGCAGCGGATTCGTAAAGAATTTTATGCAACAAATTCTCACTCTGTTATAACAACGGAGAAGGATGCAGTTAAGCTTATCAAATACTCAATAGAATTTGATGATATCGATATCTTTTATTTGAAAATAAAATTATGTGTGGATGAAGAAGAATCATTCAAACAATATTTAATTAATAAACTAAACGACTAATTATAATAGTTAGCTAAACGATAAAACACTACGGAGGTTATACAAATGGCTAAAACTCAGAAATACGTTTACTTCTTCGGAGGCAAAAAAGCTGAAGGAAAAGCCGATATGAAAGGGCTTCTCGGTGGTAAAGGTGCAAATCTTGCCGAGATGGTTAATATCGGTCTTCCTGTTCCAGCTGGATTCACAATTACTACAGAACTCTGTACATACTATTACGATAACAAAAAGAAATATCCTAAAGAGTTAAAATCTCAGGTTGTTGATGCTCTTAAAAAAGTTGAAAAGGAAATGGGCGCAGTATTTGGCGATCATAAAAATCCTCTTCTTCTTTCAGTTCGTTCAGGAGCACGTGCATCAATGCCGGGAATGATGGATACAGTTCTAAATCTTGGTTTGAATGATATTACTGTTCAGGCATTAATTGAAAAAACAAACAATCCTCGCTTTGTTTATGATTCATATAGAAGATTTGTCCAAATGTATGGTGATGTAGTGCTCGGGTTGAAGCCTGTTGACAAGCACGAACACGATCCGTTTGAAGTTATAATGGATGCAAAGAAAGAAGCAAAGGGCATTACGCTTGATACCGAACTTTCAGCTGACGATTTGAAAGAATTAGTCGCTGAGTTCAAGATTGCAATTAAAGAAAAAACAGGAAATGATTTTCCTGATGACCCAATGGAACAGCTATGGGGTTCTGCCGGTGCAGTGTTTAATTCATGGATGAATGAAAGAGCAATTGTTTACCGCAAGCTTAATAACATTCCGGCAAGCTGGGGAACTGCTGTTAACATTCAATCGATGGTATTTGGAAATATGGGAGAAGATTCCGGAACAGGTGTTGCATTTACACGTGACCCTGCCTCTGGCGAAAATGTTTTCTACGGTGAATATTTATTTAATGCCCAGGGAGAAGATGTTGTTGCCGGTACACGTACTCCTCTTCCAATTGCTCAACTTGAAAAAGAGTCTCCTGTACTTTACAAAGAGCTTGATAAGTACAGAAAAATACTTGATAAACACTATAAAGATATGATGGACCTTGAGTTCACTATTCAGCAAGGCAAACTCTGGATGCTTCAATGCCGTGTTGGAAAGAGAACCGGATTTGCGGCTATTCAAATGGCTGTTGATATGGTGAAGGAAAAATTAATTACCAAAGAACAAGCGATCTTAAGAATTGAACCTAATCAGTTAAATCAATTATTAAGACCAATCTTCGATATTGAAGAAAAAAGAAAAGCAGTTGAATCAGGAAAACTTCTTGCTAAAGGATTAAATGCTGGTCCTGGTGCTGCATCGGGTAAGGTTGCATTAAGCGCTCAGGATGCAGAAGAGATGGCTAAGAACGGTGATAAAATTATTCTTGTAAGAATTGAAACTTCTCCTGAAGACATTAAAGGAATGGACGCTTCAGAAGGTATTCTTACAGCAAGAGGCGGAATGACCTCCCACGCTGCACTTGTTGCACGTCAAATGGGAAAGGTTTGTGTTGCCGGTTGCGGTGCATTGAAGATCAACTATAAAGAAAGAACCATCACTGTTGATGGAATGGATACCGTTGTCAGAGAAGGTGATTACATCTCAATAGATGGATCTACCGGTGAAGTGATTGAAGGAAAACTTGAAACCAAACCTTCTGAAGTAATTCAGGTTCTTATAACTAAAACTCTTGATGCAAAAGATTCACCGGTGTTCAATACTTACAACAGCTTAATGACCTGGGCAGATAAGATCAGAACAATGAAGGTAAGAACAAATGCTGATCAGCCTGATCAGTCATCAAATGCTATTGCTTTTGGCGCTGAAGGTATCGGACTATGCCGGACAGAACATATGTTCTTTGGTGAAAAAAGAATTATGTCTGTAAGAAAAATGATTGTTGCAGATACAGTTGCTGAAAGAAAAACCGCTCTGGCTGAACTTCTTCCTCTTCAAAGAGAAGACTTTGAAGGAATATTCAGAGCTATGGACGGATATCCAGTAACAATCAGAACTTTAGATCCGCCTTTGCATGAATTCTTACCGCATTCTGCAAAAGACATAGAAGAACTTGCAAATGCATTGCGAATATCTGAAACCAAACTCAGAGAAAAGATTGAAAGTCTGCATGAGTTCAATCCTATGCTTGGATTTAGAGGCTGCCGTTTAGGTGTATTATACCCTGAAATAACAGAAATGCAGGCTCGTGCAATCATCGAAGCAGCAGTTAATGTTGCTAATGAAGGTATGAAAGTAAAACCCGAAATAATGATTCCGTTAACAAGTCATGTTAATGAATTCAAACTTCAGGAAGATATTGTTAGAAGAGTAGCAAAAGAAGTAATGCAGGAAAAGGGAAAGAAGATCAGTTATCTTGTAGGAACAATGATCGAACTTCCCCGTGCCTGTGTAACCGCTGATGAAATAGCTGAACGTGCAGAGTTCTTCAGTTTCGGAACAAACGATCTGACCCAAACTACATTTGGTTTATCACGTGATGACGCAGGTAAATTCTTACCGCTTTATGTTCAGAATGAAATACTGCCAAACGATCCGTTTGAGGCATTAGATCAATCAGGTGTTGGTCAACTTGTTAAGATGGGAACCGATAAAGGAAGATCAACCAAACCTGATCTTAAAGTCGGAATCTGCGGCGAGCATGGAGGTGAACCTTCGTCCGTGGAATTCTGTCACAGAGTAGGAATGGACTATGTAAGCTGTTCTCCATTCAGAGTACCGATTGCAAGATTAGCTGCAGCCAGAGCGGTTCTTAATGAAAAAGCTAAATCTAAACCAGCAAAGAAACAAGTAAAGAAGACAGTTAAAAAAGCTGACAAAGCTAAAGCATCAAAAAAGAAATAATAAATTAATTAAGGATTGAGCCGGAAATGTTTTTAAGTTTCCGGTTTTTTCCTTGTCATAAACATAACTAATTAAGGCAGGAAGAATGAAATTAACAGATTTCAAATACAATTTACCCAAGACAGCCATCGCAAAGTATCCGGTTAGTCCAAGGGATAAAGCTAAACTTATGGTTCTAAACCGTGAGACAGGGGAAATTGGAGATAAGAAATTCACTAAAGTTGTCGATTATATGGCAGAGGGTGATGTGATGGTTGTGAATGAAACACGTGTGTTTCAGGCAAGATTGTTTGGTAAGAAAGAGAAAACTAATGCAAAGATAGAAGTGTTTCTGTTGCGTGAATTAAACAAAGAAGATTGTATCTGGGATGTTATTGTTGATCCGGCTCGTAAAGTTAGAATTGGCAATAAAATTTATTTCGACGATCATCTCTGGTGTGAGGTTATTGATAATACTACTTCACGAGGAAGAACTGTTCGTTTTAATAAAACCGGAGTTTATCATGCAGTAGAAAAATTAGGATTAACTCCGCTTCCACCATACATCAAACGCGAACCGGAACCACAAGATAAAGAAAACTATCAGACTGTTTACGCTAAAGTTGATGGTGCAGTTGCTGCTCCAACAGCAGGTCTTCATTTCACTCATAAGCTTATAAGTAAAATTGAGAAAAAGGGAGTTAAAATTGTTCCCGTAATTCTTCATATAGGTTTGGGAACATTTCGTTCGGTTGAAGTGGAAGATCTTACAAAGCATAAAATGGATTCTGAGTATTATGAAATTTCTGCGCACTCTGCAGATGTAATTAATAAAGCCATGCATCACAAAAAAAATATATTTGTGGTTGGAACTAGTGCTTGCCGTGCTCTTGAAACAAGTACAACTGCTGATGGTTTTGTTAAACAGGGAAAAGGATGGACTGATAAGTTCATTTATCCGCCTTATGTATTCAAAATTACAAGTAAGTTGATTACAAACTTTCACGCTCCGGAATCAACATTGTTAATGCTTGCCGGAGCTTTTGCTGAGACTGACTTTATGATGAAAGGCTATAAAAAAGCATTAAAAGAAAAATATCGCTTTCTCAGCTATGGCGATGCAATGCTAATTTTATAAAATGATATGAAAACCATTGCAATAATTCCCGCCGGTGGTAAAGGTTTAAGAGCTGGCAATACCATAAAAGGTACTGCCACTCCTAAACAATATCTTAAGATTAATGGTAAAGAATTAATCGTTTACACACTTCAGACGTTTCAAAAGAATAAGCTGATTGATAAAATAATTGTTGCTGCCGAACCGGAATATTTTGATATGCTGATAAAGCTTGTGAAAAAATACAGACTCAGCAAACTAAAACTTATTGTTGAAGGCGGTGCAACAAGACAGGATTCTGTTTACAATGCGCTGTTATCATCGGAAGCGGAGCCAAATGATCTAATTGTTGTTCACGATGCTGCACGGGCATTACTTCCAAATGAAATTCTAACTAATGCAATAAATACTGCAAAGAAAAAAGGAAATGCACTCGTTTGCATCAAAGCAAAAGATACTTTGATAAAAGGAAACGAAATAGTTAAAGAATATCTAAACAGAGATGAAGTTTACTATGTTCAAACACCGCAGATTTTCAAATACAAAGATCTTCTAAGAGCTATGAACAAAGCATATAAAGAAAATTTTATAGGAACCGATGAATCAGTTCTTGTAAAACGAACAGGGAAAAGAGTTCATATTGTTGAAGGTTCTGTTTTTAATTTTAAAGTAACAACAAGGACAGATGTGGAATTGTTTAGAAAGTTAACAAAGTAAATTATTTTCAAATCAGATTCGAATACCCACTCGTTAATCAAGTCTTTCAAATCATCATCACTTACTTCATAATCAAATGTCTGGAATGATATTCCTTTTAATTTAAGAATTCTTATCTGCGTTTGTTTTTGAGCATTAAACAATTGAGAAATGTTATAAATTATCTAATTCTAGTGATGAAGCTTTTATAAGCTGCTTGGTAAACTCTGATTTTGGTGTGAGAAAATATTTTTTCAGTTTCATCAATCTCCACAATTTCGCCCTTAGATAATATCATTATACGGTTACATAATAATTTTAATAAATTCAAATCGTGTGAAACTATAATAAGTGTAATTTTCTTTTCGCCAGATATTTTTTTTATGAGTTTTAAAAAATTTAACTTGCGATTCAACATCCTGAGCCGAAAAAGGTTCATCAAGAATCAATATCTCCGGTTCAACTGAAATTATTCTGGCAAGTGCAACGCGCTGCTGTTCACCGCCGCTTAGTTCAAACCCTCTTCTTGCAGCAAAATCTTCATTTAATCCAACCAATTTCAGAGAACTTAATATCATTTCATTAGAATTTACTTTTTCACCAAATTTTATTCTTATTGCTTCTTCAATTATCTCTCCAACTTTACGGATTGGATTTATTATCTCACTGCTGTTCTGAAATAAAATTTGAACTGGTTTTGTTTTTATTCCAGACCAGTCATTGTTGAAATCAAAAGTTAACTTTCCATTATTAGAAGAAATTACTCCGGCTAATAATTTTGCTAAGGTTGTTTTCCCGCTGCCCGACTCACCTGCAATACCAAGTATTTCATTTTCAAACAATTCAAATGAAATATTATTTAATATTTTAAAGTTCTTTACCTTTCCCAAATACTTCATTTGAAGGCGCATCGTAATTTAGGTTTTCTGTCTTTAGTAGAATTTTCATTTGCTTAACTCTTTATAAGCATTAAGAAAAGAATTGATACGACTATCATTAGAATTCATTAGATCATCAACTTCAATAAAATCAGTTAAAGTTCCCTCACTTAAAAAAGAAATTTTATTGCTTATTTTTTGTGCAAATAAAATATCCTGTGTCACAATCAAGGCGGAATTATTATTCTTTATTTACAAAGTTTTTAATGGCTTTTAGTGATAACAATGTATTGACTGAATCAATAGCAGATGTTGGTTCATCAAGAATTATTAGCTGGGATTTATAGCGAAAGCCAAAACAAAATTTAACCTTTGCAGCATTCCGCCGCTTAATTCATAAGGATGCCTTTCTGATATTGAGTTATAATCGGGAAGTTGAAACTCGCAGAGCAGCTCTTCTAATTTTCCCTTTTTGCATTCAGTATTATCGAAATAATATTTTACTTTTTTTAATGGATCAAGACTATTAATCGAATCCTGAAAAACGTATCTCATTTCATTTTTACGAATGTTAAAAAGTTCTTCTGATTTTAAACTGAGAAGATTTTTATTCTTCCATTCAACGCTGCCTTTTACTTTGTAAAATCTGTTGTCCAGCAAACTAGTAAAGGATTTAATAAGAGTAGATTTTCCGCTGCCATTTTTCCCGAGAATTGTATATACAGAATTTTGCGGGACTGAAAATGAGATATTGGATAACAAATCCCTGAACGAGCCCTGAACACTAACAGAAATATTTTCAATATTTACATTTAGCATTTAGAAAGTTTTTTTGTTATTGTTGGGCAAAATAATAAATTAAAATCACAATTATTCCTTATTATTTTACTACGATGAGAAACATCAGACTTTTTTCCCTGTGTAGCTTTTTCCTCTTCTTCCTTTTTGTGTCCTGCCAAAAGGATGAACCAATATCAACTGATAGACTGATAATCGGAATATCTGCCGATATAAAAACAATTAATCCCCTTTATGCATTCAGCGTTGATGAGGGCAGTATAGACGATGCTCTTTTTCTTAGCCTCGTGCGCATAAACTGGAATGAAATCAAAGGTGATCTTGATGTTGAACCTTGGCTTGCTAATTCGTGGGAATGGTCGGATGATTCATTATCACTAAAATTCTTTATAAGAGATGATGTTAAGTGGACTGATGGAATTAAATTTACAGCCGAAGATGTAGCATATTCATTCGATCTTTATTCCAATCCACAGGTCCAGAGTAAATTTTATGGAACGTTTGAAAAGTTGTATTTGAATGAAGATTTAAGCATTGATATGTCCAAATCCATTGAGGTTATTGATTCATTTACAATTAAAATTAATTTCATACCAAATAAAAATGTTAAGCTGATAGATGCTGTTTTACCGATTGTTCCCAAACATATATTTGAAAAATATCAATACGACGAAATTCCGACTGCTGATGTAAATTTTAATCCCGTAACTTGTGGTCCTTACAGGTTAAAAAAGTGGGAGAGAAATGAAATGATAATACTTGAAGCTGATCCTTCTTCATTTCTTTATTCCGAGGAAATGATAAAAGAATTGGTTTTCAAAATTGTTCCCGATTATAATTCACGCATTACACAGTTGAAAAAAGGTGAGATTGACGTAGCCGAACAAATAAAATCCAATGACGTTGAAGGTTTGGTAGAGTCCGAAAAAATTAATATTGTTCCTGTTAAAGGGAGAGAATTTGATTTTGTTGGTTGGAATCACATTGATCCAAAAATATTTTCAGAAACCGATGAAGTAAAGGATAATAAATTCTTTAGTTCAGCAAATGTTAGGCGAGCATTATCATACGCGATAAATCGTGATGAAATACTGAATGAATATTTAAATAATTATGGTCAACCGGCAGTTACTCCGGTTTCACCAATCTTTGTAGAATTCTTTGATGATAATTTAAAACCATTAGAATATAATTCTGCTAAAGCGAAAGAAATTCTTAAACAAGAAGGTTGGACTGACACAAATAACAATGGCACAATTGATAAAAAAGGTGTTGAGTTTTCATTTATACTTTATGTCCCGGGAGGAAATCCACTTAGACAATTTGCTTCAACTATTATAAAAGATAATCTAAAAGCTGTTGGTATTGATGTTAAAATAGAAACAATTGAACTGAACAAATTGATTGATAATCTTTTTAATAAAAGTATGGATGCCTGGATTGCCGCTTTTTATATTCAGATTCCTCTAGAACATCAAATGGTCTGGTCTTCTGATCTTGATGCTGCACCTTTCAATTTTATGAGTTACAGAAACAAAGATTTGGATTTAATCATTAGTGAACTCGGGGGAAAAGTATATTATGAAAAAGAAAAAGATTTACACAAGCAGTTCCAAAAGATTATTTACGATGATCAACCGATAACTTTTCTTTACTGGATTGATAATATTGTTGCAGTAAATAAAAAAGTAAAAACTTACGAAATAAATCCGCTTGGTGCTGTTCAGCATTTATTGGATTGGAGATTGAACTAATAAAACTATGAATAAAATCATTTCGGGAGCGGTGAGCAAAAGAATTTTTTCTTCAGTGGTTGTGTTGTTCCTTGTGGTCACGTTTGTATTTTTTTTGGTGAGATTAGCTCCTGGAAATCCTACGCAAAAATTTCTGTCGCCTGATTTTAATCCCGAATTAGCAGAACAAATAAGTAAATCATTCAATCTCGATAAATCAGAATTTGAACAATACATAGCATTCTTAAAAAATCTTTTTACAGGTGACTTTGGATCATCATATACTTATCGTTCACCTGTTTTTAGTGTTGTGTATGAATATCTTTCATTCACAATCTTGTTTACTTTACTTGCATTCATTGTACAAACATCAATAAGTTTTTGGCTGGCAATCAGATCTGTAAAAAAAATAAACGGATTGTTCGATAGAATCGCAGATAAATTCAGTCTAGTTATTTACGCAACACCTTCTTTTGTAATTGGTTTATTTTTAATACTTATATTTTCTGTTAAGTTAGACTTATTTCCAACTTCCGGTATTAGATCATTGGATAATTCCGAACTTCCTTTCTTTAGTCGGATAATGGATTATTTTTCTCATTTAATTTTACCATTGATAACATTATCTGCAGGAGGGATTGCAGTTTTCTACCGATACCTTCGTGACAATATGAATGATATTTATAATCATAACTTTGTAATGAATTTAAGATCGATGGGATATGATGAAAAAACAATTTTACGCAAACATATTTTTCCGAATACGTTAGGACCATTTCTCTCAATTGCTGGAATTGAACTTGGAATTTTATTCGGCGGTGCACTAATTACAGAGGTTATATTTGGATTGCCGGGAATGGGAAGATTAACAATTTCTGCAATATTTGAAAGAGATTATCCGCTTGTTATCGGCTGTACAATTGCTGCTGCCTCGTTAATGATAATTTCAAATCTTATAGCCGATTTAATTAAAATTAAAATTGATAAACGACTTGTCAAAGATCTACTTCAGTAATGAAATTAAAAATTAAAATATGGTATTTTGTTTTATTTATCTGGCTGCTGATTTTCATAATTAGATTTGAAAGAATATTCGAGCTTCTGGATTTACTTGGCTCGTATGTCAAATTTCTTTTTGTTGATATAAATTCAGCTGCCAATCAATTTGATTTGGCATTAATTGATCATCTGCTGGGAGGTTTGCTGTTCATCCTGATTCCTGTGTTTCTAATAATTCTTTTACGAAAAAAGGCTGTATTCACAAGTAAAAAAATATTTTTATCTGCTGCTTTCATAATTCTTCTATTATACGGTTTTCTATTTGCACCGTTGATAACCGATAGAAATCCGGGTCTTTACAAAGATATTTCTGTTACAAAATTACTTGTGCCATTTAGCAGTGTTAAAGAGATACGCTTAAATAAAGATGTTAATTACGATATTGATGAAGCGAATAAATTTATAAACTTGAAGAATAGTGTTATAAAATTGTCGTTTGATAACTATTTGGTCTATTGCGATTCAGCTTTCATTTCCGGAAATGATGTGACTTATTATCAGAAGGGAAATATCAAAACGATTTCTTCTGCGCTGATTGAAAAGCAAAACGGAAAATATTTTACATCAAACCTTTTTATTTTAGGAACAGATGAATTTGGGCGTGATATTTTCACAAGATTAATATACGGAACAAGATTATCTTTGTTTATAGGATTCAGCGCAGTTATAATATCTTTTGTTTTAGGATTACTGTTTGGATTTTTAGCCGGTTATAAATCGGGGTGGCTTGATCTAATATTGAACAGAACAACAGATTTGTTCTTAGCATTTCCGATAATATTTCTTATAATATTTGTGCTTGCTCTATTTGGAAATAATATGATTTCAGTAATTATCGTACTTGGTTTTTCCGGTTGGATGAGTTTATTTAAATTGGTTAAAAGTGAGGTTAGTTCAATTAAGAAAAAAGATTTTTTTATTTCTTCAACTTTGCTTGGAGTTTCGTCTTCCAGTTTGATGAGAAAAGAAGTTATGCCTTTAATATTAACATCTATACTTGTCAATTTAACTTTCCAGTTTAGTAACGTTGTACTTGCAGAATCAGCATTAAGCTATCTTGGACTTGGATTGGGAAATGAATATTCTTCGTGGGGCTCAATGATACAATCTGGGCAGGAATATATTTCTCGATCATGGTGGATGATAATACTACCAGGTTTATTATTAATTGTTACGCTGCTGACAATAAATGATTTCGGAAAGAAAATAAAAGAATTCTATAATCCCAGAGTTAAATATGATTAATCAACGATATATAGTACAGAAAAAGCTTGGAGAAGGAAGAAGTAAAGTATTCAGTGTAATTGATACGGAATTTCCGGAAAAAGAAATAGCCATGAAAATTCTTCCTCCAAATGTTCTGCAGGAAGAGAAAGATGCTTTCAGACAAGAATATTTCACACTTCAAAAATTGGATCATCCGAATATTATTAAGGCTTATGACATTGGCCAAATTTTGACCGTTGATGAAGAGAACCAAGATATTGAAACGAGTTCTTCTTACATAACTCTTGAGCGTTTCGATTCAGTTGAACTAATAGATTGTCCATCTCTAGACAATAAAGAACAACTAATTTCAATCATCAAGCAAATTTGCTCTGTACTTTATTATCTTCATCAATCAAATTACATCTATTATGATCTAAAACCACAGAACGTTTTAGTAGCTTCTTGTAATGACTTTCCACAAGTAAAAGTAATTGATTTAGGTTTTGCTCGTTATATACTGTCTGACTATGATACTAAAATACGCGGAACTGCAGAATATATTGCTCCCGAATTACTAAAAAAAGAGAATCATGATCACAGTATTGATCTCTATTCGCTGGGAATAATTCTTTATCGTATTATTTATGGTAAACTTCCATTCAATGCTAAGACCGAGCTTGATATTTATAAAGCTCACATTGAATCAGAATTTGAATTTCCCGAATCAAATTTCTCAGAAAAATTAATTAATATTGTCAAAAAACTGCTCAAAAAAGATCCTCAGGAAAGATATACAGATTCGCTTCAGGTACTTGTGGATTTGGGAATTGAAATTAATATTCAATTGACTAAAGACTTTCTACCAGCTAAAATTTTGAGCAGTAGAAAAGATATTCTAAACATTGTTAAAACCTATCTTAATGATAAAAATAGTAATGAAATTTTTTCGCTAAGAGGATTCAGTGGAGCAGGAAAATCACAAGTAATTTTGGAATTACATTCAATTTATTCTCAAACAGTATATGTTGAGAACTCAAGACGCAAAACAGGCGTAGAATTAATTCGTTTTTTCCTTCATAAGTTGCTATTCAATGACGATATCTTCAACAGCGTTTCACGGGAAGACCAAGAATATATAAAACAATTATTCAGTACTGATGAAATTGAAATATCTGATACTCTTAAAGCACTTTTAACAAGGGTTACAGAGAATAAAAAACTTTTACTAATGATTGACGACTATAATTTATATGATGACTTTGCAAAAGAAGCTATAAATGAAATATTACAGATTTTGCAGATAAATAAAGTAAAAGTTATTATTGCCGAATCATCTGAGTTTGATTATGCAACTGAAAAATTATATAATGTGCAGCACATTAATCTAACACCATTCACCGACAGACAATTATCAGAATATTTAGATCTAAGCTATTATCCAAATTTTCCCAAGCACAAACTCAAAAAAGTAATTTTGGATTATGCCGACTTACTGCCGGGAAGTATTGTACAGTTTATAAAAGACATTCTAATCCTCGGTGTTATGAGGTATGAATCTGGAGAAGTCAAATTTGTTTATGAGAATAATATTGAAGAAGCTCTTAGTGGTTCGAATGAAGAAGTTTACCGCTTAAGATTGAGTAATCTTTCAGAAGATGAACTGAGAACAGCCCAGCTAATATCTGCATTTAATATTTCTGTAGAACAGATGGTGTTAGCCTCAGTTTTAAATAAATCCTCAAAGGAAATTGAGGAAATACTTGAAAACCTTCTATATAAAAACATAATTAATTCCCTTAGTTTAAGCAATTCACCGAATATTATTTCCGATAGTTTTAAAAAATATATCTATGACACAATACAAGAAAAAAAGAAATATCATTTAGTCATTGCCAGTTTAATAAAACGTATATTACCTGGATTTAATGTTATTGAGCACGCAAGACAATATGAACTTGCAGGTGATGTTCTTAAAGTTGTTGAACTAATCAATAAAGAAATTAAAAGGGCCGAAAATCTTTCGGCATATAGTTACAAAAGGAAATTGATTGAAGATTTATTAATGCTTGATGTAAACGATGACATAAGGACAAGTCTTCACATCGAACTTATAAAAACGTTGTATAAATTAAGTGATTTTAATACAGTCATCGAATGTTTTGGGTACTTAGACTTTGACACTATCGATAAAAATTCCCAAAAAGATTTAATATTTGTTCAAGGCAGTTCTTTAATTTCAATAAGACGAATTGATGAGGGTATAGAAAAACTAAATGCTCTCTTAAAATCAAATCTAGAACCATCAACAAGACAAAAAGTATTAGTCGAAATAGCTTATGCAAACTTTGAAAAAAATAATTATAAAGAAGCTGAAGAAATAGCACTTGATCTGTTGAATAGTGAAAATACATTAGATGAAGAAAAAGGAAGATGTTATAATCTTTTAGGTATGATTAAAGTTTATGTTGAGGAAGACTTGCACTCTGCTATAGATAAGTTTAGCATAGCACTTAATATGTATCAAAAAGCACAATTGCCAAGAAGGGTTGCAGGGGTTGAGTTAAATATAGGAAACATTTATAGCATGCTTGGAGATAGCAAAAAAACAGAGGAACATTGGGATAATGCTTTGAGGATAAATAAATCGGTTGGTAACTTGGAACAAGAAGCTATTATGTTGGTTAATTACGGGAATTATTATAAACATAAATTTAGCTTTGATAAAGCAGTTAAACAGATGATGCGCTCTGAACAAATATTTTCAAGTTTAGGGAATGAAAATTATCGTGCTATAGTTCTTACGAATCTCGGGGAGGTTTACTTAATTATATGTGAATATCAAAAGTCATCTGACTGTCTTACAAATGCTGTCGATGCTTTTAGTCGTTTAGAAAATTATGAAGAACAGGCAAATGCACTTTTTGATCTGGGTAGACTTAGTTATCAACTAAATGATACTAATAAATTAAATAAAGTTATTCGTGAATACGAAATATGTGTTGAAGGAAAAGATTTTCCGCCAATGTTTTCATTGAACCTGTCTATCTTAAAAACCTTTAATAATCTTTTATCCGGGGGAAAAAGCAATTGGAATGAAATCAGTAATTATTTAAATGAATATCTCAATACCAATGAAAAAAGAAGTTTTACAGAACTATTGATTTTATTTGTTAACCAAACACCTAAAATCACTGATGATGAACGTAGTAGAGTTTTAGATTTGCTTTTTAGCAACAACATTCAAGAAGATCTTGAAAATAATTTTTTATTAAATGCAATTAGAGAATATTTTTTCGGAATTATAGCTTTAAAATACAAAGATAAAAGACTTTCTCCGCCGATTGTTCATTTTGAAAAAGCCTATTCTATCATTGAAAACCAAAGTATCACCGAACTTACATGGAGAGTGCTTGCAGCAATTTCAGAATCCTATCTTGAACGAGGTTTTATAAATAAAGCAAAAAAACCCATTATATATGCGGCAGAATTATTAAATTATATAGCAGATAATATCAAAAAATCTGATAATAGAACTAATTATCTAAATGATATAGAAAGAAAAAAAGTTTTTGAAGGATTAAAGTCTTTTAACAAGCCAGCTTATGTTCAATGAAGAAACAAGAAGTTAACATTAAAATATATTCCGACCTTGAAGATATAAGTTCAATTAACTCTGCTTTGAGACAACTGAATTTGGAGAGTATTCCAATCGCATTTACAAATCATACTCAATTTGTAGCGGAGCCGGATACTGTTATTATTCTTCAAATAGAAAACATTGATTCAAAACTCATCTCTGAAGTACTAAGTAAGAAAAGGGATTTAAATAACAAGATCATCGTTGTAATAAGAAATAACAATGCGTTGCTTGTAAGTTCTTTAGTAAAATTTGGTTTTGATGATTTATACATTTTCCCTTATGAAATAGTCAAGTTCATTTCACGATTAAAAGAAATAATTGAAAATGGACAGTATTATACTTCTGAAAATTATTTAACCGGTTTAGATTTCCAACTAAACAGTATTGAATCTATTGTTGGTCGTTCACCTAATTTTGCAAAGGTTTTGGGGTTGGCAAAAAAAGTTTCCGAAAAAAGCACTTCAAATATTTTATTGCTTGGGGAGACCGGTTCGGGCAAAGGATTATTTGCAAAAGCAATTCACAACCATAGTAAGAACAAGAATGATCCGTTCGTTGATATTATTTGTACTGCAATACCGGAAACCCTTCTGGAATCTGAATTGTTTGGCTATGAAGCCGGAGCATTTACCAGTGCTCGTAATAGAAAATTGGGGCTTTTTGAATTAGCAGGTGAGGGAACTTTATTTCTTGACGAAATTGGCGATATGAGTTTAAACCTTCAGGCAAAACTTCTTCGGGCCATTGAAAAGAAAATAATTAAAAGAGTGGGGGGGGTAACAGATATTCCAATCAATGCAAGAATAATTTCGGCGACGAACAAAAATCTTGAAGATATGGTTGAAAACAGTTCGTTTAGAAGAGATCTATACCACAGATTAAATGTTGTTACAATTGAATTGCCACCCCTTAGAGAGAGATGTGATGATATTGTTCTTTTAGCGAATTTTTTTATTGACCAATTTAACAGAGAATTTGGTAAAGCAGTTAAAAAGATAAATAAGGAAGTAACTCATTTTTTTAAAGCCTATTCCTGGCCCGGTAATATTCGGGAATTAAAAAATGCAATTGAAAGAGCCGTTCTTCTTTCTGAGGATGGAAGTTTATCACTTGCAGATTTTTCAAATTTAATTAATACTGTACCCATAAACAGTCTGGATAGAAATATTCCAGATCCACCGCAAATGATTCGAATGGATTTAAATTATGCTGCGATTGATTTAAAAAAACTTGAGCGGTATTATGCTAAACGGGTTCTTGAAAAGGTTGGTGGAAATAAATCGCAAGCTGCAAAACTTCTTGGGATTTCCAGACCAAAGCTTGATACTCTCTTAAAAATTGTAAAATAAATCTATTTAACGCTCTTAAAAGTTGTAAAAATATTTTACAACAAACCCCTTCTTCCCGACCCCAAAGTGTAAAAATTACCTGTCTCGTAAAAAAGCTTGATTTATTATAAAATTTGCAGAAAAAGAGGATGGCATTAACGTTGAGAACATAAACTCGCTAGGTTTATAATATCTATTTCAAAATCTGGGGTGAATTATCGGTTTTATTTTGAAATTGTGTCATTTTTTAATCAATATTTAATTTATCGGTGGGTGCTATGCATAGACTATTTTTCACTGTCATTGCCAGTTTGCTATTTATATCTTCAGCGGTGGCACAGATATCTTCCAATGTAGAAGAAGCTCAAAGATATCGTGTCATTCAACCTGCTGTTGTTTTGGAGGAGGACGCTTCTTCTAATGTTGCTTATGAATCAGCAAATAATGGAGTGATTCATAACAGATCAAATTCACAGCTTGAAGAGCTTGGAACCCGATATATCTTCGTAAGATCAAATTCACAGCTTGAAGAGCTTGGAACCCGATATATCTTCGTAAGATCAAATTCACAGCTTGAAGAGCTTGGAACCAGATATATCTTTGTAAGATCAAATTCACAGCTTGAAGAGCTTGGAACCAGATATATCTTTGTAAGATCAAATTCACAGCTTGAAGAACTCGGAACCCGATATATCTTCGTAAGATCAAATTCACAGCTTGAAGAACTTGGAACGAGATATATTTTCGTAAGATCAAATTCACAGCTTGAAGAACTTGGAACGAGATATATCTTCGTAAGATCAAATTCACAGCTTGAAGAACTTGGAACGAGATATATTTTCGTAAGATCAAATTCACAGCTTGAAGAACTTGGAACGAGATATATTTTCGTAAGATCAAATTCACAGCTTGAAGAACTTGGAACGAGATATATCTTCGTAAGATCAAATTCACAGCTTGAAGAACTTGGAACGAGATATATTTTCGTAAGATCAAATTCACAGCTTGAAGAGCTTGGAACAAGATATATCTTTGTAAGATAAAATTTTTCCAAATCAGAGTTTTAATTAAGCCTTCTTCTATAGAAGGCTTTTTTATTTTTATCTCAAAATTTAATAGACTATCTTTCGCAAAAAATTTTGTTGTTTTTATTGACACGCTTCATGAAAAATCTAATCCTTTTTTCCTTTATAATTTATTGTTCATTTTCAGTAACAGTTTTTTCACAGGAATCTTCGAAATTAACGATAACGCTGGGAGATGAATCTTTTTTAATCTCTACTGATAATAAAGATGGTGATACATTCATATCACTCAATGAACTGCTGGATGTATTAAAAATCAATTATTCTTTCGAGAATAATGCAAAAGAGCTTAAAGTAAAGTTTCATCAAGAGCAATTAACCTTTGTTGCGGGGAATCCGTTTGTTGTTAAAACAATGCCGGGTGATGAAAAGCAGCAGGCAATCCAGTTAACAAGACCCCCTGTTACGGAAAATGAAAAGTTTCTAGTTCCTTTATTAGAAACATTAGAACTTTTAAACAGTTCAATGGAAAAAATTATTATTCAGGTCAGTCCTACCAGACTTCAGGTGGTTACGCGTGATCAATTAAGATATACAGAAGAGTCCGGCGAAACATCCCTAATTAGAAATTCTATAACACTAAAAATCAAAGAAGGAGAAGAGAAGTCAATAGTTACAATTTCTTCTTCATCTAAGGCTCCTGTTTTTTCAAACTTTTTTAAAGAAAATAATTTGCATCTTATTCTATGGGATGTAATTCTTACAAAAGATTCCATTATCGAATCTAAATCAAGTCCATACATAAATAAGATTGAAGTTTATCCTTATGATGAGTATACTGAATTAATTTTCCATCTGACAATAGAAGATATTATGGCATATTATGAAAAAGGGGATAACGATAAAGAATTTAGTATTCATATAAGTAAAAGGGAATATGGTAAATGGTACGTTGTGGATAGTGAAAACTTCAGATGTATATATCGTGATTCGCACTCACATTTGGTTAGTCATATTCTTGCCTCAGCAGAAAATGCGCTTAAAGTAATTTCAAAACTTTTCAGTTATAAACCCTCAGAGAGAATTGTTATTAATACCTATGACGCAAGTGATTACGGATATGCCGGGACAACAGCTATTCCATTAAACTTTATTAGACTAGAAATTGAGCCATTAGAACCCGGATATGAAGTTGTTCCATATAATGAGAGATTTCAATGGCTGTTAAGCCATGAACTTGTGCATATAGCAGTAAATGATGGTGCCTCTAATGCTGAAAGTTTTTTCAGATCTGTTTTTGGAAAAGTTAATCCTGAAAAAAACAGACCCATCACAATTCTTTTCAGTTTACTTACAGGGAGCAACAGATATACTCCAAGATGGCATCAGGAAGCACCTGCCGTGTACCTTGAGACATGGTTTAACGGGGGTTTCGGACGTGTACTTGGAAATTTTGATGAAATGTATTTTAGAAGTCTTGTTGCTGAGGAAAAAGAATTCCCCGGTGATGTTTATCTCGATGGAATTTTAGGACATGAAAATTTTCTGATTGAAACACTTTATTATATCTACGGGGAAAGATTTGCCACTCATTTGGCCATTAAATATGGAGATGAAAAAATATTTCAGTGGTTTTCAACGGATAAATCGGATTTTTATCCGGGTTTTAAAGGAAAGTTTAAAAGAATTTTTCAAATTAGTTTTAGTGATGCCTGGAATGATTTTATTAGGGAAGAAAAAGAGTTCCAACTAAAAAATCTTGAAATTCTTAAAGCCTCAACTCTTACAACTTCTCAAAGGCTTTCAGAAGAAACTTATGGTTTTGTAACCGAGCCATATTATTCAAAAAAACTTAACTCCATAATTTTTGGTTATCACCGCTCCGGTGAATTAGCAACTCTTAAAATATTTAACATTAATAATTTTACTTCAAGAAAACTTGTTTCTCTACCATCACCAAGTGCTATTCGTGTTGCTTCCACTGCATATGATGATAGTTTAGGATTAGTATTTCATACAACAAATAATAATCAGCTTTACCGCGATATTCGCTTGTACGATATTGAAAATGATACTGACAGAATGCTATTTGAAGATTGCAGAACAGGACACCTTACAATTTCATCTCAAAAGCATGAATTGTGGGGAATTCAACATAATAATGCAAAAGCAATTCTTGTTAAATCAAAATTTCCGTTTGATGTTCTTGAAACAATGGTTGTTTTTGAAAATGGTGATGAAATTCAGCAGCTTGCAATTGATAACAGTGGTGATTTTCTTGCGGCAGTTATTCATAGAGCATCAGGTCAACAATCTATAGTTATATCCGATGTTACAAAACTTGATGAGGGCGGAAAATTTCAGTTCAACACTTTAACATCATCAGGTTCACCAGAAAATCCATCATGGTCTGAAGATGACAGATATTTATTCTGGAATGCATATACTAATGGTGTTTCAAATATTTATCGTTGCGATCTTGAAACGGGAGAAATTTCTGCAGTTACTCATACCTTAACCGGTTTATTTAAACCTTTGTTTATTTCCAGAGATTCGCTCTTTGTTTTTGAGTTTACTTCAGACGGTATGAAGCCCGCAATGATTGCTAATTCTAAAGCTCAACGTTTACCTGCAATAAATTACCTTGGACAAAAAGTTCTCGATAAAAATCCTGAAGTAATGGACTGGGTATTACCGAATGCAACAGATAGTATTGATCAATCTCAATTTACTCGAGAAAGAGACTACAGCAGTTTTAATAACCTTAAGATTCAAACTTTTATTCCAATAATATCAGGATTTCAGAAAAGCAAAGTACTAGGGTTTTACGCATACATTGCTGATCCGGTTTTAAGAAATGAAATCTCTCTCGAAGCCGGTGTTTCACCATTTAAAGAATTGCAAGACAAAGTAAGATATCATCTTAAATTAAAATATGACTTTAAACAAACATTTTACTTTGCTGTTGAACACAACCCAACAGACTTTTTTGATTTATTCAATGAAAGAAAGCGTGGGACTATAGGAAACAGATTTGCTGTTGGTCATAATGATTATTGGTTATACGATAATCCGCTGAAGATAAAGCAGTCAACTGAATTGTCTTATTATACAGGTACAAAATATATAAATGATAATCTCGTTGAAGTTTCCGAACCGGATTTTTATGTTTTCAAAACAGAATTTGATTATAAAGACCTAAGGAGAACCATAGGCAGTTTTGATTTTGAACAGGGAAATCATTTTAGATTTAGTATTATGACCTTTGGTGCAGATCTGGAGAAATTTGAAGTTGCACCCGGATCTTATATAGAATGGGATAATTATTCACTGTATCTTATACCGCACAATGTTTTCAGATGGAAGTTTTCTGCAGGCTATCATCATTTGAATGAAAAAATTCTTCATGGCCAGTTTTTCTTTGGTGGATTTGGTAACAGGGAAGTTGAAAATGAACCTGTTCGGCAATATGAAAAAGTATTTAGATTTCCGGGCATTCCAATTTACAGTATTCCAACAGATAATTTTTTAAAATTGATGATATCCAATATGTTTCCGCCATTTAGATTTGATTCGCCTGAAATTTTAGGTCACTATATAAAGAACATTAATTTCTCTATTTTCAGCCAGGGTTTAATTACAGATTTGCCAAATGCAAATAAGTGGATAGATGTCGGAGCTCAATTAAACATTATGTTCAGCCATTGGTATAATCTTGAATCTACACTTTCAGGTGGGGTGGCAAAAGCTTGGTGGAAAGGAGGAAATGACTGGGAATGGTTCATTTCTTACAAGCTTTTACGTGATTAATTACAAGAAAATGCTTTAACTTATTTGGCATAAGTATTGTATACAATATTTATTAAAGTATTGTTTTCATTTATTAAAATTTAGAGTTGTAACCAAAAGATAATCAGATGAAGTTTTCAGAATTTAAAAAAAATGTTGACGACGGATTAAAGAATTCCCCTGACTTCGATGAAACTTCTGAACGTGCAAAAAACCTCGAAGTAATTCTTAACATTCTTAATACAATTAATCGCTCGCTTATTCTTGAGGATGTTCTGGAGCTTGTACTTAAAAATGCAATTAGAATTACTAACTCCGAGAGAGGTTTTATTGTTTTGAAAAACCAATCAGGGAAACTTGATTATAAGCTTGGTTTAGATTCAAACAATAAACAACTTCCGGAAAGTCTTTTTCATATTAGCACCTCTGTAGTTGAAGATGTTTTCTATCACGGACAATCAAGATTTATTGAAGGTGCCCAAAGTGATACTAACTTTGACACAAGTAAAAGTATCTTTCGTCTTGATCTTCAGACAATTCTATGTTCCCCGCTAATAACAGATGGAAATAAAATTGGTGTAATATATGTTGATAGTCGTCATCTGCATAAGATTCAGGAAAAAGAAATAACCAGCACTTTTGAAATACTTGCAGGACAGGCAGCATCAGCAATCAGAAATGCACAGTTGTATAATGCCCAGTTAAATGCTAACAATGCCTTACAGGAAGCAAACACGCAGCTTATTCAGGCTGAAAGAAAAGCACTTAAATCAAGTATAGATTCCGAAATTGGACAGTCTTTGCAAGCGCTTGTGCACGTTGCCTTATTAGAAAATGAAAGTTTAATGCGTGTAATTGAAAAATCGCAAAAGGAATTTAAGTTTACAAACCCAAAGGCTGATACTTTTTTGTTCGATCGCTTAAAATTAAAAATAAAAGTAGCAATTGATAGTATTCGTGGAATCCAGAAATTTGCACAGGTATTGATGGAAACTTCTATCATGAACCTGAATAAAGACAGCGGTGATCTGAATAAAACTATACAATCTGTTATCAGATATATTTCTCCGATGAAAAGATTTCAGTCTATAACTTTTGATACTGAATTGAATAATCTTCCATTGTGTAGCTATGATTCAGAACAGATTCAGCATTTATTAGTCCATTTATTTACTAATTCTGCTGAAGCAAGAAAGGATGCAACAATAATAATTAAATCGTTTGCTAAGAATAATTTAATTAATATTCTGGTTGAAGATAATGGAACAGGAATACCAATAGAGTTGAGAAATAATATATTTAATCTTTTCAGTGCTGGTAAGACTAGTTACGGCTTATTTCTATGCAAGAGCATAGTTGACAGGCACAGAGGAACAATTCAATTGATTGATATACCTGTCGGAACTGCATTTGAAATTACACTACCGATAAATTAATATGATAAGTGAGTTAATTAAATATTTCGAAATGTTATATAATCACCTGCGTAATCCTGTACAGGTAGTTGATAATGAAGGTAAGATTATTTATGTCAACGAAGCATTTATCATTACCTGGGGATATCATCTGGATGAATTAACCGAATACTCTGTTTTTTCTGATAACGTTTTAAAGGAGAATGGAATATTTAAAGTGATTACTGAAGTATTTGACGGCAAAGAATATCTTACTATAAACAACTATACCGATGCATTGCTTAATTCTACAGATGGTGCAATACCTATTCTTAAAACAAGCGTTTTCTCCTTGAATAACTTAGGCAATAAGTACTTAGTATTATTTCACGAAGACATAACCGATATGGTTTTAACAGAGGAGGAAGTAAAGAAAGCCCGTGAAGCAAATAAGGAATCCGAACGGTTAAAAAATAATTTTCTTAATGTACTCTCACATGAACTAAGAACGCCGCTTAATATTATTCTAGGATATTCGTCTCTTATTAGAGATAACCTTGCTAACAAGATTGACGCCGAAGATAAAGTATATCTTGATAATCTTCACAGCGGTAGTGAAAGATTGTTTAAAAGTATTACTCAAATGCTTGAATTTGCCCAGCTTGAAGCTGGAAATTATACAATGAGCGTAGAAACAATTGATCTTATAGGGTTTTTTCAAAGTTGTTTGCCAAATCATAAGAAAGCCGCTCAAGAAAAAAATCTACAGCTAAGAACTAACTTCACAAAATCAAAAGTATTTGTAGATGTAGATGTTCATTGTGTTGAAAATGCATTTAACAATTTAATTAGTAATGCTATAAAATTTACTCATCTGGGATTTGTTGAAGTAGAGGTTGATGTCCTTGAGGAGCGCGATCTTGCAGTGTGCAGAGTTAAAGATTCCGGAGTAGGAATATCCACTAATTATCTTGATCATCTATATCAACCGTTCAGCCAAGAAGATTTAAACATCGGTCGCAATTTTGAGGGAAATGGATTAGGACTCGCTTTAGCTAAAAGATATATTGAAAGACTAGGCGGTTCTTTACTCGTTGATAGCATAAAAGGTGTTGGTTCAACGTTTACTTTTACGCTTCCTTTAACACAAAATCTTAATTTTAAAAAGAAAATATTTTCTGAAGAAGATAAACCACTAAATTCCCGACGTATTTTAATGCTAGACGATTCTGGTGATTCCTATGAACTAATTAAAGCTTTTCTTAAAAAGGAATTTGAAATTGTTAACTACTCGATAAGAGATTTTAAGCTTGAATATATTCGTGATGTAAATTTCAGCTATATCATTTTTGATGTTAATAAAAATTACTGGCTTCAGGGAATGCTTATTTGTAAAGACATCAAAAAGAATGATCCTTATAAACGACCAATGATTATAATTTCAAGTGAATATTTTGAAGAAAAGATAAAAGAATTCTATAATGCCGGTGCAAAAAAATTCCTGGTAAAACCTTTTGGAAAAAACGAACTTATAAAAGTTTTAGAAGAAGCTTCTGACTAATCCTTTCATTTTGTATAACTGCTACTGATTATTTTTATACTTCATCTATTGAACAATTCATATAATTTATAACTCGTACTTATAAATGGAATACCAACATCAAAAATAAATCCATCCAGTTTGGATCGATTTAATTTTCTGTAAGGCTAAGAATATTTTTAAAAATAGAAACTTATTTTCTTTAGTCTAAAACCTTGAAACGGTTGAAAGTCAATCCAACTCGTTGCCTATAATTATTACCGATTTATTATTAGTTTTAGTTATAGAATCAAAATTATATTGAGATAGGTAAGTCCCCTTTATTCGTATCTTTTTAGATTGGAAGTGTATTAAAAGTAAGAGTTTTATAAAAATTTAATAAACAATATGACAAAAAGGATTGGTGCCGGAATACTGCTAATAAACAGCAATAATGAATTACTGATGTTATTAAGAGATAATAAGCCCAATATTCCGTTTCCGAATATGTGGGATATTCCGGGTGGACATGTTGAACATGGTGAAATTCCTGAAGAAACAGTTAAGAGAGAAATGATTGAAGAAATGGACTTGGACGTAGGCGAGATAAAATTATTTAGAGTGTATGAAAATGATAATTTATTTGATCACGTTTTTTGGAAAAGAATTAATCTTCAAACCGATAAAATTGATTTGAAAGAAGGGCAGAGAATCGCTTATTTTTCTCGTGATGAGTTATCCAATATGAAACTCGCTTTTAATTATAATAAAGTAATAGAAGAATTTTATAATCATATCTTATCAGATTCATGAGCAAAATGCAGAAGTATCTTCTTGTAACCGGTGCAATAATAATTTTAGCCGGACTTTTTTGGCCGTGGCTTTCCAAACTTCCTTTGGGAAAACTTCCCGGAGATATTTTCATAAACAAACCAAATTTCAAGCTTTACATTCCAATTACAACAATGCTGATTATCAGCATTCTGATTTCATTGATTGTCTGGTTATTTAGGAAATAACCTCCGGAATAAACCTATGTAGAAAAATAAACTCCGGTTGCATTGGATATAATAACTAATTAGCTTAATAAAACTAATAAATAACTTAACTTGTAATTTCGACCCTGAGAAGTCGGGGGAGAAATCTTTAAATGAGTTTATCAACATTTAGAAAAGACGTAAAGAAACTATCAAATCCGGAGAAAGCACAATTTCTTCAAAGGTTTTTTAAAACCGGTAAAGGTGAATATGCTGAAGGAGATATATTTCTTGGAATTGTAGTTCCTGTTCAGAGACAAATTGCTAAGAAGTTTAAAGAGCTTTCTTTTGATGGACTTAAAGAACTGATAACTTCAAAATATCATGAAGAAAGATTAATTGCTTTGCTTATTCTTGTTGAAAGATTTAAGAAAGCTGATGAAAACGAGAAGGGAAAAATTGTAAAATTTTATCTTGATTATAGAAAAGGAATTAACAACTGGGATTTAGTTGATCTTTCCGCTCCTAAAATTCTTGGTGAATATTTACTTGATAAAAACAGAAGTCTGCTTTTCAAATTTGCTAAGTCAAATGATCTCTGGGAAAAGCGAATAGCAGTTCTCTCAACTTTTGCTTTTATTAAGAAAAAAGATTTTAGCGATGCGCTGAAAATTTTTGAGATATTGTTAAACGATAAACACGATTTAATCCATAAAGCTGTAGGCTGGATGCTGAGAGAGATTGGTAAAATAGATCTAAAGACGGAAGAAAAGTTCTTAAAGAAGTTTTATAAAACAATTCCGAGGACGATGCTACGATATGCAATAGAAAAATTTCCGGAGATAAAACGAAAAGCTTATTTATCGGGTGAAATATAAAAATCTACCAAATCTTGAGGTAACTCATTGCGGCAGTATATTAAATCATTTTGAGCTTTGTAAGTTCCGACTTGTTCAATCCGCGCATTTATCAAATCTTGACAAATACGATGCTTTATCTCTCTTGACAATAATCCAAATTAATTGCATTATGAAACAAAAAAATATCCTGACTTTGGAAGAGCAGTTAACTTAGCTGCCTCCTCCATTTACTCTTAAGCCCATTGAACCGCCTACTCTTCTGAAGCCGACTGTTGATAAGAAATATATTTATTATTTCAAACAGGGAGTGCGCGATGTTGAATGTAATAAAATCCCACCCGCTTGATATCAATGCAAGAAATGCGGAAAAACTTTTAAATCGGACCTTGTTTTTCTTTTTACTCTTAACACAGATTTGTTTTGCGCAATGGGTACAAACCAATGGACTGGATGGTAAAAACAGAGATTATTTCAGTTCCTTTGCTATATCAGGTAATAATCTATTTGTGGGGACTTTACAAGGAGATGTACTTCTTTCCACAAATAACGGGACATTCTGGACTAAAGTTAGCTCTGGATTGTCAACTTATCAGAATGTCAGTTCTCTTGCCGTAAAAGAAACAAATATCTTTGCAGGAATTAGCGGATCATTAATTACCTTTTTGTCAACAGACTTTGGAGCAACCTGGACTGCAGATATAAATGAATCAAACAATAAATATGTAGTAAGGGGAGAGAATATATATGAGGTCTTTTGGTATAGTAGTGTATTTCTATCTACAAACAACGGAGCCAGCTGGATTTCAGCAAGCAATGGATTACCGCTTAAAGCAAATGTAAGTTCTTTTATAGTAAGCGGTAGTAATCTATATGTTGGCACTTTGGGAGAAGGTATCTTTCTTTCCACAAACAACGGAACAAGTTGGACTGCGGTCAACTCTGGATTAACGAATATGTTTGTTCCATCATTTGCGGTGAGCGGAATGGATCTCTTTGCTGGTACTCTTGGCGGTGTATTTCTTTCCACAAACAACGGGACAAGCTGGACAAAGGTCAATTCTGGATTAACGAATATGTTTGTTCCATCACTTGCTGTAATCGGAACAAATCTCTTTGCAGGCACCTTTGGCGGAGGTGTATTTCTTTCCACAAACAACGGAACAAGCTGGACAGAAGTAAACAATGGGTTAACGAGCAATATTGTTTATTCTCTTGCTATAAGTGGAACGAATCTTTTTGCAGGCACAATTGACGGCGGTGTCTTTCTTTCCACTAACAACGGAACAAGCTGGACTGCGGTCAACTCCGGTTTACATCCGAAAACGACTGTCAAGTCTCTTGCAGTAAGCAGCACAAATCTCTTTGCGGGCACTGCGTACAGTATGTGGCGACGACCATTGAAGGAGATGACAACTTCTATGGGAAGCGAAGAACCGTTACTAATAGAATTTTCACTTTCACAGAACTACCCCAATCCATTTAATTCAAGTACGGTAATTGGTTATCAGTTACCAGTAAGCGGTGTTGTGTCATTAAAAGTTTACGACATTCTTGGCAGAGAAGTAACAACTCTTGTTAATGAGCAAAAAGTAGCAGGAAGGTATGAAGTAAACTTTGATGCAAGTCATCTAGCAAGCGGAGTATATATTTACAAACTCAAAACTGAAAATTATAAAAGTTCTAAGAAAATGATTTTGGTTAAGTAATATTTGGCAACTTTCGGGGTTAATGATTACAACTCGTTAACCTAACCTCGAAGGTTCTCTCTTTTTATTTCTACACTTCTAAAATGACTATATTTTACCTCAAAAGATTTTTTATCTTTCTGATACTACATAGCTGATTAATTGATGAAATTATACTCAATAATATCGTTTTTGGTGCTTTTTAATACAGTAGGGTATTATGCTCAATCAACCGGAGCATTTTCAATTGCACGTCTGAAATATGGCGGTGGTGCTGATTGGTATAATGATCCATCAGCAGAGGTGAATTTGTTAAATTTTATCGAACAGAATACGAATATTAAGGTAGATGCACGTTACCAGTTTATTGATATCTCATCGGATGAAATATTTTCTTATCCGTTTTTATTTATGACAGGTCACGGGAATGTAGTCTTTTTCGATGATGATGTAAAAAGATTAAGATCATATCTTGAGAACGGCGGCTTCCTTTATATTGATGATGATTATGGTTTAGATAATGCTTTAAGACGCGAAATGAAAAAAGTTTTTCCGGCAAATGATTTTATTGAGTTGCCGTTTAGTCATCCTATTTATAACAACGTTTATAAGTTTGAAAACGGTCCTCCTAAAACTCATAAACATGATGAAAAACCACCGCAGGGATTTGGAATTTTTATCGGTGAACGTTTAGCGGTTTTTTATACTTATGAATCTAACCCCAGTGACGGCTGGGCGGATGCTGAAGTTCATAACAATCCTCCAGAAACTAGAGAGGAAGCTCTTAAGTTTGGAACGAACATAGTCGTATTTGCATTGAGTCAATCATTAAAATGAATATTGAATCAAAATATTACAAAGAAATAATTAACCGATTAGAATTTACTGATCGCAAGGAATATCTGCGTTTGATTCTTCTTGGTTTATTGAAAACCGGATTGATTGGCATTTCACTTTTTATCTTATTCAGTTTTGTGGAGTTGCTCGGAAATCTTTCGTCATTAGTAAGAACAATTTTATTTTTTGTTTTTTTGATTACAGTTCTTGCCCTTTTACTTTTTAACGTTATCGTTCCTTTGTTTAAATACTTTAATGTTTTTACTGAAAGAAATTATTTAGAAACTGCAGGAAAAGTCGGCTTTCATTTCCCCGAAATTAAGGATGATTTGAGAAATGCAATGCAGCTTTTAGCAGTGAAGGACTCACATCTTTATTCATTTTTTCTTATTGAAGCCGCCTTTAAAAGTGTTTATGATAAAACGAAATCTATTAAGTTTGGTTCCGTTATTAAATTTGATTCTCTTAAAAAACCGGCTCTAAATTTTTCTGTATCTATATTATTTGCAGCTTTATTCTTTCTGCTCATTCCAGGATTAACTGAAGCATCTGGCAGGTTGATTCAATTCGATCGCGAGTTTATTCCACCGGCAAGATTTCAGTTCGAAGTTATACCCGGTGATGCCGAAATAACAAAAGGATCGTCATTTGAAATAGAAATAATAATTTATGGTGACAAGCCTGCAAATGTAATTTTATTTACTAAAGAAGATGAACAAACCGAATATTCGGAATTTAAATTGACTGCGGATTCTCTTAAAGATTACATGTTTGAAGTGAAATCTGTTCGTTCATCATTTAATTATTTTGTTCGGGCTGATGAACTTGAAAGTGAAAATTACAGAATTGATGTGGTCGATAGACCAATCATTAAGACAATTTCATTTTTAATAAATCCGCCAGCGTATTCAAAAATCCCTCCATTTGAACAAAAAGATAATGGCAATATTACTGCGCTTATTGGTTCGAGGATTGATATTTCGCTTTCATCTACAAAAGATCTCTCATCAGCCTTTATTGAATTTGATGACACAACTCAAGTTGAATTAAAGTCAGATAATAATATTGCACAAGGATATTTCAGGATTAGAAAAGAAACTTCATACAGAATAATAATCCGTGATAAAAAAAATAACGACAATCAGAATCCTATAACATATTTTATTAAACCTGTTTTTGATGAGTTCCCACAAATTGAATTATTATTTCCCGGAAAGGATATTTCACTTGGAAGTGATAATCGTGTTTCTCTAGGTGCAAGAATTTCAGATGATTTCGGATTTACAAAACTGCTGCTTTATTATAGGTTATCGAGATCAAAATATGAACAGCCAAAGGAAGAATTCACTTCCATTGAAATTCCAATCCAATCATCACAAAAAGAAGTTGATATTAATTATGTCTGGAATCTCACCCAGCTTCTGCCTGCTGTTGATGATATTTATTCTTACTACCTAGAGGTTTTTGATAATGACGATGTGATTGGACCTAAGTCAGCGAAAACATCGGTCTTCAATGTCCGAGTGCCTTCATTAGATGAACTGCTTACTCAAGTTGATAAAGTTCAGAATGAAGCTGTTGATGAACTCAGTAAAACCCTTAAAGAAGCAGAACAGCTAAGAAAAGATTTAGAAAAGATTGATCAGGATTTGAAGCAGGATAAAAAAGAATTAACGTGGGAAGAAAAAGAAAAAATCGAAAAAACTCTTGATAAGTTTGAAGAACTCCAGGAAAAAATGAGTGATGTTCGCGAAAATCTTCAGAAGATGCAGCAAGAATTACAGCAAAATGATCTCTTGTCAAAAGAGACTTTAGAAAAATATATGGAGCTTCAGGAGTTGATGAATGAACTGACCAGCGACGAGATGAAAAAGGCGATGGAAAAATTCAGAGATATACTCGAACAGATGAACAGGGACATGACCCAGAGTGAAATGCAGAATATGAAGATTGATGAAGAGCGTTTTAAAAAAAGTATCGAACGGACTCTTAATCTTCTCAAAAGAATTCAGGTTGAACAAAAGTTTGATGAACTGATGAAACGAACAGAACAAATAAATGAGCAGCAGCAAGAGTTAGGTGAGCAAACAAAACAAAGCGATGCTAATAATCAAAAAAAATCTGAACAGCTAAGTAAAAAGCAGGATGAGATTTCACAACAGTTGGATAAACTATCCGGAAATATGGAAGAACTTTCCGAAAAGATGAGCGAGATAGATGATATGCCGTCTGAGGAGATGCAAAAACTTCTTGAAGAGTTCAGGGAACAAATGAATGAAGAACTGTCTAAACAAGCTTCAAAAGATATTAAACAAAAACAGATGCAGAGGGCACAACAGAATCAGCAGCAGTTGAGTCAGAATATGGAACAATTGATGGAAATGCTTCAGCAAATGAAAGATCAGAGGATGCAGCAGAGCCAGATGCAGGTACTCACCGACATGATGCGAATACTTGACAACCTTCTTAAGTTATCTCAGCAACAGGAAGAACTAAAGAAACAATCTGAAAAACTTGATCCGAATTCATCGCAGTTTACAGAAAATGCACAACAGCAAAATAGCCTAAAGCAAAATCTTAATCGTTTATTACAGCAACTTTCAGATCTCTCTCAAAAAACTTTTGCTGTTTCACCTGAAATGGGAAAAGCACTTGGTAATGCAAATCAAAAAATGGATGTATCGATACAATCTATGCAAAACCGTAATGGACCATTTGCAGCAATTACTCAGGGTGAAGCGATGAAGCATTTAAATGAAGCCGCTTCAATGTTAAAAAACTCAATGGAATCAATGATGCAAGGTGGCAGTGGCGGTGGAATGATGTCGTTAATGCAGCAGCTTCAACAGCTTGGCGGACAGCAAATGTCTCTGAATAATATGACACAAATGCTTCAACAAATGATACAGGGAAATATGACTTCTGAACAGCTTGCCGAATTTCAGCGTCTTGGTCAACAGCAAGACCTAATAAGAAAATCCCTCGAACAGTTAAATGAAGAAGCAAAACTTTCCGGTGAATCGAAAAAAATTCCTGCTGATCTTGAAAATATTGTAAAGCAAATGCAGGAAGTTGTTACTGATATGAATACAGAACGACTTGATGATGACCTAATTCAAAAGCAGGAAAGAATATTATCTAAACTGCTTGATGCACAGCGGTCTATAAATGAAAGAGATTTTGAAAAAGAAAGAAGATCGGAAACAGGACAGAGAATCGTTCGGCAATCGCCTACCGAGCTTAATCTTTCATCAGATCAGGGTAAAAACAAAATTAAAGACGAATTAAATCGTACAGTTCGCGAAGGCTATAAAAAAGATTTTGAAGACCTCATTCGTCGCTACTATGAAGCCTTGCAGAAAGAAAATATAGAAAATTGATATATCAATCTGGAGTTGTGAAAAACTTCTTTTCTTTAATGATTGATTTAAAATCAAAATCATTATATTTTGACCAGGTATCTTAATAATTCAATGTTAAACTTTATTGAAAATATCCTCACGCTTTTAAAGGATTATACATCCGCCGAAGAGGCATCTCTTCTTTACTTTGATGGTTATTCACTTATTAATTTAGCAAGTAAAGGTAATTCTAAAATCTTGTCGGAAATATTAATTTCTGTCAATGAATTGCTTCATATTGTTGATGAGAAAGATGTTTCTGCAACTGTAGAATCATCTTTCAAAAGTGAGATCATTGAAAAAAAAGGGTACTTGCATCATTATCAACTAATAAAACTTTCAAAAAAGGAACGAAACTTCTTTTTACTAATTGCATATTCGCACTCAGAAAGACAGCAAAATATTCCTCAATATCAAATAGACTTTTTTAATTCTCAGATAAAAGCGATAGGTAAATTTATACTCAATTTCAATTCCGACCGATCTTTACTAACATCGTTAAAGCTTTTAGAAATGGGGAATTGGAAAGATTTTTTCAGAGAGCTAAATGAAATTTCTGGCGATATTGTATTTATTGTTGATAACGAAGGATGTTTTTTATCAATAAATAATCATGGTGCTGAGTTACTTGATTACAAAGCTGATGAATTTATTGGTAAGCATTTAACTGATTTTCTCGATACGGATACTCTTAATTATACAAATTCGGAATTATCTAAAATTATTGAAATCAGAAGCGATGGAAAATTTGAAGCGACATTCATGACCAAGTATGAAAAAAAGGTTTATGTTGACTTGAATGTTAAAACAATCTTTTCTGATAACAGAATAATTGGACTTCTTGGTGTGGGAAGAAACATTACTATAATAAGACAGCTTGAGTCCAGGTTAAAAGATTTGGAGCCTCGATTGATTGAAACTGAAAGATTAATCAAAGTAGAAAGAGCTCGTTCAAATCAGCATAAAGCATTGCTGGATGAATTAAACAGGATGAAAAGCGAATTCGTGTCAAATATATCTCATGAGCTTCGAACACCACTTGCATCAATTGTTGGATTTTCTGAAACCATTAATTCTGATCCGCAAATGACCGGTGATCTTAGGATGGAGTTCAACTCAATCATACTTAACGAAGGAAAACGACTTGCAAAACTTATCAATGATGTATTAGACCTCTCCAGAATGGAAGCAGGAGTTATAACACTTAATAAAACTCAGTTCGATATAGTTGAATTAACCAAATCAATCGCAGAGGAACATAGCAAGCTTGCGAAGTTAAAGAATATTGTTTTTACTCTGGAAATTCTTACAGAAAAAATAATCATTGAAGCAGATAAAGAAAGAATTAGTCAGGCTATACAAGCTTTGATGAATAATGCCGTTAAGTTTACTGACTATGGCGGAAGAATAACTGTAATTATTAGTAATTTATATCGTGAAGTTGAAATAATTATTTCAGATACGGGTATTGGCATTCCCGAAAAAGAGATGCCTTTTATTTTTGAGAAGTTCTATAAAGGAAGAAGACAGGAAACAGAGTTGATTGGCACTGGTATAGGATTGGTTTTTGTGAAACAAATTGTAGATTTACACAAAGGATTAATAACTATTCAGAGTGAACCTAAAAAAGGAACCACGGTAATTCTTAAACTATTAAAGAACATTAAAGAAAGATAAAATTAAGGTCTGTTTTGGAAAAACTCATTTTTATTGTCGATGACGAACAAGCAATATCCAAACTTCTTTCATATTGGGTTAAGGATAAGTGGAAATATCAGGTTGAAATCTTCTCCAATGGGGAAGATGTTATCAAAAACTTGAGTAAAAAACCAGATCTTATATTGCTCGATATAATGTTACCGGGAGCTAACGGAATTGAAACCTTAAAAAAAATTAAACAATTCGATGAAAATGTTCCAGTAATTATGCTTTCTGCTCAAGGAAGCATTGAAGTTGCTGTTGACTCTCTTCGTTTCGGCGCATATGATTATTTTACCAAACCGATCGATCAGCAGAAGCTTGAATTATCAATAAAAAACGCCATAAGAAATTATGACCTAACAAAAGAACTACAAAATCTTAGGGAGAATGTAAAACAGGAATATAGCTTTGATAATATAATTTCTGCCGACGGTAGAATGCAGGATGTTTTTAAACTTGTATCAAAAGTCTTGAACAATGATATAACCGTTCTGATATACGGAGAAAGCGGTACCGGTAAAGAATTAATTGCAAGAGCTATTCACTATAATGGAATAAGAAAAGATAAACCATTTGTTGTGGTTAATTGTGCTTCTATCCCAAGGGAACTCTTGGAAAGTGAATTATTTGGTCATGAAAAAGGTGCATTTACAGGAGCTCATCAAAGAAAGCTAGGAAAGTTTGAAATTGCGCGAGGCGGCACAATCTTTTTAGATGAAGTCGGTGACCTTGAAATGCTTTTACAGGCAAAATTGCTTCGTGTAATTCAGCAGAAAGAATTTGAAAGAGTTGGTGGAACAGAACTTATAAAAACGGATGTTAGAATTATTTCTGCTACTAACAGAGATCTTAAGCATGCCGTTGAGAATAAGGAATTCAGGGAAGATCTTTTCTACAGATTAAACTCTTTTCCTATATCTATTCCGCCTTTAAGAAGCAGAAGAGGTGATATACTTATACTGGCCGAGCATTTTATTAAGAAGTTCAGTGAAAAGTTAGATAAGAATATAAAAGGCTTTACAAAACGTGCATTAAAAATTATTTACGAATATAACTGGCCCGGAAATGTTAGAGAAGTCGAGAATACTGTTGAAAGATGTATTATAATAACTGATTCTAACTTAATTGATGTTGATGATTTACCTTCGCATCTGCGGGCTACTGAAGATAGTGCAAATGTTGAAACTAGCAGTCCTTTGTTCAGCGACGAGACAATTTTACCATTTGAAAAATTGAAAGAAGAAGCAATAAGACACGCATTAAGAGTAACCAACGGAAACATTGTAGTAGTAGCAAAAAAACTTAAGCTTGGAAGAGCTACGATTTATCGTTTAATGGATAAATACAATATAGAGAACAGAAATTAAAATCTCAGAGGGAAATTATGGAATTTTCAAAAGAAGTTCAGGGAGAGGTACTAATAATTACTGTTAATTTATTCAGGGCCACTTTAAAAGAAGCAAATAATTTTAAAGATGTTCTTGTTAAAGAAATTGAAGAAGGCTGGAAAAAAATAGTTGTAGATCTCTCCTACTGTGAATTTATTGATTCAACTTTTCTCGGATCTTTGGTCCTTTCTCTTAAAAAAGTTACCAGTGCTGGCGGTGATCTGAGATTAGTTGGATTTCAACCCTCGGTTCATTCGATGTTTGAACTTACCAGAATGTACAGGGTTTTTGAATCCTATAAAACTCAGGAAGAAGCAGTAAATAGTTTTTCCTGATGCAGACATTTGTATGATCTGAATTCTTACTGCAATAATTGGCAAAATTGTTTTTTACTATGATATTATAACATGGCATCATCCGGATCAAAATCAATCCTGGTAATAGATGACGATCTAACAATCCGCAAAGTGATTGGTCATCACCTTCGAAAGAATGATTATAATTCAATTGAGGTTGAGAACGCATCACAGGCTTTTAATGTGCTTGAAACAAAAAACATAGACCTTGTTCTTTGTGATGTTACAATGGATGAAATGGATGGATTCGAGTTCTGTAAAAAAGTCCGTGAAAATGAAAATCACAGACAACTACCTTTCGTTTTCGTTACTGCAAAAAGTTCTCTTCAGGACAAATCCATGGCTATGGAAGTAGGCGGTGATGATATTATAACAAAACCCTTCGATATTGATGAACTTTTAATAAAGGTTCAGGCATTACTAAGAAGGTCTGAAATTTATAAACTATACGGTGTTAAGAAAAATTTAGCATCATCTTTTAGTGAAAGATCAACTAAAATTCTTTTTGTTGATGATGACCCGTCTATTTCAAGATTGTTCAAGTATAATCTTGATAAAGCCGGATTTGAATGTACCACTGCAGCAAATGTAGATGAAGCTATGGCAGCAATAAAAAATTATGTGCCCGACATTATTATTTCAGATATTATGATGCCCAAAACCGATGGTTTTCAATTCAGAAAGATGCTTCTTGCTGATGATGATTTTAAAAATATTCCTTTTATTTATCTTACAGCTAAAGGCGAGGAAAAAGATATTCTTGACGGTTACGATCTTGGAATTACAGATTATGTTTTAAAAACTGCCGGTCCTAAAGTTGTTGTTGCAAAGGTAACTGCGATTATTAAAAGTCTCGGTAACGAACGAAGAAAAATTGTATCTGAATTACAACAGGCAGCCAGTTCCCTTAGAGTAAAGGTGGTACCTGATTTCGCACCGGTTATCGAGGGATTTAAAATTCACCAATGGCATATTCCATTTAAAGGAATTCCCGGCGGCGATTTTATAGATTATTTTCAGTTGGATAAAAATAATCTAGCTATAATATTAGGTGATGTTATGGGTAAAAAGTGGGGTGCCTGGTATTTTGCATTTGCTTATGCCGGGTATGTTAGAACTTCTTTGCGGGGCGTTCTTCAAAACGCTGATAAGTTTTCTCCGAGTGAAATTCTTGATAAAGTTAATAGTGCAGTTTATAACGATTCAAAAATTTCCGAAGTATTTACAACACTTTCAGTTTTAGTAATTAATAAAGAAGATAAAACAATTAATTATTCCGGTGCTGGTGATATGCCGCTCTTCTTAAAGAATAGCGCAACCAATGAAATAACTCAAATTCAATCAAAAGGATTATTATTGGGATTTGTTGCAGAAGGCAATTTTCAAGATATTTTAATTGAATTAAAACCAAACGATATTCTCTTCTTAATAACTGATGGAGTTATTGAAACCAGAAATAATGCCGGGGTGATGCTCGGTGAAGAAAACTTTAAGAATATGCTAGCAGAACTATCTGTTGGTGAGGATTGTATAGCAAATATTCAGAATTCAATAAAAAGTTTCAGTAATGGATCTTTTGAAGACGATATAAGCTTGATTGCAATCAATAGAACCTGAGTTTCTAAAATATATTGTGGGAAATTTATTTCACTAATTCCATTTCAAGCTATTTTCAAAGAAAATTCACTAATATTCCTCAGAGGCATGCAGCTTCTCAGCATGATCGGTAAGTTTTAATTGTTCAACCAATTCATCAATCTGACCTTCCATAATATTAGCCAGATTATATAATGTTAGTCCAATTCTGTGATCAGTAATTCTGTTCTGAGGATAATTATAAGTTCTGATCTTATCGCTTCTGTCTCCGCTTCCAACCATAGATTTTCTTTTAGCAGATTGTTTTTCATTCTGTTCCTTTAGTTTAAGATCATAGAGTCTTGCTTTCAAAACTTTCATTGCCTTCAACTTGTTTTTTAATTGCGATCTTTCATCCTGGCACTGAACAACAAGTCCTGTTGGTAAATGAGTCATTCGAACAGCAGTTTCAACTTTATTTACATTCTGTCCGCCCGCACCGCCGGAACGGAAAATATCAATCTTCAAATCACTTGGATTAATATCTATTTCTACACCTTCAACTTCAAGAAGAACAGCTACCGAAGCTGCTGAAGTGTGAACTCTTCCACTTCCTTCAGTATCGGGTACACGCTGTACTCTGTGAACGCCGGACTCAAATTTTAAATCACCGTAAACATTTTTTCCGCTTATAGAAAAAACTACTTCTTTTATCCCGCCCAACCCGGTTTCACTTAAATCGATAAGTTCAATTTTCCATCCTCTAATTTCAGCATACCTGGAATACATTCTGAATAAGTTTCCTGCAAAGAGAGCAGCTTCATCTCCTCCGGTACCAGCGCGAATTTCCATAATAATATCTTTATCATCGTTCGGATCTTTTGGAAGAAGCAATACTTTTATTTCCTCTTCAAGTTTTTCTTTTTGCTCTTTCAACTCTTCAAGTTCCGTTTCGGCAAGTTCAACCATTTCAGAGTCTTTAACTGTATCAATTATCTCTTCATTTCCCATAATATTTTTTATTACTGAGGAGTACTTATTATAAACAGTTACAAGTTCTTCAAGATTACTTCGCTCTTTGTTAAGGTTTTTGAGCTTCTCATAATCATTCAGATAAGCTGGATCTGAAAGCTGAGCCGTTATCTGATCGTATTTTGATTTTATTTTTTCAAGCTTGTCTGATAAATTCATCTTGTATCTCTAAATTTGGAATGCAAATATATAAAACCACTGGTTAAATTAAGAAATTAAATAAGGTAATCGAAATGAATAATAGTCAGCCAAATAATCTTAATGCGGGCTTTAAGTTAAATAATATTTTGTTTTTAGCTATAGCAGCAGGACAAATTTTTATTTTCGTAATTTTTCTTTTTCTTATTGAGAGTAGAAATAATGAACTTAATAAGGAACTGGATAGTATATTTCTTTTTGTCGTTCCATCTTTTGGTATGATTATGATGTTTTTATCCATACTTGTTTATAATCAGAATTTAATGAAAGTTTCTCCAAATGATTCTCTTAATGATAAGATGGCTAGATATCGCATGTTCAAAATTATTTGCTGGGCAATGCTGGAAGGTGCAGGACTTTTCGGTTTGATTGCCTTTTTTCTTACTGCGAATTACCTTTATGCAGTAGTATTCATTTTTGTATTTGGTTTCTTTTTGTTTAATAAACCCTCAAAAGAGGGTTTTGTGCTTGATATGCAGATTTCCGGTCCTGAAAAGGAAGCGATTTTCAAAAATTAAACATCAAGAACTAATTGTATTCTCTTTATGCTCACGAATAAAATATTTAAATAGATTATGAAAAAATTTGACATACCACATTTTTATAGAAGTTCGTTTATAACGAGAATAAAAAACGCACGCAAAGATCTTGATCCAAGGAAAAAAGATTTTGCTCCAACATTCCTGGATTTTAGTACGGTTAGGTTTTACCTAGCACGTCACTTTGGATTTTGTTATGGTGTTGAGAATGCAATTGAGATCGCTTACAAAACAATTGAAGAAAATCCTGATAAAAGAATTTTTTTACTAAGTGAAATGATTCATAATCCTGGTGTTAATTCTGATCTTGAAAAGCTTGGTGTAAAATTTTTAATGGATACTTCCGGCAATCATATTATTAATTTGGATAAACTGACGAAAGATGATATTGTTATTATTCCGGCATTTGGAACAACTCTGGAAGTCGAAAAGAAATTAAATGAATTGGGAATCGATCCTTATAAGTATAATACAACATGTCCTTTTGTTGAAAAAGTCTGGAATCGAAGCAATCAACTGGGAGATGAAAATCACACCGTAATTATTCACGGCAAACATTATCATGAAGAAACACGCGCTACATTTTCACACAGTAAAACTAATGCAGCTTCTGTAATTGTAAGAAATATTGAAGAAACGAAATTACTTGCATCATTTATACTAAATGAGAAGCCAGCCGAAGAATTCTTCAAAATGTTTGAAGGAAAATATTCCGAAGCATTTGATGTAAAAAAAGATTTGATAAAAGTTGGAGTTGTAAACCAAACAACAATGCTTGCAACAGAAACCCAGGAAATTGCCGATCTGCTAAAAGAAACCATGATAAAAAAGTACGGTGCAGATAATATTAAGAAACATTTTGCTGATACGCGCGACACTCTCTGCTATGCAACCTACGATAATCAAGAGGCAACGTATGGTTTGTTAAAAGAACAGGCTGATATTGCAATTGTTGTGGGAGGATACAACAGTTCAAACACATCCCATATTGTCGAATTGTGCGAAGAAAAGCTTCCTACATATTTCATATCATCTGGAGAGAAGATCTTAAATGATAAGTCAATCAGTCATTTTAATATTCAGAAACACAAAGAAGTTGTAACGGAGAATTTTCTCCCAAATAAAAATGTAGTTGATATAATCTTAACAAGCGGTGCAAGCTGTCCCGATGCAGTTGTAGAAGCAGTTTTGAGAAAGATTCATTCATACTTTCCAACCGCTAAAAATGTTGATGAAGTCGTAAATAAATATCTTGAAATGGAGAAATAAAACACTAGTTCAACGGATTTAATCTGTGTTAATCCGTTAAATTTGTGTCATCTATGTTCTTTTGTCTTAATTTTATTATATGCTTCTTCAAATTCCCTTAACAATCTTTCAAACAAATCTTTAACAGTCGGAATATCCTTAATCAAACCGATACCTTGGCCGGCTTCCATTGCTCCTTCATTTTCATCGCCTTCAAAAATGCCAATACGTTCACGTTTTGCTCCGAGAAGGTTTTTAAGCTGCTCTTCACTCCATCCTTCTAATTCTGCTTTAAGTGAACGGAGTGCAAAATCATTTTTCATCATTCTAACCAATCCTATTTTACGAAATGCAAGCACAGTATCAACATCACCGGATACAACAATTCTACTTTTATAATTATCGTGAGCAGATGACTCAACAGTAGCAGCAAAGCGCGTTCCGATTTGTGCACCTTCGGCGCCTAATGAAAGCGCGGCTAATATTCCTCTGCCATCAGCAATTCCACCTGCTGCAATAACAGGAATATCGAGGGAATCAACAAGCTGAGGAATAAGTGCGAAGGTTGTGAGCTGATCTGCTCCGTTATGTCCACCTGCTTCAACACCTTCACCGACGACCGCATCACATCCGGCTTCCTGTGCTTTTAATCCGTACTTAATATTTGGTACAACGTGGACAAGTTTAATTCCATTTTCTTTTAATAAGGCAGCATATTTTTTTGGATGCCCAGCAGATGTAAAAACAATTTTTACTCTTTCATCTATTGTCACTCTCACAAGTTCATCAGCATCTCTACGGAGTAACGGAATATTTACACCAAACGGTTTATCCGACGCAGCTTTACATTTTTGTATGTGTTCTTTTAGCAAATCGGGTTTCATTGATCCGGAACCGATCAAACCGAGTCCACCACAATTTGAAACTGCTGAAGCAAGCTTCCAGCCGGAAACCCAAACCATTCCAGCTTGAATGATGGGATGCTGTATGTCAAATAGTTTTGTGATCCTGGTAAACATTGGAATTAACTCATTATTTTGTTTTTTATTTAATTTAAGATTGGAATAAAGATAGCAAAATCCACCTAAAATATTTTTGTATATCATGATGAGATTGGCTAAATTTGGCACTCGAAATTCATAATTGAACAATAAAATTCATTTTAAGGATAAATAGTTATGTCGTTTTTATTCACATCTGAATCGGTTTCAGAAGGTCATCCCGATAAAGTAGCCGATGCAATTTCCGATGGAATTCTTGATGCAATAATTAAAGATGATCCCAATGCAAGAGTTGCCTGCGAAACATTTGTAACAACCGGATTAGTTTTAGTCGGTGGAGAAGTCACAACAAAATCTTATGTAGAAGTTCAGGATGTAGTTCGTGCTACAGTTAAAAAAATAGGTTATACAAGTGCTGATTATAAGTTTGATGCTGAATCATGTTCAGTTCTTAATGCAATTCATTCTCAGTCACCAGATATTGCAATGGGAGTTGATAGAGGCGGTGCAGGAGATCAGGGAATAATGTTTGGCTATGCTTGCGATCAAACGCCCGAACTTATGCCGATGCCTATTATGTATGCGCATAAACTTGTCAAAAAACTTGCTGATATCAGAAAAGGGTACAATGGTGTAATGCCATATTTAAGACCTGATTCTAAATCACAGGTAACTGTGGAATATGACGACAATAAAAAACCTGTAAGAGTTGATGCTGTTGTAGTTTCAACACAGCATGACGCAGATGCAAGTCAGAAGAAAATTAAAGAAGATGTTATTGAGCAGGTAATTAAACCAATCATTCCTGCTGAATTTCTTGATGATAAAACAAAGTATTATGTTAATCCAACCGGAAGATTTGAAATTGGTGGTCCTCATGGTGATAGCGGACTAACGGGAAGAAAAATTATTGTTGATACTTACGGTGGTTGGGCTCCTCATGGCGGCGGTGCTTTTTCAGGTAAAGATCCTTCTAAAGTTGATCGCTCTGCCACTTATGCCGCCAGACATATTGCTAAGAATGTTGTTGCGGCGGGACTAGCAACAGAATGTCTTGTTCAGCTTGCTTATGCAATTGGTGTCGCAGAACCAGTTTCTATTTATATCGATACTAAAGGAACCGGGATTATTCCTGATTTTGAAATATCTAAAATGATTCAGAAAGAAGTTAATCTTACTCCACTTGGAATAATTGATAGATTAAATCTTAGAAGACCGATATATCAAAAAACTGCTGCTTATGGTCATTTCGGAAGGACAGAAGAAGAGTTTACCTGGGAAAAAACAGATCTCGTCCCGGTATTTAAAAAGTATGCTTAAAAAAATCATTTCTAATTTATTGAACTTTCAATAAATTTAATATTGTTAAGTAGTTGAATTAAAAACAAAGTAAAGGTTAAATTATAATGAGTGTTGTGTTAGATAAGAAAATTGATTTGTCACTTCCTTACAAAGTAAAAGATATTTCACTTGCTGAATGGGGACGAAAAGAAATGGAACTTGCAGAAGCTGAAATGCCCGGATTGATGTCTTTGAGAGAAGAATTTAAAGATAAAAAACCATTGAAAAATGCAAGAATTGCAGGCTGTCTGCATATGACTATTCAAACAGCTGTATTAATTGAAACACTAATTGATCTTGGTGCTGAAGTTCGCTGGTCTTCCTGTAATATCTTTTCAACTCAGGATCATGCTGCTGCTGCAATTGCCGCTAAAGGAGTTCCTGTTTTTGCCTGGAAAGGTATGAACGAAGATGAATTTAACTGGTGTATTGAACAGACATTATTCTTCGGAGATGAGAGCAAACCATTAAATATGATCCTTGATGACGGTGGTGATTTGACAAACATGGTTTTTGATAATTATCCTGAACTTGCTGTCGGTATAAAAGGTGTTTCAGAAGAGACTACGACTGGTGTTCATCGATTATATGAAAGAATGAAGGATGGAACACTTCCAATACCTGCAATAAATGTCAATGACTCTGTAACAAAATCTAAGTTTGATAATAAATACGGATGCCGCGAATCTTTGGTTGATGCTTTGCGAAGAGCAACTGATTTAATGCTTGCAGGTAAAGTTGCCGTTGTAGCTGGTTTCGGAGATGTCGGAAAAGGTTCCGCCGAATCGTTGAAGAATGCCAATGTTAGAGTGATTGTTACCGAAATCGATCCGATATGTGCACTTCAGGCAGCTATGGAAGGATATGAAGTAAAGAAAATGGATGATGCTGTTAAAGAAGCAGATATTATTGTTACTGCAACAGGAAATAAAAATGTTGTAACTGATAGACACTTTAAAGTTATGAAAGATAAAGCTGTTGTTTGTAACATAGGACACTTTGATCATGAAATTAATATGGCTTGGTTGAATAAAAATTACGGTAAGACTAAGAACACAATTAAACCTCAGGTTGATAAATATACGATTGATGGAAAGGATATTATTGTTCTTGCCGAAGGTAGATTGGTTAATCTTGGCTGTGCAACCGGTCATCCTTCATTTGTTATGTCAAACTCATTTACAAATCAAACTCTTGCGCAGATTGAACTCTGGAAGCATTCTGACAAATATGAAAAACAGGTATATACTTTACCAAAACATCTGGATGAAAAAGTGGCTAGATTGCACTTAAAGAAAGTCGGTGTTGTCTTAGATGAGTTAACTCCTGAGCAGGCTGAATATATCGGTGTTTCTGTTGAAGGACCATTCAAACCTGATTATTATAGGTATTAAAATTTTCGCGTAGAATTATTAAGGGCTTCGTTTGAAGCCCTTTTTCATTTTAACAAATTGTTTAAAGCCCCTCCGAGATTTTCAAATTTAAATTTGTATCCACTGTCCAAAATTTTTGTAACATCAACTCTTTGTCCTGATAACACAACATCAGCGGCTTCACCAACAGAAAATCTTATTACGAATTCCGGAACAGAAAAAAAGGATGGGCGACGCAGCACTATTCCTAGTGTTTTAGCAAATTCTTTCATTTTAACAGGATTGGGCGATGCAGCGTTAACTGTTCCACTTAAATTTGTGTTATCAATTGCATGAATATAAATTCCAACAATATCATCTATATGTAACCATGAAACCCACTGCTTTCCATTTCCCAATGGACCTCCGATAAAAAATTTAAATGTTGGTAACATTTGTTTTAATGCGCCATCTTCAGGACTTAAAACTAATCCGGTTCTTATTTGAACATTTCTGATTCCATATTCAACAGCTTTTAGTGATTCACGTTCCCAGACTTCACATACATCAGAAAGAAAATCTTTTCCTTTGGTTGATTCTTCAGCTACAAATGTATCTCCACTGTCGCCATAGTATCCAACACCTGACGCGGATATAAAAACTTCAGGTTTGATCTTACAATCCTTTATAGATAATACAAGATTCTTTGTACTAAGATTTCTGGATTCGATGATTTGTTTTTTAAAATCTTCATTCCATCTTTTTGCAAATAAATTTACTCCTGCAAGATGAATAACAGCATCTTTATTCTCTATATGAAATTTCCACTCATCAGGATTTTTATAATTCCACTTAACAAAGCTTTTAATGAAAGGGAAATCCTTCTTTGCTGATTCAATGTTTCTTGTAAAAATTGTTACTTCATCACCACGATCAGCTAAAGCCTTGCATAGTTTTTTACCTATAAATCCGGTTGCACCTGTTATAATAATTTTTTTTGACATAATAAAACTCCATAGACACAAACAAAAATATTTGTCTTAATGTTCAGTACAAAATAAAAAAGGCTCTTGAAATCAAGAGCCTTAAAATGAAAACTATTTTGATTCAGCTATTTAGCAACACTAACACTATTTAAATGTTTCGTGAGGTTGGATTTTTTTCTTGCAGCATTATTTGAGTGAAGCTTACCTTTTGTAACGCTTCTGTCAAGAATAGCGACAGCTTCTTTGTATAACTTTTCAACTTCTTCTTTATTCGTAGCAGACAAGGTCTTTTTGTAGTAAGTCCGAATCTTAGACTCAACCATCTTGTTTGCATCTCTCTTTTTTTCAGATGATCTAATTCTTTTCTTAGCCGATTTATGATGCGCCATTCCTTGGAAACCTTAATTTTGTTAAAAAACGAAGAACAAATATATAGATTCACTCATTTGATGTCAAATTTTCCTTTAGTAATTTAACAGCCCTAATTACAGTCAAAGTTTGAAAAACGACCCAAAACAGAGAAAATATGCTTAAGGTAAATGAAATATATTTCTCGATTCAGGGTGAAAGCTCCAAAGCCGGACTGCCCTGCGTTTTTGTCAGATTGACCTATTGTAACCTCCGCTGTACTTACTGCGATACAGAATATGCCTTTTATGAGGGAAAAGATCTTTCTATCGATGAAGTTATTTCAGAAGTAAAGAAATTTAATTGTAAACTAGTTGAAATTACCGGCGGTGAGCCCTTAGTCCAGATGGATGAATGCCTTGAACTTATGAAAAAATTATGTGATGATGGCTTTGAAGTAATGATTGAGACAGGCGGAAGCCTTACGATTAAAGATATTGATCCAGGCGTAAAAATAATTATGGATCTGAAATGTCCATCAAGCGGAATGATGAAGAAAAATTTATATGAAAATATAAAGTATCTGAAACCAATCGATGAAGTTAAATTTGTTATTGGCGATAGGGAAGATTATGAATGGAGTAAAGAACAAATTCTAAAGCATTCATTAACAGAAAAATGTGAAATTATATTTTCCGTAGTATTCGGAAAACTTGAACCTGTAACTTTAGTAAATTGGATAATAGAAGATAAATTGAATATTAGATTTCAACTGCAGCTGCACAAATATATCTGGCACCATGAAATGAGAGGTGTGTAATGAAAATTGCAAAAGAATTCAGATGGGAAATGGGACACAGACTACCTGAGCATTTTGGTCAGTGCAAAAACATTCATGGTCATTCATACAAAATGATCGTTGAATTTGAAGGCGAACTCGATGATAATGCAATGATTATAGATTATTACGATGTGGAAAAAATCATCAATCCAATAATTGAAAAACTTGATCATGCATTTATGGTACATAAAGACGATACAATCGTTCTTGAATTTTTAGAAAAGATGAATTCAAAAAAAGTAGTTGTGGATTTCCAAGCAACTGCCGAAAATATTTGTTTATATCTTCTGGGTGAGATAAAGAAGACTTCACTTCCCGAAAATGTTTCTCACATTAAAGTAAGAGTTTTTGAAACACCTTTCGATTATGCTGAGGAATCAGTGAAACTTCGCTGAGTAAAAGTATGATTAAAAGTAAGCGAACAAAAAATACATTTTACAAAAAACCCTCGCAATCATTTAAATCAAAAATAAAAAGTTTTTCACGGTTCAAACTATTAATTGAATACGAAGGAACACGCTATTCGGGCTGGCAGAAACAGCATAATGCACGCACTGTTCAAGGTGAATTGATAAAAGCTTGCGAAAAAATATTTGCGAACAGTTTTGTCGATCTGCAAGGTTCCGGAAGAACAGACAGCGGAGTTCATGCTTTATGTCAAGTTGCACATCTTGATGCGGATACAATGCTTTCTCCTCACATAATTAAGATGAAAATAAATGATCTTCTGCCGTACGATATAAATATTCTTGAAATAGAAAAAACCAATAAAAACTTTCATGCCCGACATTCAGCAAAATCACGAGTTTACTTATATAAAATATCAAAACGCAGAAATGCATTTGAAAAAAATCAAGTTTGGTGGGTTAAAGATAAACTGGATGTTGAGGCTATTAAAAAAGGAGCAAAATTATTTATTGGAATGAATGATTTTTCATCCTTCAGCGATGATGATCCCGAAGAAAAATCCACAAAAGTTGTTGTCGATAATATTGAGGTAAAAGAAGAAGACGATTTAATTTTAATCAGAATTTCAGGTTCTCATTTTATATGGAAAATGGTAAGAAGAATTGTTGGTGTCTTGGTTGAAGTTGGACGAGGGAAAAAATCTGAAAAGGATATTTTGTTTTATCTGAATAACAAATCAACTGAACCTGCGAAATTTACAGCACCACCATCGGGTTTATTTTTGGAAAAAGTTATTTATGATTTTTCTGCTGCCAACCGCAAATTGTGAACTTAGAGAATCATCCTACCATCTTTTTCAGCTTTTGAATTTCATCTCGTAGGTTGGCTGCTTTTTCAAACTCAAGATCTTTTGCTGCTTGATACATTTGTTCGGTTAACTGTTCAATTAAATCTTCTTTCTGATCTTTACTCATATACTTCAATATCGGTTCTGCAACTTTTAAAAAGCTGAAAGTTTCTTTATTATCTTTTCTTCTAACATCTGCAATGGAAGTAGATGATAGTATTTCTTCCATAGATTTATAAATTGTAGTTGGAATAATTCCATTTGCTTCATTGTATTCCTGCTGAAGCTTTCTTCTTCTGATCGTCACCTCAATTGTTTTACGCATTGATTCTGTAATCTTATCGGCATACATAATTACTCTACCGTTAACATTACGTGCTGTTCTTCCTGCAGTTTGCATAAGGGATTTTTCACTCCGTAAAAATCCTTCTTTATCGGCGTCGATAATTGCAACTAACGAAACCTCTGGAAGATCGAGTCCTTCCCTTAAAAGATTTACTCCTACAAGCACATCAAACTCACCGAGTCTTAAATCGCGAAGAATTTCAACGCGTTCAAGTGAAACAATATCACTGTGTATGTAACGAACCCGAACGCCAATCTTATCAAGATAATCTGAAAGATCTTCTGCCATTTTTTTAGTAAGAGTTGTAACCAGAGTTCGTTCTTTTTTTTCAGCACGTTTTCTTATTTCACCTATGAGATCATCAATTTGTCCCTTTATCGGTCGGACTTCAATTTCAGGATCAAGCAATCCGGTTGGACGAATAATTTGCTCAACAACAACTCCCCCGCTTTTTGCAAGTTCATAATCACTTGGAGTTGCGCCTACAAAAATTACCTGCTCAAACATTTTCTCTATTTCTTCAAACTTCATCGGGCGATTATCTAATGCAGATGGTAAACGGAAACCGTATTCGACAAGGGTTTCTTTTCTTTTCCTGTCACCGTTATACATTGCACGAAGCTGAGGAACTGTAACATGTGATTCGTCAATTACTAGGAGATAATCATCTGGGAAATAATCGAATAAGTTGAAAGGTCTTGAACTGGATTCTCTTCCATCCATAAAACGGGAATAATTTTCTATGCCTGAACAGTATCCAATTTCTTTCATCATCTCAACATCAAACTTTGTTCTCTGTTCTAATCTTTGTGCCTCAAGATATTTTTCTTGCTCTCTTAAATCTTTTAGTCGTTGTTCTAATTCAATTTCAATATTGTAAATTGCTTTTTGCATCTTATCGCGGTCAGTCACAAAATATTTCGCCGGGTAAATCGGAACCGATTCAACTTCATTTATAACTTTACCGGTCATCGTATCAATAATAGAAACTCTTTCGACCTCATTATCAAAAAATTCTATTCTTACGCCTTCTTCATACTGGTAAGCGGGAATTATTTCCACAACATCACCGCGGGCACGAAAAGTTCCTCTCCCAAATTCCACATCATTTCTTGTGAAATAAATATTAATAAGTTCTCGCAGAAATTTTTTCTTATCAATCTTATCACCTTTTTTTACAAAGATGATTTGCTTGGCATATTCATCAGGCGCACCGATACCGTAAATACAGCTTACACTTGCAACAATTATTACATCCCTTCTTCCTTCAATAAGTGCTGTGGTTGCCTTTAATCTTAAACGGTCTATTTCTTCATTAACTGAAAAATCTTTTTCTATGTAAAGATCACTTGAAACAACATAGGCTTCCGGCTGATAGTAATCGTAATAGCTGATAAAAAACTCAACCGCATTATTTGGAAAGAACGCTTTAAATTCGGAATAAAGCTGTGCGGCGAGGGTTTTATTATGTGAAATTATTAATGTTGGTTTATTAACTTGCTGAATTACATTAGAGATTGTAAAAGTTTTTCCGCTTCCGGTAACACCGAGGAGAGTCTGAAATTTGTCGCCCCTGTTAATCCCTTCAACTAACTGTTTAATTGCTTCCGGCTGATCCCCTGAAGGTTTATAGTTCGATACGAGTTCAAAATTTTTCATTAAAATTAATCAAACAAAACTTCGTGTGTGCAAAAACCGCTTTGATTTACATGTCCTTTTAAGACAACTGTCTTTGCTTCACTAATTCCTTGCGGTAAACTTGCAGAACCAAAAGCCTGAAGTGTTTTTCCATTTCTATCAGCAACAATAAAAGAGAAACGGCCATTCTGTTGGTTGATGCTTTGATTCGGCAGCACTTGAACTACTATTTCTTTTACTGCATTGTTGTTCACATCAAAATCACTAAATGAACCTAGCACATTCGATTTTGAAAAGTAGACTGAATAAATCAGAGCAATTAGAACAACGAATAAGGTTGGCAATATAAATTTTTGATACTTTTTCATATTTTTATAAGGTTTTATTGAATGAAATTTGCGGCGAAATTTAGTTAATTTTTTCTTAACTATTCAATACAAATCAGGTTAGTAAATTATTTTAGAAGTGTAATTTTAAAATACGGTTTAAGTTCATTTCACTGCCCTCAACCTAAAATAAACCTCTTCCGGTGAAAATAGTCCCGCAAAGAATCTTTCATAAATAACCGGTTCCAAGTTTACAATAAAATTCATCCATTTTAGTGCAGTAAAGTGGGAAGTGATAAATTTCTTCTCAAGAACTTCAAACTGTGCGCTGGTTTCGTAGTTAGTGCGGTGATTCAATTTCCATTTTTCATAAAACTTAAGCTTTCGGTTACCGATGTATTCATAATTATCAAAGGTTCGGATTGAGAAAGGAATTTTATGGTCTGGATCACCAAAATATTTTGTATTCAGAAAGAATGGAGCATATACAATAAGGATTCCGTTTGGTTTTAGAATACGATATAGCTCAGTAATAGTTTTGTTAAAGTTATCGACATGCTCAAGAATATGAGAAGCAAGTATTTCATCGAAATGATTATCCGTAAAAGGGTAGGGGAATTTGTTTATATCATGAATCTGGTTTCTGCCGTAATCCACAATATCAAGATTTATGTAGCCTTCTTTTATATTCTTTCCGCAACCGAGATTTAATTTCATAATAAATATTGAATTTGATGATAAAACTTGAACGCAGACATAAAGTCTGCAGCTACTTTAATTCAAACGCTATTCAAAAATAAAGAATTGTTTTTAATAATGGATAGAGATAAGGTGAAATAAAAAACCCCTCCACTTCAATGGAGAGGTTCTTTAAATGACAGTCAAACTTTTTTAGAACGATTCACGAATTAAAATCCGATTAGTATAGTAGCTGTAAACTGCAGATTACTGATCGATCTTGAATCCGATACAATATTTTCATCTCCAACACCGAAAAGAGGATCTTTATCATCATTAAGGTATTTATATGCATCTATGCGAGTCGCATTATCAAAAGTCTTATATTCTTTTCCTAAAAGATTAACCAGGTTGTAATGAATTCCTAAATCTAAGAACATCATTGGACCTATTGTGATTTCTGCTCCACCTCCAAATCCAAGCCCTATTCTTGACGCAGATTCTATATCAATTTTATCACTTGGTAATCCATCAGGTCGACTTTTAAACTGAAACGATCCGGAAATGGTGTTCAAAGACATATAAGCATCAACATAAGGAGTAATTGGCATTAGCGGTATATCAAACCTGAATTCTGGTCCTAACCTGAACGAAAGAATTTTTTGAATAACCTCCTCTTCTTTATCTGGCTCCCACTCTTCTTTATTGCTGAAAGACGAGTAGTCGATTTCACCTTTTACTGCAAAAGTAAACAAAGATGCTTTTGCTTTTAGGTGGAAATTATAGCCGCTGCTGAGACCATATTTTGTTCCCAAGTAAAAATCCTGAATACTTCCACCATAGTCACCGGCAGGTATAACATAACCGGCACCTGCACCTACTTTAAATGAGATTTGTGAAAAAGTAACAGAGGTAAATAATACCACTAATAAAGCAGAAAGAGTGATTTTGATTCGCATTATATCTCCATTATTGTAAGAATTTGTTTATAAGACATATTTTAATCTACATTTAATCAAAAGTAGTGCCTTTAAAATGAAAAAACCGCATTTGTGATGCGGTTAAATTATAGAAATGAAAGGATTTAGTTAATTTATGGCAATTATTGGTGAGCTTATATCGTTCACACGAATTTTCTCAATCTTCATCTTTGCCACACCTCTTCTCATGAGTCCTAATTCCATAGCAGCAGCTTTGGAAAGGTCAAGGTCACGACCTTCGATATATGGACCTCGATCATTGATTCTAACCACAACAGATTTACTGTTTCTTGGATTGGTTACTTTAAGAAGAGTTCCAAATTTTAAGCTTTTATGAGCGGCGGTTAATGACATTTGGTCATAAATTTCACCGTTTGCTGTCTTTTTTCCGTGAAAACCTGGTCCGTACCAGGATGATTTCATAGTCCCTAATTCAGTTAAAGTTACCACCGAAAAATTAACAGGATTTAACTCGATAGTCTCGGAGATCAAATCATCATTTGCCTCGGATGCACTTATTTCATCATCTTCATTAGATACTATGGTAAAACCAACAAGAGCAATCATCATTAAAAATAAAAATAACTTTACGAATGATCTCAAAAAGATACCTCTTAGTTTGTGAACAAAATTGAACGTTCAAATTTAACGTGATACATAAGGTGCATCAACCTTTTGAAGGGTGCAAACCTGTGTAATAGCAAAAGAAAAATATCCGACCGTTATAGTATTTTGGTCGAATCTTTCTAATCTAAGTGTTAATATTACAATTTTAGCCACATTGTTGTCAAGAATATCACTAAGAAAGTCTGAGTTATAACAATTTCTTAATTTAAAGTGAATTTCTGCGGGCACATTTATAAACCTATTCGTATAAATCCGAAACTTATGGTGAAAGTCATTTTACAACGAAAGGTTCTTTATAAATCAAGTTCATACTCATTTATTAATTTTTTTAACATTCTCGGATTCCTAAAACAGAGAAACCATTTTTTGTAATTAGAATTACTGAACAATTGTGAAATAATTTTATCGTGTTAAATCAATTGTTTTTTCCATCTGATAAATTTTTATTAGATGGAACACTTTTTGGGCTAATTTCTGGTTAAGAAGGAATTTGATTACTCGGATTCCTTCAAACAAATTGAGTTAATCAGGAGAGAATTGAACCCATCACCTTCATCATATCGTCCGCAGATTGCTATTGTGGGAAGAAGAAATGTGGGAAAATCACGATTTGTGAACAAATTAATTGGTCAAGAAGTAACTGCAGTAAGTGAAATTGCCGGAACAACTACTAATCCAATTGAGAACCCCCTCGGGCTTCTGCCTTACGGACCTGTTCTAATTGTAGATACTGCCGGCATTGACGATGACGGTGAACTTGGCAGCAGAAGAATTACTCAAACCATTAAAACAATTTCTTCAGCAGATTTTGTATTACTACTTGTTGATGCACGCGTTCAACTTTCCAGTAAAGAAAGAGAACTAATAGCTTACCTTGATAAAATAGAGGTTGGCTATTTAATTGTAGTTAATAAAATTGAGCTTGGTATAAATGCGGAACTACTTGATGAATTAAAAGAATTGCGTATTATTCATTTTGAAGTCTCGTGTAAAGAAAATGTTGGTTTCGAAGAACTCAAACGCAAAATGATAAGAATGCTTCCTCAGAAAGACGAAACTCTATCATTAAAAAACGTAGTCAGGTCCAATGAAATTGTAATACTGGTCTTTCCGTCCGACTTTTCTGAAGAACAGAATAAATTACTTTCATCTCACATTCAAATAATAAGAGAAGGTTTTAATAAAGGTACGAAAGTAGTTGTTTGTAAGGATATTGAACTTCAGGAAACTTTGGATAATCTAAAATCGTCCCCTGATCTGATAATAACGGAAAGTCATTTAGTGAATAGTATTGTTTCACTCGTATCTGAAAAAGTTAAAGTCACAACATTCTCAATTCTGATTGCTTTTCAGAAATCAGATCTTCCTTTTTTTATAAGAGGGTTAAAGACGGTTAATAAACTTAAGAAAAATGATAGAGTATTATTCGCCGAGGCGTGCTCCAATCATCCAAATAATGGAAAAACAAAAATTAAGAACTGGCTTTGCAATCATTCGCAAAAAGAATTGAACTTTGATTTGGTACAAAGTGAAAATCTTCCGGAAAATCTGTTTGAATATAAATTTGTTGTTCATTGCGATGGATGTAAACTAACAAAACGTGCAATGCAAACTCGGTTAAATGAAGCGATGCTAATTAATGTTCCAGTTGTAAACAACGGTATACTTTCTTCGTATGTGAATAATGCACTTCCAAGGACACTGACGCTTTTTACTGAAGCCTTAGTTGAATGGGGAAAAATGAAAATTAGTTAATCAATTAATTCATTCTTTCTATAACAAAGCATTATCTTTGTCTTGCATCACACGCTTGTTCCATTTTTCAATAAACTGCTTCTCAAATACAAGAATTATTATTTGCCAATCGTTTAATGTTATTTGAAATCCATCACTTAAAAACCGTTTTCCTTTTAATAACTCTGGCATTTTATATGTGAATGTCATTGTGACAATTTTACTTATTGAGGACAAATGCACAAGAAAATATTTGAAAACCATCAAAAAAATGATAAAAGCAGTTTGATACCATTATTACAGGAAATCCAAACAATATACGGTTACCTCCCGGAAAATGCCTTAATAGATATTGCGGACTATGTTGAAATGCCGCTTAGCAGAGTATACGGAGTGGCAACATTTTACAATCAGTTTAGATTAACTCCTTTAGGTGAGAATATAGTTCGTGTCTGCAGAGGAACTGCCTGCCATGTAAAGAATTCGGCAAACATTCTTTTCGCTCTTGAGAATGAATTCAAAGTAAAGGCTGGTGAAACAACCCGAGATAAAAAATTTACTTTGGAAGTTGTTAACTGCATCGGTGCTTGCAGTATTGCACCTGTTATTCTTGTTAATGAGGATTATCACGGAAGAATAGCTGTAAAAGATATTCCTAAAATTCTCAAGAAATATAGATCACCTAAAGTAACAGCGAGTACAGAGGTTAAGTCATGAAAAATTTATTGGGTCTTTGCTGTGAAAAATGCTGGCACTCACCTGAAAAATCGTGTGAACATTTCATTCAATGTTGTTCAGAAGGCCCGCTTTGCCACCAAGATCAGGAATGCATTGACAATATTAAAGCACTTAAAAGACATTTAAGATATGAAGAACTTACATTTCCAATAATTATTATCGGAATGGGAACTTGTGGACTTGCTTCCGGTGCGGGTAAAGTTAAAGAAGCGATTGAAGCTGAACTAAAAAAAATGAACATCGATGCAATTATTGAAAGTACAGGTTGCATCGGTTACTGCGCTGTTGAACCGATAGTGGATGTTAAACTTCCTGGTAAAGACAGAATATCTTATTGTGAACTCACAGTTAAAGATGTCTCAAAATTTATTCATACTACAATAGTTGAAGAAAAAATTTATAAAGAAAAATTGCTGGGTTCTCATGGAACTTCTGATTCAAGTATTAAACATATAAATAGTAATCCATTCTTTGAGCATCAATTAAAAGTTGTGCTAGCTAATTGTGGAATAATTAATCCGACTTCAATAGACACTTATCTTTCTTATGATGGCTTCAAGGCTCTAGATAAAGTGTTAGGATTAATGAAACCAGGAGATGTTGTCAAAGAAGTTATCGATGCAGGATTAAGAGGAAGAGGGGGCGGCGGTTTCCCAACAGGAAGAAAGTGGGAAATGGCTATGACAGAAAAATCAGATCAGAAGTATATCATCTGTAATGCCGATGAAGGTGATCCGGGTGCTTTTATGGACAGATCATTACTTGAAAGTGATCCTTTCCGTGTCATAGAAGGAATAATGATAGGCGGTTATGCAATCGGTGCTTCGGTCGCTTATATATATTGTCGTGCAGAATATCCGCTGGCAATCGAAAGACTTCAAAACTCAATTAACCTTTGCAAAAAATATGGATTGCTAGGAAAAAATATACTGAATAGAAAATTTGATTTTGAAATTAAAATTAAAAAAGGTGCGGGTGCATTTGTTTGTGGTGAAGAAACTGCTTTAATGGGTTCGATAGAAGGAAAACGCGGAATGCCTAAACCACGACCGCCTTATCCTACTACATCAGGATTATTTGGTAAACCCACTGTTATTAATAATGTTGAAACTTTTGCCAATGTAACAGCAATCATTATGATGGGATATCAAAAGTATTCTTCTATTGGAACTGAAACAAGTAAAGGCACAAAAGTTTTTGCACTCAGCGGAAACATTAAGAACACCGGGCTTGTTGAAATACCAATGGGAATTTCTCTTCGTGATGTTGTATTCAAAATAGGTGGCGGTATTCCAGATAGCAAAGAATTTAAAGCGGTTCAGATTGGTGGTCCTTCCGGTGGATGTTTACCCGAAAGTATTATTGACACTCCTGTTGATTATGAATCGCTTAAGGAGGTCGGCGCAATGATGGGTTCAGGTGGTTTTGTTGTAATGGACGAAGAAACCTGTATGGTTGATGTAGCAAAATACTTTTTAACATTTATTCAGGAAGAGAGTTGTGGTAAATGTGTTCCCTGCCGTGAAGGAACAAAAAGAATGTTGGAAATAATTGAACGAATTCCACATAGTTATAAAGGGAACGGGAACAAACTTTCACAGCTTCAAAGATTTAAAGGTATTGTTCACTTGCAGAGATTGGCAGATGTAATTAAAGACACATCACTTTGCGGACTTGGACAATCTGCTCCGAATCCTGTTTTATCTGGTTTAAAATATTTCAAAGACGAATACGAAGAACACTTATATGAAAGAAAGTGTTCTGCCGGCGTTTGTAAAGAGTTATTAACATTTACAATTGATAACAATATTTGCTCAGGCTGCGGATTATGTGTTAAAGTTTGCTCAACCGGTGCTATTGTTGGTGAAAAAAGTCAGGCTCATTACATAGTTGAAGATAAATGCATTCAGTGCGGAATGTGCTTCGAGACATGTCGCTTCGATGCTATCAACGTAAATTGATTTTGGAGAATTTAATGGTACAGCTAACTATAGATGGAATAAAAGTTAATGCAGAACAGGGAATGACAATTCTTGACGCTGCGAAATCAGTTGGAATATTAATACCGACATTATGTCACTTAAAATATTTAGAACCAACCGGTGCGTGCAGAATATGCGCGGTTGAAGTCGAAGGGATGAAAGGATTAACTCCTTCGTGCGCTTTTCCTGTTCAGGAAGGAATGGTTATTGAAACAAATTCCCCAAGAGTTCGCAAAGCAAGAAAAACCATTGTTGAACTTCTTATTGAAAACCATCCGCAGGATTGCCTTATATGCATTCGTAATAAAAACTGTGAGCTTCAGGATTTATCCGAACAATATGGAATAAGAGAGCATAGATTTGTCGGTGAAACGAAATCACATACAATTGATATATCAAGTGCTTCAATGGAACGGGATCCGGCAAAATGTATTCTTTGCGGAAGATGTGTTCGTGTTTGCCACGAAGTTCAGAACATTGGGGCGATTGATTTTACGAACCGGGGTTTTTCATCAATCGTTACTACACCTTATAATAAAGGATTGAATGTTAGCGATTGTATTTTGTGCGGACAGTGTATTCTTGTTTGTCCAACTGCAGCTCTACGAGAAAAGAGCAATATCAAAGAAGTTGCCACTGCACTTTACGACAGAAAGAAATATTGTATAGTTCAAGTTGCTCCTGCTGTTCGTGCATCAATTGGCGAAGAATACAATATGCCTCTCGGTACAGATGTGACCGGATTGATTGTTAATGGATTACGAAGACTTGGGTTTAAAAAAGTTTTTGATACTAACTTCGCTGCTGATTTAACGATAATGGAGGAAGCAAGTGAGCTTATAAACAGAGTTCAGACCGGCGGTATACTTCCGATGTTCACAAGCTGCTGCCCGGGCTGGGTTAAATATGTTGAAATGAACAGACCTGAAATATTAAATCATGTTTCAAGCTGTAAATCTCCGCACGAAATGGAAGGGGCTGTTCTTAAAACATACTATGCAAAGAAAATGGGAATTGATCCTAGCGATATGTTTGTTGTTTCAATTATGCCTTGTACTGTAAAGAAGTATGAATCTGCCAGACCGGAACTCAAGGAAGATGTTCTTCCGGATGTAGATGCAGTTCTTACAACAAGAGAATTAGTAAGATTCTTCAAAATAGCCGGTATAGATTTCAACGATCTTCCCGAAGATCAGTTTGATAATCCACTCGGAGAATCAACCGGTGCTGCTGCAATATTTGGAACAAGCGGCGGTGTGATGGAAGCAGCTTTACGAACCGGTTATTTTAAACTCACAGGTAAAGAATTAGAGAAGTTTGAGTTTGAAGAAATTCGCGGAATGGAAGGAGTTAAAGAAGCTTCAATTTCAATTGGTGATATAATGGTTAACATCGCAGTTGTAAACGGAATAGGAAATGTAAAACCAATACTTGACCAAGTTCAGACAGGAACTTCCAAACATCATTTCATTGAAGTTATGGCTTGTCCCGGCGGATGCATAAACGGCGGCGGACAACCAATTCATCAGAAACCAGAAAAAATACTGAAGCGAGTTAAAGTTCTCTATCAGATTGATGCGAATGCAAAATCAAGAAGATCACACGAAAACGAATCGGTACAGACTTTGTATAAAGAATTTTTTGGTGAGCCGAATTCACATAAAGCTCACGAGATTCTTCATACAGAATATTTTGACAAGAAAAAGTTATTAAGAAACTAATTGATCTTAGTGTTTAATCACTTTTTTTAACGTAATGTACAAAGGGTACTAAGAAGCATTAAGAAATAAATGAATAACATAATAGTAAGTACAATAACAGACCGATGTAAGCGATGCTATTCTTGCATCCGGGAATGTCCTGCAAAAGCAATCCGTGTTATTGACGGACAGGCACAGGTTCTTTATGAAAGATGTATTGCCTGCGGACATTGTGTTAAGGTCTGTTCACAGGATGCTAAACAAATCTTTTCTGAGATTGATAATGTTTTTCAACTTCTTAAAGAGAAGAATGCAGTTGCTATTGTTGCTCCTTCTTTTGCTGCTTCATTTCCTGATGATTATAGGAAAGTCCCAACTGCCTTAAAAAAAGTTGGTTTCGACAGAGTTATAGAAACTGCTTTTGGCGCTGATCTTATTGCGAATGAATATATGCAGGAAATTCATAACGACAACGGAAAAACTATAATCAGTTCTGCTTGCCCTGCCGTAGTTAGTTTTATTCAAAAATATTATCAGCAGTTAGTTCCAAATCTAGCCCAGGTTGTTTCACCGATGATTGCATTGGGCAGATATTTGAAGCAGGAATCCGGTGATGTAAAAATAGTTTTCATAGGTCCTTGTGTTGCAAAGAAGAAAGAAGCTGAAGATGATGATGTTGCGGGAATAATTGATGCCGTACTTACATTTACTGAATTAAAAGAAATATTTAAAGAGAAAGATATTGTTGTAAATGAGCTTGAAGAAAGTGATTTTAATGAACCTCATGCAATGATGGGTAAAGCTTATCCGCTTGCTGGTGGACTTCTAAAAACAACAGATATAAGTGATGATATACTTGAGAAAGATATAATTGTTGTTGAAGGAAAGAAAAAGGTCCTTGAGATAATTGAAGAAATAGCAAATAATCACATCAATGCAAAGTTTACAGATATTCTGTTTTGTGAGGGATGTATCAGTGGTCCTGCTATTGATACTGAACTGAACCATTATGCACGACGTGAAAAAGTTATTAATTATATTGATGAAAAACTTCATTCAACAGATAAAAAAGTCTGGAAAAGCAATTTATATAATGCAAGAAAATTAGATATTAAGAGAAGCTTTAGTCTTGATAACCAACGCAGACCAATGCCGGATGAAGAACAGATAAAGATGATTCTTGCAGAGACTAAAAAATTTACTGTTAAAGATGAATTAAACTGCGGTGCGTGTGGTTATTTAAGTTGCCGTGAATATGCAATTGCAATCGCTAAAGGTTTGGCTGAGAAAGAAATGTGTCTGCCGTTTCTTATTGATCAGCTTGATGAGGCATATACTAATCTGAGTAACACTCAGGAACAACTAAAGATTGCCGAAAAGCTTGCTTCAATAGGACAGCTTGCTGCTGGAGTAGCCCACGAATTGAATAATCCCCTCGGTACAATTCTGCTTTATTCGTCAATGCTAAAAAAAGATATTGAAAAGATTTTTAATAGAGACCAAACCATTGAAGATGTCGATCTTATTATTGAAGAAGCAAAGAGATGCAAAAATATAGTTACAAATCTTTTAGATTTTGCAAGACAAGGTAAGCTTCAGAGTAAACAGTTTGATCTTACAGAATTATTGTCTGGAGTAATTAAACTTATGTCTCAGAATCCTGTAAGCAAAAATATTTTATTTACTTCTAATCTTAATGAAAACTGTTTTGTTATGGGCGATGAAGAACAATTAAGACAGGTGTTTGTAAATATTATGAACAATGCCTGTGATGCAATGCAGGATTTTGAAGAAAAGGAGCTAAAAATTTCGCTTTGTGAATCTAACAGTGAAGTGACTATTGAGTTTGAAGATACTGGAAAAGGAATTCCAAAAGAAAATTACGGAAAAGTTTTTACTCCGTTTTTTACAACCAAAAGCATTGGTAAAGGAACAGGTTTAGGCTTAGCTATTTCTTACGGAATAATTAAAATGCACAGGGGAGGAATAACCTTTACAAGTGAAATTGATAGAGGGACAAAATTCACAGTTAAATTGCCAAAGAATCTGGAAGTAATCAGGTCTGGAAATATTAAAGGAGTTATATAAATGTCAGAAACAAAAACAAAAAAAATATTACTGGTAGATGATGATCTTGATCTGCTTGAGCAGCACAAAGTATTATTTGAATCAAATGGCTACAAAGTTGTAACATCAGATAATTCAAATGACGGGTGGGAACTATTTAAAAAAGAAAAGCCCGATGCTGCAGTAATTGATCTGATTATGGAACAGCACGATTCAGGATTTATTCTTTGCTACAAAATAAAAAAGGATGAACACGGGAAAAATATACCTGTATTTATGCTTACATCTGCGGCTTATGATACCGGATTTAAATTCAGTTCTGCAACGGATGAAGAAAAGGAATGGATAAAAGTCGATGAAATCATTCACAAGCCTGTTGTTATTGATGATCTTATTGAAAAAATAGAAAACTATTATAGGCAACATCATTTTAAAGGATCTTAACTTTTAATTCGTAACATTTTCAATCACCAAGTTGTATAATGGATAATAATTATAAACCTACTGTTCTTATTGTAGACGATGAAAAAGGTCTTCGGAATGGTGCAAAAAGACTTTTAACTGGCGAAGGTTATAATGTTACAACCGCCGAAAATGGAACAGAGGGAATTCAATATGGCACTACCCAGGAGTTTGATCTGGCTATTATTGATCTTAAGATGCCTGACATAAACGGACTTGAAGTATTAACGCGTATTAGGGAAAAATATCCAAATACCGTCTGCTTCATTGCAACAGCTTATGCAAGCTATGATACTGCAATTGAGTCAACTAAAATTGGTGCCTACAGTTATATCCCAAAACCATTTACACCTGAAGAATTAATTCAACATTTAAAAGAAGGATATCAGAAACGTCTTTTGCTTATTGAAGCAGAAAAATGGAAAAAGGAACGCGAAGAGAGATTACTTGAAGTTGCATTTGAAAAAACAAGACTCAACACAATTGTAAACTCAATAACCGATGGAGTTCTTGTCGTTAATAAAGAAGGACTTGCCGTTTTATTTAATCCATCCACATTAAGATTTCTTGAACTTCAGAAAATTGTTGTTGAAGAATATATCCTGGATAAACTTCACCCAGAAATTCTCGATCTGATAAATAAATTTCTAAATGCTGAAATTGCCGAAAATAAATCATATACCATTCAGCTTGAGCTTAAAATAAACAAAGAATTTTTTATTGAAGCAACTGCTTCACCGGTTTATCATCCAGGGGCTAACCTGGCAGGTGTTGTCGTTGTATTTAAGGACATAACAGAATTTAAGAGAATCGAACTAGTTAAATCACAATTCGTTTCAATGGTTTCGCACGAACTTAAGTCACCTATTGCCGCTGTGTATGGGTTTCTGAATCTGTTTGATGATGATTCAATAAAACTGAATGAAGATCAAAGAAAAGACTATTTAAAAAGATCAATGATAAGACTAGATGGTTTATTAAAGATGGTTAACGATCTTCTTGATATCTCCCGAATGGAGCTTAAAACAGTAAGAAAAGAAATTGTAAGTATTAACATTCCGGAGGTAATTAAATCGGCGCTTGAACTATTTCAAATTGATATTAAAAACAAAGGACTTGAAGTTAATTTCCACTTTGAAAATGATCTTAACACCATCAAAGCTGATGCCGATGAGATAAACAGGTTGTTTCTTAATCTCATTTCAAATGCAATAAAATATAATAATGAAAGAGGGCAAATAAGTATTACTATAAAATCTTCGGGTAATTTTATTGTTTCAGAAATAAAAGACAGTGGAATAGGATTAAAGCCTGAAGAAAAAGAAAAACTATTTAACGAATTTTTTAGAGCAAAAAATGAAAAAACAAAAAATATTGGTGGAACAGGTTTGGGATTATCAATTGTAAAAAGAATTGTTGATTCATATGCCGGATATATTGAAGTTGAATCCGTATATGGTGAAGGAACAACTTTTAGAGTTTACCTTCCTTATATTATAAATCACCAGGAAAATAATATTTAGAAATAATATTATTAATAACCTTCTATTTCCCATCCAGATTTCAGACACTTCTTTATATATTTCAAATTAGGATGAAAGAAATTTTAAATATTTTAAAATATAAGCTTGTCGGATTGAATTTGTTGTTGGTCATTCTTTCCGGAGCAACAATGTTTATTAGTATTTACTTTGTTCCCGTTTTTTTCATTCTTACATCAAATCTGTATGATATTCTAGGTTATCACTTTACTCTTATAAGACGAAGTAAAATAATGCCGGAGAAGGTAATCATACGATCATATCGTGTGACGCAACTTATGTTTGATTTAACTCTATTAATTTTAATTGCTGTTTTGTTTAATCCCATTGTTGCTTTTTCATCAGCTGTTCTCAAAGTCTTTGGTGTACAGGATATTTTATATTATGTTTTCCTTCGAATGAAACTTCCTGAAAAATGGACCTGGCTTCGATGGACTCCACTTGGTATGATATTTAAAACTCTTTCCAAAACTCAAGTAATAACTCAAGGTTTGTTCGGAATTATTCTTGCAACATTAATTCTAATTTATTTATAGTCATACAAGCAGAAAAGTATATGACATTCTAATCATTTAATCACCTCGCTTAAAAATTGTAATTAATCTATAAAAACTTATTTAATAAGTAAAGAGTATATCTTGTAAAAGTTTTAACAATCGTCATTATTTCATATTCGGCAAGTACATTAAAAAACCATTGAAATCCTTTCTCAATTAAGAAATTTTCTTTCTTATAATTAAGAAATAAAGTATTAAATATTAAGTTTAATTAACTTAAAAAGATGATTCACATTGAATAATTGTGGCATTTATTATGTTGATTTGCCGATGGCAAAAACCAATTAATTAGTATAATTTATTATTTTCCCAGGTGATAACATGCCTAAAATAGCTATTATAGACGATGATCCTGATATCATTGATGCAAGCAAGATAGTCCTTTCTTCAAAAGGATATGAAGTGATCACAGCAAATAATCCTGACGACGGTTATAAAATCGTTGTTGAACAAAAACCCGATTTAATCATTCTCGATGTTATGATGAACGAGCCGGATGATGGTTTCTTTCTCGCTCAAAAATTTCGAAGAGAAAAAATAGAAACTCCAATTTTAATGTATACTTCTGTCTCTAAAACATTGGGATTGGAGTTTGAAGCTGGTGAAATGGTTCCGGTTGATGACTTTGTTGAAAAACCAATTTCACCTGAAACATTGATTGATAAAGTTGAAAAACTTTTAAAACTAAATATTAAGGAGTAGAGTAAATGCTGGTAGTAGAAAAAAATGCTCTCTCCGAAGAAATAGAGAGCTACGTTAATAAATATGGCGATGATCGTTCTTCGCTTCTTATGATACTTCATGAAATTCAGAAAAAGCACAGATACATTTCCGATTTTGCTCAGCAGGAAGTAGCAAGACTTCTTAACATTCACCCCGTTGAAATTTACAGTGTTATTTCATTCTTTGCGTTTCTTAATTCAAATCCTAAAGGAAGAAATCTTGTAAGAATTTGCCAAACAATATCTTGTGATATGAAAGGTAAGAATGCCATCATTCATGCAATTGAACGTGAATTAGGAATTAAGATTGGTGAAACAACAAAGGACAATAAATTTACAGCTGAATATGCCAACTGTTTGGGGCTGTGCGATATGGGACCAGCGATGGCTATTAACGATAGGGTTTATACCAATCTTACTCCCAAAGAAGCCGTTGAACTTTTGGGAAAGGTAAAGTAGAAATGAATATGAAAAATATTAAAAAGAAAAGAACCGGACCTGTTATATTCTCCGATTATAAAAGAGGAGAAGCCATAAAAAAAATATTAACTATGTCTCGCGAAGACATTTTGTTTGAATTAAAAGATTCAAAACTTAAAGGCAGAGGTGGTGCAGGTTTTCCAACTTCCACAAAATGGATGTTATCTGCTGCTGCTAAAGCAGATAGCAAATTTCTTGTTTGTAATGCCGATGAAGGTGAACCCGGAACATTTAAAGATCGCGTATTATTAATTGAATATCCGGAATTAATTTTTGACGGAATGGTAGTCGGTGGTTATACCATTGGTGCTCAGCTTGGAATAGTTTACCTGCGAGGAGAGTATGAATATCTGTTAAAATCTCTTGAAGATTATCTTGAAGAAATGAGAAAAGACAATTTTCTGGGTAAAAATATTCTGGGTAAAGCAGGTTTTAATTTTGATATCGAAGTATTTCTTGGTTCCGGTGCTTATGTATGCGGTGAGGAAACAGCTTTGATTGAATCGCTTGAAGGACACCGCGGAGAACCGAGAAACAGACCTCCGTATCCAATCAATACTGGATATCTTGGTAGACCTACTTCTGTTAACAATGTTGAAACTCTTGCTGCTATTTCTCATATTATTATAAAAGGTGGAAAGTGGTTCAGCTTATATGGAACAGATAAATCATCCGGATCAAAATTATTTTCTGTTTCCGGTGACTGTTCAAAACCCGGTGTTTATGAACTGCCCTGGGGAACAAAAGTTTCGGATCTTCTAAAACTTGTTGGTGCAAAAAATACTAAAGCAGTTCAGATCGGCGGAGCTTCTGGGATTTGCATTCCTAAATCTCAGTTTGACAGAACCTTTGCTTATGAAGACGTACCAACCGGCGGTTCTGTTATTATATTTAATGAAAGCAGAGATATGCTTCATGTACTTAAGAATTTTATGGAATTCTTTGTGGAAGAATCCTGCGGTCAATGCACCCCTTGCAGAATAGGTAATGTAAAACTGCTTGAAGGTGTTGAAATGATTGAAAAAGGCGAATACACTTTTGCGCAGATTAATAAACTTAAAGATCTTGGCAGCACTATGCAGATAGCTTCTAAATGCGGATTAGGACAGTCAAGCCCAAATCCATTTATATCAATTCTTGAAAATTTTACAGATGAAATATTTAACCGCGGTAATGGAGGAAAAAATGGAAAATAAAAAGATGCTAAGAGCACCTGTTAGCCAGAAACCGCATGTTATTGAAAAACCCGAACATCCGGAACATATTGGCGGGTCAGTTTCTATAGAAATAAATGAAAAGAAAGTTACAGTACCATTTGGAACAACTATTCTTGAAGCTTGCAGACAGCATCAGATTCATATTCCCACTCTTTGCCATCACGACGATCTTTGTGTTGCAGGTGTTTGTAGAGTTTGCGTTGTTGAAGTTGAAGGAATGAGAACTCTGCAAGCCTCTTGTGCGTTCCCGATAACTGCGCAGATAAAAATAAAAACAACAACTAATGCAGTCAGAAGGGCAAGAAACATGTTATTGATTTATTGTTAAGTGAACATTATGGTGAATGTTATTCCTGTTTCAGAAACAATAATTGCGAGCTTCAGTCACTTGCTAAAGAATACGGAGTTGATCACTATAATTTTGGTCATATTGAAAAACCAAGATATGAAGTTGATAACTCTTCATACTCGGTTGTGCGTGATATGGATAAATGTATTCTATGCAAGCGCTGCGTAAGAACTTGTATTGATTTACAGGAAGTTGGTGTTCTTGAAGCGGTTGACAGAGGTCATAATACACATATCGGAACATTTTTAGATAAACCGCTCAATGAAGTTATTTGTATCAACTGCGGTCAGTGCATAAATCGTTGTCCTACATCCGCACTACGTGCAAACGATCCGCGTGATGAAATATGGGCTGCAATTGATGATCCTAAAAAGCATGTTGTAATTCAAACAGCTCCGTCACCAAGAGCAGCAATCTGTGAAGAGTTTGGAATGGAACCAGGAACATCACTTACCGGTGAAATGAACACTGCAATGAGACGTATTGGTTTTGATGTTGTATTCGATACAAACTTCACAGCAGATTTAACAATCTTTGAAGAAGGTACAGAACTCATATTAAGATTGTACAAAGCTCTTGTTCAAAAAGAACAAATTGCACTTCCACAGTTTACATCTTGTTCACCAGGATGGGTAAAATATCTTGAACATTTTTATCCTGAATATATTGATAATCTCAGCACTGCAAAGTCGCCGCAGCAAATGTTCGGCGCACTTATAAAAACATATTATGCAAGGAAAAAAGGTATTGATCCGAAAGATATTATTTCAGTTGCAGTTATGCCTTGTTCAGCTAAAAAGTTTGAATGTAACAGACCAGAAATGGTGGATTCAGGATTCAAGGATGTTGATTATGGTTTAACTACTCGCGAACTTGCTCAAATGATTAAAGAAGCTGGAATTTATTTACCTGAAATGCCTCGATCGCATTTTGATGATCCGTTTGGTGATGCTTCAGGTGCGGGGTTGATATTCGGTGCTACCGGCGGTGTTATGGAAGCAGCTTTAAGAACTGTTATAGAATTTGTGACCGGAAAGAAAGTTGAAGATGTTTTTGCCAATGCGGATATAACTCCGGTCAGAGGATTCGAAGGTATTAAATATGCAGAGCTTCCAATTACGGAAGTCGGTCCTGTTCCTGATCTTATCAAACATCTTGTTCCTGATTGGAACTGGTTAAAAGGTGCAACACTTAAAATTGCAGTTGCACACGGTACAGCAAATGCAAAGAAAATTATGGATGATATAAAAGCCGGTGGTAAATTCAGTGAATGTCACTTCATTGAATTTATGGCTTGTCCGGGAGGCTGTATCGGAGGTGGCGGACAGCCCATTCCAACTACAGAAGAGATTCGTAAACTAAGAGCAAAAGCTATTTATGATGAGGATAAATCTTTACCTGTGAGAAAATCTCACGAGAACAAGCACGTTGTTGATATATATAATGAGTTCTTAACAGACGGACCTTGCGGACATTTATCACACAAACTTCTTCACACACACTATGTGAAGAGAGGAAAATATATAGCTTAACTTTGTATATTTAAACCTAGCAGAATAAATAGTAATTACTACAAAGGTTCTGCCTGGTTTTATTTTTTTAATGATAGTAGAAAACCAATGTTTGAATTAGTACCTGAATGGGCAAGTCATTATGAAGAATTTTGGTTAACCATTCGAAAAAGAAATTTGTGGTTTATAAAACTGCGTTATGGTGCAGTTTTAATGCTTCTCATTTCCATCTTCATACCTAAATACATTCTTGGTATTGTTTTAACGGATGATCAGCAAAAAGCCCTTTTAATAATTACTGTTTCCATTCTATTATATAATTCTTACTTTTATTTTATCAGACATTTTCTTAAGCATGACTCAAAAAGTTTCAACCCATTACATCTCTCGATTATTCAAATGATTTTCGATTTGTTTGCACTAATGCTGGTCGTTTATTACACAGGCAGTGTGGAATCACCTATAGTATTATTTTTTGTAATACATATGATAGTGGGAAGCTTGATATTACCTGGATTTATTATTTATACATTTGCTGCCGTTGTTGTGGTTGTCTTTTGGGGAATAACCGTGGGAGAGTATTACTCAATTTTACTTCACCATCATGTTAACGGGTTTCTACCGTTTCATTTATATCAGAATTTTAACTACGTATTGGCCATAAATGTAAGCTTTGCTTTTATGGTTTTTATGGTTGTTTTAATTGCCAACAAAATGGCTAAGCAATTATACATTCGTGAGCAGCAATTATTGGAATCAATCGATAAAATAAATACAGCAGAAACCGAAAAGCAAAAATACATTATGGGAATTGTTCATGAGATTAAAACTCCGTTAGCTGCTGTTCAAGCCTATCTTGATCTTATTCTCCAGAAATTTTTAGGTCCACTTAATGAAGTAGTTGAAGAAAAATTAAAACGTGCAAAAAGAAGATCCGATGAAGCAATTGAACTGATCAACAGTATTCTTAAAATATCTAAAATGAAATTGCTTGATTCAATAGCTTATGAAAGCATGATGATTGATGTGGTTATAAAAACAACCATTGATCATCAAATGGTAAATGCAAAAGCAAAGAATGTTTCAATTAGGTTTCTTGATGACAGAAACGAAAAAATTCCGATTTATGGTGATAGTTTTTTAATGCAAATCGCAATTTCAAATCTCATCAACAATGCTATTAAATATGTAGATTTTGAAGGAGTTATTGAAGTTACCCTTGAAAATAAAGACGATGATTTGATAATAAATGTTTGTGATAATGGAATTGGAATACCGGAACATGAAGAATATAAAATATTTAAAGAATTTTACCGTGGTTCCAATATTAAATTAAGTGAATACGAAGGAGCAGGTATAGGGCTTCCTGTTGTTAAACAAATTATTGAAAGGCATAAAGGAACGATAAAAGTCAAAAGTCCTTCACATCTTGGAACAGTTGATAAACCGGGGACTTGCTTCTGTATTATTCTTCCCATTAAGAAAAAATAGCTGCTATTTTTTAGCAGTTTTCTTAAACGGTTTGTTTTTGGGCTCTCCGAATATTGAGAGGTCAACTAATTTTGATGAGACACCATTAATTACTACAGCATTCCTTCTGTTTCTGATTAAAATCAAAAGAATAGTTTTTATATTCGATCCCAGGAAAAGTGATAAAATAATAGCTGAAAATAGTTAATTTTACTATTATCATAAATATTTTTTAACTTAAAATAGCATCGAAGTTCGACTATATTGTCGAGGCATTAAACTAAATTGTCGATTATAAGTTTAAAATCTTCTAATAAAAGCTATATAAGATATTTTTACACGGCACAGCGTTTGTGTATATTTGTATTAAGGAAAATAAAATGAAGACATTAGTAATAATATTTTTATTTGCTTCTTTCAGCTATGCAAATGGTTACGAGATTCCCGATACATCAATAAACAAAAATCAGGAAATTCAAAAGGAGCAAATTCAGGATAAAGAAGATTCTGTGGATCAAGCAGACTCTGGAGAAAAGGACCGTCTGGGTGAAAGAAAAAAGAAAGATGTTTTTATTGATAAAGATGGTGACGGTATCAGTGATAATAGGCAAGGCGGAATGAGTTTTGATAAACTGAGTTTTGATAAACTGAGTAAAAGATCGACAAAAAAGAAGGGAAGCGGGGGAACTGGTGGCGGACAACCTTTCAATAAATAGTATCTGCAGTAAAAATTAAAATCAGAGCAACATTATATGAAACATTACATTTTTAGTACTCTCCTCATCATTCTTTTATCTTCATCATCATTATTTGCCCAGTTTAATCTTTTCGTTTCCTATGAAGGATACTATGATGATAATATTTTTAATAACCATGAACAAACAACAGATTTTATCAACACTTTTTCGCTTGAAACCGCTTACAATGTAGAGAGTGAGTTAAATAATTTTCAGATTTATTATCAGGGAGAATTTAGCAGCTTCATAAAAAATGACTTTAAAAATTCAAACTCACATAAGTTTGGTATAGTCAATACGCACTTATTTTCTGTTGATGACAATCCTCTTAATGTGGGGGTAAATTTCACTTTAAGAAATAATAGCAATGGATTTGATATTTACGATTTAGATCAACTTTCGGCGTATATTAATTACCGGCATACTGTTGTTGAAAATAATTATCTGCAAGCCGGATATGTCTTTTATAGAAATAATTTTGCAAACTTCCCGCTTTTTTCACATTATGAAAATAAATTTTTTGCCAGATGGATATCAAATTTTGAATCAGGAACAACTATTATTGGCAGCGGCGAGTTAGATCTTAAAAATTATTTTATGAAATATAACATTCCTGATTATGCAAACGATGCAACCCTATTTATCTTTACATTTAATGTTGGACAAATGTTAACTGATAGAACTAGGATTAACGCCTATGTGCAATTAAGAGAAAATCCCGCTTCCGAAAGCAGATATTTTATCAATAGGGAAGATTTTATTTTTTTCGAAGAAGAAATTTTTAACGATATGTATTCTAATGATGGTTTTACTTATGGCGGGGCATTAAGTCATTATTTCAACGAATATGTTCTCGTCGGTATTGAAGGAAAGTATTCAACCAGAAACTTTACTTCGCTTCCTGTTGCGGATACAGAAGGAAACTCGTTAACCTATTTACGCGAAGATAAGCAATTAGCTTTTGGTATTATTGCCGACTTTGATTTGAGTTTTATGATTAACGGATTATCTCTTGAAGCAGGCTGGAATTATATTCAAAATACTTCTAATGATTACTTTTATGATTATACAAATAATCTTTATTCAGCTTCTATAAGTTATGGTTTTTAGGTTATTTCTTTTTTCTTTATTCCGAATTTCTGAATTTTATAACGAATATTTCGTTCAGTTAATCCAAGCATTTTAGCTGCTAGTGTCTGATTACCGTTGGATTTGCTTAACGCATCAAATATTAATTTCTTTTCAAGTCTTTCTACTTGTTCAATCAATGTTCCCGTATCTGATTGAGTCAGCATCGCTTCTTTCTTCAATCCTTTAACGCTGCCAGCAATATCATTAAGAGTAATAATATTATCTCTGCAAAGAACAACTGCTCGTTCAATTATATTTTCAAGTTCTCTTACATTACCAGGATAATTATACTTTAATAACAAATCAACAGCTTCTTTTGATATTTCAACTTTTTCCCGATTATTTTCCTTTGCATAACTTGTGATGAAATATTCAATAAGAGGAAGAATATCTTCACGTCTTTCACGTAAAGGAGGAATATTTATTGAAACTATATTCAGTCTGTAGAAGAGATCTTCTCTGAAAGTTCCTTCCTTAATTTTTTCCTCAAGATTCTGATGAGTTGCCGTAATTATTCTTACATCAATACTTATATTTTCTGTACCGCCAAGTCTTTCTATCTTTTGTTCCTGTAGAACTCTTAGAAGTGTAACCTGAAGATTTATAGGGACATCGCCAATTTCATCGAGAAAGATTGTACCTTTATCTGCAAGCTCAAATCTTCCCTTCTTTAATTTTTCTGCACCGGTAAATGCGCCTTTTTCGTGTCCAAATAATTCGCTCTCAAGTAAAGTTTCTGGAAGTGCAGGAATGTTTACGGGGATAAAGGGTTGATTCTTTCTGGAACTTATGAAGTGAATTGCTCTTGCCAAAACTTCTTTTCCTGTTCCGCTTTCACCCGTAATTAAAATAGTTGCCTTGCTATCAGCAGCTCTTGATGAAACGCTGAGAACTTCCTCCATTTTTGGCGAGTTTGAAATAATTGAATCTATCTTAAATTTATCGAAGAGCTGAGTTCTTAAAAGCTTTATTTCAGAACGAAGATTTTTTGTTTCAATAATTCTTTCAATTAAAAGATCAAGTTCGTCGAGATCAACAGGTTTTGATATATAATCATAAGCACCAAGCCGCATTGCTTTAACAGCATTTTCTACAGTTCCATATGCGGTTAGAATAACAAAACTCATTTCGGGATTTATTCTATTAACTTCTTCCAGAACTTCGAGTCCGGTTTTATCGGGCATTTTATAATCGGATAAAACTATATCGATCATATTATTTTTTGCTAATTCAACTCCTGCGTTGCCCGATGAAGCAGAAAAAATTTTAAAACCTTTTTTTTGAAGATATCCACTGAGAACATTTCTCTGCGATTCCTCATCATCTATAATTAATATGGAATAGTCCTTCATAGCTTTGGTAAAATTATTTTAAAATATGTTCCTTTATTTACAGAACTTGACAAGTAAATAAAACCGTTGTGTTGAGAAATTATCTTTTGTGCAATACTTAATCCTAATCCGTTACCGTCTTTTCTGGTAGTATAATAAAGATCAAAAATTCTTTTTTGAATGTGATCAGGTATACCTTTGCCAGTATCTTTTATTTCAATAATAAGTTTATCCGAAAGATAATTATAATTTATGCTTACTTCATTATTTGCGTTTACGGCATCAAAAGCATTTTGAATGATATTCATTAGAGCCTGTTTAATCAAATCAGCGTCAAAAATAAATTCTTTTGTGTCATCACCTTGTAACGTAAACTTGATGTTTTTTTGTATGGCCTGCTCACTGAAGAGATTATTTATTTCCTGAAAGAATTTTTTCAGATCAACTTTGTCTGTTTTAATATCCAAAGGTTTTGCATAACTCAAAAACTGAGTAATGATCTTGTTTATCCTGTTTACTTCATTTCTTAAAAGTCCGGTCATTTCGTTATACTCATTTTGATGTGAAGATACAGAAAACTCCTTGTTCAATCTTTGTGCAATCATTCCAATAGCACTAATCGGGTTTCTTATTTCGTGAGCAACTCCTGAAGCAAGTTCACCCATAGCAGTAAGTTTCTCATTTTTTCTTGCTTCTTTTTCAAGTTGCTTTATTTCAGTCATATCTTTAATAACAATAATAAAATTCTCTACTTGACTATTATTATCAAAAATAATTGACATGCCAAGTAACAAATATTTTATGTTATTATCCAGGTTGATTTCTCTTTCAAAATATTTTTCAGTCCGGAAAACATTGAAAAAATTCTGATCGGATAATTCTAAAACGTTTTTCTTGAATTTAAAGATATTCGTTCCAATAATTTTTTCTGTTTTTTCATTGAAAAGAATTTCAGAAGATTTGTTAAAAAGAGTGATATGTTTATCCTTATCTAAAAGAATAACTGCTTCACCCATATTTTCAAGAACAGAAGAAGCAAGTGTCTTAAATTTTCTGTACTCTTCAGAAACTGATCTAAGATTTTGTGCAGTAAAAATTATACTTAATACAATTATCGAAATAGCTGCGAGAATTACGGAAATTATGATTAGTCTTCTTGAAATGCGCGATTCTACATTGCGTACATCTTCAAGTGAAATGCCGATTCTATAAAGGCCAATTATCTCATCTTCCATTTTAAATGATTTAACAACTTCATAAACTTCTGCTGAAGAAAAATCAGTAATTCTTGAAAATGCTGAATCTGTCAGCAAAGCCCGTATAAGAAAATGTGAACTTTGAATCGCTTCGAGTGTATCAATTCTTTCGCTGGCTGCAAGAATTCCAATTGTATCCTGTAAAACTATGTATTCAATTCCTGGATGCTTTGTCATTTCTTGAAGTATTTTTCCTATGCCAATTTTTTTTCGAAATTCGAGAAAATCTTTTGCATCAATGTTAACAATGATTGCTCCTCTTTTGTTTGTACGAGAAATTGCAACGGCAAATCTTTCACCTTCTTGGAATTCAGCATTTTTCAACCCAATTATGAGTTCATCTCTTTCTCCATTTAGGATTGGAGATAATTCATCATATCTGTTAACATTTTCTTCGGCATAAATGTGACCCGGTTCAGGAACTCTATTTGTTAAAACACGATTGCCGTTTTTATCAAAAATATTGATTCGATACAGATTGTTCTCTTTGGCAATATTAATTAACTCATCTTTAGTAAGAGACTTAATATGGTCTAATTGTTTTATAAGTCTGGCATTGTCAAGAAGCCTGTCTGCGATAAGATCTTCAATTTCAAAACTTGAATTAAGAGTATTATCACTGCTTTGAATAATTGATTCTATGAGTGCTGAAGAATGCTCATAAAGAAGTTGAAAAATTTCTTTTTTGCTTTGATTAAGTTCAATAAATGATGATGTGAACATAATCACTGCAATTATTCCTGCTATTAGAACAACTGTTTTAGGTTTCAGTTTAAACTTATTCTTCATATACAAAATTACTTTAATATTTTGATATAAAATAAGATATCAATAGCTTTGATTCGTCTATTAAGTCGTATTAATCCGTCAATAAAGTCGAATGTACAATTAAAGTGTGAATTAGTACGTCATTTCAGCCTATTTTTATAGTGGCACGGCTATTGGGATACTTAAACCAAAACATAACAAACAACAAAATAAAGGGAATCCTAAAATGAAAACAAGAAATCTTTTAAGCTTATTAGCAATAGTAATTGCAATAGCTTTAGCATCAACCAATCTTTTTGCTCAAGAAGATGGTAAAAAGGAACAGAAAAAAGGTGACGAAGATGCAGTAAAAACAGAGCTGAACTTTAAAAATGAAGGCGAAACCACACAAAACCGAAATGAAGTTCGAGTAAATGAAGGTCAAGGAACAATGACCAGAACTCAATTAAATCGTGAAGAAGAAACACCATTAAAGAGTTTTGTTGATGAAGATGGGGACGGTATTAATGATAACGCAGTAAAGCCAGAAGATGGAACCGGTCTTAAAACTATGACCAAAAAAGGAAATATGGATAAATCTAGTGGAAATAAATATGGTCCTGGCGATGGAACAGGAAATGATGGAATTGGTCCAAAAGATGGTACGGGTTATGGTCCTGGAGACTGTACTACTCCAGAAGCCGTAAGTGGAACTAAAAGAGGCGGTAGAAAATAATTATTCTTAAAGAATAAATTTTAAGGACTGCGAGTAATCGTCGTCCTTTTTTTTTATTTTTAATCGATCTTTATCCAGAGTTCACAGACTATTGCCCAATAAAATCCTGCCGGTTTATCTTCCAAGATTATTCTAATCTATCAAATTAAATGCTGTGAAAATTTAAAATCATGTTTATTATATTCTTAAAAAAAATAGTGACTTTTATTGTTAATTTGATTAGTTTATAAGTGTATGAGGGGAACTAATTTTGATTAGTTTTTTAATTATCATATTCAATCTATCCTATCGTTGCTCATTCAAGCAACTAAATATTATATTGTCTTGCCCTAAGAATTATACAATAGATATTTCTAGTCAACTTCAACTTATATTTTAATTTACTAGGAGGGAAATATGAAAATGAAACTCACAATTACACTAACGCTGTTATTTCTTTGTGCTTCTTATGCTCAAGTTAAAGCCGGAGCAGATGCACTTGGCAGCAGGAAATATGATGAGTACAAAACACCGCAATACTGCGGCTCATCCTGCCATACTGATTTTTATCAGCAATGGTCTCAAGCAATGATGTCGCAAGCCTACACTCATCACTGGGATGAAATAGAATATTTTGTACTTGCTGTTCCACATGCAGAAAAAGATCCTTTAGTTGCAGAGGTAAAGGCTGGATGTAATGGCTGCCACGCACCAATTTCTTTTTTAGTTGGTGATGTTCCTCCACCAAAACCCGAAATGAAATCGCGGGCAAATGAATCTATCTCTTGCGATGTTTGCCATACTGCATCAGGCTTTGCGGGTGATATTCCTCATAACTTTAATTTCATTTCTAATCCTGGTGATGGTCAAGCAAAATACGGACAGAGAGGAACCGGTGAATCACCAGAGCATACAATTATTCAATCTGATTTTCATAAATCTGGAGATTTCTGTGGTGTTTGCCATAATGAAATGTCGCCATTTGGTGTTTGGGTTAAATCAACTCATCTTGAATGGAAAGAAGGACCCTATTTCAAACAAGGTGTTCAATGTCAAGATTGCCATATGACAAAAGCAGAAAGTTATACTGCTTCAATGGGGAATGAATATCCGGATGCATGGCAACATTTATTTCATGGTGCCCACGATCCCGGAAAAGTTAGAGGTACTATTGAATTAAGAATTCAACCAGATATTCGGGAAGCAGAGCCAGGTGAAACTATTAAATTTAGCGTTGCTTTGTTCAATCAAAAAACCGGACATAAATTTCCAACAGGCTCTGTTGAAGATAGAATTGTCTGGATGCACGTTGAAGCTGTTGACGCAAAAGGGAATGTTTATCATTTACCTGTTGATAAAAAAGGATTTGCCGGTGAAGAATACACTATTGGTGCGGATGTTTTAGCTTACCAGGATATGGGAATTGCTAAGAATGATCCGAACTTTAAAGGTGTACAGAGAGATGGAATTCCGATTGGAGATAGAATTTTTAGAATGGCGTACTTTGATCCACAGGGCAGAATGACTATACAACAATGGAATACAAAATCTCTGGGCGTTGATTACAGGCTTGGACCACGCGAGACTAAAATGGAATACTTTACTTTTAATCTACCAAATAATATTGCACAGGGAGAGTTGAAAGTTACAGCAGTACTTAACTATCAAAAATTAGTTAAACCCGTTGCAGATTTTTTGAATGTTCCAGATGACGAAGAAGAAATTATTAAAGTAAATGATCATTCGACTTTTGTAACTGTATTACCATAAATAACTAACTATCATTGCGAGGAACGAAGCAATCTGTTTTATGATAGATTGCTTCATCCCAAAAAACGAAATTCGCAATGACTTAACAGAATAGAGGATACAATGAAAAAAATATTTGCTTATTCACTATTTGTAATAATTATCATTACAATTACAGCTGGTGATCTATTCGCAATTCCTGCCTTTGCAAGAAAATACAATATGACTTGTAAAACTTGTCATTCGCCATTCCCCAAACTAAAACCCTATGGTGATGAATTTGCTGCAAACGGATTTGTACTTAAGGACCAGGAAGCTCCAAGATATTTTGTGGAGACTGGTGACCCCGAACTATCACTCATTCGTGATCTTCCACTTGCTTTAAGATTGGAAGGTTATGTTACATACAATCAAGGCAACACAGAGCAATCTGATTTTACAACTCCATTACTTTTTAAACTTTTAACAGGTGGCGCAATCACAAAAGATGTTTCCTATTATGTTTACTATATTCTTGAAAATGGTGAAGCTGGAAAAATTGAAGATGCCTGGTTAATGTTTAATAATCTCTTTGGGAGTGAACTTGATGTAACAGTCGGGCAGTTCCAGGTATGTGATCCGATTTTTAAAAGAGAACTTCGCCTAACAAAAGATGATTACTTCATCTATAAAGTTAGACCGGGTGCCTCAAATATTGATCTGACTTATGATAGAGGGCTTATTCTTGCTTATGGATTTGAAAGCGGTACTGATATTACAGTCGAGCTAATAAACGGTAGCGGTATAGGAGAAGGATTTATTAGTGGTAATTTTGATGATGATAAATATAAAAATGTGATGGGAAGAATTTCACAGGATGTCTGTGAGTATTTCCGATTGGGTGGTTTTGGATATTTTGGAAAAGAATCAGGAGAGAATGCGTTTGGCTCTGAATTTTCTGAACAGACAAACGAAGTTACAATGTTTGGTGGTGATGCAACTATTAGTTTTGATCCACTTGAATTAAATCTGCAATTTGTCGAAAGAAAAGATGATAATCCTTTCTTTTATCCGATTTGGATCGGCGAAACAATATCATTGGAATATAAAACCCGTGGTGCATTTGCTGAATTAGTTTATCGTCCGGATGGAGATGCCAGCAAATGGTATGCCGTTGGATTATTTAACTGGATTGAATCGGATCAATCAGATTTAAATTACAAAACACTTTCTGGTCATCTCGGTTATGTACTTACAAGAAATATTCGATTGGTTGCTGAGTACTCACATAATTTTACACAAGAATATGGAAAGTTCGGAGTTGGGTTTATAACGGCGTTTTAATCCTTTTTTATCTGGAATGTTCCATTATACTTGTTAACAGATATTTATAGCCCCGACTTTTTTAAGTCGGGGATTAATTCAAAAATCGATATAAAAAATATGCCTGAAAAATTATTTTGTGACTTCTGCGGAAACGAATCAACTGACGATTCCGAATTCTGCGGCAAATGCGGAAATCTTTTTATCAATGATGTTCAATGTATAAATCATACAGAAAGAGACGCTGCAGGTGTTTGTACGATATGTCTGCAGGCCTACTGTAAAAAATGCGGATTCAGAGTAAATAATGTCTTCTTGTGTAATGAACATTCCAATTATGAAATTGTTGAAGGAATGGCAAGAGTATTCGGTACTCCGGATGAGGCATTAGTAAATTATATCAAATCTTGTTTAGAGAATGACGGGTTACATCCATTCATTTATAATCGGAAAGCTACGCCTATGCACTTAGGTGGAAGTGATCATTCGCTGTTTCGTGCTTCAGGAGATTCACAAAACGTAATTATAAATGAAATAAAGCTTGTTGTTCCTTGCTCAGAAGTGCTTGAAGCTGAAAAAATTATAAAAGAAATTGAAAATCAGTCTGAATAAGCAGCTAAACTTAAGCTCAGATAATAATATTTAGATTTTAATCTTTTCACAACTTTCTTGCAACTACTACGACAGTTTTCATAGTTTCAACAACACCTGCATTATCAGTAATTGCTTCGAGGAAAACAATATAAATTCCTATTCGTAAAACCTGACCGTCATCATCCAGTCCATCAAAAATAATTGAACCGCTTTGCCCGCTCGGAGCATTATTAAGAAGCGTTCTTAGAAGTCTTCCTTTGTTATCGAATATTTTAACACGTACCTGGGCAGTTGCCTGAGTAAGGTTATAATTTATAATAGTAAAATCTTCAAAGCCGTCATTATCCGGCGAGAATGGATTTGGTGAAACAGAAATGTTTTTTTCTTTATTCAGGTTTTCTGCAAAAATGCTGTTAACTTTTCCCGGTGTTCCACCTGAAAAGTCAACACTTGTGCTCCAATTCATAGGATCGTTTCCATTCAATAGTGGGTTAATTCTTTCTAAAGATTTTCCCTTTGTGATAGTTATGTTTTTATTGTGCCATTTATCAGAGTACCAAACAGAATCAACTATATTTCCCTTCACGTCTTTTAATAGTATAAGTTCGCCCGTGTTTACAAGTCCCAAACTTGATGTGCCGATTAATGTTAAATATGGATAATCAAAAAGATTAAATCGTGTTAAAATTGTTGAGTCTGATGCTAAAATAAAATATGAATGCGGTGGAATTGTAAAACTGATATCGCTCAATCTGTAAAAGTTTGAATTCTCATCTTCAATTTTCCATCCACCAACATTAACTGAATCATTACTCATATTAATAAATTCAACATACTCGCTGTTACTGGTTTCCGGATCAAACATTATTTCATTTATAGTAAGCGCATTTCGAGGATAGGATGGAATCCCTGAAAACGAATTTTCTTTTCCTGGAGTGCTTCCATTAACACTCAGAGAAGTTGACCAGTTTAAACTGTCGTTTGTCTCTCCTTCAACAGAAATACGTTCAAGAGAATATCCTTTCTTTCCTCCCCAATTTGAAAGATAGAATAAACTGTCAATAATTCCATCACGATAATCATAAATAATAATGCCGTCTGATGTATTACCTAAAGATCCAAAGTTTGAATAAAAAACTTTTGCTTCAATATCGGGATGTAAATTATAAATTGTTGAATCTCGGGCAATGATGAAATATTCATTTTGCTCTACGAGAAAATCTGTTGTTGTAATAAAGCTTTTTGTCGGAGTTGTAAGAATATCACCGACAGACCAGTTTGCAAGATTAATTGTCATATCTGAAACATTTACAAACTCAATCCATTCCGGTTCACCGTCGGCAGGATTATACATTACTTCATTTATTATAACAACATTTTGTGCTTCTCCCGGTTGGACTGTGCTCTCGAAATAATTATTTAATGTATCTTCATCAGACTCAAAGATAACTCTTACCGCGGCAATAGTTTTTGATTGAATATTTAATATTGGTGATAAAGAAATAATTTGTATTGAATCACCCGCATTTAAATTTGTTGACGAAACTGAACTTAGCAAAAGATCGATTATATTGTTAGAGTCAGAATCAATATAAAATTCAACTATAAAATCATCCGCATTAAATGTGCCGCTGTTTTTAATATCCGCAATAATAAAAACATCATCACCGCTCACGGGAAATCTTGGTTCGAATCGCAGTCCCGATACTCTTAAATCAAATTGTTTTGGTGTAATGCTGTTAATTCTTCCGGGGGTGCTTTGTTCTATGTCAATTGATGAAGCCCAGTTAACAGGCAAAGTGCTTTGTGCATCAACAGAAATTCTTTCCAGTGAATAACCATTTATTCCACCCCACTGACTGTTATAGAGAACAGAATCAATGCTTAATCCGCGTTGATCTTTGAGGATGACTCCATCAATATCGTTATTAAGAACAGGGATATTTATTTTAAAAGTTTGTGAAGGAATAAACCTGTGAAAGTTCAATATCGATGAATCTCTTGCTAAAACAATATACAAACCGGGCTGAATGATCAGATCGGAATTGATCAAAGCAGTTGCTGGAGTTGTAAGAACATCTTTCACGCTCCAACCTGAAAGGTTAATTGCTTCGTCTGATCTGTTAAAAAGTTCTATCCATTCAGGTTCACCGCCAAGCGGGGTAAACATAATTTCATTTATCACAATTGACTGTGCAGGAAATCCGGGTTCAACAGTTTTGTAATAGTAATTATTAGTTGTGTCCTGATCACTTATGAATAAAATTTTTGCATAGAAAGCTTTTATGTCTTGTAGATTATTAATGAAATATGAAAATGAAATATCAGCTGAATCGTCTGCATATAGGTTTAACTGATTTAGTTGAGTAATCAGTTGATCTGGTATTGAGTCAAGATTTGTATCTTCAAAAAGTTGAATATCAAATGTTGCAGAATTTTTTCCTAAGTTTTTTATAAAAGCTGATATTTCAACATCATCACCTTTTAATGGGAATTTCGGATTGAACAAAATATTTGTAACAGCCAGATCAAAATCTTTTTTCGTTACTGAATTTATATAACCGGGAGTTGCTTTAAATATACTTGTTGACGTCTTCCAATTAGAGGAATCAATCGAGGAGAATTCAACATCAATTCTTTCAAGTGAATTTCCATTGCTTCCTCCCCACGAAGGCAAATATTCCAGTGAGTCAATTGTCCTGTTAAGCGAATCAATAAGAATTACTTTATCGCCGGTATTATTAAGAGAAGGCAAGATTTTGAATGTAATACCGGAAGGAATATTATAATAATTCCTGACTGATGAATCCGATGCAATTACGTAATATTCACTTGGATTCAGCAAAACAGATTGAGTGAGCACAACAACTGTATCATTGTTATCAGCTATCTTATAATTTTTTAGATTGATTACTTTATTACTGCGGTTAAAAATCTCAATCCATTCAGGTTCGGGAGATATTGGGGTATACATAAATTCATTGATGACAATATCACCTCGTATTTCATTTATCTTAACACCGGTTACTTTGGTAAAAGCAATATTATTAGTTGTATCGTCATCGATTGTACTTTCAATACGACCAATAAAATTGTTTATTCCTTCATCAAATTGATTTGTTGAATAGATTACTTCTAAACTATCGCCGGATAAAATTTCGTTTTGTGGAAGTGAAACCAATAATTCTGATGGTTCTGGAATTGAGTCAGTATTAACATCTCTGTAAAGTTTAAGATTAAAATTTGTTGAATTATTTAATCCTATATTTTTGATCATAACTTTAAACTCAATATCATTTCCAATAATAGAATAGGGCAATGCTGGTGAAAAGTTTGAAATAGTAAGATCATTTTCTTTTGGAGTGATGGAATTAATTTTTCCAGGAGTTGCTTTAAATTGACTGATTGAAGTTGCCCAGTTAGCAGAAACATTACTTTGATCCTCAACCGAAATTCTTTCGAGTGATCTTCCTTCTGTACTTCCACCCCATGATGGTAAATAAGTTAAACTATCAATGATAACTCCAAGCGAATCTTTTAATACAACATTGTCTCCCGTGTTATTTAATGCAGGAAGGCTGAATTTTATTATTTGAACAGGGATATCATAATAATTTAAAACTGAAGAATCGGCAGTTAGTACAATAAAATTACTCGGTTGAACGAATACATCTTGAGTGGAAATCGTAACAGTGCTTGATGCGTCAGAAAATTTCCATCGCTTTAGATTTATTGTTTGATTTGTACGGTTATATAATTCAATCCATTCCGGTTCAGGTGAGAGCGGTGCATACATTATTTCATTTATTACAATATCATTATAATTATTGGCAGGAGGATAAACTGTAAAACGTCTAATTAATTTATTGTTATTAGGATTTTCATCCTCATTAAAAATTACATCAGCAATTATTTGATATTCACCTTGAGTTAGTGTGTAAAGAAAAGTCTGTACTTCAATCGAATCACCAGGATTAAGATTTGTAAAGCTCGGAGAATATATAAGTTCGTTTGACGTTGCAATAGAATCAAAATTCAGATCATTATAGATTTCAATTGAGTAATTGGCCGCAATATTGCTTCCGCGGTTTTTTACCTGTGCTGTAATTGTAACATCATCTTCTTGAATTAAAACTGTGGGGAAAAAACTCAGAGAAACCATTTGCAGATCAAACTCAGTAAGTGAAACTGAATTTTTAAATCCCGGTGTACCGTTTATTACAAGTGAATTTGCCCAGTTAGTTTGTGATGAATCTTTGTTAAGGATAATTTTCTCATCTGATATTGCGGTTGCATTAGGGACACTATAAACATAGACATCGAGCGTGTCATTAGCGGGACTAATCAGCCATACTGGCCTAGCTCCGTCATTCAACATTCCCGTTGAACCAAAAGAATTATCTGATATTTTTAGAATTAAAGCATTGAGAGGAACTAATCCGGCATATATTCCTGCATTGATATCATAATCGCCCTCAAATACTATAGCATATGAATGTGGTGGAAGTATCGTTCCAAAACCTGCGTCAATGAATATATCAGAAGTGGCTGTATAATATTTGAACTTATAACCATTCAAATCAACACTTTCAGTATTACTTAAGTTAAAAATCTCAATAAACTCATTATTTCCGGACGAAGGTATAAACATAATTTCACTTAATATCAGTGTAGTATCAGTTTGCGGGAAAATAAAATATGAACAGACTAATATTATTGGAAGAATTTTCTTCATTACCATCTCAAAAATTTTGTTGTACTATCAATATAAAAAAAAGAAAAATTAATTAACTTATAATTAATTCTTTTTTAAATCTTTCGAAAATAAAAATTCAAACAGGGAATAAGGCATACACTTTAATATTTTTGTACTTAAACTTGTCATTAATGGAAATTCGATAATCCGTTTATCTTTTTCTATTCCTCGGATAATTATTTTTACAGCTTTACCAACATCTATCAGGAAGGGCATATGAAATTTATTTTTATCTGTCATAGGAGTTTTAACAAAACCGGGTTTAACAGTTAATACTTTTACATTGTATTTTTTCAGATCAATCCTTAAGCTTTCGAGAAGATGACTTGCCGCAGCTTTACTTGCACAGTAGTATCCGCTTCCGGGAAATCCTTTAACATCGGCAAGACTGGAAACACCAACTATCATTCCTCTTTTTTCTCTCATAAATTCTGGCAGTAAGAGTTCTATCCAATTCACAAGTCCGAAAAAATTAACACCCATAGTTATCTCAGCATCCCCGGAATTGAAATTTGTAATTCTAGTTTTCTGATCGATACCCGCATTAAGAATAGCAATATCGATTTTTCCGAATTCACCAATTACTTTTTCATAAACATTTTTGACAGAAGTTTTATCCGAAACATCTGACTGATAAGAAATCACTTTACATTTACCAGATATTCTCCTGGAAAGTTCATCCAGTAATTCTTTTCTTCTTGCTGTAAGAATTAAATTGCAATTATATTCAGACAACTGTAATGCAAGTTCGTAACCTATTCCTGTCGATGCTCCAGTTATTAAAATGGTCTTATTGTTGAAATTCAAGAGGATTCCTCTGTAAAACTGTTTATAAATTAATATTTTAGAAAACAGTTGGAAGTTTATAAAAGAAAAAACAGAAATGTAAATTTTGTGTGTAGAATATTTTATATATATTTTAAAGCAAAGATTCTAACAAAAATTATTCCAATGTTTTTTGGTAAAATTTTAACAATAAATGAGGTTTTGGTAAGGACAGAAATTACCGATACACCTTTTGTTTGTGATTTGTCGCAGTGCAAGGGTGCTTGTTGCACTCTTGAAAGCGACTTTGGTGCACAGGTAAAACCTGAAGAAATAAAGAAAATTGAAGAGATTTTACCACTTATTAAGCCTTATCTACCGCAATTGCATATTGATGAAATTGCACAAAACGGTTTTTATCATCTTGTAGATAATGAATATATGCTTAACAGTATGAATCGTAAAGCCTGTGTTTTTGTCTATTTTGATGGAGATATAGCAAAATGCGGAATTGAAAAAGCTTATCTGGAAGGAAAGATTGATTATCAAAAACCAATTTCCTGTCATCTTTTTCCAATAAGAGTATCAAAATTTGGTGGAGAGGTTTTAAGGTACGAAGAATTTTCAGAATGCAAACCGGCACTTGAAAAAGGTAAACAAGAAAACGTTACAATCGCAGAATTCTGCGAGGAATCATTAACAAGATTATACGGCGAAAAATGGTATTCACAATTAAAAGACAGTTTGAGTAAGTAGTATGCTATCACTAAATCAAAGATTATCCCAGCAGCAGAAACTTTCACCACAGCAGATTCAGTATCAAAAACTTCTGCAGTTGAATAATCTTGCACTTGAGCAAAGAATTAAAACCGAATTAGAGATAAATCCTCTATTGGAAGAAGAGATGGATATGTCTCTTGAGCAGGATGAAAAGGATAGAAACTCCGAAACTGATTCTGAAAAAAGTTCTGATAGCGAAGAAGAAACTGAAGTTAAAGATTCTGATGATGAATTTGATCTTGAAGATTATATGAATGACGATGATTATGATCAGGATCGTGTTAATAGAAGTAATGATGACGATTTCTATACTCCCATTGCACCATCTCGCAGAAGCATAAAAGATTATATTACTGATCAGTTAAGAATGTTAAATTTAGATGAAGATTTAGCAATTCTTGGCGAAGAAATACTTGGCAATCTTGATGAAGATGGTTATCTGAAACGTGACCTTGCGGATATTGTTCATGAACTCGATATGTTTGATCACATTAAAATTGAACTGGACAAAGCGGAAGAATTGCTTCAAAAAATTCAAAAATTTGATCCGGTTGGAATTGCCTGTAGATCTCTAAAAGAATGTTTGCTTGTACAGCTTCAGGAATCTAAAGCAGATTCGTATTACAAGTATTTGGCAATCAAAATGCTTGAGGATTATTACGACGATTTTGCAAAACGAAGATTTGATTTTATTAAACAGAAAATGAATCTGACTGATGATTCACTAAAAGAAACTGTTGAACTGATTCAAAGTATGAATCCCAAACCGGGCGAAGGCAGAATTGACCTTATAGAAACAAACCAAATTACCCCGGATTTTCTTATTGAAAAGCTAGACGATAGCTGGATAATAACGCTAAATGATAAAAGCATGCCTTCGGTCACTATAAATAAAAGTTATCTTGAAATGTTTGATTCTAAAAAACGGATCAAGAAAAATCAGAGAGATAAAGAAACATATAAATTTCTTCGCGAAAAATTTGAATCTGCGCGTTGGTTTATTGCCTGTATTCAGCAAAGGAGAGAAACATTAGTAAAAGTTATGCGTGCAATTCTTGAAACTCAATATCATTTTTTTGATAAGGGTCCTAAATTCTTAAAACCTATGATCTATAAAGACATTGCTGAAATAATAAGTATGGATATCTCGACGATTAGTCGTGTTGTTAATGGTAAATATGTTCAGAGCCCGCAGGGCATCCACGAATTAAAATACTTTTTCAGCGAAGGATTGCCGACAGATCAGGGAGAAGAAGTATCTAACAAACATATCAGAGAGAGATTAAAAGAAATTATTGACAGCGAAGACAAACAAAATCCTTACAGTGATGATAAACTTGCCGAGATATTGAATAAAGAAGGTATACAGGTAGCAAGAAGAACTATTGCTAAATATCGTGATCTCCTTAAATTACCTATAGCCAGGTTGCGTAAACAAGTTCTGTGATGAATTATTTTTTCGATGTGTTAATTCTGGTTCTATTGTTTGGATTATACGGGTATTCACATTCACTGCTTGCTTCTTTTCGATTTAAAACATTTATTAAAGCTAAATTCGGAAAGTATATTGCCTTCTATAGATTGATCTATAATATTTTGGTATTTATTGGATTATATCTTATTTGGGAATTTGGACCTCATCCTTCATTATTAATTTACGAATTGAATTATCCTTACGATTTGATTGTACTTGGATTGCAGTTACTATCTTTAGTCGGAGTGTTCTGGTGCTTTAAGTATATTAGCTTTAGAGAATTTCTCGGCTTAGCACAGTTTGATCGATTTCTGAAAAACGAATATGATGAAAATGAACTTTATGAAAAAATGACTCTAAGAATAGAAGGACCGTATAAATTTTCTCGTCATCCTGTTTATTTATTCTCCATTCTTTTCCTTTTATTCAGAGCAGAAATGAACTTGTTTTATCTCACAATGTTTGTAAGCTTTGTCGCATATTTTTATATCGGTTCTGTGTACGAAGAAAAGAAATTAGTAAAAGTTTTTGGTGATGATTATATTAAATATCAGAAAAGAGTTTCAAGAATTTTTCCAGTCAGAATATTTTCAGGAAAATCGGAATTAAAATTTAACAAGGAATTATAATGGAACAATTTAAAGCAACAACAATTATCGGTATGGTTCATAACGGACAAGCTGCATTAGGCGGTGATGGGCAGGTTTCTATTGGAAACACTATTATGAAACACAATGCGATGAAAATAAGAAAGATTGCCGATGGAAAAGTATTATGCGGATTCGCCGGTGCTTCTGCAGATGCTTTTACATTAATGGAAAGATTTGAAGATAAACTTCAGCAATATCGCGGAAATGTTAATCGTGCTGCAGTTGAACTTGCCAAGGAATGGCGAACGGATAAATACCTAAGACGTCTCGAAGCAATGCTTGCTGTAATTTCTAAGGATATTGCTCTTGTCGTTTCCGGAAATGGCGATGTGATTGAACCTGATGATAAAATTGTAGCAATCGGTTCCGGCGGGATGTACGCACTTGCAGCTGCTAAAATGCTAATGAAACACAGCAAACTTTCTGCAAAAGAGATGGTTGCTGAAGCATTGAAAACAGCATCTGATATTTGTATTTATACAAATGATAAAATAAATGTAGAAGTAGTTGAGTAAAACTGTTGAGCAAACTCTAGTTTGTTCCTTACTAAAGGAAAGAGATTAAATGACAAAGTTATTAACGAAAAATTTAACACCCACACAAATAGTCAAAGAGCTTGATAATTATATAATAGGGCAAACGGATGCAAAACGTGCTGTAGCTATTGCACTTCGTAACAGATGGAGACGACAGCAAATTTCCGATATTCTTCGTGAAGAAATTATGCCGAATAATATCATACTTATTGGTCCAACCGGAGTAGGAAAAACAGAGATTGCACGCAGACTTGCAAAACTTACAGGCGCTCCTTTTGTAAAAGTTGAAGCGTCAAAATTTACAGAAGTTGGTTATGTGGGAAGAGATGTTGAATCTATGATACGTGATCTCGTTGAGTTCGGTGTTAATATGGTGCGATCAGAAAAAACGATTGAGGTGCAGGGAAAAGCTGAGGAACTTGCCGATGAGAAAATACTTGATATACTAATTCCTCCGGTTAAGAAAACTCAACCGGCAGTTACAGGTGATCAGCCGGCGCAGGAAGAGAACAATGAAGCCTATCAAAATCAAAAGACACGCGAGTGGATGAAGGCCAAATTGAAAAACGGCGAAATGGATGATAAGATGATTGAGTTCGACGCTACTGCCCAAGCAAATTTTGGTATGCAGGTGCTTGGTCCGTTTGGAATGGATGATATGGGAATTAATATTCAGGAAATTATGGGTAACCTGATGCCGAAGAAGAAGAAAAAAAGAAAATCAACCATTAGTGAAGCAAGACAATTTATCATTCAGGATGAAGCTGCTAAATTGATTGATATGGAAGCGGTTCAGCGCGAAGCAATTGAGCGTGTTGAAAATTCCGGAATAGTTTTTATTGATGAGATTGATAAAGTTGCCGGAGGCGGAAAAGGGCAGGGTCCGGACGTTTCCCGTGAAGGTGTTCAGCGTGATCTTCTTCCGATTGTTGAAGGCTCTGCGGTTAATACAAAATATGGTATTGTAAAAACAGACCATATTCTTTTTATTGCTTCAGGTGCATTTCACGTTTCTAAGCCATCTGATCTTATCCCTGAACTTCAGGGAAGATTCCCAATACGCGTTGAGCTAAACAGTTTAACTGAAGATGACTTTGTTAAAATTCTGACAACACCGCAGAATGCCCTGCTAAAGCAATATTCTGCACTTCTCGAAACCGAAGGAGTTAAATTAAATTTCAAAAAAGATGCGATTAAGGAAATTGCTAAAATAGCAACTCATGTTAACGAACAGGTAGAAAATATCGGTGCCAGAAGATTGCATACTATTCTTACAACCTTGCTCGACAGCATTTTATTTGAGGTGCCTGACAAACTTCCGGAAGATGTAGTTAATATTGATGCTGTATACGTTAAGAGTAAGTTAGATAGAATCATAAAAGACCGAGACTTGAGTAAATATATACTTTAGCGAGGGGCATGGCGCAAAGCGCATTGTATAATTATATTTATAACAGATTCGCTGTGTTACAACTTCAATTTTTCCAAATCAACCTTAATAACTTCATTTATCGGTTGCCCGAGAAAAAGTTCAGCCACTTGTTTAAAAGTGGTTGGAATATCACTCACATAAAAAGAATGATGACCGGGAATCGCTGAATTAGTCTCCAATCCAATTCGAACCAGTTCATTTCTAACAATTTCTGAGGAAGCAATTCCGGAATCAATCAGCTTAACATTATCGCCAATCACTTTTTGAATTACGTCAGCTAATATTGGATAGTGAGTGCAGCCAAGAACGAGAGTATCAATTTCAAGATCGCGAAGTTCTTTTAGATATTCTTCGGCTATTTCATAAGTGGCTTTATGATGAGTCCATCCTTCTTCAGCAATCGGAACAAAAAGGGGACAAGCTTTTTCAAAAGTTTCAATTTTCGAATCCAGCTTTTTTATCGCCCTGGAATAAGCCTTGTTACCAACAGTTGCACGTGTTCCAATCACACCGATCTTTCCATTCTTTGTTTCGTTCACAGCCATATATGCACCAGGTTCAATCATTCCGATTACAGGAACATTATATCTGTTTTTTAATTCCTGAATAGCGATTGAAGAAACTGTGTTGCATGCAACAACTACTGCTTTAACATTTTTGCTTAATAAAAAATTTGTATTCTGAATTGAATATTCAATAACAGTTTCATTAGATTTTGATCCGTATGGAACACGAGCAGTATCTCCGAAATAAACAATACTTTCTTTTGGAAGAGTTGAAAGCAATTTTTTTACAACCGTCAATCCGCCAATACCTGAATCAAAGACTCCGATCGGCTTTTCTTTTTCCATAAAATTCAATTTTGCACCTATAGAATTTGGTTTATTGTTTCAATGAGTTGAGTTTTTATTAATTCATAATCGTTCGGTGACACTTTGTGCCCGTTCCGATCAAGCACATAAAAAGCATCAACAATGTCATCGCCTTTGGTTGCAATCTTTGCAAAATAAATAATTAAGCCAAGCTCGTTCATTTTTGATGCTACGTGATATAAAAATCCGAGCCGATCAGGTGAGAAAATGTCAATTATTGTATATCGTTCGTGACTTTCAAAAACTATTTTTACGTTTCCAGTCCGTTTGAAAAACTTGCTTTCAATTCTCCACCATTTGGATTTCATCATTGCAACTTCTTGCGGTATCTGAAGTAAACCGGCGACAACAGAATTAAAGTCCTTTTTAATTTTTAAATATCTTTCTGGCTCAATTGGTTTATGAGTTCCAAAATCTGTTACATTAAAAGTATCGATTACAATTTCATCTTTTCGTGTAAAGATTTTCGCATCATGTATATTGGCATCATTTATTGCCAGTACACCACAAAGTTTAGAGAGAAGAGCCGGAAAGTCTTTAGTTATAACTGTTATATTTGTGAATCCCGGCAGCGTCTTGAACATAACAGAAATATTACTGCCTTTCTGAATTTCTTCAATATGCTTAGCAATCTCTTCGTCAGTGAATAAAGTTTTGTAAGCAATATCGTTAATAGATTCAATGTGTTCCTGAACATGATCTTCAGAAATTTCTTCTGAATGTTTAATGATTTCTTTTGGTAAAACATAAGTGGATGAGTATAGAAGTTCATCCCCGGATATTTTATCTTCAATCATGACTTTACATTTGCGATAAAGCTCCAGAAGAAGTTCTGCTTTCCAGGACGTCCAGATAGCAGGATTAACCGCAGAGAGATCAGCGTAAGTAACAAGATATAGCAGATCGAGGTCCTGTGGTGAATCAAATCTGCTTGCAAATGAGTTTAAAGTTTCAGCGTCATTTAAATTTCTTCTGAATGCAACCTGTTCCATTATCAAATGATTTTCAACAAGGAAACCGACCTTTTTAATTTCTTCTTCACTGTAACCTAAACGATCCATAATTGAAGCAGACATCTCAACGCCGATAATTTCGTGACCGGAAATGTTTATCGGTTTTGCAATATCGTGGAATAACAGCCCCAGATGAAGGACTCCTCTGTCTTTTAAGGAATAGTATATTTTTCCCAAAGTTGAATCATCATTAGCAAGTTTTTCAAGATTACGAATTGTCATTATAGTGTGCTCATCGGCAGTATAGCAGTGATAAACTCCATGCTGCATAAATCCGTTGAGTTCGCCAAACTCAGGAATGAAAGCACTTAAAACGCCAAGTTCATTCATAACAGAAAGAGTTTGTCCGACATTTTTATTTAGCTTTAAAATTTCTCTGAAAAAAACCGAAGAATCAGATTCCGTACGTTTTGTTTCATGAAAATCTTCAACAATTTCAATTATCTTTCCGCGCAGTTGTTCATCAAATCGAGCTGAGTTTAATCCGCGGTAATATAAAGCACGGAGTATATCAGACATAGTTAAAGGTGAATTTGAAACATAAGATATTGTTTTACCTTTAATAATAAAGTCATCATCAATTTCTATTGCAAGAGAATCTGGAATAGGGCTGGAAAGTTCATCTGTATATTTTTTTATCATCGATTTTGTAAACCGATTTATAACCGTTGATGCCCTGAAATATTCTTTCATATATGAAAGAGGATTGTCTTTTGAATAACCCAATGTTTCAGCCAGCTTTAACTGATAAGCAAATTCAAATCTGTCGGTTTTTTGGTTTGTGTGCAGGTGAAGAAAATTTCGAATGCCAAGAAGATATTTATAACTTTCAAGCAATCTAATACATTCGGTTGGAGTTGTAAATTTATTGTCGCGTATATGTTCAACAAAAACTTCAACCTGTGAGGCTTCTTGTTGAGAACTTATTATATTTTTTGTAGTAATCATATACATCCACTCAACAGCTTGCAGATCACGCAAACCGCCGGCAGACATTTTTATATTTGGTTCAAGCACTTTTGGGGAGTCGCCATATTTATCGTATCGTCTTTGGACATCATTAAAAAGCTCATTCAGAAGATTAACAATGTCTTTATCATCAAATGATTCTACAAGAGTTTTGTTCCAATTTTTGTAAACAGATTCGTTTCCAAGAATAAAACGTGTTTCAAAAAACTGAGTGAATGTGTGAAGATCAGATGAAAGATATTTTTGAATATCAGGCAGTTCGCGTAAAGTGCTGGATGCTTCAATTCCACTATCCCATAATGAAGTGATCAAATCCGAAATATCCTGTTTACATTCATCAATAGAATCTGAAATAATCATCAGGTCAATATCTGAATAAGGAGATAATTCACGCCTTGCAAAACTTCCTGCAGATGCCAGAACAAATTTAAATTTCTTTCCGGCAGTGATCTTTCGAATAGTTGCTTCGACAAACAGACTGTATTCCATACTGAACCTTAAAGGATCAGTTTTTCTGTCATACTTCTGAAAGAGTTCGTCTCTGCCCTTTAGGAAAGTTTGTTTATTTTCTGCAGCGGCTAGCATAAATCAAATACTAAAACGGTTCTTCATCAAAGAAATCAGGATTTTCATAATCAGCTTCAATCATGGATACAATTCCTCCGCGCACATTAAATTCTGCAGTGATTAACATATAGCGTGGTTTTGTTACTGCCACCAGATCATCAAGAATCTGATTTGTAACACTTTCAAAAAATATTCCGTCATTTCTGTATGAGTTCAAATAAATTTTTAACGATTTTAATTCAACACATAATTTATCAGGAATGTATTCCACAGTAATTGTTGCAAAATCCGGCTGACCGGTTTTGGGACAAAGCGAAGTAAACTCAGGTGCTTTGTGGGTTACTGCATAATCACGCTTCTGGTATTTGTTCTCAAATGTTTCGAGAAGTTTACGTTTATTTTTCATGGAATTTCCTTTATAAATATTCTGGTCTAACTTTATATTTTATCGGATCATCAAATCCGGCTTGTTTAAAACCTCTTAGTCTTAGTGCACAGCTATCACAAACTCCGCAGGCTTCATCTTCATTTTGATAACAAGACCATGTTAAGTGTAGCGGTGCATCAAGTTCAATTCCTTTTTTTATTATTTCAGATTTTGATAAATAAATTATTGGCGATTCAATTTTAATCTTTGTTTCAGGTTTAGTTCCAAGATCAACCATTTTTTCAAAAGCTGAAAAGAAATCCTGTCTGCAGTCCGGATAACCAGATGAATCCTCCTGAACAGCACCGATAAAAACGGCTTTCGCATTCAGCACTTCTGCCCAGCTAACGCAAGCTGAAAGTATATTTGCATTGCGGAAAGGGACATAAGAATCAGGAATTTCTTTGTTATCCAGATCAGCTTTTTTTACATCTATATTTTTGTCTGTTAGTGAAGATCCGCCGATCTTTGAAAGATGAGAGTAATCAATTAACAATCGATGTTTAGCCTTGTAATGATCTGCAATATCATTAAAAGATTTCAGCTCTCGTTTTTCCGTCCTCTGCCCGTAATTGATATGAGCAAATGCAAGTTCATATTCAAGGTTTGCAATTGCTGCGGTTACACAGCTATCCATTCCACCGCTTAAGGCAATAACAGCAATATTTTGTTTGGATGAACGCATTTTTGATATTTACAAAATTATGTCATTGCAAGATTGAAAATCATTGGGTTAAAAATAGTAAAATTGAAGTAAAGTTATTTGATGAAATTATAATACAAAAATTGCCTCTCAGTTTAATTTCCTTTGTGGATTTTGCATGAAAAGAACTATTGCAATTATCAGGCTAACAATTGCGGATATCAGAAAAGGAATTGTTGAACCAAATTTATCCCATAAAATTCCAGTCAGGAATGAACCAAACATTACAGCAAAACTAGAAAGCATAGTGACTAAACCTATTCCCGAACCTCGCATTTCATCAGTTATTATATCTGAAATCCAGGCTTTAGAAACACCTTCTGTAGCAGCAGCATAAATCCCGTAAAGTGCAAAGAAAATCCAGATAAGATTAATATCATCAACAAAAGCAAATCCTAAATAGACAATTGAAAAAATTATCAATCCCGTTGAAAAAACAATTTTCTTTCCGTATTTATCAGATAAGCCTCCAAGAGGATAAGAAAATGCCGCATAAACCAAATTATAAAATATATAACCGAAGATAGCTAATGAATTTGAGTTTGATATATCTTTTGATTTAAGAATAAGAAACACATCACTGCTGTTTACAAATGAAAAAACAACTAAAAGCACAACCAATTTTTTATAATTATAAGGTGCACTTCTCCAAAACTCAGAATAATTTTTTTTGCTGATATGTTTCGCAGGAACAGGTTTGTCTTTAACAAATAAAGTAAAAGCAACAGCAATAGCTGAAGGCACAAACGCAACTAAAAATATTAATTGAAAATTTTCAGGAAAGAAATGTAATAGAACTAAAGCAACCACAGGGCCAATCGCTGCACCAAGTGTGTCCATTCCTCTGTGAAATCCAAAAACCGCACCTGAATTTCCATTACTGTAACTTCCGAGAAGAGCATCACGTGGCGCAGTTCTTATTCCTTTTCCAACTCTGTCTGAAACTCTAGAAAATAAAACCGTGGGGACATTTTGAAAAATTCCCGGCAGAGGCTTCGCTATTGCTGAAATTCCATAACCAAGTGTAATGAAGATAGATCTCTTCCCGACTTTATCGGAAAGGTTACCGAAATATCCTTTTAATATTCCGGCAATGAATTCAGCAATTCCTTCAATCATACCTACAACAGCCATAGACGAACCCAAAACAGCCGTAAGGAAAATCGGTGTAACAGGATAAAGCATTTCACTGGCGATGTCTGTGAACAGACTTACCATTCCGAGAATAAAAACCTGTTTGGAGATTTTAGGTTTTATCTTTTTCATTTTTTTTCACAAACCTGATACTAAAACTTAGTAATCTTTGCGAGAAATGAGAAAAAGTATTTTACGCAGAGAGCGCAAAGAAGTTACGCTGAGCAAGCAAAGTTTCAATCCATCAGATTCTTCTTTAATTTTGCCTAACGATTTTGAAAAACAAAGAGGAAAAAATGCGTAGAAAAGTTATTGCCGGCAACTGGAAAATGCACAACGATCTTAAGCAAAGTGAAGATCTTATAAAAAGCTTAAAAGAATTACTCAAAGACAAATCAGTTAATTGTGATGTAATTATGTGTCCGCCTTTCACATCTTTATCAGAAGCTTCAAAGCTTGTGAATGGAAGCATTATAAAACTCGGCGCACAAAATATGCACTTTGAAGAAAAAGGCGCTTTTACAGGTGAGATTTCTGCATCAATGTTAAAATCAGTTGGATGTGAGTATGTAATTCTGGGACATTCTGAACGCAGAACAATATTTAACGAAAGCGATGAAACAATAAATAAAAAAATCAAAAAAGCACTTGAGCAAGAATTAAAACCAATCTTCTGTATTGGTGAAACTCTTGAAGAACGTGAAAAAGAAATAACTAAAGATGTTGTAAAGCGACAGGTTGAAAAAGGATTAGAAGGAATTTCATCTGAACAAATGAAAAAGTTGATTCTAGCTTATGAACCTGTTTGGGCAATCGGAACGGGAAAAACTGCAACGCCTCAACAAGCTCAGGAAGTTCACGGATTTATAAGAGGATTAATTTTATTAAAATACGGAAGCGACATTGCTGAAGATTTAGTAATCCAATACGGCGGAAGTGTAAAACCTGACAATGCAAGTGAACTTCTTTCACAGAAAGATATAGATGGCGCTTTAGTTGGCGGGGCTTGTCTGAAAGCAGATTCTTTTATGGGAATAATAACGAACGCATAAGTTAAATCAGTTTTCCTCTCACGTACTGAATTTCGCTTTAATTCTTTCATACTATTAACTAATTTTGATAAGATATTTTTTAACTATTTGCTTAAACTGAAAAAAAAGAATCAGGAGATAAAATGACCACAATAGTAGATGTTTACGGAAGAGAAATATTAGACTCGAGAGGTAATCCTACTCTAGAAGTTGAAGTAACGCTGGAGAGTGGTGTAATAGGAAGAGCTGCTGTTCCAAGCGGTGCTTCTACCGGTGAACACGAAGCAGTTGAATTGAGAGACGGAGATAAATCCCGTTACAACGGAAAAGGTGTCCTCAAAGCAGTTGAAAATATAAATGAAAAAATTGCTGATGAGCTTATTGATTTTGATGCTGCTGATCAGGTTGCAATCGATCAGTTTCTTATTGCTTTAGATGGAACAGAAAATAAAGCAAACTTAGGTGCTAATGCTACATTAGGTGTTTCGCTTGCCTGTGCAAAAGCCGCTGCAGAAGCACTCGGATTACCATTATACAGATACATCGGCGGAACAAACGCAAAAACTTTACCTGTTCCTATGATGAATATTCTTAACGGCGGAAAGCATGCCGACAATAATGTTGACTTCCAGGAATTTATGGTTATGCCGATAGGCGCACCAAATTTTGCTGAAGCTTTAAGAATGGGTGCAGAAACATTTCACGCTTTAAAATCAGTGCTTTCAAAAAAAGGTTACAACACAGCTGTTGGTGACGAAGGCGGATTTGCACCAAACTTAAAATCGAATGAAGAAGCAATAGAAGTTATTCTTGAAGCAATTGAAAAAACCGGATATAAAGTCGGCGAAGAAATTGCAATTGCTCTTGATCCTGCTGCAAGTGAGTTCTTCATAAAAGAGAAAAATGCATATCATCTATTTAAATCTGCCCCGAACAAAGAAATATCAATTGAGAAAATGGTTGATTATTGGGCAAACTGGGCTAAGCAATATCCTATTGTGTCTATGGAAGATTGTATGGCAGAAGATGATTGGGACGGCTGGAAGTTGTTAACGGATAAACTCGGTGATAAAGTTCAGCTTGTTGGTGATGACATTTTTGTTACAAATACAGAAAGACTGGCAAGAGGAATTAACCTTGGTGTTGCAAATTCCATTCTTATTAAGCTAAACCAGATTGGTACTTTAACAGAAACACTTGATTGCATTGAACTTGCAAAGATCAAATGGTTATACAAATGTTATCAGCCACCGTTCAGGTGAAACGGAAGATACAACAATTGCTGATATTGCTGTTGCAACTAATGCCGGACAGATTAAAACAGGTTCAGCGTCAAGAACAGATCGAGTTGCTAAATACAATCAATTACTTCGCATTGAGGATGAATTGGATTTAACAGCAATATATCCCGGTATTGATGCACTGAATTATAACGGTTAATGTTTTAGCCCGGTGGACAAAAAATCTGCCGGGCATTTTTATCTTTAATAAAATTTTTGAAATAGCAACTTCCTTTATTCATAGGTGTGTTTATGAACAACAATTATCTGCAAAGCTGTAAGAATATTATTAAGAAAAATAAAGTTGAATTTATTGATCTTAAAGCTATTGACCTTACCGGCAGGCTACATCATATAACCCTTCCATATTATGAAAAAATACTTGAAAAGTTAATTACCGAAGGTGTTGGGTTTGACGGATCAAGCTACGGATTCAGAAAAGTTGAGAACAGCGATATGATCTTAATTCCTGACCTTGCTACTGCAAAAATGGATCCTTTCCGTGATGCTTCAACTTTAAGTTTTTATTCTCACATTGTTTTAACTGATGAAAAGCGCACTCCATTCAATCAGGATGGTCGTTATCTGGCAAAGAAAGCTCAATATCTTTTGAAGAAAACCACAGGTGCTGATCAATCGTGGTGGGGACCGGAATTTGAATTCTACATTTTCTCTAATGTTGAGTTTGATACAAGGACAGCTTCATCATACTATAAAGTTGAACACGCAGAAGAGTTTTATAAAAAAGCATATCACGCTGCAAATCCGTTTGATGAGTATGATGATTTTCGTGATGAAGTCTGTAAGCTTCTGAAAGCAAAGGGAATTAACGTTAAATATCATCATCACGAAGTAGGTGAAAGGGGACAGCAGGAAATTGAAACTTACTTCAGCAATTTACTTGATACAGCTGATAATATTGTAACAACCAAATATATCCTTTTCAATTATGCAAAGCAGAAAGGCTTGTATGTTACCTTTATGCCGAAACCTATGTATCAGCAAGCCGGCAATGGAATGCATTTGCATTTGTACTTAACAAAGAAGGGTAAGAATGCTTTCTATAAAAAGGGTGAGTACGGAAATATTAACGAATTGGGAAGATATTTTATTGGTGGAATGTTGAAACACGGACCGGCACTTTCTGCATTTACAAATCCGAGTACAAATTCTTATAAAAGATTAGTCCCGGGTTTTGAAGCTCCTGTTGCGTTAACTTACGGACAGGGAAATCGTGCATCAGCAATAAGAATTCCTAAATATATATCCAATCGTGAAGAAACAAGATTTGAGTATCGTCCGCCGGATGCAACTGCAAATCCATATTTGTGTTTGGTTGCAATGCTGCTTGCCGGAATAGATGGAGTTGTAAACAAGATAGATCCTGTTAAAGAAGGATTTGGTCCCGTTGATAAAAACTTTCTGGATGAAAACTATAAAGAGAAAATACATTTCCTTCCAAGAAATCTTGCGGAAGCTTTGGATGCATTAGCTGCAGATAATGATTTCCTAAAACGCGGCAGTATTTTCAATGATGAGCTGCTTGATCAATGGGTTAAAATAAAGAATGAAGAAATTCATTCAATAGTTACGATGCCGCATCCCTTTGAGTATAAAATGTACTTTAATTTGTAGAATTTTTTTTGCCTCGATCCATTGGGTACGAAGATGTATTGTGCTTTGTAGGTGATTCTGTAATAAGTGTAATATAAAGAAGTTAAGAAAATTATGTTTTGATTAGATTGTGATTACAACAAATATACTAAATATGTGTAAATCTAAGGAAAATTGAAGCTTCTTTTACTCGTTAGCAATAGTTCTCCTCCTTCATTTCATGTTTAAGGCTGATTGCCCTATCAATTGAAAGCCTCCCTCACTGTGGCAGGTTGATAAGGTTTTTTCACAGAACTACCGTTGGCCGTTTCTGAATTTTTATACAAGTCAATTCATTTGCTTATTATAATTCCTAAGAGAGGTTACAAAAGGTGATTTTGCAAAATATCTATCGATATAGTAATACTTAGCGTTTTGATGCATTTCGAATAGCATTTTATTAAATGTTAAAGGCTTCGAAGAAGTAAAGAACTATAAATGTCAAAATGAAATTAAGATAAAAGAAAATGTAAAAGAAATTCTTGATTATCAGAAAATTAAGTGGAATAGTTCAATGAACTGGGAGGCTAATGATAGTTCATTAATTGTAAAACAATAGAACTAATATGATTGAAAATTTAAAAAGGTTCTAATATAGAAGATACTACAAATCAGTTAGTAAATTACTAGAATCTAAGATATTATGAGATAGAAAGTGTTGAACATCGATGATTTGAATTTAACCAGAACTGTGGGATTATAGCAGGGACTCACTATTTAGCCCAGAGCAATCAAACTATTTTGTGAATAGCGGAACAATGGAGTCAATGTGATAATTAGAATGACTTGTAACCTCTGAATTCTATTCTAACCTGTTAAAAAACAAATTCTCCATATCATGACCATTTGGGATTCTAAGATTTATGGATTTCAGGTGAATCTCCCTGTATGAATTATTAAATTGACTTGCACTTAAATTTGAACGTATTTTTAAGCTTCCGAACTCGAATCTCTGCTCTAGATAAGTCTAGTATTCTTTCTTAGATTGTCTTAGTCATTCGAAGAAATTAAATAACTAACAACATACAGCAGTTAAACCAGAAAACCTTAAATAATGCTTAGTTATTAAACAAAGATTTTATCAGGATAATTTCTTGATATTCCCTAAATAAATATAATATAATTTTTTCTTAGTTACTTTTTTCAGCCTTTTTTGATGATTTATCTGCACAAGAATCCTAAAGATTAACTTAACATTCGCAGAAATATTCCAAAAAGGTGCGAATTCAGTTGTTAAAGTCTATGCAATCGATTTCATTTTGGTTTAGGAGTTAGCCAGGGTATCGGCGTTGTTATTTATGATGGAATATAGTTACAAGATTTTCATGTTTTAAGGAAGCAACAATTACTACCAAAGACTCTATAACCTACTATCTAAAGAAAGATATAGAAATTGATCTCAAAAACCAAGACATTATTTGGCAAGATGATATTAAACACGAACGAGGTAATCTGTCTTAAATACTGAAAGCCTCATATGAAAACGACTATTCAGAAGTATGGTCTCAAAATAGTATGACACTATAATTTACCGACCTAAATAGTGTGAAATTGAAAAATTGAATCTGGAAAATATTTTATATTTTGGAATTCACTCGCTAATCTTTCCGAGTTTAATTTATTGTTGAGTCATGCTAAGATCGGTAGTCCGAAAGATATTTCAAGAATACGACCCTAACGGATGGAATTATAGGTGGAGTTCTGGTAATTCGGCAGGAACTGTAGAACAAATTTAGAATGACTGGTTATTGGATTCAAGTAACTGCAGGAATAACTCACGGTAGCAGTGGCGGAGCAGTTGTTAATGAATACGGAAAATTAATTGGTATTAGTACTTTGGGAGTTGAAGCAACGAATATTAACTTAAACTTTGCTGTACCTATTTATTTATTAAAAGGTTTTAATGGCTGGTGTGCAATTGATGATAATATATGCTTAGAAAAATTAGAGAAATTTTGTCTAGCTTATAATATTAACTACGGCGGCAATAGATTTACTAAAGATCTATCCCACACATCCTTTCGAAGATAGAGTTTCTTCCGCTCTGAAACGAATAGAAGAATCTCTAATAATTGATCCTAATCAGGAAAGAAACAAAAGACTTATTTTTGAGATACCAAAACACTTTTCCTTAACTCCTTCTCAGTTAAAAAAGATAAAAAACCTTTCAGACTATTTTGGCGATGGATTTAGTTTTTTTATTGAAGGATTATTTCCGAATTGTCTTTTAGATATTTATCAATCTTTATCAAAACTTATCTAACTTTGTTCCGCAATATAATCATCTATTGAGCTAGCTTATCTAATAAACTAACTTTTTTGGTTCTTATGATAATTTATTCAAAATTTCTAAAGAACCTGATAAATGCACATTATTTTTAATTCTTATCGCTTGCTTGCTCCTCGGAGTGGACATACAGAATTAGCGTATAAGAATATGATGAAAGCTATTCAATTAGATGACAGAGAAGCTGAAAGTTGGTTTCTGACAAAAAGTAATTTACCCCTATCAGTGAATTTTACTCAATCATATTAAGTAAAATCAAAATTGTTTGTAACGATATTCATTTGAACACTCCTATAATTTCCTTATAAACCTCATAAGTCCTTTCATCAAAGCAAACAAAAATTACTTTTTCTATAGACTTATTCTTTTCTAGAAAATTCCGTACTTCATTAATCGCAATTTTCGTTGCTCGTTCAAGTGGAAAGCGGTAAACTCCTGTTGAGATTGCGGGAAATGCAATTGATTTTACTTTATTTTCAACAGCAAGCTTTAATGAATTTCTATAACATTTTGCAAGTAATTCATCTTCTTTATTATTGTCCGCCATTCCAAACAGGTCCAACTGTATGAATTACAAATTTTGCCGGAAGATTATATCCTTTTGTAATTTTAGCTTCACCTGTGGAACAACCGTTGAGAGTTCTGCATTCTTCAAGTAATTGTGGTCCTGCAGCACGATGAATTGCACCATCAACACCGCCGCCGCCAAGCAAAGTTGAGTTTGCTGCATTTACAATTGCATCAACGTGCTGTATGATTATATCACCTTGAATTATTTTAATTTTGGATTTCATCAATGGTTCTTATTTGGTTTCAATTTTTAAAACGGAAAACAAGTAATTATTTATTGCTACTCAGTCATTTTTTTAAGAACTTTAATTAATATAGTTTTGATTTTATAAAGATGACAGGCATTGTTTTCGACATAAAAAGGTTTGCACTCCACGATGGACCGGGAATAAGAACGACTGTGTTTATGAAAGGCTGTCCATTGCGCTGCTGGTGGTGTCACAATCCGGAAAGTATTCGTGAAATTCCGGAAAGTATTAAAGCAAAATCATTAAATAGTTCTGTAAATGATTATTGTGAAGAGGAAGAGATTTTCGGAAAAAGCTACTCGACTCAAGATCTTCTTAATGAAATAAGAAAAGATAAAATATTTTACGACGAATCTGGAGGTGGAGTTACTTTCTCGGGTGGTGAACCACTGGTTCAGAATTCGTTTCTGGAAGAAATGTTAAAGCTCTGTAAAGAAGATGAAATTAATACGGTGGTTGATACTTCAGGTTATGCGAATTATAAATTATTCGAATCGATTTATGATTATACAGACATTTTCTTATACGATCTGAAACTTATGGATGATGAACTTCACAAAAAATTTACAAATGTTTCCAACAAAACAATTCTGCAAAATTTGGAACGTCTGACAGAACGAGGCAACAAAGTTGTAATTCGAATTCCACTTATTCCCAATATATCGGATACAACAGAAAATCTCTCACAAGTTAGTCAGTTTATCTCAACTCTAAAAAATATCAGAAGAATAGATTTGCTTCCCTACAATAAAATTGCTGAATCAAAATATAAACGGTTAAATAAGCCTTCGAAATTAGGAGAATTAGTTTCCCAATCTGAAGAAGAACTTGAAACGATTAAATCAAAATTTGATAGTTTGAATATTGAAGTTACCATAAGAGGATAGAAATGAATGAAAGAATAAAACAATTACGTAACGAAACACTTAAGTGCCGTTCCCTCAATATCACTTGAGAGAGCAAGGCTGCTTACTGAATTTTATAAAAGCGGTGAAGCTGATAAAGTTTCTGTCCCTGTTGCGCGCGCACTTGCATTTAAATATTTGCTTGAGAATAAAATACTTTGTGTAAAACAAAGGTGAATTAATTGTTGGTGAACGCGGTCCTGCTCCTGCAGAAACACCAACATATCCCGAAATCTGTACTCACTCGACTCAGGATTTTGATATTCTGAACTCACGCGAAAAAATTTCTTTTAAAGTTGATGATGAAACTAAATTATTTCAGGAAAAAGAAATTGCTCCTTTCTGGAAAGGGAGATCAATAAGAGATAGACTTTTTGATTCAGTTGATAAGGAATGGATTGATGCTTATGAAGCGGGGATATTCACTGAGTTTATGGAACAGCGTGCCCCGGGCCATACAGTTCTGGACGATAAAATTTATAAAAAAGGTTTTAAAGATTTTATTAGTGATATAAAGAACAGTATTAATAATTTAGATTTTTATAGTGATTCCAAGGCTTTTAATAAACGTGAAGAATTAAAAGCAATGGAAATTGCCGCCGAAGCATTAATTGCTTTTGCAAAAAGGAATTCTTCATATCTTAAAGATTTTGCAGAAAAAGAAAAAGATACTCAGCGAAAAAGCGAGCTTGAAACTCTTGCAGGAATTTGCGACCGTGTTCCCGAAAATCCTCCAAAAACTTTTTGGGAAGCGCTTCAATATTATTGGTTCGTTCATATCGGAGTAATTACCGAACTCAATACGTGGGATTCATTTAATCCTGGCAGACTTGATCAGCATCTTTATCCGTTTTATAAAAGAGATATTGAAAGCGGATTGCTAACGAAGGAAAAAGCTAAAGAACTACTGCAGTCTTTTTGGGTGAAATTTCACAATCAGCCGGCGCCACCCAAAGTCGGAGTAACAGCACAGGAAAGTAATACGTATACAGATTTCTGTTTAATAAATCTTGGTGGTGTTACTGAAAAAGGTGAAGATGGAGTCAATGAACTAACTTATCTGATACTTGATGTAATTGAAGAGATGAGATTAGTTCAGCCTAGTTCAATGGTGCAGGTAAGCAAAAAAAATCCTGATCAATACGTAAAAAGATTTTTGAAAATTATAAAAACTGGATTTGGACAGCCATCTATATTTAACACCGAAGCAATAATTCAGGAAATGCTGCGTCAGGGTAAATCACTTATTGATGCCCGTAACGGTGGGGCAAGCGGATGTGTGGAAACCGGAGCGTTTGGGAAAGAAAGTTATATACTTACCGGTTATTTTAACATTCCAAAAGTTTTAGAAATTACTTTGCACAATGGAATTGATCCAAGAACTGGAAAGAAAATTGGATTAGAAACCGGTAATCCCAATACATTCAATACCTATGAAGAATTATTTGAAGCGTTCTCCAAACAATTAAAATATTTTATTGATATTAAAATCAAAGGAAATCTGATAATTGAGAAATTATGGTCGGAATATCTTCCTGCACCATTTTTATCAATTTTGGTTGATGACTGCATAAAAACAGGTAAAGATTATAATTCGGGCGGTGCCCGCTACAATTCTTCTTACATCCAGGGTGTTGGGATGGGAACGATAACAGATTGTTTATCTTCAATAAAATTTAATGTGTTTGATCAAAAGAAATTTACAATGAACGAAATTCTTGATTCACTGAAGAATAACTTTGTGGGATTTGAGAAGATTAAAAAAATTGTTTGGAATGAAACTCCAAAATACGGTAATGATGATGATTACTCTGACAATCTACTTAAAGAAATTTTTGAATTATACTTTTCTTCGATTGACGGAAGACCGAATACTAAAGGCGGACATCACAGGGTAAATCTTTTGCCTACAACCTGCCACGTTTATTTCGGAAGCGTTATTGGAGCAACTCCAGATGGAAGACTTTCCGGCAAACCATTATCCGAAGGCATTTCTCCGGTTCAAGGCGTTGATAGAAAAGGTCCGACCGCAGTTTTAAAATCTGCTGCTAAAATCGATCATTTACGTACTGGCGGAACTTTGCTTAATCAGAAATTTACACCGCATTTGATGGATGATCCTGCTGGCTTAGAAGGAATTTTACACTTGATACGCGCTTACTTTAAAATGGATGGACATCATATACAATTTAATGTTGTTGATGCTGAAACTTTACGTAGGGCACAAATAGAACCGGAAAACTATCGTGATCTAATAGTTAGAGTTGCAGGTTACAGTGATTATTTTGTAAATCTTGGAGAAGATTTGCAGGAGGAAATAATCAGGAGAACCGAACACAATGATATTTAAATTAATTTAATAAGAGGAGAATAACTTGAACTTAAAATTCGCATCCCGATGCAAATTAATATTTGCTTTATTTATTTCTTTATCTATTTCAGTTTTTGCTCAGGGCAATAACAATGAGTCGGAGTTATATAAATGGCTTTCATCAAAATTTGAATTAAGCTTCCAAAAAATTGAAGGTGACACTTTATTTCCTGAATCCTATGAAATTTTTATTGAACAGCCTGTTGATCACTTAAATCCGCAAAGTAAAAATTTCAAACAAAAAATTTATTTATCACACGTTGATAAAGATAAGCCAATGGTTGTTGAGCTTGATGGTTATGGTGTAAGAAACCGAACAAATGAACTTAGCAGATTATTAAAATGCAATCAATTGCTTGTCGAGCATCGTTATTACGGTGAGTCGGTTCCGGAACCATTTAGCTGGGAATATCTGGACATCCGACAATCTGCTGAAGATCATCATCGAATTATTCAATTATTTAAAGAGTTTTATAACGGCAAATGGTTGAGTACGGGAATAAGCAAGGGCGGGTCGACAGTGATTTTTCATCGTAGATATTTTTCTGATGATGTAAATGCAACTGTTGCTTACGTAGGACCTATTGCTCGTTCTGTAGATGATCAAAGAGTCTATGAGCATCTAAAAAATGTTTCTACGCCTGAATGCAGACAGAAAGTCTATGACTTTCAACTTCAAATCCTGAAAAACAGAGATAAATATTATCCGTTGTTTTTATCAAATGCTGAAGAAAATGAATTAACCTATAATATAGTAGGTGATGAAAAAGCCTTTGAATATTCTATTCTGGAATATTCGTTTGCTTACTGGCAATGGGGCTGGGACGATTGTTCAAAGATTCCAGATTCTACAAGCGCTGATGAGGAAATTTTTAATCACTTTTTAACGAATGGCGGAGCGGAATATTTTTCAGATAGAGATATAAAAGGATTCTATCCTTTCTTTTATCAGGCTTATAAGGATTATGGTTATTATGCATATGATACTAAACTGTTTAAGGAATATTTAAAATTTGCTGACGGGCACACAAAATTTTTTATTCCGGAAGGTGTCGCTTTAACTTTTGATCCAGACCCTATGAAAGAAATGAATAATTGGGTAGAGAATGAAGGAAATAATTTTATTTTTATTTATGGTGAAAATGATCCCTGGACTGCAGCAGGAGTATCTTTAACGGGGAAAACAAACTCTTTGAAAATGATTCATCCAAATGGTTCACATAGAACGAGGATAAGAAGTTTCTCAGATGAGGACAAGGAATTAATATATTCTAAGCTTGAAGAATGGTTGTGTGTTGAAATATCGAGATAATTTTTAGCAAAATTTAGTGATATATATTGGTAGGTTAATTTAAGAATTTCATTTTATTAAATAATTTTTATAATCAATTATCAAAGGTGAAAATATGAAAAGGTATATTCTGTTTTTGTTCATTTTACTATTTGTATTTGTTGCTCCGCAAAAAAGTCTAATTGCGCAGGATAAACCAATACAAATTTCTTTATTTAATCCCGTACAAATATTTTCTGAAAATACTTCTATTACCGGTGTGAGACTAAATATTCTATATGGAAAAAATAAAAACGTAAGCGGAATCGATTGGGGTTTGGTTAATTCAACAACAGGCAAACAAGTTGGCGCACAATTTGGATTTGTAAGTCTTGTTGACGGAGGATTTCTTGGTTTTCAATCCGGTTTTGTCAACTTTACTGACAGTAAGTTTGAAGGTTTGCAATGGGGATTTGTAAACTATCATAAAGGAAAAGTGAGCGGACTTCAGTTGGGATTTGTTAACTATGCTGGAAGTATGTATGGTTTACAAATCGGTTTAATTAATATTATCAACCAGGGTGGTGCATTCCCATTCTTCCCGATTGTTAACTGGTCATTTTAATAAAATGAGTTTATTTGCGGAATAAGCTGCACCTTTTTCCGCAAATACTATTTAATTCAATAACTCAATATTGTCGCTTTTTGTAGAGTAGATCTTCCATAAGTTTCCATCTTTTCGCAAGGTATGAACACCTGTAAATTTGCTATTGTTAAATTCAGCATTAGTCAATTTAGTTGTTATCTGAACAAATTTAATAAGAGCTTCTTCATTATTCTCCTCAAGTAATTCCAGATGTTCAATTTTATAGTTTAGATCGAATCGTTTGAATATTTCCTTAACGAGTTTTTCTGTATTATCATAGACCGGACTTTCCGGATGTATAGTTTCCATAACAGCAGTAAGGTTTTCTTCAGTCATGTATTTTGCATTGGCATAGATAACTGATTCCGGTGTGTTAGAATTTTTTTCTGAACACGAGAAAAAAAGAATAAAAAAAACTGTAATGATTAAAATGTGTCTAAAAGAATATAAATACATTTGTTTTCCTTTGAGTAAAATTAGTAGATATAGTAACTCTTATATTAATATCTTAAAAATCTTTTTTAAGATAGAAATTTATATTTTCATTTCTTTCTTCACTTCAGCAAATTTTGAAACAGCAAAATCCAAATCATCTTTTGAATGTGCCGCTGAAATTTGAACTCTTATTCTTGCAGTACCTTTTGGGACAACAGGAAAGAAGAATCCGACAACATAAACACCTTTTTCTAACATGCTTGCAGCCATCTTTTGTGCAAGCACAGCATCACCAAGCATAATTGGAACAATTGGATGAACACCTTCTTTAATATTAAATCCAACAGCTTTTATTTTTTCTCTGAAGTATTTTGTATTTGCTTCAAGTTTATCTCTTAAGTGAGTTGTTGAGCTCAGCATATCAAGCACTTTAATTGATGCCGCAACAATACTCGGGGCGACTGTATTTGAAAATAAATACGGACGTGAACGTTGTCTGAGTAAATCAACAATTTCTTTTCTAGCAGAAGTGTATCCGCCGCTTGCACCGCCAAGGGCTTTGCCGAGAGTTCCAGTAATGATATCAATTCTACCCATTACATCATTATGTTCGTGAGTTCCTTTACCATGCTCACCCATAAATCCAACTGCGTGGGAATCATCAACCATTACCATTGCATTATATTTTTCTGCAAGGTTACAAATATCTTTTAACGGAGCAATAAAGCCATCCATCGAGAAAACACCGTCAGTTGCAACAAGAATATTTCTTACATTATTTGCTTTTGCTTCTTTCAATTTTGCCTCGAGGTCATTCATATCACAATTTTTATACCGGTAACGCTGAGCTTTACATAATCTGATTCCATCGATAATACTTGCATGATTCAGTTCATCACTTACAATTGAATCTTCTTCAGTTAATAAGGTTTCAAACAATCCGCCGTTTGCATCAAAGCAGGATGTATAAAGGATTGTATCTTCCATTCCCAGGAACTCAGATATTTTCTTTTCCAACTCTTTGTGGATCTCCTGAGTTCCACAAATAAATCTTACTGATGACATTCCGAATCCCCATTTATCAAAACTTTCTTTTGCTGCTTGAATAATTTCAGGATTGTCTGCTAATCCTAGATAATTATTAGCACACATATTCAGCACTTGCTGAGTATGCATTACTTCTATATGAGCGCTTTGAGGTGAGGTTATTATTCTTTCTTTTTTAAATAAACCATCTTTTTCGATTCCACTAAGGATATCATTATAGTATTGTTTTGTTTTATTATCCATAACTGAGTTCCTTTTTATTAGTTCGATTCTTGATCCTTGATACTGGTAAAGATTATTTATCACTTAAATGTTCTTTTTGAACTGATTGTAAAAAGCAGTTAATCTTTTTACCCAGTATTTCTAATTTATTATGAAGATCGACAAATAGATTTTTATCTTTTAAAGATTCTGTTTCGTACAAGGCTTCTAAGTGGTCTATCGTTTCATCATTAGAAGCTAATGCGAATGTTATAAAACGAATATATTCATTCTTATAGTTTCTACGACCATATCCTTCAACTAAATTTGATTTTACTGATTTACTTGATCTTCTGATCTGACTACCTTCTTTAAACATTTCAAATTTTGGTAAAGTTAAGGTCATCTTATGAATTTCAATAACCAATTCTCTTGCGAGTTGCCATATCTCCAAATTTTTATAGCTTACTGTTTTCCCTAAAAAAATTAGTATAAAACTTTAAGCATCAGCTATCCTATAACCTGCATCCAGTATCCAGAAACCAGTTTCCAGCATCCAGAATCAAGCTTCCCAATCCAGTATAACTTTACCAGAATTCCCCGATTTCATTATTTCAAATCCTTCTAAGTAGTCGTCAATCTTAAACCTATGAGTTATAATTGGATTTATATTTAATCCGCTTTGAACCATTGATTGCATTTTATACCATGTTTCAAACATCATTCGTCCATAGATGCCTTTGATATTTAATCCGTTAAAGATAACCTTGCTCCAGTTTATACCAACTTTTTCGGGAAGAATTCCAAGCAGAGCAATCTTACCACCGTGATACATAACATTAATCATATCGTTAAAAGCATGAATACTTCCGCTCATCTCTAATCCAACATCAAAACCACCAACCATCCCTAACTCTTTAATAATATCAGGAAGTTTTTCTTCTTTAATATTAACGGCTCTTGTAACTCCCAGCTTCTTGGCCAGCTCAAGTCTATATGAATTCATATCTGTAATAACTACATTCCTAGCACCGGAGTGTTTAACTATTGCCGCAGCCATGATTCCGATGGGTCCGGCACCTGTTATCAAAACATCTTCACCAAGAACATCAAATGATAACGCAGTATGAACTGCATTACCAAGCGGATCAAAAATTGAGAACAGCTCTTTTGAAATCTTGGGATCACAATGCCAGATGTTGGAAACAGGAATCACGAGGTATTCAGCAAAAGCTCCGGGTCGATTTACACCAACTCCTTTTGTATTTGGACAAAGATGTCCTCTTCCTTCACGACAGTTTCTGCAAGTTCCGCAAACAATATGTCCTTCTCCGCTTACAAGTTCTCCAACTTTTACATCGTGAACATTATCACCGAATGCTTCAACAGTTCCAACGTACTCGTGACCAACGTGCATTGGAACCGGAATAGTTTTCTGTGCCCATTCATCCCAATTATAAATATGAATATCTGTTCCGCAAATTGCTGTTTTATGAATTTTAATTAGTACATCATTTGGACCATATTCCGGGACAGGAACTTCATCCATCCATATTCCGGGTTTTGCATATTTTTTTACAAGAGCTTTCATTTTTTTCATGGTGTGATCCTTTTGGAAAAAGTGAAACTGTTAACAGAAATTTTATAAAGTTTTAATTCAAAATTAGAGATTAGGTAAGTAAAGGACAAAGGAAGATTGATAAATTGAAAGATTAAAAAATTATTTAGATTATTATAGATCTGTGGTAAAAGTATATTTTCACCACAGATCTTATTGAAGATAAGAATTTCTAGATGATAGAATAAAGAGCAAATTCAGTATTGCGAAGAAGCATTGGAGATTCTTTGTAAGCTTTAATTTTCTTTTGCACAAAATCCTTTTCGATCATATTTACTTTGGCAGTGGAATCCAGCCAATTCAATTCGCTATTAGTTACTTCTCCATTTGAATATGCGAGTTTTATTGCATCTGTTAAAAACGAACGAGCAATTTTTGAATCGGAAAAAACAATAGTTTCTTCGCCTATATACTGGTTTGAAAGTAAGCTGCGAATAGTTTCGTTATAAAAATCAGTTGCAAATCCTAGTTTATCGGATATCCCTTTTATTATTTCTTTTTCTTTATCGGTAAGACTTTTGTCTAATTTTGCAGTAATCAGCAAGCCCTTAAGGTAGTTGCTTCGGTCGAGAACAGGAATATTCATAATCTACCCTTTGTTATTTAATTAGTGCAAATTATTTAGAAAAAATTGTACCAAATTTCTATAGTATGATTTCTCCTTTTATAAACGTTTTTTCCTTACGATTCAAATGTTATTAAAAATATAATAAGATTCTACGCAATAAAACTTACACCCTAAGCGTAATAATTTCTTAATACCTTATTTCAATTGCGTCAATTCTTATTATTTCGGATTCCTTTAGAATAATTTCATTATATGGATCAAATTGCAACACCAATGGCTCATTTTTATACGTGAAAAAATAATTCTCTGCTCGTTTGGTGTTTTTTATAATTATCACATCTTCGGTTCCATCTGAAAAAACAATTTTCAGTTTTATTTCCAATTCGTAAGTTGTTTCGTTATCCTGAACTTGATTTAGCGTAAAATCAATTCTCCATTCACCTTCATCTTCAGTAATAACATAATAATTTTGATAAACCGGATGATCAGAAGTTTTTAGCCATTGATAAAAATATTTTGTGTAATCTTGTCCGGTAATTTTGTTTACAACAGAAATAAAATCTTCTGTACTTGCATTAGCATATCTAAATCGTTTATGACCGGAATATGATTTAAGAACTTCAAAGAACAGCGAATCACCGACTGTTTCCCTGAACATATAGAGAAGACATGCTCCTTTTGAATAAATTATTGATCCGTTATATAGAATATTTGAAGGAGGTGTTTCTTCATTCCACAAGTTACTATATATAGGGAAACCAGGATTTTCTTTAAAATATCTTTCAGCTTCATTATTAATGTAAGATTTATAAGCATCAAGTCCCCAATTATGTTCAATCCATAATCCTTCACAATATGTAGCAAAGCTTTCATTAAGCCAAACATCGGACCAGTTTTTGGGAGTTATCATATTTCCAAACCAGGTGTGAGCAAATTCGTGAACAATTAACATTTCATCCCAGCAATCGGGACAGAGTGAAATAAGAGTCTGGTTTTCCATTCCGCCATAAACAAAATGTTCATTTAAAGTTGCGAATCCGTTTTTTTCAAATGGATAATTTCCGAACAATCCAGAGAAAAAATCCATAATAGGAATAATTTGTTTTTTGATACTATTTAGATTTGATTCATTCTCTCCAACATTCCAGTAAAATCTAACCGGAATATTTTCCTTTGTCTCAGGATTGTTCCATTCAACAATATCAAGTTTATAATCAACCTTGGCAGAAATTACAGTTAAATATGTCGCAATTGGATCACGACTTTTCCAATGATAAAAAGTTGTATCTGAGATTTGAGTTGAGTCAATCAAAGAACCATTTGAACCAAGTAAAACATTGTTTGGAGTTTTAGCAATTAGTTCAAAAGTTGCCTTGTCCGATGGATGATCGTAACACGGAAACCAATTTCTTGCGCCTTCAGGAGCATTGTTTGTGAATACCATTCCTTTATCTGAAAAGAAAGAGTTATCTCTTACATTAAGATGAGAATAATATATTGCGAAGATTAGGCTATCATCTTTATTTATAGCTGAATTAAAAGAAATATTAAGTTTACCATTATTGTGGGAATACCTTACAAGTGCTTTTGATTGACTGCTTGGATGAATGAATGATTGTGCAGGTGATATGATTGAGTCAATAGTGATGGAAGAATTTGATGCATCCAGATTTATTTCCGTTACATCGTTTTCGGCTTTTATTTTTATTTCAATAAAACCTTTGAACGAATGTGGGAATGGTTCGATAAAACAATCATATAAATCTAAATTGAGTTTGTAATGAAGAATATCAAATCCTTTTTCATTCTTCTGGGCGAAGCAGAAAGAAAACTGTAGAAATATAAGTAAAAGAATTTTTGAAGTGATTCGCATCAGTAATCCGAATTAATATTTTTTTTCATTTGGAATTTATGTGTCTTAATAATGAAAGGAAAGACTTTATCCCATTCATCAGACTTTTTTATAATTTGCATAATGATATTGAACAAATTTTTTGGATGCAATATGAAAATCAATCTAATAGTTTTTCTACTTCTAACTTCAATTGTTTTTTCTCAAACTGAAGATAAATGGATTACAACATTTGAAAAATCGGGATTCATTTCAACTGCCGATTACGATCAAACAATGAAATACTATCAAAACATTTCGGATTATTCTGAATATGCAGAACTTATGGGTTTTGGTATTTCACCTCAAGGCAGAGAATTGAAATGTCTGATTGTATCTAAAGACAGGGTTTTCGATCCTGTAGAAGTAAAAAGAACTAATAAACCGATTGTATTGATAATCAGTGGAATTCATGCCGGAGAAATCGAAGGTAAAGACGCCTCAATGATTCTGCTAAGAGAAATTCTTATCACAAAAGAACAAGAATATTTAATTGATGATGCAGTGCTAATGGTCGTTCCCATTTTCAGTGTTGACGGACATGAGAGAAAAAGTAAATACAACAGAATCAATCAAAATGGTCCTGAAGAAATGGGTTGGAGAACTACTGCTCAGGGTTATAATCTTAACCGTGAATGGATGAAGGCTGATGCTTCTGAAATGCAGTCGATGCTAAAACTAATTTCTGAATGGATTCCTGATTTTGTAATTGATAACCATACAACTAATGGTGCAGATTATCAGTACACAATTACTTATGAGGTTGAACGATTTGCGAATATATACTCAGAAACTGCGCAATGGCTTGATAAAAAATTTGTTCCTTTTTTAACTAATGAAGTAAACAAAAAAGGATTTTTGATTTTTCCTTATGTAGCATTGCGAAACTGGCGAAGTAGTCTCGATTCCGGAATAGTCGATTGGGCTTCTGGACCAAGACTATCAACCGGATATTTTTCACTTCAGAATCGTCCTTCGCTTCTTGTTGAAACTCATATGATAAAACCTTATAAGGAAAGGGTATATTCCACAAAAGCAGTGTTAGAAACAACCTTGGATTTTATCAATCAAAATTCACAAGGTTTAGTAAAATTAAATAAAGAAGCAGATGCAAACTCAATTAAGAAATTATATGATGGTGATGAATATATCCCGATTTCTTTTAAACTCGGAGATAGTTATGAAGAAGTTATCTTCAAGGGCTTGGAATATTATGAAGAAAATTCTGAAATATCTGGAGGAAAGAAAATAGTCTATACTGATAAACCAAAAGACATGAATATTAAATTTTATCGGGATGTTAAGCCTGCTGATTCAATCCAACCTGCAAAAGCATATCTTATTCCTCAGGAATGGCAAGGGCTTGTGGAGAGACTAAAATTTCATGGTGTTGAGATAAGTCAACTTTCAAAGGAGCAAAGTTTTAATGTTAAAAGATATAAATTCAAAAATATTAAGTTTAATAACTCATCTAATGAAGGAAGACACAGGGTTAATTTTGATTTTGATATCTATTCTGAAGAAGTGGTTGTTCCAGAAGGAACCTTTTTTGTATCAACAAATCAACGAACAATTCGTATCATAACGCATTTATTGGAGCCAAAGTGTTCGGATTCATTTGTGCAATGGGGATTTTTGAACCAGATTTTTGAACAGAAAGAATATTTCGAAAGTTATGTAATGGAAGATATTGCAGCGGAAATGTTATTGCATGATATGGAACTAAAAAAAGAATTTGAAGAGAAATTAATTAGTGATGATACTTTTAGAAATAATTCTTATGAAAGGCTAAACTTTTTTTATAAAAAATCACCTTATTGGGATAAGCAGTTAAATCTGTATCCAATTATGAGAATTGATTAGCTATTATGGGATCTTAGAATCAGATTTTTTAATCAGTCTGATATTAAAAATTTATTGTAAATTTAGAACAATAATTCTTTCAAATATTTAACAAATCTTTCAGGGAGAACCGCTATGAGTTACCGCATTGAAAAAGACACAATGGGCGAAATCAAAGTCCCATCCGATAAGTATTACGGAGCACAAACCGCAAGATCCTTAATGAACTTTAAAATTGGCGGAGATAGATTTCCGCGTGAATTAATAAGAGCGCTTGGAATTTTAAAGAAAGCTGCTGCACTTACAAATAAAGAACTTGGAACTCTTCCTGCAGAAAAAGCTGATCTTGTAATCAAAGCTGCTGATGAAGTAATTGAAGGAAAACTCGATGAACATTTTCCGCTTGTTGTTTGGCAGACTGGAAGCGGCACACAGACAAATATGAATGCCAACGAAGTCATTTCAAATCGTGCTATTGAAATGGCTGGCGGAGAAATGGGAAGTAAAAAACCAATTCATCCAAATGACGATGTTAATAAGGCACAATCTTCTAATGATACTTTCCCGACAGCAATGCACATTTCAGCGGTTGAAGAAGTTCATCGCAGATTGATTCCAATGGTTACAAAACTACGTGATGCCCTCGCTGTTAAAGAAAAAGAATTTAAAGACATAATAAAAATCGGAAGAACTCATTTGATGGATGCAGTCCCGTTAACACTCGGGCAGGAATTCGGTGGCTATGTTCAAATGCTGTCAAACGGATTGGATCGAATTAACGTAGCTCTACCAAGATTATTTGAATTAGCTCTTGGCGGCACAGCTGTTGGAACCGGATTAAATACTCATCCGCAGTTTGCAGTTAAATCTGCTGAGCATATTGCTAAACTAACAGGAAAGAAATTTGTAACAGCACCAAATAAATTTGAAGCACTTGCAAATCACGATGCACTTGTTGAATTCAGCGGAGTACTTAAAACACTTGCAGCGTCACTTATGAAAATTGCCAATGATGTTCGATGGCTAGGTTCGGGTCCGAGATGCGGATTGGGAGAGTTGAATCTTCCGGAAAATGAACCCGGAAGTTCAATTATGCCAGGCAAAGTTAATCCAACTCAAAGTGAAGCAATGACTATGGTTTGTGTACAGGTTTTTGGTAATGATGTTGCTGTAAATTTTGGAGGTGCAAGTGGAAATTTTGAACTGAATGTATTTAAACCTGTGATAATTTTTAATGTTCTTAATTCAATCAGATTAATCTCTGATGCTTGTGAAAGCTTTACGGATAACTGTGTTGTTGGAATTGAAGCAAATATAGTTAACATTAAAAAACATCTTGAGAATTCTTTGATGCTTGTAACTGCATTAAATCCGCATATAGGCTATGATAATGCGGCTAAGGTTGCAAAGAAAGCACACAAAGAAAATACAACGCTTAAACAAGCTGCAATGGAATTAGGTCTGCTTACATCAGAAAAATTTGATGAAGCAGTAAGACCGGAAAAAATGGTTGGACCTGGGAAGTAAGAGAGCAAAAAAATATAACCACAGAGTTACCAGAGAACAACAGAGGGAATAGAGTTTAATGATTAATGATTTGACTTCAAGCATTATTGGATCTGCAATTAAAATTCATAAAGAATTGGGTCCTGGATTATTGGAAAGTGCATATAAAGAATGTCTGGCTTATGAATTAAATAAAAAAGGATTTTTTGTTGAAAAAGAAAAACCCGTTCCATTGATCTTTGAAGAAGTTAAATTAGAATGTGGTTACAGATTGGATTTATTAATTAATAAAGAATTGATTATAGAAATTAAATCTGTTGATGCAATAGCTGATATTCATCTCGCACAGGTTTTAACCTATATGAAATTAATGAATAAAAAATACGGATTAATAATTAATTTCAATGTTGTTCTACTCAAAGATGGAATTAAAAGATTAATTAATAAATATTACAAGGAGTAACCTTTGTTGACTCTGTTTTTTCTCTGTTTTCTCTGTGGTAAAAAGATATGAACTGGAACGGAATAGTATCTCTGTTTATTGCGTGCATTGAATTACTTCTTCTCATAAATCTTATTTCATTTGCAGGGAAGAATCGATTTAACATACTATCAATAATTTTAGTTGCACTTTTATTTACCTATCAAGCGCTTGAAGTTTTAATGTGTATGATGGGATATAACGATGGATTTGTTGTTTATTCAGCTTTCGTAGTTATCAGTTTTCTTCCCTCGCTGAGTTTAATGTTAGTTGCTGAATTGTTAAAATATAAAAACAAACTTCAGTACTTGTTATTAATTCCCCCGGTATTTTTCGCTATTTACTACAAAATTATGATTGGTGAATTTGTATTAACAAAGTGCACAATTCTTTATGCAGCATATCATTATCCGCTTGGTGATTTATTCGGTGCATTTTATTATTTGCCAATTCTTGTATCAATTATACTCTTGATCAGAACAGTAAAAAAAACATCTGATAAAAAAATAAAAATTATCTCATCCGTTTTGCTGTTCGCGTATATCTTCACCTGCATACCTGTTGTAACAGCGTTTATTTTAATGGCATATGATAACTATTCACTTCTTTCAAGGATAGAAAGTGTTATGTGCAAGTTTGCATTCGTTTATGCAGTGTGTTTGAGTTTTGCTGCCATTTATAATTCAAAGAAAAAAGATGAACGAAATAATCCTTAATATTTATCTGATAATTAACGATGATTTGGTTATAGAATTTCGTGCTGTTTCCTATGAGCGTGAAGGTGGTGATGATAACAAAATTAAGTTTCTTAAAAGTCGTGTTAGAGAAGACTTTACTAAAGCATTCAAATTTGATGCACCGCAGGATAAGAATGGAAAATCCATGAGTTATAAAAAATTCCATAAACTGGAAAAAAGAGGACTGCAGTTTCAGTTGTTTGAAGAAATATTTGAAAGATTTAGTGTCCCGCAGAATCCGCTTGTATGTGTAACACCAGTTGTTAACGGTGAAATTTATGCTGAAGAAGTTAATTTGTAGGTATAAGAGAATTGCAGAATTGAATCTCTATTTTATTAAAAAGTATCTAACTGAATAAAATATGAAATCTTTACTTAAAATATTTTTAATTGCAACATTATTATTAACAGTTACAGGTAGCGCATTGTATATATCTGATAAATCCAAAATAAAATTTAAAAAACAAAGTAAATTTATTCAGCGCCAGAAAGAACTGGATAAATTTTATTCCGATAAAAAGCTGGGTGCATTTGTAGAAAATGGGAAAACCACATTCAGAATTTTCACTCCAAATGCTGAAAAAGTTAGTCTTGTAATTTTCAAATCGGTTGAAGATGAAACAGGTAATGAATATGAAATGAGCAAGGATGAAAATGCCGTTTGGGAAATTGATCTTGATGGTGAAATGTACGGAGCATTTTATGGATTCAATGTAAAACATAAAAGTAAAGAAGCCGTTTTATGTCTCGATCCTTATGCAAAAGCAGTTGCAAGTCTCAATACATATTTCACTCCTCGTAAGAGCATCATTATAAAAGAAGGTGACTATAATTGGGAAGACGATGAATGGATTCAAACAGATTGGCGCGATTTAATAATTTATGAAATGCACATTCGTGATATGACCGAACATCCTTCATCCGAAGTTAAAGAACGCGGAACTTATAAAGGACTAACTGAAAAAGGTAAAACTGGCGGAATTGATTATATCAAATCGCTTGGTGTAAATGCGGTTGAACTGCTTCCTGCCCAAGAATTTGCAAATGTAGAAATTCCGTTTAAAAAAATAATGATGGGAAAGAAAAATACCTGGAATCCTTATGAAAGGAATCATTCGGGATATATGACTGCAGCTTTCTTTGCTCCTGAAAGTTATTATTCTGAAAATGTCCGTGAAATAAAATTGAATGAATGGAACGGTGCGGATGCCAGATCAGTGAATGATTTTAAGGGCATGGTAAAAGCATTTCACAAAGAAGACATAGCAGTAATGATGGATGTGGTTTACAATCATCTTTCAGAATATGAATTTGGAAATCTAAAAGAGATTGACAAAGAATATTATTTCCGATTGGATGCAAAAGGTAATTTCATTGCAGAAAGTTATTGCGGCAACGATTTGATTACAGAAAGACCAATGATGCGCCGCTTAATTGTTGAAAGCGTTCTCTATTGGATGAAAGAATATCATATTGATGGATTCCGTTTTGATCTTGGTAAATTGATTGACTGGGAAACAATTGAAACAATAATTTATGAAGCAAAGAAAATTAATCCCGATGTGATTTTTGTATGCGAACCCTGGGGAGGAGGATACGATCCTGCCGGGTTTTCTTTACGTGGCTGGGGATCCTGGAATGACCAGATACGCAATGGAATTAAAGGTGAAAATCCAATTAACGGGCACGGCTGGTTATTCGGAAAGTGGTATAACAACAATTCTCCGGAACGTATAAAAAGTTATGTAAACGGAACTCTTGTTAAAGATCAATACGGACTTTTTCAGAAACCTGAACACGCAGTTAATTATCTTGAATCTCACGATGGTTATACTTTTGGTGATTTTATTAGAATCGGACTCGGTGATGTTAGAAAAGATGGAGTAATTAAAGATGTTGATAAAAATGCTGTGCTCACGCAGACTCAATTAAAACTTAACAAACTTGGAGCTTTGTTTTTGTTTACTTCGCGCGGAATAACAATGGTACACAGCGGACAGGAATTTGCACAAAGCAAAGTAATTCCTCTAAATATTAAAGAAGATGATTCGCACAAAGGAATGATTGATCATAACACTTATGACAAAGACAATGAAACAAACTATATAAATTATAATCATGCTCAATTGAATAAAGATCTTTTGGAATATTATCAGGGATTGATTGAGATGAGAAAAACATTTGAATCATTCCGCAGAGCAAAATATCGGGATGTAGAGTTCTTCGAAACAAAGAATAATCCTTTTGCTTTAGCTTATTCAGTTAATTATAAAGATGAATCACTCTTAGTATTGATGAACGCAAATCCCAAATTGTCTGAAGAATTCATTTTACCGGAAGGTAAGTGGGATGTTCTGGTTAATCCTGATAAAGCAGGTATAAAATCATTATCTTTGATTATTGATAAACTTGTTGTTAAACCTTCTACTGGATATGTATTGAAGAAGAGATAAACTTATTTAGTTCAATTTGATTAAGTTAAGGTTTCACTATTTATACAAACGATTCCGGACAAGCCGGAATGACTGCCAAGGCTGATATAAGTATCGAATTATCGCCGTATAATAGCTAAAGATAAAAAAAATTGTTATCCTTAAACTAAATGTCATTCCGGCGAGTGAAACGAGTCCGAAATCAGCATAGCTTAAATGGAAGAAAAAGTCTTTGCCACAAAGTATATTTAAGAACAAAAAGAAATAAATTAAGGCGAATTTATGAAAACATATATCCTCTATTTCATACAATTCTCGATTTTATGTTTAACACTTAATGCACAAACCAAATATCAAACCGGATCACCCGAATGGCTAGTAAATAAATTCTTTGCCGAACAAAATTTTCCTGATAAGGGTTCTTTCTTTATAGATGAAATGATTGATCAGATCAGCTATCCTTCCATTGGAGAAGAACTTAAAGGAGAAGCTAAGATTAGTCAGCGAGAAATAGAACGAAGTGACAATGAAGCCGTCTTTACAGTAAACATCAGTAAAATAAATGAACAAAAAGATTTTTATTGCTATTTGAAGGATAAAGATGGTTGGAAAATTTCTGCTATCAGAGCTTTTATTCTTCCAAGCTATGTACTTCTCCTTGCAGATTCAATTATGCGGGATCCTGATTTACCGGATTCAACAAAATCAATTGTTAATTCTATAAGACTTCTGTCAGGCACAGATGAAAACCTGAAGGAATATTTTAAAATTAATTTTAATGAGTTTAAGAATTTGCTTGAATTGTTCAACTCTGAAAAGGATAATGATATAAAACTATCACTGCAGAAGTTAAATCTTTCAGGTGCTTATAAATTAGATAAGCTTTCAGATTGCGTTTTCTTCTCAATTCTGGAAGTCAATTATCTTGATGCGGGTTACATTCATTGCACTGATAAATCCAAACTTCCTGAGATTAACCCGAATAAATATATTATTATTGATGAAGTAATTAAAGACTGGTATATATATAGGAGGAATTAGTTAGAGGTAAAACTTTTCCTCAAAGATTTATCAACGGCCTGCTTAAAGTGGCTTAAATTAACAGGTTTTTGAAATACAAACTCAATTCCAATACTGTTATAATCATTAATCGCATTCCTGTCAATATCGCTGCTTAAAACAATAACAGGAGGTTTCCCTTTCATTTCCAATTTTTGCAGTTCAAGCACAAATTCATATCCATTCATCATAGGCATTGAATGATCCGTAATAACAAGTGCAGGCGGTGAAATAATAATTTTTTCAAGTGCTTCTTTTCCGTTCGAAGCCACTTCCACTTCATAATCTGGAGTAATGTTCTTCAATATCTTGGAGTAAAGTATACGATCGGTTTTGTTATTATCAACAATAAGAATTTTTGCAGAAGCTACCGGCATTGTAAATCTAAAATCACTGCCCTCACTAAATTTACTTTTTACCCGGATTTTACCGTTATGTTTCTCAACTAATTTCACGAACAAGTGAAAGTCCGAGTCCGCTTCCTTTTTCACCGACAGTTCCTTCCGAAGTGAATTTTGATTCAATACTGAAAAGCTTATTAAGATTTTCCTGTTTAATTCCTATGCCAGTATCCTTAACTGAAAATTCAAGAAAGCGAGGATTATCAGAAGGTGCAGCAGATAAATAGATTTTACCGCTTTTGTTAGTAAACTTTATTGCGTTTGATATAAGATTGCTGAAAACCTGAAGAAGCAAACTCTTATCAGCAAAAATTAATCTTTCATCCCTTACGAGGTTAATTATTTCTACTCCTTTTTGAATAGATACACCGGAAATGGAAGTTATTGCTTCTTTTATGATTTTAGTAACATCGATTTTTTGCGGTTCAAATTTTATTCTTCCAGTTTGCAATCTCGTCCAATCCAATAGGGAATTTACTAGAGCGAGCATTGATTTAGATGAATCCTGAATATATCTGTAGTACTGACTCCTTTCTTCTTCAGTTAATTCTCTATCATTAATAAGTAAATCTGTAAATCCAAGTATAGAACTAAAAGGAGTTCTGAGATCGTGTGAAATAATTGAAATAAATCTGTCTTTAGTTTCGTTAAGCTTAATTAAATTCTCAGTTGATTTTTTAAGTTCTTCTTCAGCTCGTTTTCTGAAAGTAATATCACTAACTAGTCCGTAAACTTTTTGAATTCTACCAGCACCAACTCTGACTACATTAAGTTTAGTTCTAACCCATACAACATTTCCATGCTTATTAATAATTCTGAATTCAAACTCGCCTGAATTTTGTATTTTGCTTTTTAACAGATTCATGAGTTTTGGTTTAAATACCTGAAAATCGTCAGGGTGAATTGTTTTTATAAATAATTTACTGTCTGTTAAAAAAACTGCTTGAGTAAAGCCTGTAATTTTTTGAACTGATGTTGTACAGAAAACAGGTCTGAGATTTGATCCCATTTTTTCAAAAGTAAAAAGAAAGTCATCAATATTATCGGTAATGTTTCTGTACTTCTCTTCTGATTCTCTGATAGCTCTTTGTGCACGAATTCTTTCAGAAATATCGCGGACAATCATTGCGACATAACCGCTTTTATCAAACTCAAAAGTACCGGCGGAAATTTCGGTGTGAAAAAGTGAACCATTTTTTTTCTTTCCAAGAAAATCGAATCTTGAAGGTGCGCCTTTTTTTCGTTCGAGAAGACGTAAGTACTCAGCTACTTTCAAAATGTCATCATTAGAAACGAAATCAAGAATATCTTTGCCGGATAATTCATCGCCGGTTTCATAATTGAAAATTTCTGCAAAAGCTTTATTTGCAAATAACACCTTACCATTCTGCCCCATTACAATACCATCGTTAGAAGCATTCAACAATGAAAGTAAAAGTCTAGCTTCTTCAGTTTTTGATTTCTGCTCGTTAATATCTTTCAGATAACAATCATATTGTTCAACGTTGCCATTTATTTTTTCAGGCACAATTGTTATAGAGAGATTAAGCAAATCACCCTCTTTTGTTCTGAAAGGTAACTCAGCTTTAAGCGGTGAATTTATTTCTGCAGAGCAGATGTCAAAAATATTTTTTTTGAAGTATTGCTGATCTATTAAATCATAAATCCTTTTTTGCTTTAATTCATCGGCAGTATAATTAATTGTTTCGCAGAAATTTTTATTTACATAAACGAAATTTCCGTCACTGTCAATTTTAGTTATTAGAAAATCTGCGTTAGAGAGAAGTGATGATAAACTATTAATTGTTTTGTTTAGTTCATTTTCAGAAATTACTTGTGCCGTAATTTCTTTACAAAGAACCAATAACTTTTTTTCATCAGAACCGCTGATTGTAAAAAAGCATTCTATAATTTTTTCGTAATCGTATTGATGCTTAATATTTGTTTTTAATGATGACTCAGTTTGAAGTGAAGCTCTTATCTCTGCTAATTTCTGATGGTCAAGTTCCGGGATAATATTGCCGACAAAATTACTTATAACTTCAGTATGATTTTTGCCAAAAATAATTTCGCAATTATTATCCCAATATAAAATATTATTATTTGTATCTAATGAAAAAAGAGCTTGTCCGACAGCTTGATTAATAATTGAATGACACTCGCAAGTAGCATAATCATCCTGAATATGTTTGAGCTCATTTTCGGTTGATGAAATATCAAAAAAGAAAATGTATATAAATGAAATATTTTGCTTTTTATCAAGCTGCGGAATTAGTTTAACTTCAAAATGATTAACCAAATTATTTTTAGTTATTTTAATTTTACCGGTTACAACGTCCTTAGAAGTATAAACCTGAGAAAGCAGCATTGCTATTTCTTCATAAGTTGCATTTTTTAGAAAAGTAGAAAGCGGAACATCAGAAAATGAATTAGTCTTCGGAAAAATTAATGATGTATTTCCGGAAACGAATTTGAGAATCTCATTCTGATCAATAACAAAAAAAACATCGCTGAGCTGGGCGGTGGCATTTTCAAGAAAGTCACTTCTTAACGCAAACTCTTTTTGAGTTTTATAAATAATTCTTAAATCTTCAATAAGAAGAGTTCCACCCGAAAATTCTTCATTCTCAAAATTCGGTGTTCCTTTAATGATGAGTCTAATATTTGCTTTTCCGGCAGAAGAAATTTCTTCAATTTCAGATTCGAATGGATATCCCAGTTTGAGTTCTTCTAATTCGTTTTGTACAAGTCTTTGCGAAATAATATTTTCACTGAAAATATTATTTCCGACTAAGGAATTGCTAAGTACATTTGGATATAGTACTTCAAATTCGTGAAAAGCTTTGTTTACGAAATGAATATTCCCAGTTTTATCAAACAAAATGATACCAACAGGAATATTATCCAGAAGGTTTTCTGGAATATTTCCAATAAAATCCATCAATGTGATTACTTTAAAAAGTCCATATGGCAAACGTGTATAGCAATAATAATGCTATTCGGAATTTTTTTAGATTGTTGGAAATTTTAATAATAGACGAACATTTTAAATTATTCTTAACTCCAAATAAAAAATTTAATTCTCAAATTCAAACCAGGGGCTGATTATTGTCTCGTTTTGAATCTTAGTTGCTTGATGTAAACAAATTTCTAATGCCATCAATCATACATTTATTGCCACTTTTTCAGAAGATATTTGCTTTAATTTGATTAAATTTGCTCAATAAAAAATTCAGTTAATTTTATTGTTCAAGTTACTTCAAAAATTAGGAAAAGGCACGCTTGAATTCCTTCGGGAGTTTGGGCAAGTTTCCAATCTGTTATGGGGAATAATCAAGAGCTTTAAGCAGATTCCGCGCAGCAGAAAACTAATACTTTTCCAAATGGAACATATCGGGGTTAATTCACTTCCTCTTGTTTTAATTATTGCTGTATTTACCGGTGCAGTTGCAGCGTGGCAAGCAGCTTATCAGTTAAAAGGAATTGCTCCTCTTTCATTTCTCGGAGGTGCAACAAGCAGAGCAATAATTACAGAGCTTGGTCCCGTGCTAACCGGAATTGTAATTGCGGGAAGAATTGGCGCATCAATTGCTGCCGAATTAGGTACAATGAAAGTTACTGAACAGATAGATGCACTTGAAACAATGGCAATTAGTCCAATTAGGTATTTAGCTATGCCAAGGTTTTTAGCTGCAGTGATCATGATGCCTATTCTTGTAATCTTTGCAAATCTTATTGCAGTTATGGGTGCATATATTGTTTCAGATTATTTCCTTGGTGTTTCGTTTGCTGTTTTTTTCAATTCCGTAAAAAGATTTTTTGCTTTTTCTGATCTTATTGCTGGATTGGTTAAAACCTTGTTCTTTGGCGGTGTAACAGCTTTACTCGGCTGCCACATCGGTTTCAGAACTAAAGATGGTGCTGAAGGTGTTGGACTTGCTACAATTCGTTCATTTGTGCTTTCTGCTGCTCTTATTCTAATTCTGGATTATCTGCTTTGGATTTTCCTTTTTGGAGTTTGACAAGTAATAGTTTTGAATAAAAGTAAGTAGCGTTTTAACAACTTCTTATTATTGTTGTAATTTTAAATTGAGTACTATTTTTATTAAATATGGATAACCTTATTCCTACAAATTGAAGGGTTTAGAAATGGAAAAAATTAATTATCATATTAAAAAAAGAAAAGATAAAATCGTTCTGCCTGAAAATCTGGGTTTTGGTCAATTCTTTACAGATCATATGTTCGAGATGGTATATGAACCTGATAAAGGATGGCACAGCCCTCAAATCGTTCAAGTCGATAAATTAACTCTGCATCCTGCATCATCATTTATTCATTATGGTCAAACAATATTTGAAGGATTAAAAGCTTTCAAAACTGTTGATGGTGAAGTTATAATTTTCAGACCGGAAATTCATCTTAAGAGAATGAACAATTCTGCACGAAGAATTTGTATGCCTGAAATGGATACAGATTTTGTCTTAAATGCGATGAGAGATTTAGTCGATATCGAAAGAGATTGGGTACCATCAAAAAAAGGAGATTCACTATATATAAGACCTTTCATGTATGGAATTGATTCGGCCTTGGGTGTAAGACCATCGAAATCTTATAAGTTTATTATTCTCTTATCTCCGGTTGGACCATATTACCCTCAGGGTTTTAAACCTGTAAAAATTTTAGTCCAGGATGATTATGTTAGAGCGGTAAGAAAAGGATTAGGCGAATGTAAAACAGGTGGAAATTACGCTGCCAGTATGCTCGCAGCAGAAGAAGCAGCAAAGAAAGGTTTTACACAGGTTTTATGGCTTGATGGAGTTCATCAGAAATATCTGCAGGAAGTCGGTATGATGAACATATTCGTAAACTTTAAAAATGAAATTTCAACGCCATTACTCAACGGCTCTATTCTGCCAGGTGTAACCCGAAGATCAGTTATTCAGATTCTTGAAGAGTGGGGAATGAATGTGACCGAAAGAGAAATTTCTATCGATGAAGTAATTAGTGAATATGGCAAAGGTAATGTAAACGGTTTGTTTGGAACAGGTACTGCCGCTGTTATCTCGTCTGTTGGATGGTTGAGCTTCAAAGACACTAATATGACTTTTAACAACGGACAAATAAATGAATTAGATATGAAACTCTATGAGGAGCTTACATCAATTCATTACGGATTGAAAGAGGATGTTCGTAATTGGGCATATAAAGTTGAAAGAAAAGAGGTAGAAAGTAGTTGATTTTATTTCGTGCTGTTTTCTTAATTATATTTTTATTCAATATTGTCTTAATTGGGCAAGACAAACCTAAAAACATTATTTTTTTAATTGGTGATGGAATGGGCGTCAACTATGTTGCCGCCTCTTTCTTCGATGATGAAAATAATCCTTACAAAAATTTCAAGTCAATCGGTTTATCTAACACAGCATCGGGAAATAGACTGATAACTGATTCCGGTGCCGGAGCTACGGTTTTGGCCACGGGCTATAGAATAATTAACCGAAACATTTCTGTTGATTCTTCTGGAAATCATTTAAAAACAGTTTTTCAGGTTGCAAAGGAAAAAGGGAAATCAGTTGGACTAATTGCAACTAGTTCAGTTACTCACGCTACACCTGCAGCTTTTTATGCTCATGTTGATGACAGAGGAAGAGAAACAGATATTGCATATCAATTATCCGATAATAAGATGTTGACGTAATAATAGGTGGTGGAGAACAATTTTTTCTTCCCAATGTTTTAGGTGGCAGTAGAAAAGATGAACTTGACTTAATTAATAAAATGCAATTAAACGGATGGACCTGGTTAGATAAGTTTGATCATATATCAATCATCGAAGCAAAAAAAGTTTTGTGTCTTATGGAAAAAAACGGACTAAAACCTGCTTCGGATAGAAAACATACCTTAGGCGATTTTACTAAAGCAGCAATAGAGAATTTGAAGAATAATGAAAACGGATTTGTTTTGATGATTGAGGGTTCACAAATTGATTGGGCTGGTCACGACAATCTTCAAGATTATTTACTTTCTGAGATGAGAGATTTTAATACTGCAATTACTGAGGCATTTAACTTTGCAAAAGAAGATGGAAACACTCTTATTGTAATAACTGCAGACCACGAAACCGGCGGAATGGTAGTAAGAGAAGGAGATGTTGACGGGAAAAATCTAAAACTTAGTTTTAATAGTAAAAGCCATACCGCTGGATTTGTCCCTGTTTTCTCATTTGGTCTATCCGAAGAATTATTTCAAGGGATACTTGAAAACTACGAAATTGGTCGAAATTTAATACTTCTGCTCGATCCAGCTTATAATTTCTAAAAAAAATTCACTTAAATTCCAAAAAGCTCTTGACAAGTGCTCATTTGCACACTATATTAGCAGTGAACAATTGAGCACTATTATGTTGAAAAAAGAATTAACAAATCGTCAGGAAGAAATTTTAATCTTCATTAAAGAATTTCTTTATCAAAACGGCTATCCACCAACTTTAAGACAAATTGGAAAGCAATTCGATATTTCCTCTACATTCGGAGTTAAGCGTCATCTTGATGCATTAGAGAAAAAAGGTTATCTCAACATCGAAAGCCATGCAAGCCGTGGAATATCTATTATAAAAGATGATAATGAATTTTCTCTCCCATCAATCATTAGAGATGAAGATAATTTAATGAACAGAGTTCCAATCATTGGTCGTGTTGCTGCAGGTTCGCCAATTCTTGCTGAAGAGAATATTGAAGGTTCAATTCTTATTGATCCATCTTTTATGGGAAAAGCAAAAGATTGTTTTGCTTTAAAGGTGAAAGGTGATAGTATGATAAATGCAGGAATTTTTGAAGGTGACCTTGTTATAGTTGCTCCTCAACATTCTGCCCATACGAATGAGATAATAGTTGCGAAAATAGACGATGAAGTGACAGTTAAAAAATATTTTTCAAAAGAAAATGAAATTAAACTCATTCCTGAAAATGATACATATAGTCCAATTATAATTAACGAAGAAAATGAATTTTCTATCATCGGTAAAGTTACCGGCGTTGTAAGATGGCTTAATTGAAAGGATATAAAAAATGCTAAACGAAATGAAATTTAATTCCTTAGGAAAAAGCGAAATATTTAAAAGAGCAATTGTTACAAGAAGCAGATTGCAATTTCTTTATAATCTGAACCAGTTTTCAATTGAACCATATTACATAGGGATTGAAAAGAATGGAAGAAAGGTAATCTACGGTAAGCTTGTCTAATTCAAGTGAGATAAAGAAATTTGATTATAAGAGAATAGCAAACATTAGAGTATTGAAAACCAAAAAGTTTTCACCCGTTATACCGATTATACCAATGGCATCATAATTAGCAGGAGGTGTGTTATGATTGACAGAAGAAAAGAAATAGATTTATTAGTAGAATATTTTTGGAAAAAAGGTTATTAACCTTAAGCAGAAAGTTCGGTACTTATTTACCAGAACCTTCTAGTATCGGAGGTTTTGAGGTTGATATTATTGCAAGGCAAAAAAAGAATTATGCGATTGGCATTACTTTAAATCATGAAGATCTTAAGGACACTTCACTCGTTAACCGTTTAAGATATCTCGCAACACGACAAACAAGAAATTCCAACAAAAAAGTTTCTCTTTTTGTGGGTGTTAATAAAGCAGATTATTCATATGCAAAATCCATAATCAATAAAATTGAGGAAGATATTCGTAAAAACATAAGTTTATTTATTATTGATGAAAAGCATGAGTCTGCACCTTTTCGAAAGAAAGAGCGTGTATTATTTTCTTGAAGTCTAAATTTGGGGGATTTTTTTCATAAACTAAATCCTTTTTTTTACCTTTTAATCCTCTTACACCATATCTAATATTCCGTATAAACATTATTTACAATTTGTGCAAGTAGAAAAATCCTTGATTTTCAGTCGTTGCAAGGTTAATTTTACACGCTTAATCAAACATTAGGATTGAAAGTTGAGTAAGAAAAAAAATGCTTCCGATGAACTTGCACAGGAAGAGCTTAAAAAGTCAGGTGTTATTCCTACTCATATTGCAATAATAATGGATGGTAATGGCAGATGGGCTAAGAAAAAAGGGCTTCCCAGAGTAGCAGGGCATAAAAGGGGTGTGGATACAGTTAGAGAAATTGTTGAAGCTTGTGCACAAATTGGAGTTAAATATCTTACCTTATTTACTTTTTCGACAGAAAACTGGAAAAGACCGAAGGATGAAGTTTCTACTTTAATGCGTCTTCTGCTTAAAAGTTTGAAGGACAGGGTTGAGGAACTTAATAAAAACGATATACGACTAACAACCATTGGTGATATTACTGAACTACCAAATGTAGTTCAAATGCAGCTTCAGAAAGATATTGAAAGAACGAAAAACAATAAAAAAATGGTGTTAAATCTTGCCCTTAGTTACAGCGGAAGATGGGAATTGCTTCAGGCAATGAAAAGCATTTCTAAATTAGTGGCTAATGGAAAGATAAAACCCGAAGAATTGAAAGAAGAAACTATTTCAAAGCATTTAACAACAAACAAAATTCCTGATCCGGAACTTCTTATCCGAACTAGTGGCGAATTTAGAGTCAGCAACTTTTTACTTTGGCAGATTGCATACTCTGAATTTGTTATAACTGATGTTTTTTGGCCTGACTTTTCTAGAGAGCATCTTTATGATGCAGTCAGACAGTTTCAAAAAAGAGAAAGAAGATTTGGCAGAGTTTCCGAACAAATTAAACAGAATGAAAAAGGCTTAAAGGATGTCCATTACTCCTCCAAAGAAATTGTATAACGCTGTATTTTTAATTTTAATAATCATACTTTCAACTCAGACTTATTCACAGGAGCAAAGAACTGTTTATAAAGTTTTAGGTGTTTCCGTTGAGGGAAATAAATTTGCTGATGCGCCTACAATTATTGCCAGCAGCGGATTGAAAGTTGGTGATGAAATTCAAGTGCCTGGTGACCAAACTCTTAATGCAATAAGAAATTTATGGTCTCTTGGAATTTTTTCAGATATCCAGATTGTTATTGATAAACAACTTGCCGACGGTGTGTTTTTATTAATCAAAGTTGCCGAATATCCTAAACTTGAAAAAGTTGTGTTCGAAGGAGACGACGAAGTTAGTGATAGTGATATAGAAAAATTAATTAGTTTTATTCGCGGTCAGACTATCAAGCCTCAGGACATTTCAAAACTAGAACAAATAATATTAAATCTTTATACTGAAGAAGGTTTTTTTAATGCACAGATAAAACCTGAATATTATATTTATTCCAGCGCAGATACAGTTGACGGAGATATATTTGTTTTATGGAAAAATCAAAAAGATTTTTCTGATGAATATGAAGTTGAATATGAATCCGGTGATCAGCGCTATGCCGATTTAATTGGAAGAATAAAAGAACGCGTTTTGATAAAATTAAAGATTACCGAGGGTGATGAAGTTACTGTTCGGGAAATTGAGTTTACCGGAAATGAAGTTTTCGACGATGGTGATCTAAAAAGTGAAATGGATGAAATTTCCGAAAAGAGATGGTGGAAATTCTGGAGCGGTGCAAAATTCGATCCTGAAAAATATAAGGCAGATAAAGATCTTATTATTAAGTTTTTTAGAAAAAATGGTTACCTCGATGCAGAAATTATTTCAGATTCTCTGATTTATTTTAACAACAATACTGATCTCAGTATAATAATGGATGTTTATGAGGGGCCTCAATACAAAATCAGAAATATAATCTGGGAAGGGAATACTGTTTATCCAGATAACGTTCTAACTGAGAGACTTGAGTTTTCAACAGGTGATGTTTTCAACTACGAAAAGTTTGAACAGAATCTTAGAGGAAATGAAAAACAGAATGATGTTTCTGCTTTATATCTTGATAACGGTTATCTTACTTTTAACGTCCAGCCCAAAGAGGTTCGTGTTCCTGGTGATTCTATCGATATAATAATTCGAGTAGATGAAAGAAATCAGTTTAGAATTGGCAAGGTTGATATAGGTGGGAATGATAAAACCATGGAGAAAGTTATTCGTCGCGAGCTATTTACAATCCCGGGTGAATATTTTAACCGTGCCTTGCTTTTTAGAAGCGTTCAACAGCTTGCCAACCTTCAGTACTTTAATATGGAAAAACTTTATGGGCCCACTGGTATTGACACAAAACTTGCCAGTGACAGCACTGTTGATGTTTCATTCAATGTGGAAGAAAAATCCAGCGACTACTTAAATGCATCTGTTGGTTATAGTGGAGCCTTTGGCTTCAGCGGTGCGGTCGGAATAACATTAACAAATTTTTCTATTGCAAAACCATTTCAATTAGGTGGTGGGCAAATATTAAGCTTTAACTGGCAGTTCGGAGTTGGAAGCTTTTACAGAACATTTACCCTTGGTTTTACCGAACCTTGGTTATTTGATACACCAACTTCCGTAGGAGCTGAACTCTTCGATACACGCCAGCAGTATATTTATGACCTAAGACAATCGGGTGCTACTGTAAGAGTAGGAAGAAGATTGAAATGGCCGGATGATTTCTTCTATATTCAGGGAAGAGTTAAATATCAGTATAATAATGTTATTGAAGGTCGTGGTTTTTATGTTGAAGGTAGGACTCATCAATATTCATTAGGAGCTCTTATTACCAGAAAAAATATTGATAATCCTATCTTCCCGTCAATTGGCTCTTCAGTTGCTCTTGATCTTGAACTTACTGGCGGACCAATTCTTCCAGGTGATGTAGATTATCTAAAAATCGGGTTCACTGCTGAGTGGTATAGAAGATTATTCAACAGTAACCGTATAGTGCTCTATACAATTGCTGATCTTGGTTATATTGATGAGATTGTAAAGGGCACAAATATTCAACCTTTTGAGTTTTATTATATGGGTGGAAATGGCTTGATAATTGCGACCACTTCGCTTCGTGGATATGATGACAGAACAGTTGGTCCGCGTAATGTTTTCGGAGATGTAATTGGCGGCAGAGTGATGGCTAAATTCGGTACAGAACTGAGACTGGCTGTAACTCTCGAACCTATCCCATTATATTTTTTGGCGTTTGCTGAAGCCGGAAACGTATTTGAAAGCTTCCAGAAAACCGATATTTTTGACCTTAGAAAATCTGTTGGTTTTGGTGCAAGATTGCTTATCAATCCGATTGGTCTGATTGGTTTTGATATTGGTTACGGTTTCGATAGACAATTAACTGATAATAAAGAGCCCGCCTGGCTGTTTCACTTCCAGTTTGGCAGGGGATTTTAACATTATAATAATAACAAGAAAGAGGAAACAAGTGAAAAAGTACCTTTTAATTATTTCATTAGTTCTTTTTAGCATTTCAGCTTTTGCACAATCTGCTTTAAAAATAGGATATGTTGATTCTGAAACTATTCTGACTCAATTTCCAGAGGCCATTAAAGCTCAGGGTGATCTGGATGCGTTAACAAACAAATGGAGTTCTCAAGTTGATTCGATGACTTTATCTTACCAACAGGCAATTGCCGATTATCAAAAGCAGCAGGTAACGATGCCCGAGGATAAAAAACTTGAAGCTCAGCAAAGAATTGTTGGTATGGAACAACAAATCCTAGATTTTAGAAGACAAAAATTTCAACAAGGAACCGGAGAAATTTTTAGAGAACAGGAAAGAATTTTTGCTCCTATAAAAACAAAAATTTATGACGCAATTGAAAAAGTTGCTAAAGAAGAAACTATGCAATTCGTGTTTGATAAAAGCGGTGATATACTTCTTCTTTATGCCGATTCTGGTTTTGACATTACTTTTAAAGTGTTAGATAAGCTTAAAAGAGGTAACTAATTCGCGATTTTGGTCACCATAAAAGTTCTCTCTTTTTTAGGAGAGAACTTTTTCTTTTTTATACTTATTTTGTAAAAGTGAAATTAAGAAATTGAAAGACTTTCGTATGAAAAAAATATTTTTATCCTTCGCCGTTTTTATTTTTATTTCTTCAGTATCATTCGCACAGTTAAAGATTGGTTATATCGATTCTGATACAGTTATGGATAAACTTGCGGATGTGCAGGATGCTCGCCAGAAAATTGATGCTTTAATACAGGAGTGGCAGGTTGAGCTGAGACAACTTGAGAATCAGTGGAAAACAAAATATGATGATTATGAAAAACGAAAACTCATCATGACTGATCAAACAAGAACTGAAATGGAAGCTGAATTAATTAAGCTTGAAAACGAAATTGCTCAGTATAGGGATAAAAAATTCGGTACAAACGGAGAACTTTTTCAAAAACAAGATGAATTAATGAAACCTGTTCAGAATAAAGTTTTTAATGCAATCAAACAAGTTGCTGAAGAAGAAGATCTCGATTTCGTTTTTGATCGTAGCGGTGATATCATGATACTATTTGCTAAAGAGAAGTATGATATTTCTCAAAAGGTTTTAGATAAACTTAAAATTGATTGATTCAAATGTCAATCCCTCTTAAAGAAATTGCTCAGCTAGTCGGTGGTAAAATACTTGGTGACGAAAATATTATCATAAATAATGTCGCCAAAATTGAAGAAGCAAAACAAGGCGATATTACTTTTCTTTATCTTCCTGCTTATGAAAAATATTTTGATACTACTGAAGCATCTGTAGTTTTAGTTAAACCGGGATTCAGTAAATCTCGAACCGATCTTTCTGTCATTGAAGTTGAATTTCCCGAAAAAGCTTTTTTTAAAATCATTTTAAATTATTTCTCGCCTGAATTTAAACTTGAAGGAATTGATCCTTCTGCTTTCGTTCATCCATCAGCTTCTTTGGGGGAAAATGTCGCGATTGGCAAAAATGTAGTTGTATCGGCAGGATGTAAAATTGGCGATAACACAAAAATATTTCATAATAATGTTCTTTATGAAAATGTTGAAGTTGGTAACGATTGTCTTTTCTATTCAAACATAAGCATAAGAGAAAATTGTAAAATCGGCAACAGAGTAATTCTCCATTCAGGCATAGTTATTGGAAGCGATGGATTTGGTTTTACTCCGGATGAAAAAGGCGTATATCAAAAAATTCCGCAGATTGGAAATGTTATTTTAGAAGATGATGTAGAAATTGGCTCAAATGTTTCAATCGACCGAGCAGCGTTAGGATCAACTGTCATCAAGCGTGGTGTTAAGCTTGATAATCTTGTGCAAATCGCACATAATGTTGTTGTTGGTGAAGATACTGTTATTTCCTCGCAATGCGGAATTTCGGGCAGCACAAAAATCGGAAACAATTGTATTATCGCAGGTCAGGTTGGAATTATTGGTCATATTGAGATTGCAGATAAATCTGTACTGATGGCACAAGCAGGTATTTCAAAATCAATCACCAAACCTGGTTATTATTTCGGGTCGCCTGCAAAGGAGATTAAGACAGCAAAAGTTCTTGAAGTTCACATAAGAAATCTTCCTGAATATTCCCAAAGAATTAAACAGCTTGAAGATGAAATTACTAAACTGAAAGAATTACTAAAAGAAAACTTAAAAGTTTGACCATTTATTATTTTCTATAAACTTTCCCTCAATTGTATTTCATACCTCATCTCATTATTTTGATATCGATTTTTTTATTCAAAATTATAATTGGTAATCTATGCTAGAGCAACAAAGAACTATAGCAGGGTCTGTTTCGATGGAAGGTACCGGTCTTCATACTGGAACCACTTGCAAAATGACATTCAAACCTGCACCTGAAAATTATGGAATACGATTCGTAAGAGTTGACTTAGGCGGAAGTCCTGAAATTCCTGCTATTGCAGATAATGTGGTTGATGTTTCCCGAGGAACCACAATCGGTATTGGTGAGGCAAAAATTTACACCGTTGAACACGTGCTTGCATCAATTGTAGGATTGCAGATTGATAATATTATAATTGAGCTTGATGGCATTGAGCCTCCGATTGGTGATGGCAGTGCGCTTCCTTATGTTCAGGTTTTACAAAAAGCCGGATTTGTTCAGCAGGAAGCTCCAAAGGATTACCTGATAATAGATGAAACAGTAATGTACCATAATGAGGAGAAGCAAATTGATATCGTTGCATTACCATTGGATAAATATAGGATTACTGTAATGGTTGATTACCAAAATCCAGCACTTGGCAGTCAGCATACAGGTTTGTTTGATCTTGAAAAAGAATTTGTAACTGAGTTTGCACCAGCAAGAACTTTTTGCTTTCTAAGTGAAGTTGAAATGCTTGCAGAGCAGGGATTGATTAAAGGCGGCGATTTAGATAATGCGGTGGTAATTGTTGATCACAAGCCTTCTCAGGGTGAATTAAATAAACTTGCAAAAAAAATAGGTATTACAGAAAAAATAGATCTTGGCGATAATGGAATCCTAAACAACAAAGAGCCAAGATTCCGTAATGAACCTGTAAGACATAAACTGCTTGATCTTCTTGGCGATCTTGCTCTTATCGGTGCACCTATTAAAGCACAGATTTTAGCTGCTCGTCCCGGACATAAAGCTAATGTTGAGTTCGCAAAACAGATTAGAAAATTATATCAACAGAAAAAACTTGTTAAGAAATTTCAGTTTGTTAAAAAAGAGGGAGTTGTTTTTGATACTTCAGCAATTGAAAGAATTCTTCCTCACAGATATCCATTCCTACTTGTTGATAAAATAATTCATCTCGATCTGGGTAAAAAAGTTATCGGGGTTAAATCAGTTACATTAAATGAACCATTTTTCCAGGGTCATTTTCCCGGTCAGCCAATTATGCCCGGTGTACTTATAATTGAAGCAATGGCTCAGACAGGTGGAGTGCTTTTACTTAATGCGTTTCCTAATCCCGAAGAAAAATTAGTTTATTTTATGCAAATAAATAATGCCAAGTTCAGAAAGACGGTTGTTCCCGGCGATCAATTGTTTATGAGTGTAGAGCTGACTCAGAAAAAAAGTAAAGTGGTTATGATGCAAGGTAAGGCTTATGTTAATGAAGTACTGGTTGCTGAAGCTGAATTTATGGCAGGAATTGTTGATCGTCCAAAACAAATTCAGGACTAAGTTATGAATAATATACATCCCACAGCTATTGTTGCTTCTAAAGCAAAATTAGGCGATAATATTACTGTCGGTCCTTATGCTATTATCCAGGATGATGTTGAAGTAGGAAATGATTGCCAGATTGGTCCGCACACTGTTCTTTATAATGGTGCAAGAATTGGTGATCGGGTAAAAATAAAACAAGCAGCTTCAATTGCGCATGTTCCCCAGGATTTGAAGTTTAGTCAAGAACCAAGTTTATTCATCATTGGTGATGATACTGTCATTCATGAATTTGTTACTCTCCACAGAGGAACAAAGGAAACCGGTAAATCTGAAATCGGAAAAAAATGTTTATTAATGGCTTATGCTCATGTAGCACATGATTGTAAGGTTGGTGATAATGTAATTATTGCAAATGGAGTTCAGCTTGCAGGCCACGTAACAATTGAGAATTTTGTAATTATTGGTGGAATGACACCTGTTCATCAATTTTGCAAAGTTGGACAACATTGCATGGTTGGCGGTGCTTTCAGGGTTGTTCAGGATGTTCCACCTTATATTCTTGCTGGTGATCTTCCATTAAGATTTGCTGGCTTAAATCTGATTGGACTTAGACGTCGTGAATTTGCAGCGAATGATATTGATGCTTTAAAAAAAGCTTATAATTACATTTATGATCATTCATTGAATGTTACTCAGGCATTAAAAAAAGTTGAAGATGAACTCAGCGATAATAAATTAGTTCAAAACGTAATTGAGTTTATAAGAACAAGTAAACGCGGAATAATCGGTAAGAAATGGTCTGGAAGTTCATAAACTCAGGTGAGAATACTGGCAAGTTTAACATGGATTTGGATGTTCAGCTTGCTACCCATTTTAATAATAATCAAATTATTTTTCGTGTTTACAGGTGGAAACCTTATTGTATTTCTCTCGGTGCTAATCAGTTCTTTAATGAGATTAATTTAGATAAAGCTAAACTCAACAATATTGATGTTGTTAAACGTCCTACCGGCGGAAGAGCGATTCTACATTCTGAAGAACTTACATACTCCGTAATTTATCCCATTGATTATCATACTTCCGCACATGAACTTTACAATCAAATTAATTTTGCATTAAAAAAAGGATTGATCAACTATAACTGTTTATTTAATAAAGTTGAATTGGAACATAAACAACCTGATTTCAAACGATTTTATAAAGAAGATAAAGGCGCAATTTGCTTTGCTGTTTCTGCAAAAAGCGAAATTAATTTTAGTAATAAAAAATTAGTTGGAAGTGCACAACGGAAATTTGGTAAAGTTATTCTTCAACATGGTTCAATCCTTTGCGGTGATTATCATCTGCAAATTGTTGATTATCTGAATCTTGATGAAAGTCGAAACGAAGAAGTAAAAAATGAAATTGTTAACTCAACCATTGATTTAAAATCAATTCTTAATCAAGAAATAGATTATTCAAAACTAATCAATTCACTTAAGCAAGGTTTTGAAGAGCATTTTGAAATTAAATTTCAAAACGATATTAAAGAAATAGTTGTGATTTAGAGTTCGGCATTGTAGTCTTGAAATTTATATTATCAGCAATCATTAAAAATAATTATGATTAAACGAATACTCTTAAATGTTTTTTTTATTTCCCTAACAAGTATTTCGTTATTCCCGCAAATTGAATCAGATATATTTCTTGAAGGCGCATCTGTTATAGATATGAAATCAGATGGCGATCACCTTTGGGTTGCTACTTATGGGCAGGGTATTTATCGGTACTCGTTCAAAGAGGAAAAGTGGTTTAATTATTCAACTGCCAATAATAATCTTGATAACGATCTCTTCTTTACCCTTGAAGTTAGTCCAGATTTCGTTTGGGCTGGTGCAACAGACGGTCTGTTCACACTTGATAGGGAAAAAAATAAATGGACAAAAAGAAAATTTGCTCAAGGCGGAGAATTCGGTAATTGGATAAGAGCATTAAAGTATGATAAAAAAAGAGATGTTTTATGGATCGGAAGATTCAGAAACGTTACTCATTTTGATGTTAAGAGAAGAAGATATACCGATATTGAAAGAATACAGGGAACTGATCAAAAAAGTAATAACATTAAGTCCATTGCTTTTGATGGTGATAGTCTCGTTTGGTTTGGAAGCGAATCGGGCGCTCATAAATACAATCTCAAAAAAAGGATTAAAGATCCATCTGCCTGGAGTTACATAAATAATCAGGGAAGAAATTTTCTGGGTGAAGGTGAATCTGTTTCTGTTTCAGACATTTTGTTTGAAGGAAAAAATGTCTGGTTCGGAACGGACGAATTCGTAACCAGAGAAAATCCTACATTCAACATAGGCGGTATTTATATTTATAACAGAAAATTTAACTGGGAAAGAATATCCCGTGTTGATGGTTTAGAAGGTAACGGAATATACTGTCTGGCAAGGACAGGTAATTACATCTGGACAGGAGTTTATGAATTTGACAGACGCGATAAGAAAGAATTTGGGAAAGGATTATTTCTTATTAACCGAAATACATTTGAAATGAATCCGATTGATCTTAATGAAATAAAAATTAATTCGTCAACAATCTTATCATTATTATTCGAATCAGATTTCCTTTGGATTGGAACAGACAGAGGTTTAGTAAGACTTCATCTTAAAAATGAGCTCGCCAAATGGGGTGTGAAATAATTTTTTTGTCGAATTTTCCTCATTAACCACCTTTTTATCCACTTTTAACGCTATTTTATTATAGTTATCTTTAAACTTAAATTTCCATGATTCAGGTATTATAATGATAAAGTTATCCGAAAAGAGACTTTTAGAGTTAAAAAATAAGTTTAAAGGAAAACGTATTGCTGTTATCGGTGATATGATGCTCGATATTTATTTCTGGGGAGACGTAAAAAGAATTTCTCCTGAGGCTCCTGTTCCGGTTGTTGAAGTTGAAAATGAATTTTTTCGTTTCGGTGGAGCAGCAAACTGTGCATTAAATATTGCTTCTCTTGGAGGAAAACCTGAACCGGTTGGAGTTATTGGGTATGATAACTTTGGTACAATATTTTCCTCCCTACTTTCAGAATCTCATATATGCTCGAAAGGAATTATTATTGATGAAACAAGACCGACTACTGCTAAGACCAGAGTTATTGCAGGTGACCAGCACGTTGTAAGAATTGATAAGGAAAGCAAACAGAATATAAATACAGATCTGAATAAAAAAATATTAAATCATCTTAAGACAATTATAGATTCTGTGGATGGAATAATTCTTCAGGATTATAATAAAGGCGTTCTTACTGAATCACTGATTGAAAAGATAATAGAACTTGCAAATAAAAAGAAAGTTCTTATTACAGTTGATCCAAAATTCAATAATTTTTTCGCATATAAAAATGTAACGGTATTTAAACCAAACAAAAAAGAAGCCGAAGATGTCCTCGGAATGAAAATTAAATCGGATAGTGATGTTTCGAAAGCCGGAAAGATTCTTTTTGAAAAACTTAAAGCTAAAAATGTTTTGCTCACCCTTGGAGAAAACGGCATTGCAGTTTTTGAAAAAGGTAAACTCGAAAAAAGAATGCCCACTAAAGCAAGAAAGGTTGCAGATGTTTCCGGTGCTGGCGATACGGTTATTTCTACATTAACAATTGCACTCGCGGCAGGCGCTAATATAATTGAAGCATCTTATCTAGCCAATTATGCTGGCGGAATTGTGTGTGAAGAGGTTGGTATAGTCCCAATTCAATTAGATAAACTTTTTAATACTATAATAAGGGAAAACAAATGAGTATAATTAAACAACTTGGAGAATTAAAGGTAATTCGCAAACAAATTAAATTCGAGAACAAAAAAGTTGTATTTACAAACGGTGTGTTTGATTTAATTCATGCAGGTCATATTGATTATCTGACAAAAGCAAAAACTCTTGGCGATGTTTTAATCGTTGGACTTAACAGTGATGAATCCGTGCGAAGAATAAAGGGTGATAAAAGACCAATATTAAAAGAAGAAGAACGTTCGTTTATAGTTTCGAATTTAAAACCCGTTGACTATCTTGTAATATTTGATGAAGATACTCCAGCAAATCTTATTGAAAGTCTTATACCAGATATTCTCGTTAAAGGTGCGGATTGGGAGTTAGATGAAATTATCGGGAGGGAAGTGGTAGAAGAAAACGGTGGACAAGTAATGGCAATAAAATTTGCTAACGAACAGTCAACTTCCAAAATCATTGATTCTATAATTTCTAAATATTGCAAGTGAAAGAAGAAGTAGAAAAAAATCAAAAAAAATTAACCGGTCAAAGAATTCTTCGTATCAGCGTTAATTCATTTTTATATTTTGTTATCGGTATAATATTGATTCTTCTTATTGCATTCGGTTTTACACAAACTTCAATTTTCCGCGATTGGTTAAAAGATACCATAGTTGAAGAACTAAACGGTACTATGAATGGAGAAATTAGCATTGATGAACTTGAAGGAACAATTTTTACATCCGTTGTACTTAAGAATACGCTCATTACTCAAGAAAAAGATACCGTCCTTTCTGCAGAGCATATTGAAATAAAAACAAGTCCGTTAAAGCTTTTGTTTAAAATCATCTACCTAAGAAAGGTCGAAATAAGAAACGCTTCAATTTTTTTAAGAGAAGATAGTTCCGGAACACTCAACGTATCTAAATTATTTCCACCATCGGAAGAAGATGAAGATACAACTTCTTCGGAATTTCCTTTTGCTTTCCAGGTTGCAGATTTTTATCTGAATAATATAAATTTTACTCTACAGGAGTATTCAAAAATTAATAGCAATGCTACTTATGAATCCTTAAATCTTTCGGATTTAAGAATTCATGACTTGAATTTTAGAAGTAGTGCTTTTGCAGATATAAGTAAAAATTCTTTTCAATTAAGTATATCTGAATTCTCATTCTTTCCAAATTTTAAATTGTTTAATCTTGAACAACTTAAAGGAGAAATATTTGCAACGGAAAATGGTATTCTTATAAGTGGACTTCATATTATAACTGAAGATTCAGATATTATCTTAAATGCGGGTATAACAGACATAAATCTATTCGATGATTTTACAGATGAAGAATTAGGAAATGCTCCATTAAGAATTAAAGTTCAGTCTGACAATTTCAGCTTTGATGACCTTTCTACTTTTATCCCCGAGCTAAGTATGATGAAGGGACAAGTTTACATTAATTTGTTCGCGGAAGGTTCAATAAATGATTTATCGTTTGATAAATTTCAACTAAGTTATAACAATTCAAGTATAAAACTAAATGGTGAACTGAAAAATACGCTTGACTTTAATAACCTTACGGTAAATGCTGATTTGAGTGGGTCAATTATAGATACTGATGATCCAGTAAAATTATTTCCGTCTTTAGACTTGCCTTCCTACCCGGATTTTGGAATAGTTACTTTTGATACTTTAATATTCAAAGGTAATCCTGTTGACTTCGAAACAAAAATTACTTTGACTTCTGATAAGGGAGACAATGTAAGTGGTTTTGCAAATCTGAATCTCAAAGAAGATCAGGCCAAATATGATATTAACCTCAAAACAAAAAATCTTAATATTCAACCATTTGCCGGATTAAATTCAAATCTGAATAGTAAGATTATAATGAAAGGGTCGGGATTCTCTCCTACGGATATGAATTCTGTAGTAAATATAACTGCCGATAGGTCTTCAATTGGTGATTCATATCTTGAGAAATTAGAATCATTTACTAAAGTCGATAACGGAAATATTGAGAGTAATATAAATATATCTATTGATACCGCAACAATTTTTAATCTTATATCAAAATTTGATTTTAATGAGCCCGATGATCCGTCTTATAGTCTGGAAATGATGGTAAAAAATTTAAATCTCGGAAAAATTATAAATGATGAAGAATTAGAATCAAAAATTAATTTTGAATTGCAAGCAGAAGGAAAAGGTTTTAATCCCGATAGTCTTGATCTTTTCATGTTTGTGAATTTTAAGGAATCTTATATTTATGGTTTTAATATTGATAGTACATTGCTGATTGTTGACGTAAGAAGAAACGATAACGGTAATAAAATTATTAATATTATTTCTGACATAGCCGACCTTACAATATCGGGTCAATATTCAATTGTTACATTATCCGATGTTATTTTAGCAGAGATAGAAATGCTTCAGAGTTCTATTTTTGAAAAATATTCTTATCTTTTCCGGACTAAGGAATCAAACATTCCGGTCTTAAGCCAGCAGAGTAAAAGAATACTGGCTATTGAAGATATTTCCCTCGATTATCTTGTAGACTTTAAAGATTTTCTTACTTTAAAGTTAGGTGATTCTGAATTAGAAATTGACGGAAGCATAGCTGGGAATATAATAACAACTCAAGACAGCATATTGTTTTCCTCAACAGTTGATTTGAATTACTTTAAATTCTGGAATAATGTTGATCTTTATTTTCTTACCAGAACAAAATTAGACATTACTTTATGGAATAAAATTCAATCTGGTTCTTTAGAAGATTTTTCTGGTTTTCTTTTCTTCCGAGCGAATCGTTTATATGCAGGCAGTAACTTTTATAATATTGGTTTTCGAACTTCAATTGACAATGACACTGTCTCTTTAAATTTTAACACACAAATGGAAGATTATCTTAACCTTAAATTACAAGGTTCTTTAAATGTAAACGAAGATCTTCAGCAATTAGTTGCCCAATTTGATTCTATAAAAATTAACTATAATAATCTTAAAATAAAGAACTCAGAAAAAGTTGTAATAAATTATAAAGATTCCGATTTTAATTTTGAAAGCGTAAATCTTTCTTTAGCAAACGGCATATTTAACCTAACAGGTAATTTTGGTTTTGAAGGGGAAGGATTAGTCAATTTTTATGCGAGGGATTTAGAGTGGAGGGTGTTAGGAAGAGAGACTATTGGCATTGATGATGATAGCAATTTCGATTCAAAGATAAATTTAACTGGACAGTTAAAAGGAAATATTGCAAATCCGATATTATCAGTGAATCTTATTATGAATGATTTAATATATCAGGGAAAGAACCTAGGAATAATTCTTTCTGATCTTTCTTTTGCAAATAATGAGATAAGCACAGATTTGAAATTCATTGATTCATCCAAAACAATTGAAATACCTAAACTAAAAATCTATGGAACAGTTCCGTTTGAATTATCATCTAACGAAAATGGGAATGAATCAATTGTTCCAAAGGAATTGAATATTAAAATAATTTCTGAAGATTTTGATCTATCATCTTTAGGAAATGCAGTGCCTTTTATTAATGATCTTACAGGTAAGTTAAACATAAACATGTATGTTGCTGGAACAATTGATGATCCGCTTATAAACGGATTTATTGATATTCATAACACTTCGTTTATTGCAGAGAATAATAACCTCAGATATAATTTTGAAGCTAAAGCCCTATTTAACAAAGACGTCATTCAAATTGAAAACGTATCGCTTGGAAATGTAATCGGAACAAGATATGGAGGCACATTAATAGGAAACGGTGAAATACTGCTTGATAAAATTAACTTTGTAAATGCAGATCTAAATTTAAAAGGTGATCTGAAAATCTTAGATAAAGTTTCACGCGAAGTTAATCCGATAGTTTATGGTGATCTGGTAATTCAAACAGATGGGGAAATTCATTTGACCATTAATGACCAGACAGCATTTGTTGATATTCCTATCAATGTAACAGTAGCAGATCTTATTTTTACATTACCACAAACTGCTTATCAGAATACATCTGGTTTTATCTACAGGTTTCCTGAATACATCGATCCTCTTAATTTGTTTGAGAGCAGACTCGATAGTTTAGTTATAGTTGCTGAACAAAGTAAATTTCTAGAAACAGGTGAGCAAACTGTAAAGAGTAATTTTGATTACAATATTCGGGTTAACATGAAAACCGAAGCAAAAATGATTGTTGTTTTATCCAAAGAATTAAATCAGAGTTTGACTGCTATGATGGACGGTAATTTTGAGCTTTCATCCAGGGACGGACGAACTGTTTCAACAGGTCAGCTTAACTTATTAGAGGGTTCAAAACTTTCGTTCATTAAAACTTTTGAAGTAGTTGGAAACGTGAGAGTTGAAAAACTAGAGAATCCAATATTAAACATCACAGCCATTTATAGAAATTACTACTATCCGGCCGATACTACCGGAACTGCCGATGAGGTTGAGGTAGCAGTAAAGATAAGATTTAACGGACCTTTGAGTGAACTGAGCAAAAACTTTATAAAAGATGAAGAAAATATAGCAGTATACGTTGGTTCAGATAAAATTGAAAATGATGAGAGAGATCCTACCAAAACAACATCTGATGCTTTCCTCTTTTTAATTGCAGGTAAGTTTACGGATGGAGCAACTACACAGGAAATAAATGCTGCAGCATCAACAGCTGCAAGTTTAGCTGGTTCCGTTCTTGGTGGGGTTTTAAATAAGTATCTTGGCGATTATGTAAGAAGTGTTCAACTGAGGCAGATTGGTTCAGAAACTAAGTTTAATCTGATTGGAAAAGCGGGAAAATTCAAATATGAAATCGGCGGCTCAACAGATGTTTTCCAGGATTTAAGCCGGGCAAATGTAAAAATTGAATATCCTGTTATTCGACAGTTACTCTTTCGTCTTGAAAGAAAAGAAGCAATTAATGAAACTACTTTTTCTAATGATATGTTTAATGAACTAGGATTAAAATACAGGTTTGATTTTTAATTGAAAAAAGAACTGAAATCTTTCTTTAAGAAGAATCCTTCCAGAGCATTTAAGACAAAAGAAATTGCTCAAAGATTGGATATTTTATCAGATCACGATTATGCTGCCTTAAAATCAGCACTTCATAAATTAATCGAAGAATCGTTTTTAAGTAAAGTAGGTAAAAAATTGAAACTTAATACTATTCCGGTATCAAATAGAATTATAGGCTCCTTACAAGTTACTTCCAACGGCTATGGCTTTGTTACACCCGAAAGTAAAGATATTGGGGATATATTTGTTGCAGCTAGAAATATTGGGACTGCCTTCGACGGAGATAAGGTTGAAGTTACTCTTCTTGCAAAACAAAAAGGTAAAAATCTTGAGGGACAAATCACGAACATCATTAAAAGAAAAAAAGTTGAAATTCCCGGAACACTGAAAAAATCAAAATCATTTTACTTTATTACTCCTGATGATCCGGCAATTCATAAAGATATTTACATTGAGCAATCCAAATTAAAAGGTGCAAAAAAGGGTGACCGGGTTATAGTGAGTAATATAGAATGGGATGATTCAGCTCGCAATCCTGAAGGAGAAATAATAGAAGTTTTAGGCAAAGATGGATCTCTTGATACCAGTGTTATTGCTTTAGCCCGCGAGTTCAGTTTAAACTATAAGTTCTCATCTAACTGTCTTAAAGAAGCAGAGAAAATTAATCCAAAGATTCAGCCAGGGCATTTGGAAGAAAGAGTTGATTTTAGAGATGCCAATGTTTTTACTATTGATCCGGTTGATGCAAAAGATTTTGACGATGCACTTTCTGTTGAAAAGCTTAAAAACAATAATTATAAGATTGGAATTCATATTGCAGATGTAAGTCATTATGTAAAATCCGATACTGAACTTGATAAGGAAGCCCTAACGCGAGGTAACAGCGTTTACTTTGTTGGTAAGGTTATACCTATGCTTCCTGAAAAATTATCAAATCAGGTTTGTTCTTTAGTGCCAAATGAAGACAGATTAACTTATTCTGTAATAATTGAAATTACCCAGCAATGTAAGCTGGTTGATTATAAAATTGTTAAAACAGTAATTAACAGCAAAAGAAGATTTTCTTATGAAGAGGTTCAGCAAATAATTGAAACCAATGAAGGAGATTTTGCTGAAGATGTTTTGACTCTGAATAAATTTGCTAAAAATCTAAGAAGAAAGAGAATGCAGTCCGGTAGTTTCGATTTTGCAACTCCTGAAATAAAATTTGAACTTGATGAAAACGGTAAACCGGTTAAGGTGTTAAAAAAAGAAGTTACAGAAAGTAATATGCTGGTGGAAGAATTTATGTTGTTAGCAAATAAATTAGTTGCCACGCATATTGCTTTGCCAAAGAATGGAAATCCAAGACCTTTTGTTTATAGGACTCACGACCTTCCAGATCAGGATAAGATTTATGAATTTTCAAGATTTGTAAAAACTTTAGGATATTCATTTGATCCTAATTCAAATTCCAAATCAATCCAGTTTCAAAAATTGATGAAAGAAGTAAAAGGGAAAGAAGAAGAAGCACTGATAAATGAACTAGCAATTCGGTCTATGGCAAAAGCAGATTATTCTCCGAATAATATCGGACATTATGGATTGGGTTTTAAATATTATTCACATTTTACCTCTCCAATTAGGAGATACTCCGATCTGATTGCGCACAGGTTATTATTGCACTACAATAATGGCGATAAAAAAAATCCTTATTCGTATGCTGTACTTGAAGAAGTATGTGATCATGTTTCATTTTGTGAAAGAAATGCTATTGAAGCCGAACGACTTTCAGTTAAACTTAATCAAATAGAATTTTTGTCAGATCACTTGGGGGAAGAATTTCACGCCATAATTTCTGGTATTACTAATTTCGGAATTTTTGTTAAAATTACAGATATACTTGCAGAAGGACTGATAAGACTTAGAGATTTGGAGGACGATTTTTATGTTTACGATGAGAAAAAATATTCCTTAATTGGTAAGGCATCTAAAAAACAATTTAGATTAGGAGATAAAGTTAACGTGAAACTAGTGCGTGTTGATAAAGGCAAATCCACATTAGATTTTATAATAGTTGATTAGGAAAATTATAATGAAGAGTTATAAAACAATATTTCTGATTTTACTTGTATTAAGCGGTTCTGCATTCGCACAATTTGGCAAGAACAAGGTTCAGTACAAGGATCTTGACTGGTTTTATATCCAGACTGATCATTTTGATATATACTTTACCAATGGCGGTGAAACACTTACAGAGTTTGCCGCACATGCTGCAGAAGATGCGCTTAAATCAATTCAGAAAACTTTTAAATATCAAATAAATAATCGTATCACGGTTATTGTTTACAATTCTCAAAACGATTTTCAGGAAACAAACGTAATTGACATATCTCTTAGCGAGGGTATTACGGGATTTACTGAATTATTTAAAAACAGAGTTGTTATTCAGTTTAGTGGCTCTTACAGTCAATTCAGACATTTAATCCATCACGAATTGGTTCACGCTGTAATGAATGATATGTTTTACGGCGGTTCGCTTCAGAACATCATATCAAATAATATTACACTTTCATTCCCAATTTGGTTCAGTGAAGGTCTTGCTGAATTTGAATCATTAGGCTGGGATGTAGATACCGATATGTTTATTCGTGAAGCAGCCATTAGCGAATATTTACCGGATATAAACCAACTTAGCGGTTACTTTGCCTATCGAGGAGGGCAATCTGTATTTTATTACATGGCCAATAAATACGGTAAAGAAAAAATAGGTGAACTTCTTAGTAAAATAAAAGGAATTGGTAATGTTAATGAAGCTATAAAAAGCACATTAGGTTTGGAAATTAAAGAGTTTAATGAAAGATGGAAAAAAGATATTAAGAAAACATTTTGGCCCGATATTGCATTCAGGGATGATCCGGAAGAATTTTCTAAAAGATTAACCGATCCTGAAAAGGATGATGGATTTTATAATACTAGCCCTGCCATTTCTCCACAAGGTGATAAGATTGCATTTATTACCAATCGCAATTTTTATTTTGATGTTTATTTGATGAATGCAATAGACGGTAAAATTATTAAAAGACTTGTTCAGGGAAGTCGCACACCTGATTTTGAGGAATTAAATATTTTAACTCCTGGATTAACCTGGTCGCCCGATGGGACCAAAATTGCCCTTTCTGCTAAAAGTCAAGGTTATGATGTTATTTATATAATTGATATTGAATCGGAAAATAGAGAATCTCTTCCTGTTAGATTGGAAACAATTCAAAGTGTTACCTGGTCACATAATGGCAAATACATTGCTTTTATCGGACAAAATAAAAAACAATCTGATATATATTTGTTTGATTTGAAATCGCAGGAATTGACCAACTTAACCGATGACATTTTTAGTGATAGTGATCCTTTTTGGTCATTGGACGATAGTAAAATTTATTTTGCTTCAGATAGAGAATCTATGTTGAATAAATCACAAATTCAGGATGATTTCAAAATTTACAGTCATAATTATTCTCAAACAGATATTTACGCCATAAACTTGTCAGACAAAAAAATATCTCAAATAACTAATCTTCCTTTCAGTAATGAAACATCACCAAGAGAAGATTCAAACAGTGAAAAACTTCTCCTGATTTCAGACCTTAATGGTATAAATAATATTTATGTTAAAGATTTGAAATCGGATAGTTCAGCTTTGCAACCAATAACAAATTCTCTCACGGGTTTGTATCAGCTTTCTATTTCAAAAGATGCTAAGAAACTTGTTTTTTCAACACTTTATAAAGCAAGTTTTAATCTCTTCTTAATGAATAATCCATTCGAACCCAAAACCGAATTAGAAGTTCTTGAACCAACCAAGTTCATTGCAAGGCTGACTCAAGAGAGAGAAAGAGAATCTGAGGAAGGATACGAGGAAGAGTTAGTAAAAATATTCGAAGACTCAGTAGAAACCAAAAATGAAGGTATCTCAATTTTTACGGGAAATGTAATTGATACTCTTAAATCTGGTTCCGAAGCATTAAAAAGTGATTATAGTAATTACATATTCGGATCAGAAAAAGATTCTTCTTCCGAAAAAGATCAGGCAGAATTTGATTCTATCAGACCTACTGACAATCTTGAGGAAGATGGTGACTTTGTCGTGAAGGAATATAAAATAACATTTGGACCTGACATTGTTTATGCAAATGCCGGTTACAATACAATTTATGGTTTGGTAGGAACAACAATTATTTCCTTTAGTGATGTGCTTGGAAATCATCGTTTGATTGGCGTTACCGGTCTTCAAATTGATTTGAAGAATAGTGATTTTGGTTTGGCTTATTATTATTTACCGGATAGAATTGATTATGGCATTCAGGGTTTTCACACTGCAAGATTTGTACGACTATTAAGAGGCGGGTTTGCTGATCTTTTCAGGTTTAGAAATTATGGAGCAGCGATAAATGCAAATATTCCGCTTAACACTTTTTATAGATTTGAAGCCGGTTTAACCTGGTTCAATGTCAGAAGTGAAAATCTGGATAATATTAGCGAACCTGTTGATGAAGCAAACTTTTTAGTCCCTTCTTTAAGCTTCATTAAAGATAATGTTTTATGGGGCTATACAAGTCCTATTGAAGGAACAAGGTACCGATTTGATATTTACGGTAATCCTGGGATAAGCAGTGACAAATTAAGCTTCTATTCAATTCTGGGTGATTATAGAAATTATTTTAGATTCTGGACAGACTATTCTTTCGTTATGAGATTTTCAGGAGGATATTCAGGTGGAGTCAAGGCACAAAGATTTTTTATTGGTGGGACAGAAAATTGGATAAACCGATCATTTGCCACAACTGAAGTTCCTTTAGAATCAGTTTCCGATTATGCTTTTCTAACAGCAGCTCTTCCTTTAAGGGGGTACGATTACGCTGAAAGAATTGGTACTAAGTATGCTTTAATGAATTATGAATTCAGATTTCCGTTTATAAGATATTTGGTGCCGGGAGCATTACCAATATTGTTCAGCAATATTCTTGGTGTTGCTTTTATTGATGTTGGAACCGCGTGGGATAATACTGAAAAACTAAAATTCTTTTCCAAAACCGAGACCGGCAATCTTATTTCGAAAGATTTGCTAATGGGTACGGGAGTTGGGACCAGGCTTTATCTGCTTTATTTTCTCTTAAGGTTTGATGTTGCATGGGCTTATAATGTTGATAAATTTTCTTCACCAAGATATTACTTTTCTTTAGGTGCCGATTTCTAAGTAAATATAATTTAATTGAAAATTAAAAAGGATTCCTTATTACTGGAATCCTTTTTTGTTTTAAATACTTTAAAGATTAGAATTATTTATGCAGCATTAGTACTGGCATCCTTTTTTACAATCTTTGAAGAATCAGTTTTAGCCTTACTACTATCGGTAATAGTTTCTGATTTTTTTGAACTTTTATAATCTGTTTGATAAAAACCGCTGCCTTTAAAGATCGGTTCTAAACCGGCACCAATTAATCTCTTAACCTCTCCATTACATTTCGGGCACTGCTTAATTGGCTCAGCACTCATTGGTTGAAACACTTCAAAAAAATGTGAACAAATAGTACATTTATAATCATATGTTGGCATTTAATTTCCTTTATTAAAAATTGCCTGGAAACTTACTGAATTACAACTAAAATTTCCATAAATTTGATGCAAACAATTTTTATTAGATTCTAAACTATCTAGAAAAAGTCATTGAAAAAAATATTTTTAATAGCATCTTCTATTTTAATTTTGTTTCTCTCCGGATGTTTAAATTATATCCAGGATATGACAATCTATCCTGATGGTTCAGGCAAAATGAAAATTAATTATTGGATGGACTTTCACTCTAATGCAAATATTCCTGTTATTGAAAGCATTGGAATATTTAATCCAGATTCCATTCGAAAAGAATTTTCATCCGATTTTACCAAAGTAACTTTCATTGAAGCAAAAACTGATACTAGTGACAGTACATTGCATGCTATAATTCACCTCGATTTTACACAGGTTGATTCACTCAGTAAACTTAAAGTATTTTCACAATATGAGTTTTCTCTGAAAGATGGAGCTTCAGGACAGAAAATTTACACACAATTTATTCCTCCGATTACAACCGGATTCGGCATAGATGGAAGTAAGTATTCCATAACATATAATATTGATTTCAGAGGAGATATAGTTACACATAACGCTACTAATAAAATTGGAAAAAATTTAAGTTGGTCATATACGTTACCTGAAATTGGAAGAGGTAAAACTATATCTGTTACATTTAAACCCTTTAAATTAAAAGAAACACCTTACTGGATATTTATTCTATCCGGACTCGTTTTACTGGTCGTTATTATTTTTCTATTGAAAAAGAAAAAGGACTAAATAATCGAAAAAACAAAGAAATACTTGTTTTTTTTAATTTGCCATAACAAATTTTCTAGGAATCTTCGCAAAGTATTTATTTGACATAACTTACCCCAATACTTATATTTGTTCTCTATTTTTTAAATAGACCTAAGGATAGATAACCCTATGCCATCGAACGATTTCTTAATTTTTGCCGGAAGCTCAAATCTTCCACTAGCAACAAAAATTGCAAAGAATATTGGTAAAAAATTGGGAGCCGTAGAGTCAAAAAGATTCAGTGACGGTGAAATTTGGGTTAAATTTGGAGAAAATATCAGAGGCAGAGAAGTGTTTATCATTCAATCCACAAATCCTCCCTCTGATAATATATTAGAATTATTGATAATGCTCGATGCAGCCAAAAGAGCATCAGCTAGTAGAATTACTGCAGTTATTCCTTATTTTGGATATTCCAGGCAGGATAGAAAAGATCAGCCAAGAGTTTCAATTACTGCAAAACTTATGGCTAATCTTATAATAGAAGCTGGGGCTGACAGAGTTATGACCATGGATTTACATGCATCCCAAATTCAGGGATTCTTTGATATTCCATTCGATCATTTATATGGTTCATCAGTTTTTATTAATCATGTAACATCGCTCTCAGATAATTTGGCGGTAGTTTCTCCTGATGTTGGCGGAATTAAAGTTGCAAGGGCATATTCAAAAATGCTCGATGCCAGCTTTGTTGTTATTGATAAAAGACGTCTTACACACAATAAAGCAGAAGTGATGAATATCATCGGTGATGTTGAAGGCAAAGATATTTTATTAGTTGATGATTTAATTGATACAGCAGGAACGTTTATTGGAGCAATTAAGTCATTAAAAGATAAAGGTGCTCAAAGAATTTTCGGTGTTGCTACGCACCCGTTGCTTTCCGGTCCGGCTATTGAAAGGTTGAATGAATCTGCATTAGAGTTGCTGTTAGTTACAGACACAATTAAAATTGATGAGAATGTTTCTAAAAAAATAAAGGTTATAACAGCTTCAGATTTATTTGCTGAAGCTCTGCTAAGAACATTTAATAACGAATCAATTAGTTCACTATTTAACGTTGATAAAGGATAATCAGTTTCTGGAGAAAATATGGAAAAAGTATTAGTAGAAGCGAAAAAAAGAACAAATTTATGCAAGTCTTCAACAAAGTCTTTAAGACTAAAAGGAAGAGTTCCCGGTATAATTTATTCTAAACATATTGAACCGATATCTATAGAAGTTGCTGAGGGAGCAATAAAACCATTAGTCTTTACATCTAAGACAAATTTAATTTCTTTGAATATCGAAGGACAAGATAAATTAGATTGTATTATAAAGGATGTTCAGTTTGATCCTGTTACAGATAAAATTGTACATTTTGATTTACAAGGGTTTGATGCAAAAGAAAAAATTCAAATTGAAATGCCTGTACAGTTAATAGGCAGTGCAATTGGTATAAAAGAAGGAGGTATTGTACAACATAACCTTCATAAACTTGATATCGAATGTCTTCCTTCTGATATCTCTGAATCTATAACTATTGATGTTTCCGCTCTTAAGCTCGGAGATTCCATTCATGTTAGAGATCTTAAAATTCCTGGTGTTGAAATATTAAATCCTGAAGAAGCGATTATCGTTTCAGTAACTCATCCAAAGGTTGAAAAAGAACCTGAACCAGAGGAAGTTCCTGAAGAAGAATCTGCTGAACCGGAAGTTATTGGTAAAGGAAAGACAGAAGATAAAGAAGATAAAGAAGAATAATTCCTGTGAAATGTATTCTGGGAATTGGTAACCCAGGCGAACGATACCGAAACACAAGGCATAATGTCGGGTTTCAACTTTTGGATTATTTTGTTTCTGTTCAAAAATTAAAATTTAAAACTTCAAAATTTGATTACTATTTTACGGAGGGGGAAATTGATAATAAGCCCTTCGTAATAGTTAAACCAACTACTTATGTAAACAACACTGGTGTCGCTATACATCAATGTTTAAGTTTTTATGGTATAATTGCGCAGGATTTATTAGTACTGGTAGATGATATTAATCTCAGCTTTGGAGAAATAAGACTTAGAAAATCAGGCGGAGATGGAGGACATAACGGGTTAACTTCTATCATTTATCATTTGAATACTGAAGACTTCCCAAGATTGCGGTTCGGTATTGACAATGATTTTGAAAAGGGTGCTCTCTCCGATTATGTCTTATCACAATTCAATGATGAAGAATTTAGTAAGATGAATAAAATATCAGAATTATCATCTATACTAATATCATCTTTCATTTTAGATGGTTATGATTTTATGCTTGCTGAGTATTCTCGATTAAAAAATATTGAATTAAAAGAAAACAGAACAAACAACACAAATGAAAATCAGGAGTAAGTAATGGATTCATTAATTCACATTATTCCACTCTTCGGAGTTTTAGCCTTACTTTATACAGTTTGGAAATCTTCTTGGATAACTAAGCAGGATCCCGGCAATGAAAAAATGATAAAAATAGCCGGGCATATATCTGAAGGAGCAATGGCTTTCCTTAAAGCCGAATATAAAGTTCTTGCGGTATTTGTTCTTATTGTTGCAATTCTCCTTGCTATAAGTGGTGCTAACTCAGTGGACTCTTCACCACTTGTAGGTGTTTCATTTGTTGTTGGAGCCTTTTGTTCGGCTTTAGCTGGTTTCATTGGAATGCGAGTAGCAACCAGAGCAAATGTCAGAACTACAAATGCAGCCAGAACAGGGCTTGGTAAAGCCTTGGAAATTGCTTTTGCCGGTGGCTCAGTAATGGGTTTAGGAGTAGTTGGATTAGGTGTTTTAGGACTTAGTGGTTTATTCATTCTCTATGGTGATCTTTTTGGAATGGATAAATTTGAAGACCTTAAAAGAGTTATAACTATTATTACTGGATTTTCTTTTGGTGCTTCATCAATTGCTTTGTTTGCAAGGGTTGGGGGTGGTATCTATACAAAAGCTGCAGATGTCGGAGCCGATTTAGTTGGAAAAGTTGAAGCCGGAATTCCCGAAGATCATCCATTAAATCCTGCCACAATAGCTGATAACGTTGGTGATAATGTTGGCGATGTTGCTGGTATGGGTGCGGACTTATTTGAATCTTATGTCGGTTCTATTATCGCGACAATGGTACTTGGTTCTGCTTTTTTTATAATACCGGAATTTGGTAGTACGTTTAATGGGCTAGGTGCAGTTCTACTTCCGCTTGTCATTGCTGGTGTTGGAATTGTGATGTCAATTATCGGTACATTCTTCGTTAAAGTAAAAGAAGGTGGCGATCCGCAAAAAGCCTTGAACAGAGGTAACATGGTTGCCGGAGTATTGATGATAATAGCTTCCTGGTTCCTTATTAAATGGTTGTTACCTGGGGAATGGTATTATCAGGATCCTTTATATCAGTGGGCAGATCCCGTAAAAGGAAATCTTTATACTTCAACAGGAATATTTATTGCTACTGTGGTTGGAATTTTATCCGGCTCTATGATCGGGATGATTACAGAATATTATACCGGCAGTGGAAAAGGACCTGTTCTGAGTATTGTAAGGCAATCGTTAACCGGTGCTGCAACAAATATAATTGCCGGATTAAGCGTTGGAATGATGTCAACAGCACTTCCAATAATTGTGATAGCTTTTGCCATTATTTCTGCTTTTTATTTTGGCGGTCTTTATGGAATTGCTATTGCTGCAGTTGGTATGCTTTCTATTCTTGGAATTCAATTGGCAGTTGATGCATACGGACCAATTTCTGATAATGCCGGAGGTATTGCTGAAATGTCTGAACTTCCTAAAGAAGTAAGACAAAGAACCGATAAGCTTGATGCAGTTGGCAATACAACAGCAGCTATCGGTAAAGGTTTTGCGATTGGTTCTGCAGCATTAACAGCTCTCGCACTTTTCGGTGCTTATATGACTTCCGCAGAAATTAAATCAATAGATATTTCCAAAGCAGAAGTTATGGGCGGATTATTTATTGGGGCAATGATTCCTTTTCTTTTCTCTGCATTAGCTATGCGGGCGGTTGGTCGTGCAGCTATGGCAATGATAGAAGAAGTTAGAAGGCAATTCTCATCTATTCCTCAACTTAAAGCTGCTCTTGAGGTTATGAAGAGAAACCAAGACAAGGATAAGGATGAGTGGTCTAAAGAAGATTTGGATGTTTTTGAACAAGCCGATGGAAAACCTGAATACGGAAAATGTGTTGAAATCTCTACTAAGTCTGCCATTAGACAAATGGTTATTCCCGGCTTGCTAGCAGTCATTATTCCAATATTAGCCGGATTTACAGGAGGTAAAGAGATGTTAGGCGGATTAATTGCCGGTGTTACTGTTTCAGGAGTATTGATGGCTATTTTTCAGGCAAATGCAGGTGGTGCCTGGGATAATGCAAAGAAAATGTTTGAAGTAGGGATAGAAATTAACGGACAAAAGTACATGAAAGGTTCGGATCCACATAAAGCCGCAGTAGTTGGTGATACCGTTGGAGACCCATTTAAGGATACATCCGGTCCATCATTGAATATATTACTTAAATTAATGTCGGTTATAGCTCTTGTGATTGCACCGCTAATTAAGTAATTTTGTCGGCATTTTTAATTAAAATATACTCATAACCCTGCTTCTGAAATAATTATTGTCAGGAGCCATAAAAAGCCCATAGGGAGGTGAAAGTTACGGATGAAGAATAACATCTATGATAGTACAGTGCTTATAAATGCAGCACTGGATGACACTCAAATCGAAGCTATAATTACCCGAATTAAAGAATTTATCTCTTCCAACGAAGGTGAAATCCGCGAATTTGAGAATTGGGGACGCAAAAGACTAGCATACACAGTTAATAAAAGCAAAATTGGCTATTACGCAGTCTTTAGATTTGAAGCCCCATCCAATATTGTATCTAAACTTGATAGATTATACACTCTTGATGAGCATATCTTAAGATTTCTCACATTAAAGCTTGGTAAAGAGGCATTAGAACAAATTGAGAAGAATAAATCTCAATCTGTTTTAATAGAAGAAGTGAATAACACTCAAGTTGGAAATAATAATGCAACTGAGAACGTTGGTTCTAAAATAGAAGATAACGATAAAAAATAATTTTATAGACTTAGTTTGGAGGTTCTAACCATGGCCGATTTGAAAATGCCTGAAATCAATTACATAATTGTTGCCGGAAATTTAACTAAAGATCCGATATTCAGAGAAACAACTAATAAAACACCTGTTGTTAATTTCTCTATCGCATCTAATAGAAAATATAAGGATAGCACAAATCAGTGGCAGGAGGATGTTTGTTACGTTGGTATTGTTGCCTGGAATAAATTAGCTGAAAGCTGCAGAGACAAACTCAAAAAAGGTTCAGCAGTTTTAGTTGATGGAGAATTACAGAGCAGAAACTGGAAATCAGATGATGGTCATAGTCGCAGTATAGTTGAGATTAAAGCAAGAAGAATTCAATTTCTCAATAAAAGATTAGTTAATTCAGATAACAACGGTCCAGTAGTTGAGGAAGAAGATCTTGTTATTGCTGATGATGACTCTGTTGATTATACAGAAGATTCATTCGATAAGTTTCTTTCAAATGAAGAATCAGATTTAATTAAGTAAGAAGGTTTTAAATGAAAAAGGAAGTAAGAGCAAAAAAAGTATGCAGGTTTACTCAGAATAACATCAAGTATATTGACTATAAGGATGTAAAACTGCTGCAGAAATTTACAACTGAGCAAGGTAAGATTATCCCGAAAAGAATAACCGGAACCTGCTCAAAATATCAACGACAATTAGCCCTCGCTATCAAGCGTGCAAGACATATGGCATTGCTGCCTTATGTTTCTGATACAGTTAGATAGTGATTTAATTTAGGAGAGAAAATGAAAGTAATATTAAGACAAAATTTTGAAACACTCGGTAAGATTGGTGATGTTGTTGACGTAAAAGACGGATATGCCAGAAATCATCTTCTGCCCATGGGTATTGCTTATGCTGCTTCAAAAGGAAATATTCAAGCTTTAGAAGAGGAGAAGAAAGTTGATGAAAAAAGGAACAAGCAGGAGTTAAATACTGCCGAACTTCTTGCATCAGAACTTGAAAAAATTTCTGTTACTATTCCTGTTCAGGTAGGCGAAGAAGATAAAATATTCGGAGCTGTTACAACTCAAATGATTACCGATGCACTCAAAGAGAAAGAATTTGATATTGATAAACGCAAAATTGAAATCGACGAGCCGATAAAATCGCTTGGTATTTACGGGGTAAATATTAAACTTCATCCTAGCGTAAGTACGAAAATTAAAGTTTGGGTGGTTCGCGAATAGTTGATTTGTATTTAATCAAAAAAAAGGAAAGCCAAAGAGCTTTCCTTTTTGTTTTTTAAACCGACTGGGTAAATATTATCTGACTTTAATCTTGTTCTCTTTAACAAGTTTTGCTATGTGTGCAGTACCTTTTTTATTGATAGTCTTAATCGCGCTGGTGGACAACTTCACTGTAACAAAACGATTAAGTTCTTGAACCCAGATTCTTTTCTTTTGAAGGTTTGGTAGAAATCTTCTTTTCGATTTGTTATGAGCGTGCGAGATATTATTACCCGATACCGGACCAACTCCTGTTACCTGGCATCTTCTTGACATTTTATTCTCCTTGAAAAATCGTTTACTTTTTAATAACGAGTTGCAAATATAGTTATAATTCCGAATAAAAATAAAGACTTTTAGCTTAAAATATTTTAGCAAATTTCGTCAAGGAATAACGAATATGATTGACAATCAATAATAAGCTTATATCTTTATGCTTGAAAAACATTTAATTATTCACAATAAACCTGTCAAATTTCCTCAAAAAGCTATTCGAAAGGGAAAAAATGGAATTTTATGAATTACATCCTGAAAATCCGCAACTAAGATATCTTAACAAAGCAGTTGATGTGCTTAAAAGTGGAGGAGTTATAATTTTTCCAACAGATACTTATTACGGCTTAGGTTGCGATTTATTTAATAAAGAAGGAATTGAACAGCTTTTTGCAATTAAGCATGAGAGCGATACAAAGTTATTCAGTTTTATATGTGCTGATCTAAAGGATATATCCAGTTACGCAAAGGTATCCGATTTTGCATATAAATCGATGAAAAAATTACTTCCCGGTCCATATACTTTCATTCTGCCAGCGGCTAAGGTTGTTCCTAAGAAGTTATGGGATAAAAGAAAAACAGTGGGGATCAGAGTTCCGGATCATCCTATTACACTTAAATTAATAGAACTGTTAGGTAATCCAATAGTTAGTACAAGTGTTTCTAGCAGGAAAGGGGAAGCATTGTTTGATCCATTTGAGATCAGAAATATTTTTAATTCTCAGGTTGATCTGATGCTGGCTTCAGGTAAATTGAGTCATAAACCATCAAGCGTTGTTGACTTGAGTGGTGAAGAGCCCCGGGTTATTCGTGAAGGGGCCGGTGATACAAGTATTTTTACCTGATTAATTTCTCTTTTTATTTTCTATAAACCTGTGTCGATGATGCTTGCTGTAATGGAGTAAGAATTATCTGATTTATATTTACATTTTTAGGACGTGTCGCTGCGAAGATAACTGCATCTGCAACATCTTTTGCTGTAAGCGGCTCAATGCCTTCGTAAACTTTATTTGCTCTTTGTTCATTTCCGGAAAATCTTACTTTGCTGAATTCAGTAATAACCATCCCCGGATCAACACTTGTAACTTTAATTCCCTTATCAAGAACATCTAATCTAATCGCTTGTGAAATAGCTTTAACTGCAAATTTTGTAGCGGCGTAAATATTTCCGTAAGCATAAACTTCATGTCCTGCGGTTGAACCAATATTAATTACCTGACCTTCCATTCTTTCAACCATTTGAGGAAGAAATATTCTTGTAACATAGATTAATCCTTTAATATTTGTATCAATCATTTCATCCCAGTCGTTTTTATCTGCATCGTAAACTTTGCTGAATCCTCTTGCCAGCCCGGCATTATTAAGGATTATATCAACTTCTTTCCATTCTTGATTCAGGTTATTATAAATGTTTTTAACCTCATCATATTTTCTTACATCGAGCAGAATACATTTTGTTTTTATCTCGTATTTTTCTTCAAGTTCTTTTGAAAGTTTTGTCAATCTATCGAGTCTTCTTGCGGCTAATAAAAGATTAGCACCAAGTTTTGCAAATTCAGTTGCACAAGCTTTACCAATACCTGATGAAGCTCCGGTTATTAAAATTAATTTTCCTTTTAGATCAGTCATAATATTTCCGAATAATTTGAGTGTAAGTTGAAGTGCTAATTAAAAACTCCGTCAAGCAAATTTCCGCATTTAGCACATTTGTTGTTTCTAAGATTTTTTATTTTTATTGAATGCCAGCTTCTCTCGATTAAAATTGCATTACAGTTTTTGCAATATGTTGATTGACTTTCAGGATCATAAATATTCCCAAGATAAGAATATTTTATCCCCATTGAATCAGCAATTTTCTTTGCTCTCTTCAAAGTTGATGGTGGAGTAGGTTCAATATCTCTCATTCTAAAATCAGGATGAAATGCTGTAAAGTGAAGTGGAATAGTATCGCCAAGATTTTTTAATATCCAATCACATTCTTGTTTTATTTCTTCATCTGAATCATTCTCACCGGGAATCAGTAAAGTAGTAATCTCAAACCAAATATCGGTTTCATTTTTAAGCCAGATAAAAGTATCTAAAACAGGCTCAATATGTGAAAGAGTGTTTTTAAAATAAAATCTTTCTGTGAAAGATTTTAAATCGACATTAGCAGCATCAATAAATTTGTAAACTTCTTTTCGAGCTTCTTTATCAATATATCCAGCTGTAACCATAACTGATTTTATACCTTCTTCGCGTGCAAGTTTTGATATATCCATTACATATTCGCCAAAAATAGTCGGATCATTATATGTAAATGCTATTGAAGGAGTTGATTTTTTTTTTGCGAGATTTATTACATCTTCAGGTGAGGCAATAAGTGAATTTAAATCATCAACCTTTGCTTTACTTGTTGTCCAGTTCTGGCAGAACTTACAACCAAGATTACAACCGGCAGTTCCAAAACTTAATATATCTGAACCAGGAAGAAAATGATTTAAAGGTTTTTTTTCAATTGGATCAATTGCAAAACCAGTTGGTCTTCCGTAACCGTTAGTGTACAATTTCCCATTTATGTTTTGCCTGATAAAACAAAATCCGATTTGTCCCTCACCAATTTCACAATAACGGGGACACAAAGTGCATAGAATCTTTCCGTTAGCAGTATGCTTCCACCACTTAGCTTCTTTTAAGTTTATAGGATTCATAATCTTATCTTACACAGCTTCAAATCTAAACCAATTAAATCTGCTTTTTTCCGAGTAAGGTGCTCCAGCAGTAAATATAACCATATCTCCTTTTTTTACAAGCCCGGAATCCAATATCAATTTCTTTGCATTATCAATGACTATATGCTCTTTATCTATCTTGTCACAGTATAAAGAGGTCACACCCCACCGCAAACAAAGATTATTCATAGTTGTGAAGCTGTTTGAAATTGCAATAATTTTACACGAAGGTCTGAACTTTGCAACATTAATTGCTGTGCGGCCTTTGTTTGTTAAAACAACAATTGCGTCAGCATTTATTTGTTTACTTATATCGACAATGGCACGTCCGATAGAATCGAAAAGATTCGCATCATAATTCTCAGGCATTGGGAAAAAAAGTGATTGTTCCTCTTGAAGCACACTCTCGGCTTTTTGTAATATATCATTCATCATTCTAACAGTAATAACAGGAAATTTTCCTATCGAAGTTTCACCGCTTAACATAACTACATCCGTTCCGTCCCAGACAGCATTTGCTACATCCGATGCTTCAGCACGCGTTGGAATTGGGGTGTTGATCATTGATTCAAGCATTTGTGTTGCAGTAATTACAAGCTTACCAATTTCATTGCATTTTCTGATAATATTTTTCTGCAGTACAGGAACATCCTGAGGCGGAAATTCAACTCCAAGATCGCCGCGAGCAATCATAATTCCATCAGCAAATTTTATTATTTCATTTAAATTTTCAACGGCTTCTTTTTTTTCAATCTTTGCAATTACAGGAATTTCCTCCCCTTTTTCTTTTAACCATTTTTTTAGCTGTATAACATCATTTGCAGACCTAACAAAAGATAATGCTATGTAATCAACACGATGTTTTATAAGAAATTCGAGATCAAAAAAATCTTTATCAGTAATGGATGGAGTTGATAATTTCATTCCCGGAAGGTTCATTCCTTTTCTGGGGGATAGAATTCCACCGGTTTCGATGAAACAAACTACTGAGCGTTCTCTTTTTTCTGTAATCGTTAATCTTATCAATCCATCGTTAATTAAAATCTTATCTCCGATTGATGCATCTTGGACCAATGATTTGTAAGAAGCAGAAATAATTTTGGAATTACCTTTTATATCGTCAACCGTAATTTCAATTGCATCACCTTCTTTAATTTCAACTTCTACCTCTTCAAGATCACCTATCCGAATTTTGGGCCCTTGTAAATCTGCTAAAACAGCCAATGGAGTGTTTTCTTCAGTACATGCAGTATGAATTGTGTTAAACAATTTTTCATAAAAGTCATGGTCGCTGTGAGATAAATTCAATCTGACTCCGTCAATTCCGTGACGTATCAAAGCCTTCAAAGTATTCAGATCACTTGTTAAGGGACCGAGCGTTGCAAGTATTTTTGTTTTTGCGAACGTATCGGGGGATTCTGCCATCACTTTCGACTTTTCTTTTTTTGTTCCGGTTGGTTATTAGATTTATATGCTCTTGATTTAGCATAAAGATCTTTTATTTTACATTCGACCAGATAAAAAACTGTTTTTGGTTCATATCCTTTTATTCCCTTTATGCCGGCTTTTACACCTGTCAAAATTTCAATTCCTTCTTCGACACGTGTTATAGGAAAAATGTGAAATTCTTTCATACGAACAGATTCGATAACATCTTCTCTTAACATGAGATCTTTAACATTCTGGATCGGAATTATAACTCCTTGCGTACCCGTTAAACCTTTCATTTTACATATATCGTAAAAGCCTTCAATCTTTTCATTCACTCCACCAATTGGCTGAACATCACCTTTTTGATTTAATGAACCGGTAACTGCAATTGTTTGTTTAATAGGTAAACCGGAGAGAGTAGAAAGTAAAGCAAATATTTCTGCACACGAAGCACTATCACCATCAACAGTTCCGTATGATTGTTCGAATACAAGATTAGCGTTAAAAGAAAGCGGAAGATCCTGTCCGAAAGTTTCTCTGAAGTAACCGGAAATTATAAGAACACCTTTATTATAATGTCTTCCACTCATTCCAGCTTCACGTTCGACATTAATTATTGAACCACTACCCAATGAGACTGTTGCTGTTATTCTTGTTGGTCTTCCGAAAGAATAAAAATCGGCATCGTAAACAGCTAGTCCGTTTATTTGTCCTACTCTTTCATCTGTCGTGTCAATTAAGAAAGTTCCATTCTCAAACATTTCTGTAACTTTATCTTCAAGCATTCCGTGTCTTTCACGTACAAACAAATAAGCTTTTTGAACGTGCTTTGCAGTTACAAATTCTGCATTCTCCTCATTTGCCCAGAAAGTTGCCTCGCGGGCAATATCAGCAATTTGAGAAAATCGCGTTGTTAATTTGTTTTTCTTTCCTGCAAACACAGCACTTATTTCAATGAGATAGGCAATTGCTGTTTTATCAAAATTTTTGAGATTGTCATCACGGATTAATTTTTTGATTACTCTTGCATACTCTATAAGAACCTCGTCAGTTCTCTCAATCTCATAATCAAAATCAGCTTTTACCTTAAACATTTTTTTGAAATCATATTCACGCTGTGAGAGATAAGAATAAATAAGATCGCTGCCGATGAGAATTACTTTAGTATCAATATCGATTGGCTGAGGTTTTAATGAAGTAGGGGACATCTGAAATAAATATGGCGCTTCCTGAATTTCAAGTTTATGATAAGTTAGAACCCTTTTCAAGGTTTTCCAAACACCCTGTTCTTCAAACAAGTGGTAGACATTCAGAACAAGGAAACCACCGTTAGCGCTGAGCAATGATCCCGCTTTGATATTCGTAAAATCAGCATACCAGCTGCCTCTGCCATCAGAGACTTTTTCAATTGTTCCAAAAAGATTTGTATAAGTCGGCGAGGTTTCAATAACAACAGGGCACTCATCCACTTCGGTGTTATCAAGAATTATATTCACTTCATAGTCACGGAAATAATCAATCAGAAATCCTTCTTTTGTCGTTTCGCCTTCAGATTTTTGTCCTATAAAAATCTGAAGATTTTCAAGAATATTTTCTTCAACCTGTTTTATATAAGAAAGTACATTATTTGAAGTATATTTTTCTTTAAGACTTTCGGTAATTCCTTTAACTATAACCTCACAACTATCCTTCTCAAGTTTTTGAAGTTTTTCTTGAAAATCCTGACTAAGCTTTAATCCTTTCTTAAATAATAACTGAAGTTCTTCCTGGTTATTATTGTAGTGGATAACAATTTCCTGAGCTTGCTCTTTTGTGATTTTTTCTTTCTTTATATATTCCTCTAACTGAAAGATTGGCACTGGTTGATCATTTATTAATGGAATTATATCCGGACGAATTGCATCACCAACTTTCACCTGTCCTAATGAAAATCCTTTTTCTCTCAATTTTTTATCAAACGAAGTCATCAACTCCTGTTCAGCTTGTCCATATTTTTCAACAATTATTTTCTTTCTGTTAAGATAAAGTTCGCTTTCAAGGGTAAGAGGGATACGCTGTTTAAGAACTTCTATTGCCGAAGCGAGATCAGACTCAAATTCTTTTGCAGTCCCTTTGGGAAATGTTAAAAGAAATGGGGAATCCGGGTTTTTAAAATTGTTTACATAAGCATAATCATAAAGAGGGGGACATTTGGAAGTGATTTTTTCCAACATTTGTTTTACAGTAGTTGCTTTTCCTGAACCAGATAAACCAGCAATGTAGATATTATAGCCAGGACTCTTTAAATCAACTCCAAGTTTTATAGCTCTCATTGCTCTTTTTTGACCAAGAATTCCTTCAATAGGCTCAAGATCACCCGTTGAATCGAATTCAAATATATTCGGATCACACTTCCACCTTAGATCTGCGGGTTTTAATTCTTTATGTTTAGGAGCTTTTAGATTTGCCATTGCTGATGCCTGTATTTAATTTCGGTATGTTCGTGAAAGAAATCTCTTTCAAATTAGTTAAACGAATCTAAAGAATCTTATTCCAAATTTCAAAAATTAAATTAGAACTCATTATTCACTTTGAATTATGAAATGAAATCCCAATTTTTTACTTTAGTTTTAACTCACTCATTTTCAGGATTTTAAGATGAAGTCAATTGTATACAGTTTTTTAACAGTCCTTCTAATATTCTTTTCTGTTGGCTGTGAAGTAAAGCAGGAAGAACAGCCTCAAATAAGGATTAGTCCAAAAGCAGAAGTAATGCAAACAGTAGGATTCACAGAAGTAAAAATTGATTACAGCAGACCGGGAGTAAAGGGAAGAGTTATTTGGGGAGAACTTGTACCTTTCGATAAAGTGTGGCGATGTGGAGCTAATGAAGCCACCAAATTTACATTTAGTGCAGATGTTTTGATTAATGATAAACTTTTAAAAGCTGGTTCATACAGTTTTTTTGCAATACCGGGTACTGAGGAATGGACATTGATTTTTAATAAAGTTGCCGATCAATGGGGGGCTTTTGAATACAACGAAGCTGAAGATGCGCTTCGCATAAAAGTTTATCCGATTGAAAATGATTTTCAGGAATGGCTTACTTATACAATTACAAGAACTTCTGATACAACTGCAGATATTAAATTAGAGTGGGAAAAGTTAAAAGTTCCGTTTACTCTTGAAGTCAAAATTAATTAGAGATTTAACAAACCTTCGAGGTCTTTTTAATATGACCTCGAAGGTTACATAAAACTATCCTCTTATTACTTTCAATAATTCTTTCGTTTTTTGCTTCATCAACTGTTCATTATTTTTTGCTTCAACATTCAATCGGATAATTGGTTCAGTGTTTGACATTCTTAAGTTGAATCTCCAGTTATCATATTCAACACTTAACCCGTCAACTTTATCTATCTTTCCATTAGAATAAAGCTTCTCAATTTCTTTAAGTTTTCCTGCAGGATCAGGAATTGTAGAGTTGATTTCGCCGGAACAAGGGTAATTAGCAATCATTTCTTCAACAAGTCCGCTGAGTTTCTTATTTTCCTCAGACATTAATTGCATAATTAGTAAGAATGGAATCATGCCGCTGTCTGAATAAGCATTATCGCGAAAGTAATGATGAGCAGACATTTCACCGCCGTAAATTGAATTTACTTCTCTCATCTTCTCTTTAATAAATGCGTGTCCGCTTACCGATTGAACTGCAACTCCGCCGTTAGCTTTGACTATTTCTAGAGTGTTCCAAGTAAGGCGGGGATCGTGAACAATTCTTTCACCCGGATTATTTTTGAGTATTGATTTTGCAAGAAGTCCAACTATGTAATATCCTTCAATAAAATTCCCATTCTCATCAAAGAAAAAGCAGCGATCATAATCGCCATCCCACGCAACACCAAGATCAGCTTTATTTTTCAGAACTGCATCAATAGTCGGCTGGCGGTTCTCAGGAAGCAATGGATTCGGTACACCGTTTGGAAAATCCGAGTCAGGTTCATTAAAAACTTTTATCATCTTTATTGGAAGATCTTTTTCAATTGCATCAACAGCTAATCCAGCGCAGCCGTTCCCTGAATTCACAACAACTCTAAATGGATTGATTTTCTCTACATCATAAAACTTTTTAAGATTTGAAATAAAATCAGTCATTATATCTTTCTTAATGTAACTGCCTTTTTCACTACTTATCTCACCCAAATCATTATTTAGTATCATTTTCTCTACCTGATTCAAACCTGAATCATAACCAGCAGGAACGGAATTTCGTTTAACGAATTTCATTCCGTTATATTCAGGAGGATTATGACTTGCAGTAATCATTATTCCACCATCGGCATCAAAGAGAGGAGTTCCGAAGTAAACCATTTCGGTTCCGCAAAGTCCGATATCAATTACATCAACTCCGGCATCATTTAATCCCCTTGTTAATGCTTCTGAAATTTCTTCAGATGATCTACGAATGTCATGGCCAAGGACAGCTTTTTTTGCATTTACCAATTTTGCAAAAGCCCGACCGGTTTTATAAGCTAATTCTGCATTTAACTCAGAAGGGACTTTCCCCCTGACATCATAAGCTTTGAAACAGTTTAATCTCTCCATAAAATTTCCTTGATATATAAAAAAATGAAAAAATAATCTCTGAAAAAGATTGGTATTTTTATAGGAACAGACTTTCAGTAATTTTAATATGTAATTTATAAAATTATCCCAAGCTATACTTAGAAAAATTCTTTAAAGGGTCTTAATTTTTAGATGGACTTTTTGGTTTTAACTAATTATGTTTCCATATAGTAATAAAAATACGGAGTCAGTTATCGCTACTACTGATACTATTAAATGGCACTTCGCTAAATGCAATAACACAAGATGTAACTCAATTTTTCCGGTTAACCCCATTGAAAAGCCAGGGGAGCTAGGTTTCATCTGTCCGGATTGCAGTTCAAAGACAACTACATCTCATATTGTGCAGTGTTCCAGTTGTAAAACAATTCTGAACTTTGTAAGAGCCGCTAATTATGAAGAAAAAGTGGTTTTTTCAGTTCCTAAATGTTCTCACTGTGTTGGCACCATAGAAGATGAATGGGAAATCGAACCATTATATCAACCCGATTCCTATATTTAGTTTTTCCAAATTTCAGCCAAAGTTTTTTTCACCGATTCTTTCTTGATTTAATGAGGAAGAATTGGTTATATCGTTTATCCATTTATTGACCATTCGAATGAAAAATCCATTAAAAAAGTTATTAATTTTCACTTAATTTTTATGTCTATTCAATCTGATATTCGTAAATTAGATTTAATTTTTTCATAAAATAATAATAAACAAAAATAAGGACAGAATTATGAAAATAGTATCGCTCAAACTTTTTCGTATGAGCCTTTTGTCTGCTGTCTTAGTTGGATTCTTTTTTGTTAATCCACTTAACGCACAACAAAATACCGATTGGCTAAATCTTGATACTGTTACTGCTGGAAAGTTTGATAATGGTAAAATGTGGACCTTTGAATACCCACCAATGGATTATTTTGAGGAAACATATGATTTCCATCCAACTCAGGAATGGTTTGATCATGTAAGAATGTCTGCACTGAGATTTGCAAATTATTGTTCAGCTTCGTTTGTTTCATCAGATGGACTAGTTATGACAAATCATCACTGTGGTCGCCAAAGCGTTACACAAATTTCTGGCGAAGAGGAAGATTTTCATACTGATGGTTTCATTGCTCAAACTCTTGAAGATGAAAGACCGGTACCGGGTCTTTTTGTAAGTCAGCTAGTGCTTCTTAAAGATGTCACAGATGAGGTCTTAACGGAGATGGAAAAAGGAAAAACAGATGAAGAAAGAACGAAACTGAAAAATGAAATAATCAAAGTTATTGAAGATCGTGAATCTCAGGAATCTGGCTATGAATGTTCTGTAACAGCACTTTATAACGGCGGTAAATATTCACTATATGGTTATAAGCAATATACTGATGTAAGACTAGTTTTTGCTCCAGAAGACCAGCTTGGTTTCTTTGGCGGAGATCCGGATAATTTCACTTATCCGCGTTATAATCTAGATGTTACATTTTTCAGAGTATATAATGAAGACGGAAAGCCTTTAAAGACAGATCATTATTTGAAGTGGAGTTCTAATGGTACTGCCCCTGGCGAACCTGTGTTTGTTGTTGGTAATCCTGGCAATACTGACCGATTAAATACAATAGCTCAGCTCGAGTATGCACGTGATATTCAATATCCTATGACTCTCGAAATGATTCATGGATTAATAGAAGTATATTCGAATATGATTGAGGAAAGCCCTGAAAGAACTCTTGAATTACAGGATATGCTTTTCAATTTTGAAAATTCACGAAAAGCATTCGAGGGGATTCTTAATGGATTAAGAAATCCGATATTAATGCAGAGAAAGAAAGATTTTGAAAAAACATTTAAAGCCGCAGTTCAGAATAATCCCGAATTGAATCTAAAATATGGTGATGTTTGGACTAATATTGAAGCGACTAGAAATCAGCTCAGAGAACACGTAAATAAAAATTTTGTATATACTTTGAACAGATTTAGTACGTCACAATACTTTTTTATAGCTGACGAACTACTCACAATTGCAGAAGAATTGAAAAAGCCGGAGGCTGAAAGAGATGAATTATACATCGGTGATGAATTAGATTTAACGCTTGAATCTCTAATTCCGGAAGATTTCGATTACAATATGAACAAGATGCTTCTTAAGTCAAAAATCTCAGCGATGTATAAATATTTAGGAGCAGATGATCCATTAGTTAAAAAATTTACTGGCGGGAAATATGGTGATGAATCGGTAGAATACATACTTGGAAAATCAAAAATTATAAAGCTTGCTGATATTAAAGAATTAGTGAAAGCCGGAGCCGATGCGATAATAAATTCTGATGATCCTTTTATTTACTTTATTCTGAATACTAAAGAGGAACAGAAAGAACTGCTGAAGAAAACCCGTGAAATTCGGGCTCTTGAATCAAGCTATAATCAAAAACTAGGAAGAGCTTTTTTTGAAATTTACGGTACTTCTATTCCACCTGATGCAACGTTTACTTTAAGATTAGCAGATGGTGTTGTTGAAGGATTTCCTTACAATGGAACAGTCGCTCCACCTATTACTACTTTTTATGGAATGTATGATAGATATTATTCATTCAACAAAGAATATCCTTGGAGTTTACCTGAAAGATGGCAGAATCCCCCAGTTGATTTTGATTTAGCAACGCCTTTTAACTTTATTTCTACCAATGATATTATTGGTGGGAATTCAGGTAGTCCGGTTATAAATAAAAATGCTGAAGTTGTTGGTTTAGCTTTTGATGGTAACATTCAGAGTTTACCTGGAAACTTTATTTTCAGAACTGAAGAAAATAGAATGGTTTCTATTCATTCCAAAGGTTTGTGGGAAGCGATTGATAAAGTTTACGGACTTAAAAGATTAAGCAATGAATTGAAGAATGGTGAGATGGATTAAATTTCCATTTTTTACTTTTGTTTATTTTGATCCCCTCTCAAACGGAGGGGATTTTTTATTTTCATCTAGCATAACATTTTTTAGTAACTCACCTTAGGCAAGAGGTCATTCCGGCAAATGAAATGAGTCCGGAATCTTTGAGTTTAGAGTATATTTCAGGTTCTGGACAAGTTCGTCAGGACTCAGTTCTGCCGGAACGAGCCAGAATGACTGGATTATAGTTATGTTGCGTAAGGTAAGTTAGTAAGTATTTATATCTTCGCAAGATTCTAATATCCATTATACTTCTAGGTGTTTTCGTTTCTTTCAAGATAGAATTGTTTTATCACAGAGCCGGTCACGGAGAATATTATAATGTATATTGAAACTGAAAGTAAAGATTAAAATATTGTGGTAAATTTCCCGTAAAGGTTAGTCCATACTCAACACCGGCACCAATTTTAAAACCTTTCAAATCATAATTACGAAAATCAAATCCGCCGACAAATGAAAGAACAATTCCATATTCCCATGAATCACTGTCGATAAATGTTCTGTCATTCAATAATATTGTACCGACAGCTTCTTCAAGAAATATTTTGCCGTCGAAATACTGTGATGTAACACCTTTAAATGAAAAGCCCTGCAGAAAAGGATAATAAGTCTGACGCGAATTCGGTAGGAGAGAACTAAAATCTCGGGCATAAATAAAACTTAATCTAGGAAAGACTTCTGCAAATAAAGGAATATCAGCTTGTATAAAAACGGATGTACCGAAACTCCCTTCACTAGGCGAATTACTGCTTAATGAACCTCCGCCGATATATCCGCCAACAGAAAAATCTGTTTGTGCAAAAGAGTTGATTGACAATAAAAATACAATTATGAAAATTGTTAAAATTTTCCTGCTCAATTTTATTCCTTTATTTTTTCAATAACAGAAAATCACAAAGAAAAATAAACCCGCCTAAATCAAAAAGAAAGACAGTTAGGCTAAAACATTGGAATAAAATTTCTGGTAACACTCAATGACTTAAAAATTCATAATCATAAATACTCGTTGAAGATATGAAAATACAATATATCAACAAATTTTCTACAATTATTTCTCTGCACAATTCTTTTCATTAAATTACATAAGCAATTCTAACAATTTTCAGGTTTGTTATGGATGTTGAAATTCTTTCTCGTATTCAGTTCGCTTTCACAATTGCTTTTCACTATATATATCCTCCCCTAAGCATTGGGCTCGGAATTATTCTGGTTGTGATGGAAGGAATGTATCTAAAAACCAAAGATAAATTCTATGAGAATATGACAAAGTTCTGGGTAAAGGTTTTTGCATTAACATTTGCTATAGGTGTCGCAACCGGTATAGTAATGGAGTTTGAGTTCGGAACTAATTGGGCAACTTACTCACGATTTGTTGGTGATGTTTTCGGAAGTGCACTTGCTGCAGAAGGAATTTTTGCTTTCTTTTTAGAATCGGGATTTCTTGCTGTGCTTGTATTCGGCTGGGATAAAGTCGGACCCAAAATGCACTTCTTTTCAACTCTCATGGTTTCTCTTGGTTCAATGTTCAGTGCTGTATGGATTGTTGTTGCTAATTCGTGGCAGCAGACTCCGGCCGGTCATCATATTGTTGGTGAAGGATTAAATGCTCGTGCAGAGATTACTGATTTTTGGGCTATGGTATTTAATTCCTCTTCGGTAGACCGTCTTTCGCATGTTCTTTCCGGATGCTGGCTTGCAGGAGCATTTCTTGTTATTAGTGTAGGAGCATATTATTTATTAAAAGATCGTCACATTCGTTTTGCAAAATCATCGATTAAAATTGCGTTAGTTATCGTGGTAATTGCTTCTTTATTTCAGCTATTTACCGGACATCAAAGCGCGATTGGTGTAAGTAAAAATCAACCTGCAAAACTTGCTGCAATGGAAGCTGTTTACGATACTAAGGAAAATGCACCCTTGTATTTGTTCGGATGGGTTAATGATGATAAGCAGGAAGTCAAATTCGGTGTGGCGATTCCAGGTATGCTCAGTTATCTAATCGGTTTCGATTCAAAAACAAAAGTGACAGGACTTAATGATTTTCCAAAAGATGAAAGACCACCAGTGAACATTGTGTTTCAGTCATATCATTTAATGGTCGCAATAGGTTTTGCTTTAATTGCAATTTCACTTCTTGGTATATTCTTTTGGTGGCGGGGAACTCTATTCAAACAAAAATGGCTGTTATGGATTTTCATTTTCTCTGTTCCTCTTCCGCAAATTGCAAATCAGGTTGGATGGATAACTGCAGAAGTCGGCAGGCAACCATGGATTGTTTACGGTTTGATGAAAACTTCTGAAGGTTTATCAAAAGTTGTTGAATCGGGACAGGTGTGGTTTTCTCTTATTTTGTTTACAATAATTTATTTGTTCCTGTTTTTATTGTTTATATACTTACTCAATGAAAAAATAAAACACGGACCGGAAGAACCGGATTCAATTCCTTCTGAAATCGGTCATCCCAAATCATAAAAAGTTTAACTTCATTTATTGGAGTGATAATGGAAATTACTTTTGATTTAAATACAATTTGGTTTTTCTTAATTGGAATTCTTTTAATCGGATATGCTATACTTGACGGATTTGATCTTGGTGTAGGAGCACTTCATCTCTTGGTTAAAGGTGATACTGAACGCAGAATAATGATTAATTCAATCGGACCAGTATGGGATGGAAATGAAGTCTGGCTTGTAACAGGCGGGGGAGCTTTGTTTGCGGCTTTCCCTCACGTTTATGCAACTGTGTTTTCGGGATTCTATTCTGCATTTATGCTTCTATTGTTTATGTTGATCTTCAGAGCTGTTGCAATTGAATTCAGAAGTAAACAACCGATGCTGTGGTGGAGAAAATTTTGGGATACGGCTTTCAGCGTTTCAAGTATTTTGATTGCTTTTATTATGGGAATTGCTCTCGGAAATATTGTAACTGGAATCCCGCTTGGTCCTGATAAAGAATTCATCGGAACATTTTGGGATTTAATAAATCCCTATACAGTTCTTGTCGGCATTACAACTGTTGCATTGTTTATGATGCATGGTGCTATATATGGTGTTATGAAAACCGAAGGCGAACTGCATCAGAAATTAAGAGGCTGGGTAAATAACACAATTATCTTTTTTATTATCTGTTACGTAACCACAACAATAGCAACGCTGATTTATTTTCCGCATATGACAGAACATTTTACGAATACTCCAGTTCTTTTCATTGTTACAGTGTTGAATGTGCTTGCAGTTGCGAACATTCTGAGAGAGATTCATCGAGGAAGAGATTTCTATGCATTCCTTTCTTCCTCCGTTTCTGTTGCAGCGTTGCTTTTAATTTTTGCGTTAGGACTTTTCCCAACCATAGTATACTCGAGTCCGAATCCAGAATATAGCCTAACGATTTATAATGCAGCATCATCACATAAGACATTAAACATAATGCTGATTATTGCGTTGATAGGAATGCCGTTTGTGCTGGCCTACACAATAAGTATTTACTGGATATTCCGTGGTAAAGTGAAGTTAACAAATATGAGCTACTAATTATTTAGCAATTAAAAATTAAGAATTAAGAATTAGTAGGGATTACATGGAAATAGTCTTAAGCATTTTTGTTGGTATTGGTCTAGCCGCAGCAGTCGGATTCAGAATATTCATTCCTTTTCTGATTGCATCAATCATGGCTTATACAGGTAATCTACAGCTATCCACATACTTTGTATGGATTGGAAGTTTACCCGCTCTGATTATGTTCAGCATCGCAGCAATAGTGGAAATTCTGGCTTATTACATTCCCTGGCTTGATAATTTTTTAGATACTATTGAGCACCCGTTGGCAATAATTGCAGGAATAGTTTTAACCGGCGCTGTAATAAGAGATTTTCCTCCATTAATTAAATGGGCATTAGCTTTAATTGCCGGCGGCGGAGTAGCCGGAACAATTCATGCAGCAACCGGAATGATAAGATTAAAATCTTCGGCAGTAACGGGTGGAATTGGCAATCCTGTCGTTTCAACAACAGAAGCAGGAAGTGCAACAGCTTTGTCTTTAATTGCGATATTCATTCCCGCAATAGCTGCACTTATTGTTGGCGGAATGGTGGTTTACTTTTCTTTTATGATTAAAAAGAAATTTTTATCACCGCCATCAGAGGATTAGATTATTTCAAAAAACCTTATATTCTCCTAGCTTTAGATTGTCTAATTTCCACTCTCCAATTGAGTATCGTATTAAGCGCAAAGTTGGATAACCCACTGCGGCAGTCATTCGTCTTACCTGTCTGTTTTTTCCTTCGGTTATGGTAAGTTCAATCCAGCTTGTTGGAATATTCTTCCTTTCTCTTATTGGGGTATTCCTTTTCCAGATTTTCGGTTCATCTATTAGTTTTACTTTAGCAGGTTTTGTCATTCCATCTTTTAGTAAAACTCCTTTTCGTAATTTATCTAATGCTGTCTTGTCAGGAATTCCTTCTACCTGAACCCAATATCTTTTAGGTAATTTATTTTTCGAGTCAGAAATTAAGCGTTGAATCTTTCCTTCATCAGTGAGTATAATTAACCCTTCGCTGTCGTAGTCCAGTCTGCCTGCTGCATAAACATTTTTGACAGGAATAAAATCAGCTAAAGTTTTTCTGCCTTCTTTATCCGTGAACTGGCATAGAACGTTGAATGGTTTATTAAATAAGATTAGCATTTTAGTAACTTCGGTAGATAAGAGAAATAGAACGCGGATGACGCAAATTTAGCGGATTCACACTGATTAGAACCAAAAACATGTTTATAGTTATTCATACGCTATAATATTCTGTGAATTGCACTTAGTGATTAAAACTAAGAAAGAATCTTTTTTTATTAAAGATTCCAAATCATATTTGAAATAGTTTTAGAGAACAGATATAGATTTTATTTTGATGAAAGATTCAGAGTGATACCATCACCAATATTATAATTTGTTTCCGGAATTGAAACAGGAAGTTTTCCGTTAAATCCAATTTCACCCAATAATGCTTTCAAAGCTGCTTGCTGAGAAAATTCAGTATTGCTGTATGTGTTTATGTATGTTTTTGCGTTTGGAAATTTTGATATTAAATAGGGATTATCGAAACTGATAAGAATAACTTTTTTCCCCGAATTAACTAAGCTTTGGATAAATTCCTGTTGAATCGTGGAAATATCCACAGGTCCCTGGTAAGCCTTAACTCGTATAAAAGATGAAACTATTACCAGATCACTTTTAAGGGCTGTTTCCTTTGCGTAATCATAGTCCCGCTGCCTGCTTTTACTTGTAAGCGTTAAAGAAGTAAAATCATATTTTCTCTTTTTAAGCAGGTCACCAAAGTATTCAGTTATTAAACCTCCTATGCCATCGGTAATTGCAATGTTAGTTATAGCAGAATATTCATTCAATTTTAATGGGATAATGCTATCGTCATTTTTAACTAAAGTAACTGATTCATCAGCAATTTTTTGTGCCAACAATTTTTGTTTGTTGAATTCCGGGTAACCAGTTAAAGAAATTTGCTTCGAAAGTCCAAGCCAGTATTTAGCGAATGAAATTTTTCTGACGCTTTCATCAATTCTATCTTCATCAATTACTCCCTCCTTAACGGCTTTATAAATTGCGTCGATTACTTCTTTAGGATCTAATGGTGAGAGAATAATATCATTACCGGCAATTACTGCTTTGACTGCTGCTTCTTCCTGTGAATAGTATTTAGTAATAGCCTGCATATCAATTGCATCTGTAATTATTAAACCTTCAAATCCAAGTTCATCTTTTAGAAGCTCTGTGATGATTGGATATGATAGTGAAGCAGGAATTTTTTCATTCTTATCAAGCGATGGAACTTCAAGATGACCAATCATAACGCATTTCACGTCATTTTCAATTGCCTCGATAAAAGGGTGCATTTCATTATCGAGCATGTATTCTTTCGTACTATTAATTCTGGGTAAATCATCATGGGAATCAACATAAGTATTGCCGTGTCCTGGAAAATGTTTAACGCATGATAACATTTTGCCTTCATCAGATCCTTCAATAAACGCATTTACAAATAATGAAACCAGCTTTTTATCTTGCGAATATGCACGGATATTTATTATAGGATTAAGAGGATTATCATTAACATCCGCAACAGGGGCGAGATTAAAATTTATTCCTAATTTTCTTCCTTCAATTGCAGTTGTTTTTCCAACCTGGTAAGCGAAATCAGTGTTATTAGTTGCACCTAATGCCATACTATGCGGAAAACTGACCGCGTCATCAATACGCATCCCAAGTCCGTTTTCATAATCACCGGAAACTAAAAGCGGAATTTTTGCAAGACTTTGTAAGTGCCTGATCATTACAGCCTGATCCCGGGAATGCCCCTGAAACATCACCACTCCGCCAACACCGTAATCTCTAACCAGCTCAATTATTTCTTCGTACTCCTTTGATGAAGGATTTAATGCACCACGGTAAACTGCTGGCATAATTATCTGAGCACATTTTTCATAAAGAGTCAGATCATTCAAAGAAAATTCAATATTTTCCTTAGCTTCTTCACTTAATGAGAATAAATTTTTTGAGTTCCTGGTAATTATATTCTTATTCACTTTATTATCACTCTCTTCTGCAAGAACAATATCTTGCGTAATTATTGAAACATCTGATACTATAGATACTGCAAGCATGAAAATCATTAAAAATAATATTTTTAAGAGTTGATGTTTTCTAAGCATATTATTCTGTAATAGATTTTATAACCGCATTGTGAAGAAGTGGTCTGAATGAAATAATTTTTGTATTCTCCCTTGAAGGATAAACTCTGTTAGTTAAAAAGACAACGAATAAATTTCTTTCCGGATCAGCCCAGATTGATGTTCCTGTAAATCCTGTATGACCGAAAGAATTTGGGCCGAAAAAGTCGCCTGCAGAAGATACTTTTTCTGATTTAGTATCCCAGCCCAATGCTCTTGAACTTTGATCGGATTGTTTTTGGGTAAACATCTCAATCGTTTTTTCATTAATAATTTTCTTTTTATTAAAACTGCTTTTGTTCATTATCATAGTCAAAAACTTACTTAAGTCGTTAGCAGTTGAAAAAAGTCCTGCGTGACCAGCAACTCCATTTAACATTGCTGCCGTTTCATCGTGTACTTCTCCCTGAAGCAATTTATTTCGCCAGTTGTTATCAATCTCCGTTGGTGCACAATATTTTTTCAGCGAATCATTCGGTTTGTAGAAAGTTAAATTCATTCCTAATGGTTTGAATATTTCTTGTTCACAGAATTTATCTAAAGTCATCCCGGATACTTTTTCGATAATTTTTCCGAGAGTAATTATTCCGAGATCTGAATAAACCATTTTTGTACCAGGTTCATATTCAAGTTCGGAGTTATATATTTCATCTAAAACAGAAGATTCATTTAATCCACGTCCGTAAAATTTTTCCCATGCCGGTAAACCACTGTTATGAACGAGTAAGTTTCGAATTGTAATATTTTCTTTGTTATTAACTCCGAATTCAGGAACGAACTTTACTACTTTGTCATCAAGATAAAATAAATTTCTATCAACACAAATCATTGCGGCAGTAGTGGTTGCAACAACTTTTGTAAGTGAGGCAAGATCAAATATTGTTTCATTACTAATCGGCGTTGAATCCTCTTCATAAGAAAATTTTCCGTAAGGTTTCTCAAGAAGAATTTCTCCATCTTTCCAAAACAAGAGAACAGCACCAGAAAAAGTTTTCTCTTTAATTGCGTTATCAATTAATTCATCAACCCCTGAAAAGTGATATTGTTTTGTCTGGTTTTCCTGTGCACTAAGGCATGAAGTGAAAATAAATGCAAGCAGGAGAAGAAATGTTATATTTCTTATCATAATTAGAATTTCATTTGTTTTGATTTCCGATTCAAATTTAACCAAATCCTTATCCTTTAAAAAGTTAAATGCGGAACTCATTCTAAATTATTATATTTAAGGCGAATAACTTATCAAGGTATGAGGATGAACAATTTAGAAAAATATTTTCTGAAATTCAGAAAAAATATTGTAGGACATGATTTTAAGTTTACAACTTCTTATGGAGAAAAAAACCTTATTTATGCCGATTGGATTGCAAGTGGAAGAATGTATAAACCGATTGAAGAAAAGATATGCGAAGTATTCGGACCGCTTGTAGGCAACACTCATACCGAATCCAGTTTAACCGGTACATCTATGACATTGTCCTATCACCAAGCTCACGAAATAATTAAAAAACATTGTAATGCAAGTAAAGATGATGTAATTATTACTGCCGGCAGCGGAATGACAGCTATGATTTGTAAGTTTCAAAGAATACTCGGATTAAAAGTTCCTGAACAGGTTAAAGACTACATAAATCTAACAGAAGAATTACGACCGGTTGTATTCATTACACACATGGAGCATCATTCAAACCAAACAACCTGGCTTGAAACAATTGCCGATGTTGTAGTCATTGAACCCGATGAAAATGGTTTCGTTGATGTAAATAGTTTAAGAGAAAAAATTGCACATTATAAAAACAGGACATTAAAAATCGGGGCATTTACTGCGGCTTCAAATGTAACTGGCATTGAGCCCCCATATTATGAACTTGCAAAAATTATGCATCAGAATGGAGGATATTGTTTCATTGATTTCGCCTGTGCAGCTCCTTATGTAAATGTTGATATGCATCCGCTTGATCCTGAAGCAAAACTTGATGCAATCTTTTTCTCTCCTCATAAATTTTTAGGCGGACCTGGAACATCAGGAGTTCTGATTTTTGATTCTAAGCTTTACAACAACAGAGTTCCTGATCTTCCCGGCGGGGGTACTGTAGATTGGACGAATCCATGGGGACAGCATAAATTTGTTAATAATATTGAACTTCGTGAAGACGGTGGAACTCCTGCATTTCTTCAAACCATAAAAGCTGCTTTGTGTATTAAGCTTAAAGAAGAAATGGGCATAGATAACATTAGTAAGCGCGAAGAAGAATTAGTTAAAGTAGCCCTTGATGAATTACAAGGAATCCCAAAAGTTCATATACTTGCGCAGAATGCTTATCATCGATTAGGTGCTATTTCGTTTTATGTTGAAGATATTCATTACAACTTGATTGTAAAGCTTCTTAACGACAGATACGGAGTTCAGGTGAGAGGCGGATGTTCCTGTGCAGGAACTTACGGACATTATTTACTACACGTTGACCCGACAAGATCAAAGATGATTACCGATAAAATAGACCAGGGCGATTTTTCCGATAAACCCGGATGGGTGAGAATATCAATTCATCCAACCATGACAGATGAAGAACTTAAAATCATTTTAAATGGTATCAGAGAAATTGTGGCGAATATTTCTGAATGGGAAAAAGATTACAGGTACGATAAGCAGAAAAATGAGTACTATCATAAATCATCTAATGGTCGGGAATTAGAAAAAATTAAACAGTGGTTTCAACTCACTACAACGGATTCTAAATAAGGCACATATTTCATTCACTTGATTCTCAAATAACTATTGAGAGAGGAGAGTGCTTAAATGTTAACGCTTGGAGCTTACGAAAAATGTAAAAGATATATAGAACAACATTCTAAAGAGACTGCCGAATCACGAAAATACCGAATGATCTTTCCCTGCATTGCCGTATCCAGAGAACCGGGTGTAGGTGCAAATACTGTTTGTGAAAAGTTGATCGATATCCTTCAAAGCAAAACAAAAGAACCTGAAGAAAACTGGGCTTACTTCAATCGTATGCTTCTTGAAAAAGTTCTGGAGGACGGTAAACTTCCCAAAGTAGTCAGTGAATATTTATCAGAGGATAAATACAGACATTTTAATGATGCTGTTTCCGAACTTCTGGGTCTTCGTCCTTCTGAATGGACAATACTGCAGAAAACAACAGAAACAGTTTTGCAGCTTGGAAGAATGGGTAAAGTAATTATTGTTGGACGTGGTAGCGTGATGATAACTTCAAAACTACTAAATGCATTTCAGGTAAGATTAGTAGCACCCTTAGAGAACCGTGTAATTCACACAATGAAGAAAAGATCGGTCAATCGGATTACTGCAATAAAGCTTCTTGAAAAAGAATCTCTGGCGCGGAAAAAATATATCAAGTCTAATTTTCACAGAGATATTAACGATCCGACCTTGTATAATTTGATAGTGAATACTGGAAAATTTACTTATGATGAAGCAGCGGAAGTAATTGCAGCAGCAGTAATAAAGAAATTTCCGAAGAGTTTTCTTTAAACAAAAATCATACTAAAGAGTCGCTTTTAGACGCGATAATCCCGTTTTGCTTACAGGCAATACGTGACCATTCTTAAGTATTAATTTGTAAGAATCGGTTTCCTGTTGCTCAAGGTGCTGTAGATATGATAAATTAATTATATAAGATCTGTGAATTCTAACGAACTGAGTTTCATCAAGATGATCTTCAAAATATTTCATTGTTTTTTGCTTGAGGAATTTTCCTTTGTCTGAATGTATCATAATATAATCATCCTGTGCTTCTATCCATTTTATCTCGTTTACAGGAATAATATTTATTTTACCGCCATCCTTAATAACAACACGTTCGAGCGTCTCAATTTTTTTTTCGTGCTCAGCAATTATATTTCTGATTGAATCTGCTTGTTTAAACTTATCATCAAGTAGTATAATTGCTTTTTTTAATGCCTGGTCAAATCTTTCCTCAGAAAAAGGTTTAAGAAGATAATCAACTGCACTTACTTCAAATGCTTTTATAGCAAAGTGGTCATAAGCTGTTGTGAAAATTATAACTGGAGGATTTTCAATCAACTCAAGCATTTCAAAACCGTTAAGTTTGGGCATTTGAATATCAAGGAAAATAATATCCGGTTTACGCTCGTTAATTTTTTTTATTGCGTCAAATCCGTTTGAGCACTCCGCAACAATTTCAATATTATCATGTCTTAATAAATAATTTTTAGAAATCTGTCTTGCCAGACTTTCGTCATCTATAATAATTACTTTTATATTGTCTTTCATATTCTTTCAAAATTTAGTTTAAAATTCGTGTCAAAAAATAGTCACTTTCCTACTTGTCTGCAGATAAGTTATGCGAATTTTCACGAATTATTTTCCAGAGGAATATAAATTGTTACGCTGAAAATATTTTCTTCTTTTTTTACTTGCATTAAATTATCCTGTTGATAAATCAATCTCAATCTTTCTTGAATATTATTTAATCCCAACCCCGTACCTTTTTTATGAGATTCACCCTCAAAATTATTCTGTATTGCTATTTTTAAGAACGAATCCTGTTTTGCGCAGGATAAATTAAGTATAACTGTATCAAGCGTTTCATAAACAGCGTGCTTAATTGCATTTTCAAATAACGGTTGCAGTATCATACTTGGAATCTGAACTTTAACGCAATGTTCATCAACTTCCTCGACATATTCAAATTTATCTTCAAATCTTATTTTTTCTATTTCAAGATAGAGCCGAATATTCTTTAATTCTTCACTAAGCGAAACTATCTGCCTGTCATTTGTAGCAAGTGTGTAACGAAGAAATTCCGCAAGTTTAATAATCATTTGTTTAGCTTTCTTCGGATCAATTTCCGTAAGAGCGCTCATTGAATTCAGACTGTTAAAAATAAAATGCGGATTGATCTGAAACTTTAATGATCTCAGCTCTGCTTCTGTAATAAGATTTTTTAATTCAGTTTCTTTAATTCTTCGTTCCTGAAATCCGGTGTAATAAATAACTATATAATAAAATGAATTAAGTAGAAAATAAGTAAAAATTCCAAGTGCTGCTCTGAATTTTAGCGTGGCAAAAAAGAAATTGGAATAATGCTCTTTATCGTTAACCAGATTGCTGATAATAAAATATCCTATCACCAACCATAATGAAATAATTATTATACCTTCAATGAGATGATTAGAAATGATACGAAAGATTTTATGATTCTCAATGGAAAGAAATTTTGCCGTGAACCAGAATCCTATTCCTAAACCAAGCAAAAGAACATTAAATATAGTTACATCAAGAATAATCGTATTGACATCAATTTCTCTATCAAGTACAATAAGATTAAGATAAAGAATAACTATAAGTATCCAGAATAATAGATAAAGTAAAAAATTCTTCGGGCTTTTTATTAGAGGATGTCCGGTCATTTTAGTTTTTTAGAAATTTTTTACTTCACCACCGCCAAAAATAACAAGACCTTTTATAACAAGGGACCTGCTTGTATCAATTTCAACAGTAGGATCTTTAATACCTTTATTTGAGAATCCGCCGAGAATCGATGTTACACTCACAACAACATTCCAGTTTTTTGGTACTATAATTGTTGTACCGCCAAACATAGCAAAGATATCGATATTGTTTATACCCTCTGCCAATTCACAAGAAGTCATATTAATTTCAGAACCGCCGAATATTGCAGTAACGTTTCCGCCCTTAAAATTTTTTGAGGTTACGATTTTGTCACCTCCACCGAAAATAGAAATGTCGTCAAAAGTATCTTCTTTAATCTGACCTCTTCTCAATTCTAAGTTTTTACGTCTATGTAAGAATGATATATAAGCCGACTGCGATAAGTAAGATTGGAAATACAACCGACAAGTCAATATGAATCCAGGAAAATATTCTTGGAAGGAGAAATAATCCGCCTAATCCTGAAAGAATAGCACCTAAAATCTTCTTTTCGGTATTAAATAGAATATATAAACCAATTATAAAGAAGAAAAATGGCCACGAAATAAATATGCGTGAAAATCTGAAATCAAATATTTCTAGTGAATTCAGTAAGAATAAACCGCCAAGGATTATTAGTATTGCCCCAAGCCATACTCTTTTGTCTGTAGTTTGTTTTTTTAGCTCTTCCATAATTTTCTCCGGAATAAAGTTTTATGTATCTGGTGTAAAAGTATGGATTAAATGATATCTAAGAAAGTTAAAATCGGTAAATCAACCTGAAATATCGGTGAATGACAGGATAATTATTATAATTTCAGAAATATTCTTTGAGAATTATTCCAGCTATTTTGTGATCGAGTTCGTATGCAATCTCAAAATCAATTTGTGCCAGTTCCTTTTCATTTCTGAAAAACCATGCTAGCCCTCTGTAATAATATGCATCTGCGTAAACAGAATCTAAATCAATCACAAGGTTAAAATCCTCAATTGCGAATCCATACCATTCTAACTCTATATAACATCTTCCGCGATAGAATAGGGCAGAAATGTCATAAGGATTATTTACCAGCCATCTTGTGAAGGCTCTGGAAGCCTCCCAGTAATCGCCCGAACTGAATAATTCCATTGCACTTAAATTTTCCGGAACTGGCGGTGAAGTGTAGTATGCCGAAGACACTACTATACAATCGATTGGACGGTTTTCAATAATAGCCGGTGATGTCGTTACAGGATTTTGATGAGCCGGGACTTTGGGGTATGTAATTGTTTCTGGACTACGAGTCTTTTCCCGACCACCAATTTTTGGATTATTTGTTGGAGTTGTTCTGTTTGGTTCTCTCTCAATTCTTGAAATTCTTTCGGAATCAGTGGTTTCTCTTTTGATAATTTCATTTCGTTGAGGATAATTGTGAATTGTTGTCAGGAGGAAAACGATGATAAGGATGAGTAATTTATGCATCTTGTACTCCTTGATAATAATGTTCAAAGAATATTAAGATGACTATTCTTGTGCCAAAAAAAAGGGAGTGTAATGACTCTCTTTCTATAATTCAATATTTAAATGCTTAAACGTGTAACTCGTGTTCTTTTGTGTGTGCAAGTTTTACTTTCTCCAGTGCTTGTTCTAAGTCAGCAATAAGGTCATTTACATTTTCAATTCCTACAGAAATACGAACTAAACCTTCTGTAATTCCACCGGCTAATCTTGCTTCTTTTCCCATAGAAAAATGTGTCATACTTGCAGGATGCTGAATCAGACTTTCAACTCCGCCTAAACTAACAGCAAGTTGAAACAATTGAACTGAATTCATCATCAATCTCCCAGCTTCAATTCCACCTTTTAGTTCCATAGTTATCATTCCACCGGGACCTTTATGCTGTTTTAATCCAATCTCATAATTCGGATGAGATTTTAGTCCTGGAAATTGGATTGATTCAATCAGAGGATGTTTCTCTAACCACTCCGAAATAATTTGTGCGTTCTCACAATGTCGTTCCATTCTGATAGCAAGAGTTTTTAATCCGCGATGAACCAAAAAAGAATTGAATGGATCAATAACACCACCAAGTTGATTTAATGTTTTTCTGAAGTGTTGATATGTTTGTTCATCTTTAACAACAATAATTCCACCTACAACATCCGCATGTCCGTTTAAGAATTTTGTTAAACTGTGCATTACAACATCAACGCCAAAGGCAATAGGATTTTGCAGAGCAGGACTCATAAACGTATTGTCAACCACAACCTTTGCACCGTGTTTATGGGTAATTTTAGAAATCTCCTCCAAATCGGAAATACATAAAGTGGGATTGCCCGGAGTTTCAACGTAAACAACTTTTGTATTTGGCTTAATTGCTTTTTTTACTTCATCAAGATTTGATGTATCAACAAAAGTAGTTTCAACGCCAAATTTTTTCATAATTGTGTTTAGCAGAGTTGTTGTGGGTCCATACACGGCAGAAGAACAAACAACATGATCGCCAGCTTGGGTTAAAGCGGCAAATATTGTATGAACAGCTGCCATACCGCTTCCGCATCCAAGTGCTTTATGTCCACCTTCTAATTCGGCGATAGCATTTTCCATCGCTTCAATAGTTGGATTTAGCATTCGCGTATAGATGTAACCTTTTTCTTCACCTGCAAAAAGTGATGCTCCATGCTGTGCAGATTTAAATTTAAATGTTGATGTTTGATAAATCGGCGGTACTACAGAACCATACTCGTATTCATCAATTCCAGAGTGAACACATTTGGTTTGAAAATCTATTTTGGAATGTTTTTTCATTATAATTTTCCCATTTAAGGATTAAATAAAAATTTTATTACTTAAAATTAAGGAATTTTTACGAAAAATAGGGAAATGATCTACTGACCTTCCGTATTTAATTAGGAATTTTTTGTATTACAAAATTTGTTGCTATCAACATGAGCGGTCAGAAGACCGCCCACTACTTGAAATATTTCTGGAGAATTTAGTTTATTAAGGGTCTTGATTCAAACGAAAAGGATTGCAGAGTATCGTTTAAAGGAATTACAATTTTAACTACTCTGGCATTCTCGTCTAACGGAAAATGAATATATCCGCTCATTTCATCACCAGGATTTAATGTCGTTTTACGTAGTGCAATATTTTCCCAATAGTATTTATTCTCATAAATATTATTTATAGTGCTTTGAAAGTGTAACTCTTGGGAAGCCACCAATTGTCTTCTCTCATGTTCAATTAAGGTTTCTCTAAGTAGTTCAGCTGTTGTTTTTTCTCTCCCAAGTTCAGAAATATCTTTGAATACTTCCGCAAGGCTAACATACATATTTGCTACATCACTCTTTTGTTTGTTTAAATTAGTAGCCAGAAGACCTTCTTTAAGTGTTTCTATTCGAGTTTTAGGATCAATGGAAAATAGTGTAACAATTTTATTTCCATATACATCAGGAGGATAAGTCTTATGTATTTCTAAGCATATTTTAGTCGGATCAATTTCAATCGTATGATCAGATTGATTGATTATTGCTAAATTGAAAACCAATTCATATTTGACCTGATCTTCATAATTAATTAGAATTAGCAAATCATTACTTTCCTTGGAAATAATCTCTCTTCCTTTATAAAACAATTTTTCTTCATCTAAAGATGAAATTTTGTAGTTGTATATAGGGTATGGATTGCAATGAGTTAAAGCTAGTGCTAATACCAAAACAAAAAATTGACTTATTTTCATTTTTTGGCCTCATAAATAAATTGACACATATTACTAATCAGCAAATTATGTGCCTTTTAAAATCATCATTAGCACAAATTATTGAGCAAAAATATCAGCTAATTTATTCTGTGGTGTATAGAAAACAGATCAAGGTCTCTATTTTGCCTACTTTAAATAATAGTTATGTGGCAGAAAAATTTATGTCATCTTCAATGATTGCAATCTACTCAATGAAATAAATATCCCACACTCGAATAAGATCGAATAGATTATTCTTTATAAAATTTATATGGCAGGAATTCTATAAAATTATCTACATACAGATCAAAAGATTTAACTATACCATTCTCAATTTCAAATGGAAAGACTCTTATTCCATAAGTCGGATCGGAATAGGTGCATAAAAATCTGTTATTGCCAATGTACTCAAGTTTACCTTTCTGCTTTGAGTGATGCTGTAAAATCATCTCCAAATAATTTCCTTTTTGGATCAAATCTGCATAACCGTAAATCTCATTCTCATACCTTCCAGCAAACTCAGAAAGATCGAACTCTGGTTTTATATTCATATTAGCTGAATCTTTCAATGCTAAAACCTGATTGTCGTTTTGTTCTTTCTGTTTAGTTGCTCTCTGAAATACAAAATCATTATAATTTCTATATGGTAAACCGAGATAAGCATCAATAATTTCCCATTTCAACATTTGAAAGAATGCATTTTGATCATTATTTGTTAAAACAACTATACCAAGATTTTCAGAGGGCACAAGAGTTACAGATGTAACAAATCCATTAACTCCGCCGGTATGGGAAACAATTTCTTTTCCCTCATAATCTTCCAGACTCCATCCTAATCCGTATAAAGTATAGTTTGATTGGTTAAAAGGATGACGACTTCTTCTGACTATAGTTTGCGGATATCTTGTTCTTTCTATCACTTTGTATGGAACAACAGTATCGCCTTCAAATTTCCCACTGTCGAGTTGAGCAATAAGCCAATGGCTCAGTTCATTTACTGAAGAACCAATGCTTCCGCAAGGTGCAAGATTATCAATGTTTTGAAAAGGTATCAAAGACATTTTCCCTTCAACATAAGTATGAGGCTTTGCAATATTTTCTGACTCGAAATAATCTGTTGATAAAGCTGTTGTGCGATTCATTTTTAATGGACGAAATAATTTTTCTTGTAGATAATTTTCCCACTTTAAATCTGTAATTTTTTCAATTATTTTTCCTGCAATAGCATAGCCGGCATTAGTATAACCGTATTTTGTGCGAAAATTATAAAGAGGAGTGAGCTTTCCGAATTTTTCAAGTACTTCATCGCTTGTGAGGTCCGAAGTCCAATACATAAAGTCACCCTGAAAAGTCTCCATTCCCATTCGGTGAGAAATTATATCGATTAGATTTAACTCATTCGTAACCCATTCATCCTTCATCTTAAAATCAGGAAGATATTTAGCGACCTTATCCTCGAGCTTTAATTTTTGTTCATGTTCAAGCAATGCAAGCGCTGTTCCTGTAAATGCTTTTGTATTTGAACCGATCATAAACAAAGTGTTTTCATCGATCTTATCATTAGAACCGAGTTCTTTAACACCATAACCCTTAGCTACAACAACTTTTCCTTCATTTATAACAAGAACTGCTGCGCCGGGAATTTGCCATTGCTCGAGTGCTCGTTCAACATAAATATCCAGGCTGTCTGTGATGAATGATGGAGTTTCCTGAGCAAAAACATTGACGGAAGAAAGAAGAAGTAAAAGAAAAATTATATAAAACTTTTTCATGGTATTTCCTTTAAGATTATATGTAAAACTAAGAAAAATATTTAAAGCGTTTTTATATTTGTCATATTAAGAAACTGATTAAAAAATTGAATTTTCTATATGTCGATGTCATCGACACGTTTTCTGGACGTGTCGAAAATATTAAAGATATTCTTCATTTTAATCTATTTTTCCTAATTTGTTATTAAATATTTGTTAAAGAAAAAGTTTTAGTTACATCTTTTCTTATCAAACGACCATTATCTACCTTCGATTTTTTTATATTTTATTTTTTTATAAGCCAAAATCAGTATAATCGATGTCATTCGAGTGCCATTATCTTATCATTTTCTTTATATTTATTCCCATAATTTTGTAAAACAATACATTCGGAAAATAATTTGTCTAAAGAAAAAGTTTTAGTTACATCTGCTTTGCCTTATGCAAACGGACCAATTCATCTAGGGCACCTTAGCGGTGCATATCTTCCTGCAGATATTTACGTACGTTATAAAAGATTAAATGGCGATGATGTAATATATATATTGGCGGCTCAGATGAGCATGGTGTTCCTATTACGATAAGTGCGGATAATGAAAAAGTTTCTCCGCAAGTAATTATAGATCGTTACCACGAAGCAAATAAAAAAAAGCGTTTGAACGATTTGGAATGAGTTTCGATAATTACTCACGCACAAGCCTTCCAATTCATCATGAAACTGCAAAAGAATTTTTCCTTGAGTTTTACAATCGTGGTTTACTGATCGAGAATAAAATCACTTCAGTTTTATGATGAAAAAGCTAATATGTTTTTGCCCGATAGATATGTCGAAGGGGACCTGTCCAAAATGCGGAAATGAAGAAGCACGAAGTGATGAATGTGAAAACTGCGGTGCATTGTATGATCCATCGGAATTGAAAAATCCAAAAAGTAAAATTTCGGGTGGAGCACCAACTTTAAAAGAAACCACACATTTCTATTTCCCGCTTGGAAAATATCAGCCCGTCTTGGAAAAATATGTTGATGAAATGAATGAAAAGTATGGCTGGAAAGATAATGTGCTGCAATATTGCAGGGGCTGGTTTAAAGATGGTTTAAAAGAACGTGCCATCACTCGTGATTTGGATTGGGGAATAAAAGTTCCTGTTGACAGTGCAGCAGGCAAAGTAATTTATGTTTGGTTCGAAGCAGTTCTTGGTTACATATCATCTACAAAAGAATTATCGCAACAAAAAAATCAACCCGAACTTTGGATGAAATATTGGCAGGATCCTAAAACAAAGTACATCGCTTTTATTGGAAAAGATAATATTGTTTTCCATACTATAATTTTCCCTGCAATTTTAATGGCGTGGAATGAAAGAGGAAAAGAACAATATTGTCTCCCACAAAATGTTCCTGCTAATGAGTTTTTGAATTTTGAAGGAAAGAAATTTTCAAAAAGTCGCGGGTGGGGGATTGATGTGGACGAATTTCTCGATCTCTTTGCGTCGGATTTGTTACGGTATACGCTTGCTGCTAATCTTCCTGAAACACGCGATACGGATTTTTATTGGAAAGAATTTCAACTAAGGAATAACAGTGAGCTCGCTGATATTTTAGGCAATTTTATAAATCGGACATTTACTTTTGTTTTCAAGCATTTTGAGGGAAAAGTCCCCGCTATTGGCAATCTCGAGAAGATTGATGAAAATATGCTGAAAGAAATTTCAGAATATCCAAAGAGAATCTCAGTTCTTTTTGAAAAATATAAAATCCGTGATGGGGTAAATGAGATAATGAATCTTGCTCGCGACGGAAACAAATACTTCAATGATACCGAACCATGGAAAACAGTAAAATCGGATAAAGAAAGATGCGGAACAACTTTGAATATCTGTCTTCAGGTAATTTATACTCTGGCAGAACTGTTTTCGCCTGTTCTTCCGTTTTCAACGGAAAAACTTTTTAAAATGCTAAATGCAAAACCTGTTGAATGGAAAGAAAGCGGTAAACCGCAATTGAAAGAAGGACATCAATTGAATAAAGCAGAAATTCTTTTCCCGAAAATTGAAGATGAAAAAATAGAAACCCAGATAAATAAACTTCCGAAATCTGAATTAGAAAAAGAAAAGATTGAATTAATATCTTACGATGATTTTATGAAGGTTCAGCTTAATGTTGCCGAAGTAATAGAAGCTGAAAAGGTTAAGAAGAGTAAGAAGTTACTTCGGTTAAAAGTAAAATTAGAAAACGAAGAAAGACAGGTGATAGCTGGAATCGCAGAAAGTTATGAACCTGAAGATCTCCTTGGCAAAAAAGTTGTTATTGTAGCGAATCTTCAGCCAGCGAAATTAATGGGTCTGGAATCTAAAGGGATGATTTTAGCTATTGAAACTGAAGACGGAGGTTTGCAAATTTTAAATGTATCTGATAAAGTTAAAAACGGAACCAGAGTTAAATAAAAAGAACATATGAAAATATTCTTATATACATTTTCGGTGCTCTTAATGCTTCCAACTTTTGCTAATAGTCAAATTGATAAAGTATCAAATAGACTAAAAGCTAAAATTCAAGCAGAAGTATCTTCAGAACCACATCTCGTTTGGATTTATTTTACTGATAAGGGAAACGATTTACAGAAATTCTACTCGAATCCTGAATCGGTTGTTTCGGAAAAATCACTCAAAAGAAGATATAAAGTTCTTTCAAAAAATAAAGCCATAGATTTTTTAGATTTACCGGTGAATGAAGATTACATTGATCAATTACTTTCTGCGGGATTTATTTTCAAACACAGATCAAAATGGTTTAATGCTGTAAGCGGATTCGCATATAAAAATCAAATCAATGAAATCTCCGTTCTCCCATTTGTTAAAAAGATTGATATTGTTGAAAAATTTTCAACCAGAAAAGATGATGTTGAGCTTATTGAACTTGAACTTAAACCTGAACTAATTAAAAGTAGTGAACCAGAAGGAATTAATTCATTTAATTACGGACCTTCCCTTACGCAAATGGATCAGATCAAGGTTCCGGCTGTTCACAACTTGGGATATACTGGACAAGGTATAACAATTTGTTTAATGGATGCTGGTTTCAGCAACCTTTCTCATGAAGCATTTAGCTCTATGAATATTATTGCAATGTGGGATTTTGTTGATAATGATCCAGATGTCAGCGGTCACTATCACGGAACAGGAACACTTTCAACTATTGGTGGATTTAAAGAAGGTCAATTAATCGGTCCTGCTTTCAGTTCTGATTACATTCTTGCCAGAACAGAAAATGATCCGGCAAGTGAAACTCCGTTAGAAGAGGATAACTGGATTGCTGCATTAGAATGGGCTGATAGCATTGGTGTCGATGTAACTTCCACTTCACTTGTTTATTTAACATTTGACTCACCCTATACAAGTTATACCTGGGAAGATATGGATGGAAACACAGCAAGAATAACTATTGCTTCTGATCTTGCAGCTGGTAAAGGTATTGTAGTAGTAAATTCTGCAGGGAATTCGGGCTTAAATACTTCTCATAACACTTTAAATGCGCCCGCAGATGGTGATAGTGTAATTACAATTGGTGCTGTAACCAGTTCAGGTATTAGATCTTCTTTTAGTAGTGTGGGACCAACTGTGGATGGAAGAATAAAACCTGATTTAATGGCAATGGGTTCATCAGTTTATATGGCTTCTGCGTATAGTACAGCAGATTATAGTTATGCTAATGGTACATCATTCAGTTGTCCTTTAGTTGCTGGAGTTTGTGCCGTTCTTTTATCAGCTGATTCAAATTTAACTCCAATGGAAATAAGAGCAATATTTAGAACTACTTCCTCTAATTCGCTTGACCCAAACAGGGAATATGGCTGGGGAATTGTTAATGCTCTCGAAGCATTTAACAATCTTCCTTCATTAAAAGAAAAAAAATTATTGGAGGATTATTACGTTTTATCTAATTATCCTAATCCATTTAACCCAAATACAACAGTGGTTTTTTCTGTCCCTAAAAGTGGAGACGTTAAAATTACACTTCACGATATTCTAGGTCGGGAAATAAAAATCTTATTTAATGGTTTTGTAAATGAGGGAATTAAGGAATTAGAACTTAATGGATCTGAATTAGCCAGTGGTGTTTATTTGATAAGAATGACCTCCGAGTTTAACCAAAAAAGCCACAAAATCAGCCTTATTAAGTAAATAAATAACATCCCCCAGTTTTTAATGGATTGATAGTTGGATTAAAATTCTATTGATTTTCCTCATTTTAAAGCCTTATATTAGCTTTTCAATTTTTAATGTTGTTTAACAAGAGGAGATGCAAAAATGCTCATTAGATTTAATTTAATAATTTTCATTTTAACACTTTTATTCATTTCCTGTTCGCCCGAACATTCCAACATAATAGTTGGAAGCTTTACCGATACTGATATTACTATGTCTGAGTTCGAAAAAGTTTATATGAAAAACGTAGGTTCAAAAGAAAGTGCTTTGGAAGATAGTTATGATGATTATAAAAACTTTTCTGAACTTTATATGAACTTCAAAATGAAGTTAAGAGATGCAAAGATAAGAGGTTATGATAATGACCAATCGTTGAAAGATGAATTAAATGAATATAAGAGAAAAGTTGGTGCATCCTATATACTTGAAAAAAATCTTATAGAACCTGCACTTAGAGATTTATACGATTTAAGAAAAACTGAAGTAAGAGCTAGTCATCTTATGATTAGAACTAATCCCGAAAGAAACGAAGAACAATCAAGAGAGCTGACTCAGGCTTTATTAGACAGCATCAAAACAGGGCAAGCCACTTTTGAGGAATTAGTACAACGACATTCGGAAGACCAATTCTCAAAACCTAATAATGGTGATATTTTTTACTTTACAGCCGCTCAGCTTCCGGTTGAGTTTGAACATGCAGCTTATCAAACTGCTGTTGGTGAAGTTTATCCGGAAGTAGTCCAGACAAAATTTGGTTTTCACTTAATTAAAGTAACAGATAAAAAAGACAGAGTTCCTAAAATAAGGGCAAGTCATATTCTTGCTTCATATACTAATGAAGCCGGTGAAGTTGATTCATCTGCTGCATTGGGAAAAATTAATTTGGTTGCTGAAAAGCTTAGAAATGGCGAGGATTTTGCCAAAATAGTTGAAGAATACTCTGACGATGCCGGAACAAAAACAAATGGCGGTGATCTTGGTTTCTTCGAACGCAGAATGATGGTACAACAATTTGATCAGGCAGCGTTCAACTTAAATGTTGGTGAAATATCCGATGTAGTTCAAACCGGTTTTGGTTATCATATAATTAAACTTGTTGAAAAAGCTGAATATCCATCTTATGATATTGAAAAGGAAAATTTAAGAAACCTTTATAAAAAATTGAAATATCAGGATGATTATAACGCTTTGATTGCTGATCTCAGAGAAAAATACAATTATCAATTGAACAAAACCACAATCGAAAGAATAATAGGTTATGCAGATACACTGAAGATTGGTGTCGAATATCCTGCAATGGCTGAAATCGGTGATGAAAGTGTTTTTACTTATGGCAATAATAAATACAACTTTAGTTCATTTTATGAAAAATTAAAAACCGATCCTGCTTATGTGGGCAAAGTATTCAAAACAGATCTAATTACAAATGCAGCTAATAAAGTAAGTGAAGAGCTCATGCTTGAAGAAGAAGCTTTAACTCTTGATAAAATTAATCCTGATTTTGCTGAATTGATGGATGATTATAGAAACGGAATACACATCTTTAAATTACAGGAAGAAGAAGTCTGGAATAAAGTTAAGATAGACAGCACAGGATTAGCTAAGTTTTATGAATCAAACAATGACAAATTTGTTTTTCCTGATCGCGTTACTTATACCGAACTTTTCGTAAGATCTCGTGAAGCTGCCGACAATTATTTCGCAGAAATTAAAAGCGGTGCAGATTTCGATTCTCTTGTTGTTAATTTGACTGAAAGAAGCCAGGTGAAAAATAAGGGTGGAAGATATGAATTACAGGTTGTTGGAAGCACAGAGTTTTCAAAAGCTGTTGATATGCTTCAACCCGGTGAATTTACTGAAATAATTCCTAACAGCGGCGGATTTTCTATTCTAAGACTAGATGTCAAAGAACCTTCTCGCATCAAAACTTTTGAAGAGGCAAGAGCAGAAGTTTCCGGTGCATTTCAGGAATCTGAAAGTAAAAGATTAGAACAAGAATACATTCAAAGACTTAAGGCAACTTATAAGCCGGTGATTTATTATGATCAACTCCACAAGGCATTTAAGCCTGAGAGCGACTAAAATATTAATACCTTTTTTTCTTATAATTCTTTTAGGTTGTGAGAAAAAACCCGAGAAAATTGATTACGTTGCCAAAGTAAACAATTCTTATTTAACCAGGGAAGAGTTTGCTTCCCTGGTTGATACTTCTACTTCAAATCAAACCAGGAAAAATGAAATTATAAGAATCTGGATTCAAAGGGAATTGTTATATCAAAAAGCTGAAAGAGAAGGAATTCTTAAAGAAGAATATAACTTAACGGTATCTCGATCTGCCAAACAGCTTGCAGGGGCAATGCTTATAGATAAAATTCTTAAAGATGAAAATTTTGAGTTTGATCAAAAGGAAATAAAAACATACTATGATGAAAACATTAATGAGTTTCGTGTTCCTTCAGAAGCTATTGTTCTAAACACTGTTGTGTTTATTGATGAAGATAAAGCCATTACTTTCAGAAATATTGCCATTGAGAGTGATTGGAAAAAAGCAACGACTCAATTTCTAAATGATCAATCTATTGTGAATCAAAAATCAAATCAATTTTTATTTGCGCATGAAATAAATCCGGCAGCGTTATCAAGAATAGTTAATGAGTTGTACCCCCAGGAAATTAGTATTGTAATTTCATCTAAACCGGGATATTATTCTGTCGTTCAATTAATTGAAAAAATTGCAGCAGGATCAACCCCAGCTTTGGAAAATATTAAGCAGGAAGTTGAAAAACGACTGATCGCTGTTAAAAGGCAAATCCTTATTGATGAATTTATCAAAGATTTATACTCAAAAAGTGAAATAGATATTAAAAATTAGGAATCAAATGAAAATTAAATTTTTAGCTTTTACATTGTTATTTATTATTTCAGTTTATCCTCAGCAAGTGCTGGACAAAATTGTTGCAGTTGTTGATAATGAAGTTATTCTGCAAAGTGAAGTGGATTTTCAAACTTCAATATTTGCAACTCAGAGACAAATTGATCTCAAAACCCCAGGCTTAAAAGAGCAAATATTAAAATCTATGATTGAAGAAAAACTCATTTACGCTCAATCTGAACTGGATTCTATAGTTGTGACTGAAGAAGAAGTTAATCAGAGAATTAATTATCAGATCGAGATGTTTAAGCAACAATATGGCTCAACTGCAAATATTGAGAAAATGTATGGGATGAGTATTGAACGCATTAGAAGGGAACTACGTGACGATGTAAAAAAATCTTTGATGTCACAAAGATTGCAGGAAAAAAATTTTGGAGGTCTTCAATCTACTAGAAGAGAAGTTGAAGAGTTTTTTGAAGTATATCAGGATAGTATTGGCATGATTCCTGAAAAAGTAAGTATGTATCATATTTTCAGGAATCCAAAAACTTCTGAAGCATCAAAGGTACAATTCCGGGTAAAAGCTCAGCAAATATTGGATTCAATAAAAGCTGGAGCAGATTTTTCGGAACTTGCAAAAAAATATTCCGAAGATCCCGGAAGCGCTGTTCAGGGCGGTGATCTCGGTTTCGTAAAAAAAGGCGTTTTCTATCCTGAGTTTGAAGAGGCCGCATTTAAACTTCAACAGGGTGAAATATCCGATCTTGTTGAATCACCTATTGGATATCACATAATTCAATTGCTTGAAAAACGAGGTGAATCAATAAACACTAGACACATTCTCATAAAAATCAAAAGTGATGATGATGCTGATCTTCGAACCATTGAATTCCTCACTGAATTAAGAGATAGCATTGCAAAAGGTTTGGAGAAATTTGAAAGTTTTGCCAAAAAACATAGTGAAGATAAAGAAAGTGCGCCGTTTGGTGGTGAACTAGGTACTTTTTATTTAAATCAACTCGACAAAAATCTTCTTGATATTGTCGGAAAATTAAAAGAAGGTGAAATAAGTTTTCCGAGAAGAATTGAATTCGCTCCAGGTAGTTATGGGTATCATATAGTTTATCTCAAGTCCAGAGTTCCTCAGCATAAAGCAAGTCTTCAGGATGATTTCAACGAGATTAAAAAACTTGCTGATGAGCATAAACGTCAGAAAGAATATGAAAAATGGATTTCGCTGCTTAAAGAAAAAATATTCTGGGAAATAAAAATATAATTTATTAAATAAGTCGGAATTGAATTGACACAAAATAGCAAATCGGCAGATGATGTTCAGCTTGTTCAGCAGTTAAAAGAAAAAGTTAATAACATAAAACTTGAGATAGCAAAAGTTATTGTTGGTCAGGATGAAATAATAGACCAGCTTTTAATATCTCTTTTGTCTAAGGGTCATTGCCTTCTGGTGGGCGTACCGGGTCTTGCAAAAACTCTTTTGATAAAAACTCTTGCCGAAGTTATGGATTTGAAGTTCAGCAGAATTCAATTCACTCCCGATCTTATGCCAAGTGATATAACCGGTACTGAAATACTTGATGAAGATCAAACAACAAGAAAAAGAAATTTCAGATTTATACCGGGTCCGGTATTTGCCAACATAATTCTTGCTGACGAAATAAACAGAACACCTCCTAAAACTCAAGCGGCATTACTCGAGGCAATGCAGGAGCATAAAGTAACCGTTGCCGGTGTTACTTATCAATTGCCGGAACCCTTCTTTGTTCTTGCAACTCAAAATCCGATTGAACAGGAAGGTACTTATCCATTACCTGAAGCTCAGCTTGACAGGTTTATGTTTAACCTTTGGCTTGATTATCCTTCATACCAGGAAGAAGTAAAAGTAGTTCAAACTACTACAAGCGAATACAAGGCAGATTTAAAAAAAGTTATCAGTGCAAATGAATTAATCGAATTTCAGGAATTAGTTAGAAAAGTTCCAGTTGCAGAAAACGTAATTGAGTTTGCTGTTAAAATATCCAATATGACTCGTCCTGTAAATGGAGTTTCACCAAAGTATATTAAAGATTGGATTATGTGGGGTGCAGGACCAAGAGCTTCTCAATATCTAATACTTGCTGCAAAGACGCGTGCAGTAATTCAGGGAAGATTTACCCCAAATATTGATGATGTGCGTTTTGCAATGCTTCCCGTGCTTCGTCATAGGATTATTACAAACTTCAGTGCTGAAGCAGAAGGCATTACTGCTATAGATGTTATAAATAAGTTGATTGAAGAGACGAAGTAGGGGCTGGATGCGTGTCTGCTACGAGCAGGTAAATTGGATTCTTGATGCTGGATACTTGATGCTGGAAAGCTGTGATTGTTGAGATATTTTACCAGCTAGTTTCTTACAAACGAACTATTCTATTAATTACCTATCGATTACTATCTACCTTTAAAAATTGAAGACTGAGGACTGTAGACTGAAGACTCTCTGGTATTCTGGATACTGGCTGGTAACTTTGTTGAAACAAGGAAGATGATCCTCCTTCGTTAGCACTTCGGCGGACAGGTTTTGTTGAAATAAAGGAATTGTAGATGATTTTATTTAAGCCCCTATCAATAAAAGCCTGCCTTCCGGAAGGTAGGTTGGTAGGGGTTTTT